>CAWKES010000040.1:0-22988 GCA_963848755.1 Candidatus Bathyarchaeota archaeon | reverse complement strand
CTAGGGATGCGACGGGATTTGTTCGTTCTTTTTCTTGTACGATGCCTTTCTGATCAGTTTCGCGGTCGTGAACTCTGGAATTTTGAGTTATTCTCTCGCCCTGATTGTTCCCTCGTTCGTCTTATCCGGGGGCCGACATGGTAAATTCCTGCACATTGGTCTTCTCTTTTTGGATCTGGCCTCAATCTCTCCGGTCTGTTCTCGCCATCAGTTGTCACCTCATTGAGTCGTGTGTACGGATACGTATCATCGATTAGTCCGATAATCGGGTTTATGGCCGGATGGGCGTTCTGGTTATCTGCTCTTTTGCTGACAGGAACTGGGATGTACGTTACGCCTACCGTGCTCTTGCCGGTTTTTTTTGCTTCCTTTTTTGGGTATGCCACCGGTAACTCCTCCCTCCTTAGTCTCGCAACCGCAGTAACCACCCCTTCGAACGTTTTGATAGTCGGAACGGTTGTCGGAATACTTGCTACCCGCGATCGGTTCGTTAGGTGTGAGGACGTTCAGATACATAACGAGTGTTCTCATGATTCTTATGTTCACAAGCACGGCAGTGTGTGTCGGTGTTTTTGCAGTTTCAACGCACTTAGATTTCGTGAACGCCTTAAACGGCTATGGAGGGACCAATATGACTTACGCCGGAATATTGAGTTCAGCGAAGTCAGCTGGATGGAACTTTGTTCCGAACTCTATGAGTGTCACTCTTCTCTCTGTGCCCTATGCCGTTTTAGTGTTCCTCGGCTTCAATTATTCGGCTGCAGCCGCTGGAGAAGTAAAAAGAATTCGGAGCAGCATCTCTATCGCGATAATAGGTTCGCTGATTGTTGGATGGGTCGTCAACGCTGTCGCAGCTTTTGCTACAGTGAATACCCTTGGCTATCCTTTCATCCAGGCAGTGTCTAGCGTGGTACAACCTGGCCTTTGGTCGCCCCACCTTCGGCCTCCCATGTTAGCATCCGTACTAATAGGAAACAACATTCCGCTTCTAGTTGTGTTGCAAGTCGGCGGGCGATATCCTTCCTCTTTAGCTGCGTGGGCTACTTGCTTGTCGCTACTAGGTATGTGTTCGCCTTTTCATTCGATCGAGTGTTCCCCGTCAAACTTGCCGATATTAATGATAGATTCCACTTTCCGATAAAGGCAAGTGCGCTCAATTTTGTAATCAGTATGACCTTCCTAGTAATCACAGTTTACACATCCTGGCTAACGTCGCTGCTGAATTCCACCGCAATAGTAGCCTTAGTTTGGGCAATCGGTAGCGTCCCCGCGATTCTTCTGCCTTACAAGAATAAGGAGATTGTTGCATCTCTTCCAGGGGCGAAATGGAAAGTACCTTTCATTGCGATTATCGGCGCAGCGAGCGCTGTTTTGAATTTTGTTGTTTTCTATTTCGCTCTAGCCATACCTGGCGTTGGTCCGTCGACACCTCAATCTGATGCCGTACTGGCTGGTGTTTTCGTGTCAGGACCGGTGTTTTATGCGATCAGATACCGCTATCTCCGAGGTAAAGGTATAGACCTTAAGCTTGCTTTTGCTCAACTGCCTCCCAGAATGAGACGAGCTTAGCGAGCAAGCGCCTAAAAATGGAAAATCGAATCCAAAAAAATGGCTATTATGGATCACAATCCGCTTCGGGCAACGCTGATGCCTTCATCGGCTTTGCCTTCAGGGGAGTTCCTTTTGACTTCGACTACTCGAAGCTGACTTCACAGGGAATGTTGTTAGAAACTTCAACGAAGTCGTCGCACTTCACAAGAAGTGCCTAGCTATTGCTCAGGTGATCGTTGAGTAGCTATTCCTCGTTGAATTAATTGATCCGTTTGAAAGCATTTTGTGTGTGTTTGAAGTTGCGGATACCATCAAGATCACACTAGAAGTTATATGGAGGTACCTGCTTGGCCGTTCGGTATTGGAGGACACGAAGAGAAAACTGATAGTGGACCTTTTTCTTTGACAAACTGTCATACAATCACATAATAGACCTCCACGGACGGCTTGAACAGGACCCGCTCACGATAACGCAAATCAAGACTGCGATTGAATCATCACCGAAGAGCCTCGGTTGGCGAATGCGCGCACGTGTCGGCCCGAAGAAGAAATGGTATGCTGACGTAGAAGAGTTGTACGCTGGACATTAGGTTAATTTTTGAAAGCACAACAAATGCATAGAATATTCCTGCACTCATAGAGCAAATACTGCTCTCTATGGCGGCCAATTGAGTCAACTGTTCCATACGTGACACTTTTCTAGTGCAGAGAATAGGCAGGCAAGTATTTCTCACAGTTACGCCCCCTTGGATATTGATTTCTTTCATCAAATGAAAGAAAGGCTTGGCGTATTCCATTGGCCATGAGTCTTATCGGAATAGACGTAGGCTCCACAGGTACCAAATTGGCGGCATACGATTCTGAAGGAAAGAATCTCGGTAGCCTTTATGCTGCGCACACACCTCATCATCCATTCCCTGGCGCGTGGGAACTTGACCCCGAAGAGATTTGGAACAACGCTGCAACTGGGTTGCGTCAATTAGTTTCCACCGATCCTTTACATCGAAACCCGCCAAGAGCCATCGCGATTTCTGCTTCAACAAGAGAAGGGTTTCCGGTCGACGCTAGCGGCAAAGCGCTTGGCCCCTGCATTATGACTGCAGATACCAGAGAAAGCGGTTTAGAAAAAATTATCTCGGACGCTTACACTCCCGATGAGTGGTTCGCGTTTCTGCGGACATACTCCAGAACGCATGGATCCAGTCTGCAGGCTTCTATGGTGGGAAAAGAATCATCCAACGGTAATGAGAAAGGCCGCATATTTCGTCGGTTGGGGAGAATTCTTCTCCCTGCGGCTCACGGGTAAGGCAGTTGTTGACAAGAGTCATGCTGGTCGTTTTCTAGTTTACGATTTCAAAACGCATCAATGGTCTCCAGAGCGTATCGCACAATTTGGCATAAACCCCGCGCTGTTACCCGAAATCAGACCATGGGGAACAATGATTGGTCCAATCCAAAACGAGGTTTCGAAAAATCTAGGTTTTGTAAACGAAGTGGAACTCGCAGTTGGAGCAAACGATGCTATCTGCAATCCGCTAGGAGCCGGCGTATCAAAAGTCGGAACGGGCAGCCTGATGAGCGGTTCATGGGAAGACCTGCTTCTTCCCGTTACTCTACAACCTCCAGCTTCAGCATTGATCAATGCAGGAGTATCTATAGGACCGTATCCTGGAAAAGCAAGCTGGATGATATACTGTCTCAGCCCGACCGGTAGCTCCGCTCTCAATTGGGTGAGGAGCCTAGTTAACGTAAAATTGGATAATGCGGAGGTCTCGCTCCGCAATTCCAGCAAGGGTCCCGGCCACGTTCTCGCTGTTCCACATGTCTCAGGCGCCACCGCCACATGGGTCGGAGGCAGTGGACTTCGCGGTGCCTTGCTTGGAATGACTCTCGCAACATCACCGATCGACGTTGTCAAGGCGTTCATGGAAAGCATTGCCTACGACACCCACTATTTGGTTGAAGCATTGAAGAAAGGTGGCGCGAAAATAGATATGATGAGGGGGGTTGGCGGAGGAATGCGTTCGGAATGGTGGACACAACTTAAAGCAGATCTCACAGGTATGGTTATAGAAACAGTTGATCAACCAGAACTTGGGACTCTAGGCGCAGCGTTGCTCGCGGGCAAAGCGCTGGGCATTTGGGATGATATAGAGAGAAAGGCCGACGAGTTCACCCGTGCGTCCAAGCGCTACAATCCAAACCAAGAGCGCGCAAATCTGTACAAGGAACACATGGAATTCTATCGATCATTAATTACAGAGTGGTTAACCAAAGACTGGAGTAAGCTTTCCACAAGTCAAGCCTCTAACTCTTAGCCTCATTTCGGTCGATTTTCCTAAGAGAGAAATTCCTGGACTTAACCCATCGATCAGATCATGATTCATGTTTTAGGTATTATCGTGTCGTTTTCTATTTTTTCGATATTTTTGATGTTGTGAGACAGGATGAATGTTTGGCTCCATGTAGTTTGTTCTTTAGGTTTGAGGGTTGCGTAGTCTTTCCATTGGGTTACTGCGACTTCGAGGTTGTCGGGTCGGCCGGTTACTGGTTCGAGTGCGGCGAAGTAGTAGTCTCTCCATCCGCCGGTATTTGTGCAGATGTTGAGGTAGGGTAATGCTTCTCCTTTCCATGTGACTGCGATGGCTTCATGTTTGGCTTCGTTAATTGCTGCACACCATTTTTCTTTCAATTTTGGTGTGTAGTAATTCTCCATTATCCCTTCGCATGGGCTGGCTATTTTGCTGATGTCCACTCGATTGCCTTTGGTGTCCACTGCTTCTGGCCAGGAGATCGTGTCGCCCATTTTTCCGAAGCGGCTATCGTAGCCGAGCTTGACTTGCGTGACTTCATGTGGTATGATGAGTCGATGGTAGGGGGTTACTTGAAGTGTGTTGTGGCTACTATAGTGATACTCCAAGTTTTCGGTTGACAGGTTGCTAACTTCATACTCTATTTTTAATGCTGACTTATTCCTTTGTAGTGTAATTTTCTTGCGGATTGAGATAGGGTACATTTGACAGCGGGCTTCCATTTTGAGTGTAACGGCTGTAGGTTTTTTTTCTATCTTCATTATTTTCCAAGGTTTTGATGAAACTTCGCCGCCGAGTGGTAACTTCTTTCCTCTGAAAGTGCATGGGTCGGTTGTTGGTATACAGTCGAAGAATCCGCTCACGTTCTCAAGTTCTTCATTCGTTTTTTTGATTGGTACGTTGGGGCTACGCCATGCGAACTCTGTTTCTGTGGGTTTGTAAATTAGGCTTAGGACTCGAGCACCCATCTCTGGAAGTATCACGGTTCTGATTTTTTCATTCTCAAGGACGAGTGCATTCATTCCACTGACTATTGATTTTTGAATCGAAGGTCGTGCCATCCGAATCATCTTTTACATCATATAGTTAGGCTTGTGGACGGAATCGTTATTTTTTCGAATCCGTCCTTCGTTATTATGTAGGTGTCTTCGTCTCTGAATCCACCGTATTGGTTATGGTAAATGCCTGGTTCGATTGTGCACACTACGCCTTCTTCAAGTTTCTCTTTAGATCCGGGAATGAAGAACGGCCCCTCTTGATCCTCAAGGCCTAAGCCGTGTCCAGCATGGTGCGGAAATAATCCCGAGTAGCCTGCCTCTGTGATCTCTTTAGCGACAGTGTTGTATACGTCCTTGCAAGCTCCGCCTGGGCGTAAGTAGGATTCGGCTTTCCTCTTGGCTTCGAGGATTATTCTGAAAATTTCTTCTTGCTTCGCGTTTGGTTTGCCGACTACATATGTTCTGGCTCCGTCCGCCCAATAATTATTGACTACTGATTGCAGGTCCAGTACGATGCTGTCGCCTTCGCGGAATCTTCGATTTGTCGGTGGCCCTCCAACCTCCAAAGTTCTTTCACCTGACAGCCAGGTATCGCCCCGGGAAAACTCGAAAGGTCCATGTCGCATAATAGAATCAGACATTACATCCCTGCAAAGCTCCATCTCCGTTTTTCCTGCCGCAATATTCTCTCTCGCGACTTTGTACGCCAACTCTAATCTTTCGGTGGCTTCCCTAAGTTTGAGAAGCTCATCAACGCCTTTCGTTTTGCGTGACTCTAAAATCATCTGCGTGATTCCTGCGAAGCGTATCTTAGGGAAAATGCGTTTTGTTGCGTAGAAATATGCGTGAGGCATATACCAGTCCTCAAGCCCGATCGTTTTGACGCCTCGGAAGAGTTTTGAACTTTTTAAAAATCGTGAAAACTCTTGTGCAACAAATCCAGGGTAGGCAATCATTCTCTTAGTGAGTCTGTAGTCTTCGAAAGTTGCTATTTTGCCGTCGAAGACTCTCTTTGCCTCTGTCGCTCGTGACTCTCCAAGAAATAAGTATCCGTCCGACTCTTGACTCAAAACTAGAACTGAGACCGCTCTAGGCCAGAAGGTTGAGTATCCGGTGAAATAGTAAACGTGACGCGGCTCGGTTATGATCGCGGCATCAATCCGCTTCTTTTTCAGCATAGCGTTGAACGTTTCTCTTCTCTCTCTTGGCGAATTCTTACTTTTCGAATTCCGCATAGAAAACACACGTAGGGATGTTTCTTATCCAGAATTAAGTCTGCCGAGATGGAAGTTGGACAGAGGATATATGTCTGGAAAAAGCTAAATCGCAATCGGCATAAGGGGCATCGGCAAAGATGAGCTTTTCATCCTTTCAAGAATTCGTTGACGAAGCGCTGAAGATCAATAAGAAGGCGGGAGAACAGGGAATCATTCTACGGCTTATGGGGGCCCTGGCGGTCAGGTACCATTCCCCCAAGTACGGACATTATCATGAGAAAATGGAACGAGTTCCAACAGACATCGATTTTGCTTCATACTCGAAGTTTAAGGAGAGTCTCACGAAATTTCTTCCGGGTCTGGGGTATACGACCGATGCGTTACAGATGAGTTATCCATCCTATGCTGAAGGAAACAGGTACATCTTCAACGGCAAGACGACACATGTTGACGTTTTCTTTGACGCCCTCAAAATGTGTCACACAATAAACTGGAACAAGAGATTGGAAGTTGATAATCCCACGATTCCAATAGCTGACATCGTTCTCGAGAAGCTGCAGATTGTTGAAATCAATCCGAAGGACATCAAAGACCTCATCATCCTCCTCCTCGAACATGACGTAGGCGATAACGACAAGGAGACGGTAAATGGGAAATACATTGCTCAACTGTTGTCGAAGGACTGGGGTTTCTACTATACGTCAACCACAAACTTACACAAACTCTTGAATCTAATGGACCAGTACATAGCTCTCCCACCTGACGAAGCAAAAATGGTCAAAGAGAGAGTCGATAAACTGCTCAAAATGATAGACGACCAGCCAAAATCAATGGGGTGGAAATCACGCAGCTGGGTTGGAACAAAACAGAAATGGTATACCGAAGTCGAAGAGGACCGAGGAGTCCTCAAAGTAGAATGACAACATAGAACTCGTACGATCCAAGTTCACGCAAAATATGTTGCAACTGTGTTAGAAGTAATTATCAATATTGATGACAGTAATTTCCAACATTGGTAATTATCACCAGTAATTATCAATACGCCAAGGGGGAATTCGTGGCTTCGTAGAGGGAAACTTGACATCTGAATCAGGCGTTTTCCTGCGACGATCTTCTGGCGTTGTTAGAGCTATGTCGGCGTGCGACGCCGCGTTCTATGGATACTTGGTCATAGCTGGTCTCTATGGCGTCACGTTCTATTTCATGTCTGGGCCTGCTATTTTTCCTGGCGCAAACGTGTATATCGCTATGCTCATTCTCGTGGTTCTCTTCGCTATCCGTTGGGTAGCTTACGGTGGACTGATTAGTGCAATGCCCCGAAGTGGGGGCGACTACGTTTTCTCAAGTCGCCTTGTTAGCGGACTTGTTGGATTCGTGATCACTAACGCCGGCATGGTATGGTGGCAGGTCTTCTGGGATTACTTGGCAGGAAACACGATTGCGCTCGTAATTATTCCTGGAATGTGTGATTTCGTAGGACATGCGACCAATAATCCCTCACTCGTAGCTGACGGGGTAGCGATTGCGAACCCATGGGTTGGAGCAGTAATTTCGATCGTGCTGCTTTGGTTAGCTTGTTACGTAATGCTCAGAGGGATGCGAGCTTACGTGATCCTTCAAAACTACTTCATTATGACGTTCGGGATTCTCGCCCTTGCAATAATTGCGGTATCCTTTATGGTTGTGCCGCAGTCTACCTTCATTTCCAACTTCAACGCTTATCAGAACATTTTCGGAGCTAATCCGGACTGGTATCACACGATCATTTCTCAAGCGAAGAGTCTAGGGTTCAATCCGGACACTCCTTTCAATTGGTACGATACTATGGGTCTGGCTATGCTCTACTACGGCCTTTGGACCGCCGTTTCGTTCGGCATGGAGCTAGTAGGGGAGATCAAAGGGGTAAATTCGCTTAAGATTGCTTGGGCAACTCAGTTCGGCGCCATACTGCTTGAATTCGTAACCTTCGTAATCGGAATCGCGTGGGCAACAGATTATATGGGATCCGACTTCGTTAAGTCACTTGGATATCTGTCAACCTTCGCTCCAACTGCTATTCCGAACTTCAACTTCAGGGGTGCATATGCACTGTTCACCGTTGTGACTATGAACGTGCCCATTGGACTCATTATAGGATTAGGATTCGCCGGAGCTATGGCACAGAGTCTATTCAACGGATTCTTAGGTGCATCCAGAATAGTGCTCGCGCAATCGTTCGACCGCATATACCCAGGCTGGTTTGGACATGTCAATAAGCGCGGCGCACCAGACAACATAGTCATCCTGATGACGATTCTTTCCTCCATAGCTGCGGTGGTGCTGACGGATTATCCAAACCTTGTCGGAGTACTGCAGTTAGCTTTGATGGCTCAATTCATTGGGTTCGCCGGATCACTCGTTGGCGCTGCAATCTTCCCATGGAAAGCGAAAGCACTCTATGAGCAGTCTCCTATCAGCAAATACAAACTTGCAGGCATGCCAGTAATTACAATCACCGCTTTAGCCGGACTTGCTATGGATGTCGCCGCAATCGCATTCTACTTCACAAATCCAAACTACGGTATCTGGCCCGGAACCAGTATGGCGTTAGGCTTCGCAGCGATGCTTTACATCGTACCATTTGTCTACTACATACTAATCAAACAATATAGAAGAAACCAAGGAATTAAGATCGAACTAGCGTTCAAAGAAGTTCCGCCCGCCTAAAACTGATACCCGTACACAGCCTTTACTAGCAACTTTCAATCGCTACGGAATAGCGATAGGACTGAACCGAGAGGACCAATAACATTGTTCGGAAAGAAGAAAGAAAAGAAATTCACAACAGTATTCTTCGTTACAGATACTCACGGTAGTGAACGCGCCTTCAGAAAATTACTCACAGCCGGTAAATACTATGAGGCCGATATCGTCCTAATGTGCGGCGACATCACCGGCAAAATGTTAGTCCCATTAGTGAAAGGCGGAGACGGTGTACATAGAAGCAGGTTGTTCGGACAGGAACATAACGCTAGCACTGAGGCAGAATTAACCAAACTAGAAGAAACCATAGCGAACGCAGGATACTATCCGTATCGCACGGATGAGGCCACGTACAAAGAAATGCAATCAGACCCAAAGAAAGTTGATGACGTTTTCAAGCGGCTTATGCTTGAGAGACTCGAGAGATGGGTGAAGATGGCTGAAGAACAATATCGAGATTCGGGCATCAAATGCATGATGAGCGCAGGCAACGACGATATTTTTGAGATAGAGTCAGTGTTGAATCAGTCCAATTACGTGATAAACTGTGAACATAAAGTTGTGAAATTAGACGATAACCATGAAATGGTAACCGTCGGAGAAGTCAACATCACCCCATGGAAATGTCCACGCAACGTTACCGAAGAAGAATTGAAAAACATAATCGACGGACTAGCATCGAAAGTGGAAAAAATGGAAAACTGCGTTTTCAACTTTCACGCACCTCCAAAGGATTCCAACATCGATACAGCCTACCAGTTAGATAACAGCTTTGACCCACCCAAAATTGTGACACAGGGCGGGCAACCAATGACAATGGGCGTAGGTAGCGCCGCAGTCCGCGAAACAATTGAAAAATATAAACCGCTTCTAGGCCTGCACGGTCATATTCACGAAGCTCGAGGAGTAGTTAATGTGGGAAGAACCATGTGCATCAATCCTGGCAGCGAGTACGGTGAGGGAATTCTTCGAGGGTGCATCGTCAATCTCAAGGAGAACAAAGTATTGAGCTATCAACTCACTTCAGGTTAAGGAATGGTGAATTTCGATGGGAAAAATGGAAATTTCAGTAAACCTTGGCGAGAACGACTATGATCCCCAAGTCTTCGTTGACGCTGCTGTCTACGCCGATAAACTGGGTTTTCGAACTGTCTGGTTTGGCGATCACATCTTTCCCTGGTATCATTCAGGCAAGAGATCCTCCTTCGCTTGGTCCATGATGAGTGTCGCGTTGGAAAGGACGAGTCGAATTAAAGTTGGACCTTGGGTAACCGTTCCGACGGGAGCACGATACCACCCCGCCATTATCGCGCAAGCAGCCGCAACATTAGACAACATGTATCCTGGACGAGTTCCAACTAGGCGTCGGAACGGGTGAAGCATTGAACGAACGGCCGTTCTGGAACGGAAACTGGCCGAAATGGGAAGAAAGAATGGAACGACTAACTGAAGGTACGAATTAATACGTCAAATGTGGGAGTGCAACTGAACCATTCAAGTTCGAAGGCAAATACTTCTCATCAGACTTCTATTACCTCTACACAAAACCAAGAAAGAAAATTCCTATCTACTCATCAGCGATAGGCAGAAAAGCTGCGCATGCAGCGGGCCTAAATACGGATGGATTGATAACGATCAGCCCAAGAAACGATCCCCAGAAACTGAAAGAAATCATTCTACCTGAATACCAGAAAGGAAGAAATGAAGCTAACAAGACTGGTCTAGGAAAAGTCGCCAGTAGAGTTAGTTTTCAGCTTCGACAAACCGGAAGATATCATAAAGAAATGCTTGGAAGACGATTGGGATTTGTCGCAAGGATTCTTGGAGCATTCCAAATCCGGTCGCAGTGGAAGAAGCTGGAAAACAGGTTACAGTGAACGATCTCCAAAGAAACATGCACTTCTGCAAGAACTGGAAAGATGTCATTAAAGTAATCGAAACGTACCAGGAAGTTGGCGTAAATGAGGTTACAACCTATACTGGATGCGATAAGAAACAAATCCGGGCTTTCGCTAAGAACATTCTCAGTGTCTTCTGAATTAACTAACTCTCGTTGCATCAGATTATAGTGAGCCTTAACGGAGTGTTTATTCTTCGAACAATAGTACTAGTTTCTCGGAACAGCCATGACAGACATGCAAATTGATACACCAGCACTAGTTCTTGACGTCGATATCCTCGAGAGAAATATCGCTCGAATGGCGGAATACTTACGCGGCCGAAAATCCAAGCTCAGGCCTCATGTTAAGGTGCATAAGTCACCTGTTCTCGCTAAGAAGCAGATCGCAGCCGGCGCAATCGGCATTACCGTCGCGAAAGTCAGCGAAGCTGAAGTAATGGCGCAATCAGGAATCGACGACATTTTAATCGCTAACGAAATCGTCGGCGAACAAAAAATAAGAAGGCTAGCTAGGCTAGCCAAACGGTGCAAAGTGCAAGTAGCAGTCGACAATTTAGAAAAACGCGAAACAGATCTCACATTTTGCGGCTCAGGAAGGTTCGAATGTCGGAATCATCGTTGAACTAAATTTAGGAAGCAACCTCGAAGGAATTCTAGACAGGTGCGGAGTATCACCGGGACAACCTGCAACTGCTTTAATCAGCGAAATTGCAAAACTGAAGAATATTGAATTTAGAGGATTAATGGGTTATGAGGGTGCGCTTAGAAAGTTCACTGACGCCAAGAAAAAACGTGCGGCCATCGAGAGTGCGTTGGGACTGCTGGTTGAAACCAAAGATCAGGTGAAAGATGCAGGATTTGAGGTTCCGATAGTCAGTTGCGGAGGGACCATGTCATACGATATTTCAAGCGATTTTCCTGGAGTGACCGAGATCCAGGCGGGATCGTACGTCTTTATGGACGCAACCTATCTTCGCTCTGGAATCGATTTTGAACTTTCGCTGACGTTATTGTGCACCGTCGTTAGTAGACCACATGCAAACAAGGCGATTGTGGATGCGGGTTACAAAGCAATTAGTGCTGACCACGGCCTCCCATTAATCAAAGATCGACCAGAGATGGAGGTTATTTCGTTGAACGCCGAGCACGGTCACATATCTACCCACAAACAAGAGATTGACTGTGCGATAGCAGAAAAGTTGGAGCTCATCCCAACACATGTGGACACAACCGTGTGCCTCCACGACAACTACGTCCTAACTCAAGACGGCGTAGTTAAAGGGAATTTGGAGATTCCTTGTCGAGGAAAACTGCAGTAATACTAGTCGATCGGTAATGGAAATAAAATCGTCGCTTACCCTAATTTTTCATATATTTTCTTTGCATTGATTTGAGGTACTTCAGTCCGTCCGAAGCTATAGCATCAGCGCTGGGAGCAACCTTTCTCCATATTGCAGTACTCGCTGCAACACTCTTTATGTCTGGAGTAAAGGATTCTAAAGTAACCCATCCGTCATAATCTATTTTGGAAAGGGCCTTGAACACGGCGTCCCAGTTAGTGTTTCCAGTCCCAGCTACGCCTCTGTCATTTTCGCAGCAGTGCATATAGCATAGAAGTTTCCCCGTCGCCACTATTGGGTCATAGAAATTCTTCTCTTCAATATTCATATGAAATGTATCCAAGTGAACACCAATATTCGGTTCGTTAACTTCTTTCGCCAACTTGACAGCATCAGCAGCAATATTGAGAACATATGTTTCAAATCTGTTAGCTGGTTCGAGACCAATCGTAACGCCATTTTTTCTAGCGAGGCGGCAAGCCTGCTTAAGACTTTCCGCCGAATGAATCCATTCCTCATCTGTTCGACCGGTACCGGTAAGTTTTCCCCATGCTCCATAAGTTACTCCGGAAACAAGTTTCGCGTCAAATTCAGAGAAGAGTTCTGCGGATTTATGTAGATGATTGATTCCGTTCTTCCGAATCGTCTCGTCCGTGCTGGTAACGTCAGTCGTCTTATCGAGACAAGTACAACCTATGCATTCAAGATCTGCATCACGCAAAGCCTTCTTGACCCTTCCCTTGTCGAAAGTATCAATTTGTGAAGGCGAAACGTAGATCTCTATCCCGTCGAATCCGAATGCTTTTGCCTTTTTAGCTACTGGTTCAGGATTCGCATCGAACCGTTCGGTCCAAAGCAGAGAGTGGATACCCCACTTCACCATATTAATCACATCAAACTTGAATCGAACAAGGTCTTTAGATTTACTGTAGTTAGATCTGTTATTTCAGTTCCAATCGGGAACCTTCAAACCGAATTGAGACAGTCAGTGGGCACTCCCTTGAATCCTCTAACGTGATAGTTCATCCAAGAGTCCGCCATGTTCTGGACCTCTCGGTATTATAGGCCAAATGTCAGTGACCTCGCCACCTTCCACTACGTGATAAACATCAAAGTAGTTCACAGCGAAGGGAGTGTAACCTGGAAGCATCTCTACTACGTCTCCAGTCTTGAGCGGACACGACGCGTCAATGTTGAATATTCCATGTTCTTCGTCGTAGCGAGCAATGGGATAGCTATACTCTTTAAAAATCGCTTCGTTTGCCCCGACAGTCTTTTTCCCAGCATCGATGACTATGTGATCACTCCGACGACTGATCACAGTCGACAAAACGCTCGTAGCTTGTTTAAATCGGGGTTCGAGGCCGACGTGGTATCCGTCCATAGTAGCGTAGGACCCGGGCTGTATCTCAGTAATTCCCGGATGCGACGCTGTAAGTTCCCATGTGCCTGTTCCTGCCGCGGATACGATTGGACACGGAAAACCGTTCTTCATGAGTAGGTCGGCTACGGAGACAAAGTAGTCCATGGCCTCTCGAGCCATTTTTTCTCGTTTCAACTTGTCGAATTCACGCGAACAGTGCCCCTCGTACCCTGTTAAGCCATCGAGTCGCAAGCCGGGGAGGTCGGAAATGCAACGTGCCAGGTTTAATGCCTCTTCTGGTGAGTTGACACCACAACGGTACATGCCGGTGTCAACTTCGATGAGGCACCCGATCTGACTACCTGACTTCTGAGCGGCTGCTGAAAGCGCTCTCAGGTTTGCAGGGTCATCAACCGCCACTTTGAGTGGAACTTCACGCGCTAGAAGTGCTGCCGCACGTACCTTTTCGGCTCCTACTACTTGATTTATGACGAATACATCTTGGATTCCTGCACGCGCAATAACGATTGCCTCCCAGATTGTGGCAGTGCCGATACCTATGGCGCCAGCATCGACTTGCATTTTCGCAATGTCAGGGCTCTTGTGAACCTTAATGTGAGCACGAAGTTTCGCTGGTGAGTTCTTCATCAGATCAGACATCAAGGTAAGATTTTGACGGACAATATCGAGGTCGAGGATGAGTGCAGGTGTGATGAGTTCACTGCAATCACGTCCGATCGCAGATCGGTAGGTGGAGCGAGCTTTCTCATGAGCTTGATCGAGTAGGTTGGGACGATTCAACAGGCCTTTACCACTTACGTGATAGTTGACTGATTGAGCGTATTCTGTCACATTAAGTCTATCCCTGATTCCCAACCTGCAGATTGCAAAGGCTTCGTCAATCCAGCGTCCGGCGAGGGACACGATCAGGGCCTTCCTAGGATTTGAGTGAGAACAGTCTTCGAAGTTTACTCTCTAGTCAAAATTTTGTCCATGCTAATCTCGATTTTCTTGAGCCTGAGATTGTCGAGCAGCATTTACTCATCCTCGGCGAGATTTTGGCACGAACCCATTCAGGACCAGTCAAGAAGCAAACTTATCTAGCATATTGTACGGCTCTACCTGCACGGCCTTGATCATGCTAACTAAGCCGCCTACTGGCACAGCCTCAAAGCAACATTCCTGGCCACTCTCCGTCAACATACGCTGCTTATCAGGATGGAGCCGTGTTCGATATTTGTCCGATTATTCCTCGATGATCGGGCCAAGTTGCTTACATTGAACAATAGATGATGTCGAATAAATGAAAGCCAAAAAAATGTCATTGAAAGAATATGACGAACTATTCAACAAAGTTTGTAATTGGGGAAAATGGGGACTAGACGACGAGAGAGGAACTCTGAACTACATCTCTCCAAACCATGTTAAAGCTGCAGCCGGACTAGTGCGTTCTGGGCGTTCAGTCTCATTAGCAATCCCGATAAACACAGTAGCCGGACCGGATAACCCGCATCCAGCAACACACTACATGGTGCAATCGTACGACATAAAATCCGACCTTGGAGAACCTCAGTTTGTTTCGGATTACTTGGCCTGCGAGTTTCACGGAGATTGCCATACCCATATTGATGCTCTCTGCCATATTGCATACAAAGGCAAATTATACAACGGAAAATCGACTAGTAACGTTACCTCGAACGGTCCTAAGATTATGGATATTACCGCCTATGCTCACGGGATAATAGGACGCGGAGTCTTATTGGATATCCCGCAATTACGCGATGTCAAGTGGCTGGAACCAGGTGAGGCAGTGACACGTGAAGAATTGGAGGCGGCTGAGAAAGCCGAGAACGTGCGCTTGGGCGAAGGAGACATTTTTGTCTTCAGAACCGGACATCACCGTCGAAGACTTGAGCTGGGATCTTGGAACAACGGATACGATGGAGAAGGAAAAGCGGGCCTAGATCCTCGAGCGATATTGATGTTGCACGAACGTAAAGTCGCCGCGTTTCTTCCAGATGGTGACGGCGAAACGGTCCCGAGCGAAGTCGAAGGCGTCGCTTACCCCATTCACGCCCTACAAATCGGAGCCATGGGGATGGCGTGCTCCGACAGCCTTCAATTTGAGGAACTTGTAAAAGTGTGTGACGAAGAACAACGATGGGAGTTTATGGTAGTTGCGGCACCACTCAGAATGCCGGGTGGCACCGGCTCACTATTCAACCCCATCGCAATTTTTTAACCAACAAAACGGAGCGAATAAAAAATGAAATTTGGATTAGCAGTATCTGGAAAAGCAGATCTCAAACTACTCGAGAGGATGGCGCTCAGAGCAGAAGAATTAGGGTACGATTCTTTTCTAGTGACGGACCATTTTCTACTACCCGACTCAAACAGCCATTTGGATGTATGGTCGTTCCTTCCTTACCTTGCAGCCAAAACTAAGAAGATAAAACTGGGCACGTGCGTTACCCCAATTCCATTCAGACATCCTGCTATCCTCGCGAAATCCATTTCCACATGCGATATTCTATCGAACGGTAGGATTATTCTTGGTGCAGGAGTCGGATGGTATCGACCGGAGTTTGAAGGATTCTCAACATGGCTCGACACGAAGGACCGGTTTGCGTATACGAAAGAGGGCCTCGAGATTATGCTTCGCCTCTGGACAGAGAACGCCCCCTTCAACTACGACGGAAAATTCATACACGTAAAAGGTGCAATAGTCGAACCAAAACCTATCCAGAAGCCTCATCCACCTATCTGGCTAGGTGGACACCTCTCTAGCAGCTTAAGGATGGCTGGAAAATACGCTCAAGGATGGATGCCGATCGGCCCCAGATGGTTTGGTGAAAGCTACCCTAAGCCGGAACAATATTCTCAAATGAGAAAAACCATAATCGAGGAACTTAAGAAGAACAAGATCTCAGAAAAGGATTTCACGTTTACGAACCTGATCAGCCCCGCTCCAGACATTCAAACGGTACGCTCGGACGTGGAACAATACATCGAAGCCGGGATGAATTATTTCATTCTCGGAGAAAAAGCGCAAAGCGAAAAGAGCCTACAGACTATTGAAACCGTCGCTAAGGAAATTGGACAGTCGCTCTAACGGAGAATGCCCCTTTGTCTTCTTGGAAAATTTCATTCATACCCTACTACATGATCTCTAAGATGAAGTGGCAAGCCGCCAATCCAAGTGAAGCCATCAAAGTCCTAGCCGCCGCAGGCTATGATGGAGTCGAGTGGATGCTGCACTACCATTTCAACTCTCCCAACGAACTGAAAAGATTGGTCGACGAAACACGTGGGAATCATCTGCAGGTTTCTGGCATATTGTGTTGGGAGGACCTTGTAACAACCAACGAGAATTCAAGAACCAAAAGTGTCAGCACTCTTAAACAGTGTCTGACCGCAGCTCATGAATTGGCAATTCCTGTAATGACCGTCTTTACTGGACCAATGACGTGGATTCAGAATCATGCGAAGATTGGCGACGATATTTCAGAAGAAGTTGCATGGGCAATTGTAACGGATGCGTTTAGCGAAATAGTTGACGCTGCGGAAAAAAATGACGTCATCGTAACCGTTGAAGCGGTTTTCGGCATGCTAGTTCACGATTATTACACGATGAAAGAATTCCTTGGATACTTTGACTCCAAGCATTTGGCAGTCAATCTTGATCCTTCACATTTAGCTCTATATGGAAACGATCCTTCCTTCGCAGTGAGGAGATTAGGCAAACGCATACAGCATGTGCACGTGAAAGATTCGTTTGGTAAACCGGGAACACTAGGCAAGGACTTTGAGTTCCCAATTCTAGGAGAGGGGATGGTCGACTGGAAACGATTCTTCACATGCCTAAGAGAAGTAGACTACAACGGATATCTTTCACTTGAATTTGAAAACGACACATACCTCAAAAACGTTTGCAACGGAGATTGGACAAAAGTAGCCATAGAATCTAAGAAAAGGCTACATGGCTTTCTAGATGATTCATAGGCCCTTCGCAAACACCGTAACAAATTAGCGATCAGAGCCGTTCTTGTGGCTGCAGCCTTCACGTTAAGTTTGTGGCTGCCTCTGAGTGTGTGTTAAATAGAAGTTTGCGAGCTTGGATTTTTCACGTGTGGATACCTTGTCAGCTTCGCATCTCATCAAGCGAGACAACTACCATTACATGTGGAGCAAGAACCATCCCCCTGTGCTCGAGATCGAGACGGGCGAGAAAATTACATTTCAGGTCCAAGAAGTTACTTCATGTCAGTTGAGGAAGACAAGCACAAGTGATGATGTTGCGAAACTTGACGGTACGAAGTTCTATCCGCTCGCCGGTCCGATCAAGATCAGAGGCGCCGTACCTGGCGATGCCTTGGCAATCGATGTCCTGAAGATTGAAACTGCTGACTGGGGTTGGTCAGCAATTATTCCTGGATTGGGTACTCTAGAAGAGTTCACCAAACCCTTCCTGTGGACCTGGAAGTTGTCCAAGCGAAAGTGGTTGAAGTTTCGAAAGGGTCTCCGCGTGAAATTCGACCCATTTTGCGGCGTGATGGGTGTGGCTCCTGCAAGTGAGGGCCTCACAGAAGTCATGCCTCCAGGAAATCATGGGGGCAATATGGATATACGCCATCTGACAGTCGGAAGCAGACTCATTCTTCCAGTATGGGTTGACGGTGCCCTATTCTCTGTGGGCGACGTTCATGCCTCACAGGGAGATGGCGAAGTATGCGTTACTGCAATCGAGTGCCCAGGAGAAGTCACTCTCAGATTCACCTTGATCAAAAAAGCACAACTTGATGCCCCCCGATTCTTCACGGCACCAAAAACCAAGACTGGAAAATGCTATGTAACAACTGGAATTTCGCCTGATCTAATGGATGCCTGCCGAAAGGCTGTTCGTCGCATGATAGATGATCTTACACGGAGTTCTGGTGTAAGCAAAGAGGAAGCCTACATTTTCTGTAGCGTGGCTGGCGACCTGAGGATACATGAAATCGTCGATCAACCCAACTGGGTTGTGGGATTCATGATCCCACTTGATTGTTTAGGGGTAGCAGGAAAACGGCTCCTCCGAATGAATGCGTGAAATTTTCCCATACCCGATAAATCCAGCAAGCACTAGATTTCGCTTCCTCCATTAACCGAGGTACTTTTCCATGCATATCGTCGATTTACTTGGAGCCACGTTTGAGAACAAATTTACGGTAATTCGAGAACCGCACGTATCTCCAAAATGACAGTTCGCGTCTGATACGTTGATAGGTAAACATGACTAAACTTGAATGTGCCGCGGCGAGTGAGTATGGCGTACAAGGAAAGAGAACGAATCATACTTACAGTCGCATTGACATCCATAATAGTCCTTGCCGCTACATTCACCATTGGAAATGTTTACGCATTTGTTGCAACACTTTCTGCAAGTACCATCACGAGGGGCACTCCGTTCATCCGAGTTACTGCAACCGGCTTTTCAGGAGAAGGTTTCGCTAAAGTAGATGGAACCGCGTACAACGCACTTTACGCTAATTCATTGTACGCCTGTGTTGATCCAATTTTTTATTCAAAAGTCTCGTTTGTATCATCAAACGGCAGCTTCTCGATGGCAATTCCCACCGCGACTCTGCGATCGGTGATTACGGCGTCTATGTGAGCAGTATCGGCCCAGCGGGTAGCGCCTGTCTTCATTTCACCGTGAGTTCCTAATTCTCTACCAGTCGATTAGTGGATTTGCTTGCTGATTACCGGCGGATTATTGAGATAGTTTCCATCGAGATAGAAAGAGACTGGTTGAGGTATTCTCGAAGCGTGAACATCGAACATGGGTGACAAGAAGTTTGTTTTGTAGTCCAACTGTAGACCACCCAAGGTATACTGCGCTGTGTAGCTCTCTGGGCCGTTTATGATTATTGGCGTGTGAACCATAGCGCCATTCGAGTCGTGCCATCCTGCGAAGGTATATGCGAAGACATAGTATGTTACGGTCTGGTTGATGATCGGATTTATTGTTGATCCGGCTGAGTACCAAGCTTGGACGTTATTGCTGCCTGAAATCGGGTAGGACATGTCATTTACCTTAAGCTCGAGCATTGTAGAGTTCGAAAGTCCGGTGATCGTGAAGGTCACCAGATACTGAGTCGTCCAGTTGGCTGTTATTGCTTTTGACGAATACATTTGAACGGTTACGTTGGTTGCCTGTCCAGTGTAGTCTCCTGTCCAGCCTGTGAAGATCCGTCTTGTTGAGTTCGAGTAGCTAACTAGCGGTTGAATGTTGACCGGGACAGTTGTGCCAGCATCGTACCAACCAGCGCCGTCTGGGTTACCGTATGCTGATTGGAGGGTCAATTCATACTGCGTCTTCCATGTTGCAAGTAGAGCTGCAGGGGCGTTCACGGTAATCTGCGATGTTGGGTTGTTCCCGAGTGTAGACGAATTCCAGCCTGTTAATACGAACCTCTCACCGTTCGGGTTCTGGACGATTGGAGATTTTACGCCCACAGTGACGATCTGCCCAACGTCATACCAGCCACTTCCGACCGGAGATCCGACCGGGGTAACTATCGTTACGTAATATTGCGTCGTCCAATTCGCTTTCACGAACACAGGTTTGGTCATGTTAACCTCTAAGAAAGGTGAAGCACTGGTCAAATTGCCAGTCCAACCGTTGAAGGCCAAGCGAACGTAGTTAGGTTGCACGATTGAAGGATTCGTTACGGACGCGTATACTCTCGTGTTCGGAAGATACCATCCGCTTGCTGTGGTTGAGCCCCCGTTTGAATCGATAGATAGCAAGTATTGAGTAGCATAGTTTGCGTGAAGTGTCATGTCTTGTGTGACTGCGATTCGACGAGGGTTAGCTGAGCTACCGTCTGACCATCCTGTGAACACTTGCCTAATGCCTCTTGACATGTTCACGTCGGGTTGAATTTCAACGGTAATGTTTCCCGTGGAGACACCAGTTTGCAATTGACCGGCGGTCATGTTATACTTCACACCATTGACAGAAACCCAAATGTTCTCTGCACCACTCAAGTTCAACGGCACGTTAATTGTGAGTGTTGGTCCAACACTCAAGTTGAATGTAGCAATGTTATTCGCTCTGTTAGTTTCGTTCAACGTATTGTCTGGGTCAACAACGATGCGGAAGACATGGTTACCTAATGTTGACGTCCACGTGAAGTTTGCCTCAGTCGACGCGGCAGCCCCTACGCTTACCTGCAGGTTCGTATAGACGCTATTGTCCAGGTCAACTTCTACGGGCACATTTGAAACATTTTGGTTCCCGAGGTTTGAGATCTGCACAGTGATCGTAACGGTCGTGTTGGGAAGGGTGACGACTGAGGGTTGAGCGTTCACGCCAGTTACGGCTAGATCGACATATGATGTCTGGTTCTGGTTCTGTATCGGTGGTGGCGGTTGGCTTCCGCCTCGATTTACGGTCACCTGGTAACTGTCACCTTGCTTGCTGTTTACGGTAATAGAGATGCCGTTCTTAGAATCGGTGAATGTTTGCCCAGTGATCCATACGGCGTCTTGTAATCCAGGAACTGATGGGTGCCCATCTATAATGTGAATTCTACCAACGACGGCAGTGTTATCCACGTAGGATATGAGCACGCCAGTGGCGGGTAGTTCGGTATCGAATCCTATTGGCGCTCGAACCTCGATTAGATAATATTGAGCAAGGCTTGAAGTGCCTGACTGCGAGACTACCGTGTCAGTTCCTACAGGCACTTCAACTGCGTGCACATTATTTGACGGGACTTCGGTAGGGTCAATGGTATAAGTTTTCGTTTGGCCAGAATTCGCGAAGGCGAGCATTGAGCCGGTAATCCAACCTAACTGAATCTTACCCCACGCAATCAAGTGAGCAGGGCTTGATCCCGGCGGATTACCGTTCCATGTTCCCGCATCCATCAGTGTCCAAGGTCCTAGAATGGTTTTCCCAGTGTTCGTGTTGAACAGATCTGGAATATTCAAAAGATGAGCAAATTCGTGGCAGAAAACCCCGAGGGGAGACGCACCATCAGCTTGAAGTTCCGCAACTATCGAGAACGTATAAAGCGTCCTCATGTTCGTTACGACGTCAATCCCGCCCATATATGTCACCGACCATACGTCGTTCTTTACACCGCTGGACTCCTGACCATATCCGGAATGCACGAAGACGAAGTAATCATAATTGTTGAAGTTAACGTCCTTCTCTGCTTGCGACACAACGTCGTTAGCGATCTGAAATGACTGATCCGTGCCGCTACAGTCAGCGTCATTGATCGCTCTACAGCTCATACCGTAATGGGATTCAACATATGGAAGTTTATACCAACCTACGACATCCCCAGTCAATTTGAATGTGCCATAGGAAATCTGTGAATAGTAAGCTGCCAAGCTTCCATTTGACCCGAACCATTCCTGTCGCAACGTGTCAGTGCTTACCGTGTAGTTGACGTCTGGAAAGTATGCTGCGACGACCAAAACACGATGGATACCGGAGATTGGAGCTGCTTGAACAGTAGCTCCAGGCATTCGCGGAGTAAGCGGCATGGAGAACGATGGCGCAAAGATCGCATCTACCATCGGACTATGAACAGACGGATGTATGGCAACACTAGGCAGAATAAACACGAACAAAACCGTCACTAGTAACCTAGCGTAACGCAAGCACACCATAGCCTCACAAGCTACGGTGGACAATTCTCGTAAAGTCATTGAGCGAATAAATTAGTCCAATACGAACCAGCAGCTTCCCCTCATTTACAGTAGCATGTCAACATAGCCTTGACAATCGAATTCTGTATTCGAGCTCGGCGATCGGAGTTTTACGAGTTAAGACGAACAATTTAGGATGTGGGAATTTGGTTCTGGGCCTTATGGTCGACGTAAGCGGTCATAATTTTACTAGATGTGAAATTATGATGAGATTAAAACTGCGGTTTCAACACAAATTATGACATTATAGTGAGATAATAGTACTGAGTCAGTTAACCAGCGAAACATAATGAAAAGAAGCCAAAAAATCAGCTTAGTGAGTTTGGCGGCTGCGACTGTTGCGGTTGTCATAGCAGCATCTAGAGAACCAAAATTCCAAGCTGCGCTTAAAGACGCACAGATCAACTTCGGTAAATGGTATAAGACAAACGTTACACCATTAGCCAAACGATTGAATCTGCAGAAAATTGGGTTAACGCTTTAGCAAGCTAGCAACGCAGGCTTAGCGCTTAGCGTCTAGAGATACTTTCTGATAGTGGCTTCAAGCTGCTCTGGGGCCACGATATGGATGTTTGGTCCAACATCACTCAGAAGCTTCTTGACTTTATCGTGTAGATTGGCAGGCACAGTTAGAAGAACGGGTATATTGTGCACCCTGCACGCTCCAAGAAGGTTTTCGAGCATAATCGGTAGCAATGAAGTACGTTCCTCCTCAGCCGGCATGATCTTGTGCAACCATCCAATCACTACGTTCACTTCGCCCTTAGTTAGGTGATTAGCGTACTTTCCATGACCATCCCGAGTGTTCCCAAGTGGCACCGTTTCGATACCTTCAGCGGCAAGCGTCGTCAAGAGT
>CAWKES010000039.1:0-17076 GCA_963848755.1 Candidatus Bathyarchaeota archaeon | reverse complement strand
ATGCGATGATATCCGTAGTTACAATTTCCTCATTAATGGTCACTTTCATAATTACAGGAACCATATTTGTTGAGAACGTATTTGCGTACCCAGGGATGGGACAGTACCTTGTAACTGCGTTATCCGCACAAGACTATCCCGGCGTACTTGGAGCCACAATGGTATACGCTGTTATTATTGTAATCACGAATCTGATTGCTGACATATTATACGGCGTCGTTGACCCACAAGTGAGGTTAGGTTGAGTCGACTGTGAAATTAGTTTTTAGGAAGAAAGTTCTCGGTATACTCCAATTGCTGCGAAGAAACAAAGAAGCAATAATCGGAAGCATAATCGTTTTCGTGTTTCTACTCATAGCCGTAGCCGTCGCCGTGTCTAAGCTGTTCGGAGTCCAGATAACTCCCTACAACCCCTTACAGCAGAATGTAGGCCCAATAGCCGCTGCTCCTTCGCTTGCTCATCTGATGGGTACGGATCTTCAAGGGCGAGATTTGTTTAGTCGCGTCATAGTAGCGACGCCTAACGACATGGCCGTCAGTCTTGTCGTAGTGGGTTTTGCTCTGGCGGCTGGAGCAATAATTGGTTCAGTAGCAGCTTTGCGTGGGGGCCTCTTTGACGAGGCTTTGATGAGATTCACTGACGTAATATTTGCTCTACCCGCACTTGTGATTGCAATGGCGATAGCGATAAGCCTGGGTCCAGGTGTGACCAATATGATGATCGCTCTGATGATAATATGGTGGCCACCCTACGCTCGACTAGCGCGAGGAGAAGCTCTGAGAGTAACACATCAGAACTATATTGAGGCTGCCAGGCTATCTGGCGCAGGAACGGCTAAGATTCTCTTCAAGCACGTGCTGAGGGGGATTCTTGTTACCCTGCTCGTCTACGCAACGCTTGACATCGGTACCGTGATACTGGTATACTCAGGATTGAGCTATCTAGGACTATCAGTCCGACCACCACAACCCGATTGGGGAGAAATGGTGAGCACCTATCAAGACTATCTAATCACTGCACCTTGGCTCCCCGTTATACCCGGGTTCGTAATTTCTCTGGTGGTAGTAGGTTTTAGTCTACTAGGAGACGGCATCCGCGATGCCCTAGAGGTCAGATGAATTGACAAGATTGCTTAGCGTGCAAGACCTGAGTGTCTGCTACGAATCGAGAGGAGGAACTGTCACAGCGCTCGATGGCGTAACCCTTGAAGTTAGTGAAAACGAATTGGTGGGGGTTGTAGGAGAATCTGGATGCGGAAAATCGACACTCGCACTCGCACTGATCGGTCTCCTTCCCACTCCTCCTGCTCTAGTTTCGCAGGGAGTAATCGAATTCAAAGGAACAGACCTCGTGCACCTCGGACCAAAAGCCATGAGAGAGTTCCGGGGAACGCAGATCGCGATGATATTCCAAGAACCGCTCAGCAGCCTTAATCCCGTATACAAGGTCGGAGATCAGATCGCAGAAGCGATCCAGATCAAGAGACAACGGGAGAATGGCCACGGCTCCAGTTAACTCGGACATCATGCAAAAAACCCACAAGGCTGTCCCACCTGACGTTCTAAGCTTCCGCGATCAAAAAGAAAAATCAGTGGAGAGTTGAGAGAGAAAGCAATCGCTTCCCTGAAGCTTGTTAGGATTCCTGATCCGGACCAAGTAGTTGACCGATATCCATTCGAACTCTCAGGGGGTATGAGGCAGAGGGTCATGATTGCGATGGCTCTTTCGCAGGAACCCGCCTTATTGATTGCGGATGAACCGACCACCGCACTGGACGTTACGACGCAGGCGCAAGTGCTGAAGCTCATGAAGGAGCTTATGGACAAGGTGAACACAAGCGTTCTCCTCATAACGCATGACTTAGCGGTTGCTTGTCAGGTGGCTGACAGAATCGCCGTAATGTATGCCGGCGATGTTGTGGAAACCGCTAATGTATTTGATCTATTCTCTAAGCCACTCCACCCATACACCCAAGGACTTCTCTCGTGTCTCCCAACCGGATCGAAGAACAAAGTCGATCTGAAACCTATTCTAGGCAACGTGCCCGACCTTAGAACTCGCATGATTGGCTGCAAGTATGTGTCACGATGCCCTTACGTGATGAAAACCTGTTCGGAGAAGAAACCTCGCCTCGAGGGACTGGAAAAGCACGAAGTAGCATGTTACCTGTACGGTGAAAAAAATGGAAGCCATCCTACAAACAGTTGATCTGAGAAAATACTTCCCGATTCAACGTGCGAACCCATTCTCAAAGGTCAAGAAATTCGTCCGTGCCGTGGACGGCGTATCCATAACCATTTGGAAAGGAACTACCTTGGCTGTAGTGGGAGAGTCCGGATGCGGGAAGACAACCTTAGTGCGAACGATTGCACTGCTCACAAAGGCAACAAGCGGAGATGTAGTTTTCAATGGAAAGAGCATCGTGAACGGAAAAACTGACCCGAAACAAGTATACAGAGATCTGCAAATAGTCTTCCAAGATCCCGATTCATCTCTAGACCCCAACATTAACGTCGGCGATACGGTTGGTGAACCGCTCTACGGGCTGATGGGTTGGAGTAAAGACGCTATCGCCGTCGCGATTCAAAGAGGCCTAACGGCCGTAGGTCTATCCGAGGACATGGCGGATCGATTACCACGCGAACTCAGCGGAGGACAAAAACAACGCAGTCGCAATAGCACGTGCGATTGGACTGCAACCAAAACTCGTCATACTGGACGAACCAACCAGTGCGCTTGACGCGTCCGTTCAGGCTCAAATTCTACGCCTACTCCTCGACCTTCAGAAAGAATTCACCCTTTCCTATTTGCTGATAACGCATAATATTGCCGTAGCCGAGTACCTGTCGGATTTCATGGCGGTCATGTACTCGGGTGAAGTCGTCGAGTACGGGGAGACAAGCGAAATCATGGCAAAGCCCCGACACCCGTACACAATTGCCTTAATCTCGTCAGCACCGATCGCTAACCCTTGGAAAAGAAACCTGCTGCAGGCTGAAATACGAGGCGAAGTACCCAGCGCGATTGATCCTCCCTCCGGATGCAAGTTCCATCCACGCTGTCCCTACGCAGAGACCATCTGCTCCACTGAAAATCCTAAGCTACGAGAAATATCACCAGGACACTTTGTTGCCTGCCATTTTGTCGAGAAGACAGCATAGGTCAATACGACTAAGGCCCATGAAAAACGCGGGCCGCCATTCCCTGCTATATTAATAATTTTTGCTTGCATTTCCGAGGTGAAATTTTGCTAAGTGTTAAATAGCGTTGAGAGGAAGATGTTGGTTAGGCAATTTTATGTCAAGTTTCACTCGAAAAGCAATATCTCGTGTACAAGCCGGATTATTAATTGGAGTAATCGTAATTGCAGGAATCATAGGAGTAGCTTACTATACATCACTCACTCCTACTCCTTCTCAAGTATCTACCAGTGCAACATCTCCAACATCCGGCACCGTGAATACGTTGTCCATCGACGTGGCCTATTGGCCATTATCTGACTTGAATCAACTCTATTCGATCAGCGAGATCCCATGGCCAAATCCATTGGCCTTCACGGTTTACCAACCACTAGTGACTATGAATATGTCTGCCGAGTTCCAGCAGGGAATCGTCCAGTATCTTCCTGGTCTAGCCACTTGGACGGTTTCGCCAGATGGCATGACGTACACATTCAGTCTGAAGCACAATGTGCAGTTCTCGAACGGAGATCCATTCAACGCCTATCAAGTGTGGGCTGAAGAATATGGCTTCTACTACCTCTCAGGTAACAGTTCAGCGTGGCTTGAATCTTACGCCCTTATGGACATGTCAAACGTCAAGTTCGGTCCTGCTACAATTGCGTTGATGACTCAAAGTGGGCTTGCTAATCCGTCTCCAGCTCTAATGAGTATAATGACGAATTCAAACTGGCCAATTTACGTCACTGACCCATATACGATTGTCTTCCGGTTAGTTGCTCCATTCGTGTGGTTCCCGGGTGCGCTTGTAGTATACAACGGCCTAATGTTTGATGTCCAATGGGTCTTGGAAAACGGAGGCTTCGGTACAGCCGCAGCCTTCAACTCATACTTCAACCAGCACCCGATCCCCGGAACTGGTCCCTACGTGTTCAACGGTATGTCAGAGAGCTCATACGTGAAGCTTGCCCAGAATCCTAGTTATTGGGGCGCAAACATGACTGCTGATCAGATTGCGCAGCAACCGTTATTTGATCCAGGACATGCCAAGAACGTTGTCTTCTACTACAAAACTGATGACGTTGCTAGGTACACCGACCTTTCCACCGGAGCAGTCCAAGTTGCAGACATATTGACACCCGACTGGAATCTTGTAACCTCAAATGCGCAGACGTATTCGTGGTTGAAGAATCCGCCGTGGAATGGGGAGGTTGCGTTGCTGGGCCTAAACACTCACGATTACCCGACAAACATAACACTTGTCAGGCAGGCGATAGTGCATGCGCTTAACTATACTGCGATTGCCGGAGCATACTTGGGAGAGCTGACACCTTATGTTGGTCCTGAATATCCATGGTGGAAGGACTATTACGATCTAGGCAACTTCGCGCCATACCAATATAATGTAACCTTAGCGCAGCAACTTCTTGCGAAGGCAAATATTGCGAACATGCCCACCTTCCTGTTAAGGGTGCAGTCGGGATGTCCAGTCTGCACTAACGCGGCTCAGGTCATGCAATCCGATCTTGGAGCCATCGGAATCACTGTGAATATTGAGGTCATACAGCCAAGTCTGTACAATACACAGCTTGGGAACTATCAGACCAACGTTGCGAATGCCGCAGAACTTGGTCAGCTTGAGTTCGTGAACTCCGGGTTTGGCTGGGGGCCAGCAACGGTTACTCCAACAGACTACTGGGTCACGTTCGTAAGCAACCAATCGCTTTGGGGTAACTACGCAGCGTACTACAACCCAGTCGTGCAGAAGGCGGTGAACGCTTTCTTCACGAATAGTACGAACACCCCTTACCTGCAGTCGCTCGTTTCAGCGGCCCAAGCTCAAATCTACAATGATGCTCCGTATGCATGGCTGGGCACGTTTGGTCTGTGGTTGCCATGGGGCGGGTCCTTAGTCTGGAAGACAGGAGTGGTTACTGGCTTCTTGGTCGACCCCGTTTGGACGGGGCAGATGACAGAACCTATCGCCAATACGGTAACCTTCGGCCCCGGCGCGTCATAACTGGTTTCATGAAAACAGTACCGGCTACCGTAGCCGTACTGTTTCCCGTTTTTCTTTCAAATCTTTTCTGAACCCTAATAAGAGTAACTGGCAAGTTGTTCCTGTATGTCCAATTCAACAGCTGAGTCTGCCTATTTTTCACGTTCGCTTGAATCATTTTGTCGGCCGAAGCAGTCACATTTAAAACTAAGCGAACCTTCAGATTTAAATTAGCTATTACTATATGCGTAGTAGGTTACATTCATGGCGAGATATTGAACAGTCAGTATCAGCTTGATCCGTCTCTCTGGATGAATAACTCGACTACGACTGTTCGAGACGAGCTTGAGCAGGTATTCAGAATTTCTTCGTGGTTAGACTTTCCGTTTACGGTAGACGAAGTCGCAGAATATTTTCTACCTGGCTTAAACTTAACGGGCGATCAGGTGAAAGCGTTATTCACCGAACGTGCAATTGACTTACCTTTCACTCTGCGCGACCGCTATTTGCTTACGGACATTTCTCAGTCAATAGTCTCACGGGCAAAAAGAAAATTATTTTCGGCTGCAAAACTTGAATCAGCTTCAAGATTCGCTAGCACACTATCTCGTCTGGTTCCTTGGATTGAGATGGTCGCTGTGACCGGAAGCGTTGCTTACGGTAGCGCACGCAAATGGGATGATATTGACTTGTTCATAGTGACTAAGCATGATCGACTGTGGCTTTCATTATCCCTAGCTTTGATCCTGGTCAGATTGGGAAAATTGCTGCGAATTCGAGACGCCGATCTTTTATCGTTCTGTTTGAGTTACGTGCATGACGATATAGGTTTCCTTCAAGAATCCTCGAAGAGTAAATTCGCTCCTCTCTTCGCACGTGAGCTCCTTAAAGCCCAACCTTTGGTTGGGACTCGAAAGTACAAACAAATCCTTGAAGGTAACGAATGGATCAAACTCGTTCACAAAACAGCATACATTTCAAAAATTAGTGAACTACATGACCCTGAATTATCAGACAAGGGCAGAGTAGCTCAGGAAAGGTTTTCATTTTTCTTGCAATGGGCTGACGGCGTAGCGTTCGTCTTCCTCGCCGCGCTACCTGAAGATCCGAAGTCATATCGCCAATACTAAACTAAAGTCCGAGGGTAAAGAATTTCGAGTCTTCGATCAAGTGATGAACAGGCATTCCTGCATGTATGTTTCGAATCTGTACCGATGGTTGCAACAACTCTGGAGACAAGAAACGAGCATCCGCACCGTCGAATGAAATCGGAGAATAGCGGGTTTGGTGTCCTTAACTGTAGGAATCTGCGCCTACAATGAGGAATGGAATATAGGAAAACTGTTGAGTAATATCCTTGACGGACAAAACCTTCCCTATGATGCAGAAATCATCGTCGTTTGCTCGGGATGTCAGGACAACACTCCGCGGATCGTGGAACAGGTCGAGAAGAGAGATTCGCGGGTTAGGCTAATTGAAGAACGTGCAAGACTGGGCAAGGCTCGTGCAGTAAATAGGATTCTATCTGAAGCCAGAGGAAGGAATATCATCTTCCTATCCGCCGACGTGACACCTAAACCAAATTGCTTGATGGCCTTGGTGGGGGCGATGGATGATTCTGCTATTGGTATTTCATGTGGTAAACCTAGCCCCATTAGACGAGGTAGCGCGCCGATCAGGGGCGTGATAGAAACTTTATGGGGCTTTCATAATTGGCAACTGGAACAGCTGAACCATCGAGGAATCTTAATGCACGCTAGTGAAGTATTTTGCATCAGGTCGGGATTAGTTCACGAAATCCCTGGGGATATGGTAAACGACGACGCATACCTTGCGGTAGCAACCAAGAATCAAGGTTACACGATAAAGTTCGTTTCTGATTCACAAGTTGACGTTTACGGTCCACAGACTTTCGGCGATTATATTAAGCAGCGACGCCGCATCATCGCTGGGCATTACCAAATCCGCCAAGTCACAGGAAAGTTTTCCGCTTACATACTCTACGCAATTATCGTAAGACCCAGATTAACGGCACGTCTACTCGTCGAATATCTAGCTACAACTCATCAAATTAAGAGTGCCCTAACTCTAGCGTTCGTAGAGACCATAGCAAATTCTATGGCGGCCCTTGATGTTCTGCGAAGAAAATCATATTCGATCTGGAGTATCTGCCACACAACGAAAACATCTCAAGAGCTGTGACCTGAACTACTTACATACGAATATGATGCTAAACAACCCATTCTCGTATACTCGAATACTATTTACCTCAAGTTGTGAGCTATACGATGACGGAGTATTACCTAGGAAATGTGGTCGGCTGCCACATAGCCTTAGTTCGTGAAATGCGTCGAGGGAATGTAGATTATTCGGGTGGGATGTCGTTGAATACCATTGTGAGGTCTATACCTTGCCTCTTCCGGTACGCTTTAGCAATGTAGTATAGGACTATTCCGCTTAGTGCAATACCAACGCTGAAAGGATAGGAAGCGGGCGCTCCACCTATGACGGCATTAGATAAGCCACCGTAGAGAAGTATTAACTCAACAATGGCGGAGAATAAGCCAACCAAGGTAACCAGTGGCAGTCCTGCGATCTTCTTCTGTACCCAGGCGGGTGACTGTTCAAAAATCTTCTTCGCTTTGAACGGGAAGAGTATGCCTGCGATGCTCGTAAGCAAGAAAGCGAAGTTAATGAGAATTGCGCCGTTTGCAAAGACTAGTGAGATGCCGGTAGTGTAGATGGCGAGCACTAGCAATATTTCGCCTAGTGCAGCACTGAGGATGATCGATTTTATGGGTGTATGATACTTTTCATTCACGTCCGCTAACCATGATGGTCCGACTCTGTCGAAGGCCCATGCGAACATGTTCCTTACGACTGGAATGAAGTCAGTAGGTGTCAACCAAATCCATGCGAGGCCGAACGCTAAAGCTCCGAGGAGTTCAATCACAGGATTCTGACCTGGCAGATATGTGAAGAGAGCGTTCACGGAGGCGGTGAAAGGTAAGGTAACGGTAGAAGAGCAGCAGTTAACCAGGTAATTCGCAGAGGAGAAGAAGTCGTAGCCGAATGCGTTGTAAATTCCGAACGCCCAAAGTGCGAATAATACGCCTCCGATCAGTGTGCTTCCAATGATAGAGATGGGCACGCTCTTTGAGGAGTTCTTCGCTTCTCCCGCCGAATACGCGGAGAAGTTGAACCCGACCAACCCGCCCATCGCGTAAATTAATGCCCCAATGGTGCCCGACCATGTCCATCCGGGTTGATATCCATTCTTTGTCGCCGTTTGAACTATCCCAGCATACGTAAACCCACTGGAAGCAAATTGAGAGTTGAAAGCAGCGACGAATGCTGACTGTGAGGTCGACATCAGATAAAGAATGTTAACGATAGTGCCAGCCATTACGATGACGAAAAGGATTTTCATGAACTTCCATACTGCTCTTCCGTAAACCAGCAGCAACATAACGCCACCGATTAGCACGGTACCCGTGACCAATTCACCAGTACTTGTCGCAAACCACGTTGAATCGGTAACAAGCCAGGGACTGTTGGTCATCATGCCGATTGTGGCCAAAAACACGTTCAAAGCTGTTGATGAAAAAATGAAACCAGCCGTTGCAATAAAACTGTATACGGTAACAGTGAACAACCAGTTCGTCATAAACCCTAGGGCCGGATGGATGACCCGGCTCACGTAGACATAATCACCCCCAGAGCGGGGCATTGCAGCCGCGAGCATTGAATAAATCAAACCGGGACCTAAAGCAACCAACGGAGTCACTATGAGAAAAGCCAGAAACATGTTGCTTTGGGGGAAAGCGAACGGAGTAAATGATACAATGAAAACGATTCCAACCGCTGGCATTATTTGGCCAAATGCTAGGTTGAAGAGATCGAAAGCAGAAAGGGAACGCACAAGTCCAGTCGCGTCTCTTACGAATAGAGTTGGTCTCTGAGCCATACTCCACTGGCATCATCGTAGGAATATATAAGATGTGAGCCTCGATAACAAATGCGACATACACGCAAATTGCAATGTACCTTGAAGCTAAGTACCAATTTGCAAGGATTTCTGAACTGTCTGCATTGTGGTTTTCAATTACCACCGAATCACACAGGACCATGGTAACCAGAGACTAAAGATCCTTGGAGACGGTACCATAGCTGACGAAAGGTAACATGCTGACGTGAAGATGCAGTTATCCTGTACTCGCTATTGCAGTGACCAGATCCCGTAATAGTCTCCACTCACAGATTCGGGAGCTTATCATCAATTGCCTACCACTGCCTCTATGGCCTCTTCAAAGACCGCAAGCCCTTCTAGGATCGCTTCATTCGGAGTTACTAGTGGTGGCGAAATCTTCACAGTAGCACTCCCAACTCCCACAGGCGCAAACATCAGAAGCCCCCTTTCCACACAGCGCTCGACGATATCGAACGCAGCCTCCGAGTCAGGCTCCATTTTCCCGCCAGGTTTAACCATGTGCACACCAGCGACCATACCGCGCCCTTGCACGGCAGCAATATTGTGCGGAAACTTATCCCGAACACGATTAAGTCCCTCGTGAAGCATTCTGCCCCTTTTGGCTGCTTTCTGAATCAGCTTTTCCTTGAGGATTATGTGAATACTGGCTAGTGCCGCCGCGCAGCAGACTGGGTTGCCGGTGTGGGTGCTTGTCATCGAATTGGGAGAGAAGAGATCCATAAGTTCCTGTTTGCCCACTACCGCTGAGAGTGGAAGCGAGCCGGAGATACTTTTGCCCAAGCAGAAGATGTCAGGAACTACGTCGTAATGCTGGAAACCCCAAAGTGTACCGCAACGACCGAAGCCGGCTTGAATTTCGTCGAAGCCCAGAACAATTCTGTTCGCGGTCGTCCACTGGCGAAGTTTCTTCGCGAATTCGATGGGCATGAAAGCTGCCGAGCCACCTTGGAATGTCTCCGGTAGCACCAAACAGATCCTGTCTACGGTAGCTCCCTTGGCCTCAAGCGCATTCACAAAGCCTTCAAACGAGGTGTCCTTGGTACGGATGTCGCCTGGAAAGTCAACCTGAACAAACCCCTTATCCGCTGTAGGTCCGATCCAGTCCTTGAGTCTGGACGACCCACCAGCGAGTTGCGCGCCCATTGTTCGACCATGGAAATCACCGTTAAAGGTGACTATGATGTTCTTGTCCGAACCGCCGATCTTCTGTCCGAAAGCGGTGAGATCTTGATAATGCACTCAACGGCCTCCGCTCCAGTTGTAAGAAGAAAACATTTGTTCAGTCCAACTGGGGCAAGCTTCACTATCTTGTTGGTCAGTTTAGCTCTATATTCGCTCGGGAAACAATAACTATGAAGCAGTGGTTTCATCAGCACCTGTTTGATGGAAGCAATGATTTCGTCGCGACCGTGGCCAGCCGACGCCACAAGAACGCCACTTGACCAATCGAGTCAACAATTACCCCAATGATCGAACACACGAAAGCCTATGGCGCGATCCCAAACCACTGGTGGTTGACCAGTCATGGACAACGGCTCAGTCTTCCTTAATCCCTCCAAAATCGGGATAGATTTAGGTGCGGGAATATCGGTGACAATCCTACGGAATTTAGTTCTGATTCGAGGAGTCTTCTTTGGACTGAGCGCGAATTGCCTAGGCATGATTCTTCATCGCAGCTCTTCTCATATACTCCTCTAATATGACGTCTCTGTCAACAATCGATTGGCCGCACTGTTTCGTGCCAAACGGGGACGTCAAGCATTTGATTACGATTTAGCTCAAATCGTGAAATTAGATTCTTATACGCAACTACCAGAAAGTGTTGATCTTCCTCGATTCAAGAGAGATACGTCTTGGGAATCTCTACTCCCGCGGTGAATGCCATTCGCGGAGTGTTAACCATCTGGTAGACATGGACTCTCACATCTGGATTTACAGTCAAATGCATGTACGCCTCTCTTTGACCAATCCCATATTCAGTAACCATCCATTCCATCATGTCGAGCATAGCTCCAGTAACTGCATCTTCTAGCGGTCGAGAACTGCACAAGGTGATAATGGAATCTTCCTTTTCCAAACGCGGATTAGGAATCCGCTTATTCTCAATCACTTCGCATGTTAATGTCAGTTCAGCACGTGTTTCATCTGCGACTCCATAAAACTCTGTGTCGGCTTGACTTCCATGCACATCACCGACAAACAGGAGACCGCCGTCGTGGTAGCTGTTCAAATAAAGCTTCGATCTCTCTTTGATATCGCGGCAATCGATGTTTCCACCCCATGGTCCTTGACCCGTTACGCTTGATGCTATCTCAAGTTCCGGAGCGACTCCAATTGTGCCGATAAAGGGCTTCAAATCCCAGACTACTCTATCAGTGAATACACCTTTCCCGTCACGAGTTGTACCACTGGGTCCCGCAAGATGCCTGATAATATGGGTGTACGGACCGCGGCATTCCGACCAGCGATTTGAATCTTGGAGAGGCCCGAGTCCTGGTTCAATACATGTCACGCCCTGCGCATCTACTACGATTTTTTCGATGCGTATTGCAATGAGGTCTCCTCTCCTTGCGCCTTCGACAAAGATTGGGCCAGCCATGGGGTTGCCCCAGAGAGTCCCAGGACGTAAGCCAGGGACATGTTCTGGAATAGGAAGTCTGTCATGAGTTCTGATCAATCCACCATACTGCGTCTTCCGTCTCAACTAAGAAAGTCTCCCCAGGTTTCACACGTAAGATTGGAGTAATCTGTCTGTCGAATTGGAACTCCATCGCTTTCATTCGCGGAATCCGCTGAAGTCCGTCAGCTTTATTCATAAAATGGGATGGGAAAAAACGGTATAAGAATAATGCGTTTGCCAATATTGCGGCAGGATCTAGATTTCGACCAGTCGTGAGAAGAACAAGAAAATGTGCGGAAGATGACGCTTCTCGCAGTATTCGGACAGAATCGCTAAGCGTGCGCAATCGATCCGTTATCGACCTGCGGTGTACAGAGCTGTGCCAGGACTCAAGACTAAATTAAGGCCTTCACGCAGACGCTATTCTGAACGAAAGGAGAAAGGTTACGAAGTCCGTCCTGATGACCGACCTCCTCGAAGGGAACGGATTTGTTGCGAGGTGTGTGAAAGCATGGATATTCTCACAGGCCAATCTGAGGCAAATAGGTGAAATATGCGGAGTATGTAAACGCCAAATTGATTTGTGCAGGAAGGATAAGGTTTCATGACTGAGTATATTTACGGAAGCGTTGACGGAATCGGTGGTTCTCTGGGATCCTATGCTGTAATGACCATGGATGTACCCTGGAACCTAGTCAAGGATAGAATCGGCGGTAAGCCTGCTTCAATTACCATGGTTTCTGGGCTTAAGCACGATTACCTTGACCGTCTCGTCAAGGAATTGCCTAAGGTTGAAACAGTAATTGGTATTGGTGGTGGCATGGCCAATGATGCAGCCAAGTATTTCGCCTGGAAACGCAACTGCGCACTAATCTTGGTGCCGACAATAATATCGGTTAACGCATACGCTACTCCCGCTGCGGCCGTAAGAGAACCAGATGGCCGAGTAAATTATACAGGCAATGTCTCACCTTCAAAGGTAGTCATCGACTACGCAGCAATTCAGGCTGCACCTAAGCGCTTGAACACGGCTGGTACAGGCGATATTTACTCATGTAGAACTGCCTTGTTTGATTGGAAACTGGCTCACGAAAAAAGAGGAGAATCATATGACGAAAAAATCGCTGCCGGGTCACAGCGTTTACTAGACAGACTTATCGCAGCTGCTGATGAGATCAAGAACGTTACCGAAAAAGGAATTCGAACGCTCGTAGAATTACACATTGAAACTAACAGATTACAGGTTCTTGCAGGAAAAGCGCGTCCTGAGGAGGGAAGCGAGCATATATTTTTCTATACTTTGGAGAACCTTACGGGAAAGGAATTCGTTCACGGAGAAGTGGTTGGGACAGGCATTTTTGTTCTTACTCACTTCCAATCCAATGAGGAAGACCACGTGGCGTCGGTAATGGATAAGATGGGTTTGATGTTCAGGCCACGCGATTACGGAATCACTCACGAACAATTCATAAATGCCACGGTTGAAATGAAGCGGTATGCGCGTGAGAAGAAAATGTTCTTCTCAATCCTAGATACTGTTGAAGTCTCCAAAGAGGATGCGGAAGAGCTCTGGCGTAAACTTTCGGCCTGATCGACGTTAGACGGAGTAAGATCTGAAACAATCATACTGGACGCGATTAATGCCCTGGCGTTTTCTGTATGATTTTGCCAGTTAAGGACCTACAAGCTCCGGTCCTCTAATTCCGGCACTAAGTGGATATGATACCGGTGCCCGCTTCTCGAATGAAGAGAGAGGCGATTCTTTAGTCATACTGCCATAATCTTATCGTATTTCATACTCAATCTTACAACTTCTAGCTTGATCGAATGTTGTTAAACAAAATCTTCTAAAGTGAACACGTCGTAACGACAGATAAGTGCGGAGAATTCGATGCCCAAGTTTACAGACGCGCAAATAATGCAAGAGTTACGTCAATTCGATACAGCAACTATCTGCAATGTCGTAGCCACATATCCAGAGAGTGACATATGCTTGAAGCTGTACGACGCATGGCACGGCGAATATTATACTGACACTTCGATCAGATGCATCTATCCCGAGTTGGGACCTTTATGCGGATTCGCGGCAACCGCATGGTACTCGGACGTGAAACCTGAATTTGAAACAGATCGTTGGTTGCTCTATGAACATCTTGACTCAACGCCCAAACCCATTATTCTAGCTGCCAGACAAACATACACGCCAGGCTTAGAGAAATTGTGTGGACTGTTCGGTGGAATGATGACCGCAGAATTCAAAGCATTTGGAGTTCTCGGAGTAGTTACTGACGGACCTATGAGAGATTACATTGAAATTAAGGAGCAAAACGTTCAGTATTTAGCAACAGGCTTCACTTCAGGTCACGGCCCTCTCCACGTGATAGGAGCAAATATTCCAGTGAGGATAGGGAGCATGAGTGTAACACCAGGCGACGTAATCCACATGGATCAATGCGGGGCCTGCAAATTTCCCGCGAGGAAGCTCCCAGAAGTTTTGGAGTTTGCAAAGGAACTAATTAGGCGAGAGAACAAACAGAAAGCATTCTTTCAGGATCGATCGTTCAGTTTGAAGAAATGGAAGAAAACCGTCGACAAACAAAAGTAAGTTGTGCATGATGTGACGTTTATTCCAAGCAAGTGTAGTATATTGAAGAATTTTGTTAAAGAAAAATTGCGAGCAGGGAAACCTTCGATCGGAACCTGGGTTGAGATGAACAACCCTGACGTATCAGAACAATTGTCGGTCTTAGGATTTGATTGGTTAGTGTTCGATGTGGAACATGGACTTTTTACTATGCCAGATGTTCAGCGAATGATACAATCGATGAGCCATAGCCTGAATTGCCTACCTTTCGTGCGCGTTCCAATCAACGAACCGGTATATTTCAAGTGGGCATTAGATATGGGTGCTTGCGGAATCGTAGTACCATGGGTGAATTCAAAGGAAGACGCAACCAAAGCGGTTCGAGCGAGTAAGTACCCACCTGAAGGAATTCGAGGCTGCGGGCCGAGACGAGCTTCGGGGTATTACTCGGAAATTTCTGACTATGTGAAAACCGCTAACGAAGAGACCTTGGTCGTAGTTATGATCGAAAGTCAACAAGCTCTCGATAATCTTGACGAGATACTATCTGTAAAAGGAGTAGACGCGGCCTTCATAGGTCCAGATGATCTATCCTTGAATCTCGGGATTTTTCAGGAAAAGCAACACAGCAAATTCAAATCCTCGCTAGCCAGCGTCGTGGATGCATGCAGGAAACATGGCGTAGCGCCCGGGATGCACTGCAGTGACAAGAACATCAACGATGCCATTTCGCAAGGATTTCAGTTTTGTGCGCTAAACGACGATGACACCTTTCTTACCATGGGAGCGAAAGCTTGCCTACAAGGAATTAGGGGATGGGTGCCTCACGATTTACGCTAACAAATATGCATCCAACAATTTTCATGTCACCTGCGTCCTAACGTTTCGAAGTTACTCTCCTGGATTGAGATCGTATGCCAACACTCACAAGCTCACAACTCTCTAACCTATCAGAAACTCTCTTAGAAGCAGCTGGTGCAACGAAGGAAGAAGCAAAGACCGTAAGCAAATTATTGACAGAATCAAACTTGGCAGGCGTTGACTCGCATGGGGTCTTCCCAAATCTTTTGAATTATATGAAGGGCTTACGAGAGGGAACAATCAAGCCCGACGCAAAATTCGAAATCATCCGAGAACAAGAATCAGTATTGCTCATAAATGGAAATTGGGGATTCGGCCAGGTAATTTGTACTAAGACTATGCAGATGGCAATCGACAAAGCGAAGAAGACCGGGGCCTGTGCAGCAGGGATATTCAACTGTAACCATATCGGTAGGTTATCCGACTACTCAAAGATGGCTCTGCCACATGACATGATCGCATTTGTCGCCGTAAACAGCGACCCAGGTGTTGCACCATACGGTGGGACGCGAGCTGTGTTGGCTACAAGTCCGATAAGCTATGCAATACCGGCAGACGCTGAAAAACCAATTGTTGTTGATTTCGCAACAAGTGTCGCCGCGGAAGGTAAAGTTAGAGCTGCTCTCTACAAAGGAGTCCAACTGCCAGAAGGATGGATACTCGACTCACAAGGACGTCCATCCACTAATCCCGCCGACTTGTATGAGCCCCCTCTACCACCGGCACAAGTCAAACTCGCAGGCGCGTTACTCCCAGCCGGTGGTCACAAAGGTTTCGGTCTCGCCTTAGTCGTAGAAGCTCTCGCAGGAGCCCTCACAGGAACTGGATGCGACGGCGAGATCACATACGGCTTGACGAACGGAGTCTTCATACTCGTCCTGAGCATTGGCAGCTTCGTACCATCGGAATCATTCAAACAACGAATCGACAAACTGATTAGATCAGTGAAAAGTTCACCAACCGCTCCAGGATTCACAGAAATACTCATACCGGGTGAACCAGAATACAGAGAAGAAGAGAAACGGTCGAAAACAGGGATTCCTATCCCTGATGCTGCTTGGAAAACGCTGGAAAATGCGTGCAAAGAATATGGACTTGACGTAGCAGAAATCCTCCGGCGTTGACCGCAACTCAAATGCTCCGATACCACACCGACTTGCCGGTCGTTCTTAATGAGGGAACGTTCTCTAGTTCTTGCCCCAGACAGACACTTTACCTAAAATAACAAAAACGTAAATTAATCCTGGCAGCAATTACTCTGTCAGATACTACATGTTATACGGCTATATGGGTAAAATTCTCCGAGTCAACCTAACAACTGGGAAAATTACGGAAGAATCACTGTCGGAGGAGATAGCCAGAAAATATGTAGGCGGTAAAGCTCTTGCCGCAAAAATCCTCTTTGAAGAACTGGAGCCTGGAACAGACCCTTTAGGGCCTGATAACAAATTAATTGTTGCTACGGGTGTCGCAAGTAGCATTCCATTCGCTGGCAACAGCCGGTTCACCGTTTGCGCCAAATCTCCATTAGGATTAGCATGGGGAGAATCACTCAGCGGCGGGTTCATGTCACCGAAAATCAAGCAATCCGGCTACGATGCTTTCATCTTCGAAGGCGCATCGAAGTCACCTGTATGGCTTTACGTCAACAACGGCAAATCTGAACTGAGAGACGCATCAAAATATTGGGGTCATAACGTACTAGAAACCGAGGAGGGCATCAAGAAAGAACTCGGAGATACTGACAGGCGACAGACAAGTGTTGCTTCGGTCGGACAGGGAGGCGAAAACCTCGTCCGATTCGCTGCGATCATCAATGATCTACGCGAAGCCGCCGGCCG
>CAWKES010000038.1:0-18623 GCA_963848755.1 Candidatus Bathyarchaeota archaeon | reverse complement strand
TGGTTGGGCTTACTATACCCTTTTGATCGTGATTCACGTCTTTCGGCATGTAGGTTGTAGGGTGAGATGAAGGCCGCTTTTGTTCAACAGAATGGAGGGTTAGAGTTACAGGATCTCCCAGTTCCTACTATTAGTGAAGCGGAGATTCTGGTTCGGATGCGTGCGTGTGGGATTTGCGGCACTGATCTTGAGAAGGTGCGCGGGGATGCTGTTACCACGTCTGTTCTGGGACATGAGGTGGCTGGTGTGGTAGAACGGGTCGGGAAGTCGATTAGAGGGATTGAGGTTGGTGAGAGAGTTGTTGTGCATCATCATGTTTCGTGTGGATCTTGCTATTATTGTAAGAATTCGTTTGAGACGGTTTGTGAGTCGTATCCGAAGAGCCACTTGGAGCCTAGTGGATTTGCGGAATTTTTTCGGGTGTCTGAGATTCTCGTAAATGGTGGGGCGGTTCATCGTATTGTGTCTGAGTTAAATTTTGAATCGGCTTCACAGGTCGAACCTACTGCTTGCTGTATTCGTGCTTTGAGGAAAGTTGGGATTAAGGCTGGTGAGACTGCTGCCGTTTTTGGTTTGGGGCCTGTGGGTTTGACGCTCGTTGAACTGTTGAGACTGTACGGAGTTGCGCCGGTTTTTGCGATTGATGTGATTGAAAAGCGGAGAAACTTGGCTATCACGGTCGGTGCGAACCGCACTTTTGATCCTAGAAGAGACGATGTACCGAATCTAATCATAGCGCAAACTGAAAGGGGAGTCGATTGTGCCGTGGTCGCTACGGGCAATCCAAAAGCAATAGAGCAAGCCTTGCAATCGGTACGTAAAGGAGGAAAGATTCTTCTGTTCGGAGCTCCGGCACGTGGCACACAGCTCACGTTCGACGTAAGCCGAATGTGGATTCGAGAAATTAATTTTCTTTCAAGTTACTCTGCGTCCGAGCCGGATATGCAGATGGCCCTGGATCTGATTCAACAGCGACGAATATCTCCGTCGACGCAAATTACCCATCGGTTCCCACTTAGTCAAATCAGTGACGCGTTTCATGTTGCCGGTATCGCGGAGGATGCGGGGAAGGTAATTGTCGAGAATCCATGATCCAGCCCTACCGTTCCATTGAGGCGATTTGAATGTTGGCTGTTAGGTTCTATGGGCCAGGACAGTTGCGAGTAGAAGATGTTCCAATTCCTAAAGCAGAATCGGGGGAATTGGTCGTGAAGAATAGTTTGGCTGTAACTTGTGGAACGGACGTGAAAATGTATCGTCGCGGGCATCCGCTTGCGAAACCTCCACTGATAATTGGCCATGAATTTGCGGGAATCGTATCGGAGGTTGGCGCTGGGGTTGAACAATTTAAGGAAGGTATGAGAGTGGTTGCTGCAAACTCTGCACCTTGTAACAGTTGCTATTACTGTTCTATCAAAAAACCTAATCTCTGTGAGCATCTTGACGATTGCTTGGTCGGTTTTAGTTGGCCAGGAGCATATGCTGAATATGTCCGTTTACCGGCCAGAATAGTTCAGCAAAATACTTTCGTAATCCCCGATGACGTTCCGTTGGAGAATGTTGCAAGCTTGGAGCCCTTGGCTTGTGTTGTTCATGGATGGGATCTCGTTGATTTCGAACCTGGTGGAACAGTTGCTGTCATTGGTGGCGGCCCGATAGGTCTCTTGCACGCACAACTCGCGCATCTTCACGGAGCAAAATTGGTCATACTCTGTGATCCACACACGGACAGGTTGTCTGGATCTGCAAGAGTCGGAATTGACGTTATAGTGAACTCAAAGAACGAGAATGTACACGATCGAATTCTCGGTCTAACTGAGGGTAGAGGTGTGGATTTGATCGTTGAAGCTGCCGGAAGAAAGGAGGCCTGGGAATCCTCTCACCTCCTCACTCGGAAAGGAGGTATCGTTCTTCTTTTTGGTGGATGCTCTTCAGGCACAGCTGTATCTTTTGATGCTGGGAGAATTCATTATGGAGAACTTCAGGTTCAAGGCGCGTTCCATCATACTCCTTCTGCGGTTGATCGTGCCTTCAAACTTGTGGTGTCCGGTAGAGTTTCCACTAAGCCGTTAATTTCGCATGAGATGCGGTTGGAGAAGGCGGAGGAAGCGTTGCAGTTGATGAGCGCAGGGAAGGCTTTGAAGGTTGGGCTTCGAGCGAACTAATTGCCCGTTTAAGGGTAAGTGTAGCTTGGTTTCATCGAAATTGCGTGACCGCTAACCGTCTCTGCGACCATTTTCAAGATCGGTTCCGTATCCATGTAGTAGAAACGAATGCTCTCTCCGAGCCGTCCGCTCATTAAGACGTCGACACCAATTTTCTTGAAATTATTTAGTGCTGTATCAACGTCTTCAGTTGGGCTGACCATTGATACGTGATGCAAGCCTTCGCCTTTTTGCTCTAGAAATTCCTTGTATATGCTTGGGCCTTCGAGTGGTTGTAGGATCTCAAAATCTATGGGATCACAGTGCACTTCGGCTCCGATCATTGAGTAGTCGGTTGGCTTGCCATGTAATGTAGTGTGGTGTAGTGTTGGAGGCTTATGTTCGTAGACGCTCCAAGGTCCCCATCCTAATGCTTTATGGTAGGCTTCCATGGTTTTGCGCAGATCTTTCACGACTACCGCAACCTGAGTAATTCTCATGCCGGGTGGGACTGATTTTTTCATGCGATCTCACGCCGTAATTGTTTGCTGGAGGTGATAAAATACTTTAGATTTGGTTTTCAGAGAAGACCTTCAGCGTTCTCGAGATTGCGCTTGACTTCCTGTAGAAAGCGAGCGGCGGGAACTCCGTCGATGATTCTATGGTCGAAGACAAGGGTTAGCATTGTTGTGGGTTTAGCCACTACTTGACCTCCGACTGCGACTGGTTTGTAGGCAATTCGGCCCAACCCCAGGATGGCGCACTGAGGAGGGTTGATTATGGGTGCGAATGATTCAACGTCACAAGCGCCGAGATTTGTCACGGTGAACGTTCCTCCAGTTAGATTCTCAATGGTTAGTCGATTCGCTTTCGCCTTCTCGGCGAGTTCGTTGATTTCGGCGTTGATTTCGCGTACTGTCTTCTTGTTGGTGTTTTGGATTGCTGGAGCGACAAGGCCTTGGTCAGTGTTTATTGCCAATGCCACGTTGATTTGAGAATATGTTACGATCTCGTCGCCTTCGAGAGAGGAGTTGACGATTAAGTGCTTCTCCAGCGACTTTGCGACTGCTTTTACAGCTAATGCTGTGAACGCGATATGACTTTCCTTCTCTTTCAGGCTAACTAGCGTCGTGGCGTCCGTTTCCATTGTGATGGTGACGGCTACAGTATTTCTGGCGCTGTAGGATAATCTCTCTGCAACGGCTTTCCTTATGCCTTCCAGTTTGGTTCGCTTTAAAACGGTGGGGCTTCGAGATTGAGTTGTAGTTTGGGGTGCAGTTTTCTTAGCAGCAGCCATGATGTCCTCGCTGCTTATTCTTCCTCCTGGTCCGGTGCCGGTTACTTGTGATATGTCTACGCCCTGTTCTTGAGCCAGTCGTCTGGCGGCCGGCGAGGCGATTACTTGTTGTTTTGCGGGTTGTGGTGTGATTGGAGTTCGAGCCGCAACTTCCGAGGAGGGCACCTCTGTAGTTTGTTGTTGTGGTGATTCGGGTTTTGTGGTTGGTTCGCCGATTATCGCTACTGCCTGTGTTACCGGTACATCGTCTCCTGGTTTTGCTAGGATTCTTGTTAGGAGGCCGCTTTCAGGTGCTTCTATTTCGAAGGTTGTCTTTTCGCCTTCGACAACCAGGATCGGTTCTCCCTTCTTTACTTGTTCCCCTTCTTTCTTGAGCCATTCAACAATTTTCCCGCTCTGCATTCCAGGGTCGAGTCGGGGCATTACAACTTCTGGCATATGATTCACTTTCCAATCATGTTCGTCGCTGTTTCGATGATCCGATCAGCGTTCGGCATGTACATGTGTTCAAGCGGCGGTGAGAATGGGATTGGTGTTAGAGCACATGCGACTCGTTGGATTGGAGCGTCCAAGTAGCCGAAAGCGGATTCCTGAACTGTTGCGGATATTTCTGCTCCAACTCCTCCTGTTTTAATGTCGTCGCATGCGATTATCAATCGTGATGTACGTTTGACTGATTCAATAATTGTTTCAATGTCTAACGGCTGCAGCGTTCTGACGTCGATGACTTCTGCGGAGATGCCTTTCTCTTCAAGTTTTGTTGCAGCGGTGATGGCTTCACCGACGACTCTTGAGATGCCGACGATTGTTACATCTTCGCCTTTTCTTTTTACTTCAGCTTTCCCGAACGGGATCGTGTATTCTTCTTCAGGTACGGGACCTTTTGTTCTGTATAGTAGTCCACATTCTAGGAAGAGTACGGGGTTGTTGTCGCGTATTGCGGTTTTCAACAATCCTTTCGCATCATATGGGGTGGCTGCTGTAACGACTTTGAGGCCTGGTACTTGCATGAACCATGCTGGGGTGAATTGTGAGTGTTGTGATCCATGTTGTCGACCTAGACTGTATTGGGTTCTGAGGACCATAGGGACTTTGAGTTGTCCGCCGCTCATGAATCGCATTTTCGCGGCCTGCGTACATAATTGATCCATGCAGATGGGTAGAAAATCCATATACATGATTTCGGCCACCGGCTTCAATCCTACCAGAGCCATACCGACTGCTGCTCCGGCGATTACGATTTCGGATATGGGTGTATCTTTCACTCGTTCTGGTCCGAACTCATCCAATAATCCGCGCGTGGCTTTGTATACGCCGTTGAAGACTCCGATTTCTTCGCCGAGCAAGATGACGTTTGGATCTCGAAGCATTTCTTCTCTTAATGCTTCCCGTAAAGCGTCAGCGTAGCTAAGTTCTCGCAATTTAATCGTCTCCTGCATATACGTAATTCAGAATTTCATCGAATGGTAAAGCCGTGCCTTCGGTTGCGAATTTGACGGCGTCCTCAATTTCTTTTTGAACCGATTGTTTAATCTCTTGAATCGTGTTCTCGGTCAGCACTTTTTCGTCAATTAGTCTTTTCTCGAATGTTTTGATTGGATCCTTCGCTAACCATTTTTCCACTTCTTCGCGAGGGCGGTATTCGCCTTTGTCGTAGACTCCATGTCCCTTCATTTTGTATGTGATGCATTCGAAGAATGTGGGATGTGAACTTGTTCTAGCCCTTTTAGCAGCATCTTTTGTGGCGACGTACACTGAGAGGACGTCGTTTCCGTTAACGACAACTGTTTCCATATTGTATGCTCTTGCTCGTTCGGCGATGCTGCGGCTTGAAACGGCTTTGCTCACTGGAGTTGACATAGCGTATTGATTGTTTTCGCAGTAGAGTAGAACGGGTAACTTCCACAGGGCGATAAGATTCATGCCTTCATGGAAGGCGCCGGTATTTACTGCTCCGTCACCGAAGAAGGTGGCCACGATGTTTTGGCTTTTCTTATGCTTTAACCCGAAACCAACTCCTGCGGCTATGGGGATTCCGCTACCGACTATGGCGGTCGCATACAAGGAGCCTGTTTTAGGATAAATTGCCACGTGCATTGATCCACCCAGGCCTTTGCAGTTTCCAGTAGATTTGCCGAACAGCTCGGCCATGCACAGGTTCGGTGGGACGTCTTTCGCTAGTGCGTGGCCGTGTCCGCGATAAGTTGTAACGGTAAGATCGTTCGGGTCGAGCGCAGTCATTGCGCCTACCGCGATTGCTTCTTGTCCCAGATACAGGTGAGAGGGGCCTATCAGCGCACCTTTCACGAGAAATAATTCTTCTATCTTCTCCTCGAATTTCCGTAGCAGAACCATTTTGCGAAGCATGTAGGTCAGTTTTTCCGCAGTAAGACCATAATTGCTAAAGTCTTTCTGCGATACTTCTTGAATCGTCGTCGTCACGTACTCTCAAGTCCCGGCTCCTCTAGATATAGACTTGGACTTTAGTGTTTCACTCAATTTGCGGAAGATGATTTGAGCTACTATGTTCCGGCGGCACGCCACATGGGTTGAAGTATTCCTTCTTCGACAAGGTCCAACATCTGATTGTAGACTTGATTCCACTTCTTGAATAGGGCCTGATATTCTTCGTGATTATTCTGGTTTGGTTCTAGGGTTCTCTCCCATTTTGTCAAGTTTTTTCCGGCAGTTTTGATGTCGTGAAAGATTCCTGTGCCGACTCCGGCGCAAATGGCGGCTCCTAGGGCGGTAGATTCCTTTACGATTGGTACTTTGATTCTGATTCCGAATACGTCAGCTAATATTTGGGGCCAGAGGAAGCCTTTGGATGCCCCACCGCAGAATACTACTTCCTTTGTTTTGTGGTGTGCAATTGTCTCAATAATTTTCATGTGCCCTAACGAAACGTAAGCGGCACTTTCTTCTATTGCTCGGAAACATTCTTTCTTGCCGGATTTGTTTGGATGTTCAATGTCGAATTGTATGAAGGACGGGGCAGCGTGCATCCATCTTTTCGCGTTCATTGTGTCGGAGAAGATTGGAATGATTCCGTTTGATCCTGGTGGGACTTCTGCCGCTTGTTTCTCGAGGAGGTAGTAAGGGTCAACGTTTTCTTTTTCAGCTAATTCTTTTTCGTGTTGGCAGAATGCGTCTCTGAACCATCGTGTTGTGAGTCCGCAGTAGAATCCGATTCCTTCCGTCATCCATTGACCTGGGACGGCGTGGCAAAGAGTTCGCAGTCTCATTTTGGGATCTATGAGTGGTTTTTCTGTTACAACGGTTTGCTGCCAAAATGTTCCTCCGATAGTGGTGCTGCAATATGTGTCCACAGCGCCTACCCCGATCAATGCGAGTTGTGTGTCCGCTCCACCCATTACGACCTTTGTGTCAGCAGATCAATCCTGTTTCGTTGGATGCTTTCGTCGTAACCTCGCCGACAACGGTTCCAGGTTCGAGTACGTCAGGGAATATTCGGTTCGGTAGTCCGCACCATTCGATTATTTCATTTGACCAAGTTCTCTTGGAAAGTTGGAATAAATCCGAGCTGGAACCGGCTGATGGATCGGTCACAAATTTTCCTGAAAGCTTGTAGATGATCCAGTCGCTTATCATTCCCATATGCCAGGTGCGTTTCAAGATTTCGGGTTGATGACGTCTTATCCATAGGAATCGTGGTGGAGACGTTATCGAGAGCCAGTCTCCCGCCCGTGAATAGATTTTCTTCGCGAGCCCCTTCCTGACCAATTGTGTAACTTCGTTTCTCGCTCGTGAATCAACGTTCGGGCAAGCCCAAATTTCGCGGCCTTCGGAATCGTAAAGAACCATTCCCTCTCTCATACTTGTTGCGCTTACTCCAGCGATTTCGGTGGGATTTATAGCGGCTTTTTGAATTGCCTGTTTGACGCATGAGCATAATATTTTCCAATTCTCATCCGTGTTGAATACTTGTGATCCGGGATATTCAGGGATGGATGGATGTGACCATTCTTGCGAAGCGAATGCCGTTTGATTGCCGTTTGAATCGAAAATTACGCATCTGCCACTTCCGGTGCCAGCGTCTATTGCGACTAGGTAAGTCAAACTATGTCAACTCTAGCCTTATTGCTATAGTGACTAGGATGGTTGTGGCAAATAGCCGGTTTGTCCATATTTTGTTTTCTTGAAAACCCGTAGATAATCAAGTTCCTTCTTTGTGAACTCCTTAGGTTTGGCTAGTTGCATTGAGTAAAAGGCTTGTTTCGCTACATCTTCAAGCACAATCGCAGTGTCTAGTGCTTCCTCCGGAGTTCGTCCAACAACGACGACACCATGTTTGCGGAGTAGAACGGCATCGATTCTCTCAAGCGCCTTCAAAATTGCGTCCAATTCTACAGGTTTCGTTGTGCCGGGCAAAGAATATTTTCTGACGATCGGCACTCTTCCACCAAGATAGAACGCTTGCTCCGCTGAGACGCATGGAATGTCCATGTTTGCCGCGGCGAAGCCGCACGCCATCGGAGAATGGGTGTGAATTACAGTGTTTATGTCGGGACGATGGCGATGAATGTACGTGTGCATGGGCGTTTCGACAGACGGCCTAAGATTACCCTTAATCAGCTTCCCGTCATAGTCTACTACGATTAGATTGTCTGGATGAACCCTTGACTTGCTAAAGCCGCTTGGTGTGATGAGTACATAGTCCGTGTTCGGGATTCGAACGCTCACGACTCCGAACGTGGAGATAACGAGATGATTATCGAACAGTCCCTGACCCGCATCAACAACTCTCCTTTTAAGATCGTTGAGTTCGGACGGGGATATTTGGTCAAGTTTAGATGGAGGACATGGCAAGCAACGGTATTTCTACCGCAGATTGCGCGGTACTTTCTCTAGGCTATAAGCGTTAGTAACAACTGGTCTAACTGCTCTAGGTTGGTAGATTTTATAAACAACGTTCGGCGACCTGTCCGAGCAGTGAGATAATGGCGACCACGCAACATAAGACCTTCCTTAGGGAAGCTACTGGTTTAGTTAGATCGTTTAGTTGGTACGACGCTGTAATTCTCAGCCTGGCCGTAACCGGCCCAACTATGTTCGGAATCTCCTCTCAGATGGGTTATGTTGCGCCGAACGGCCCTGGAGCCGACTTTGTCCTCTCAGCGCTAATGGGCTTGATATTCATGATACCTCTTGGAGTGCTGTACTACCTATTTTCGGTTCAGATGCCTCGTTCTGGAGCAGACTACATTTGGGTAGGCCGAAGCCTACACCCAGTTCTAGGATTCATTGGAGGCTGGGCGATGTTCATCTCATTCATAGCCCTGTTGGCAGCTGCGTCTGTAACTGAACCTGCAGTTGTCATGCCTGATGTCTTTGTGGCCTGGGGATACATTTGGCACAACCCAGGATTGATCACGTTAGGTCAAAGTTTCGCTAGTAGCAATACAAACCTCTTCCTCGGCACACTTTTCGTTATAGTCATCGCTATTCTGATCACCAGTTTAACCCCCAGACTCTACAGTAGAATCATGCTAACTTTCGCAGGCATCATATTTCTCGGAACTTTCGTCTTCATCGGTGCTCTAGCGACCGCGACACCTGCTTCGTTCGCTGCTGGGCTCAGCAGTATGACGAATGGGTCTGTGACCTATAATGGAGTGATTTCACAAGCCCAATCGGCGGGCTTTACTTATGTGCCCGTCAACACCCAAGCTACGTTACTGGCTATCCCATTCGGCGTCTTGCTATTCAACGGATTCAATTACTCCACTTATTTCTCTGGTGAAGTTAAGAACGTAAAGAAGAGCATGCTGTGGGGTGTACTGATAGCGCTGGCTATATGCGGTATCTTAGATATGACTGGACTATACTTTGCTGTCAATGCGGAAGGCTACCAATTCGTACAAGCGGCGTTCGCGTCGTTTGCTGCCGGCACATTTGGGTTAGGCGTATCTCCTTGGACTCCTCTCTTCATCCCTGCAGTGCTCAACAACCCGTATCTTTCGAGTTTTGTTGAGTTCGGCTTTTTGCTGTTCAACTTTTGGTGGGCAGCTGGACTGGCAATGTGTACCTCCAGATACGTATTCGCGTTCTCCTTCGACCGATTACTGCCAACCGCTTTTTCCGACATAAATGACAGACTGCGTGTTCCACTAAAGGCGATTGGACTCACGTTCGTAATAGCTGTCATCTTAACCTACATCGCCATATACACAACGTACATCGGACAGCTTCTGAACGTGACGACAATTTGGACGATCGTCTGGATCATGGTCGGTATTTCAGCCATAGTCTTCCCATACTACAGAAAGGACTTAGCCCAGAATATGGCAGGCGCACGTCTCCTTCCGATCTTTGGCGTTCTAACAATCATAGGGATGGGAATGACGTTCTACTGGTCTATTACCAACCCTGCGATTGGGCCGTCAACTCCCGGCTCAACCCTCCTGCTGATTGCGATATTCGGATCGGGTTTGCTCATCTTTGTGGCAAGGTACCTGTACTTCAAGCCAAAGGGAATCGACCTAATCCACGTACAAAGGGAGATTCCTCCTGAGTAAACGGAAATAAACAAGAATCAAAGACTCGACGACATTCAAGCCAATAAAGGCTGCAGGAACCAGGAAATCTCCTGCAGCATACCTCGTCTCTACTGCAGCGATAAGCAAAGTTCTAGTTACCCCACCCACGCTTAGGTTTGATACGATTCTAAATGGGAAAAATTGAGATAACAGCAAACCTAGGCGAAACTCACTATGATCCGCAAGCATTTGTCGATGCCACCGTTTATGCTGAGAGAATGGGTTTTCGTACCGCTTGGTTTGGCGATCATATCTTCCCGTGGTACCACTCCGGGAAGAGATCCGCATTCATCTGGTCCGTGATGAGTGTCGCGTTGGAAAAGACGAATCGAATCAAAGTTGGACCCTGGGTAACCGTTCCGACGGGAGCACGATACCATCCCGCCATTATTGCGCAAGCAGCCGCAACATTAGACAATATGTATCCGGGAAGAATTCAGCTCGGAGTTGGAACGGGTGAAGCATTGAACGAACGACCCTTCTGGAACGGAAACTGGCCGAAATGGGAAGAAAGAATGGAACGACTAACTGAAGGCATCAAATTAATCCGACAGATGTGGGATGCAACTGAACCATTCAAGTTCGAAGGCAAATACTTCTCATCAGACTTCTATTACCTATACACAAAACCAAGAAAGAAAATTCCAATCTACTGCTCCGCTGATCGGCAAAAGAGCAGCGTTCGCCGCCGGACTCTATGGTGACGGGTTAATCACTATAAGTCCGAGAAACGATCTCCAGAGCATGAGAGAAGAAATTCTTCCAGCCTACAAGACTGGGAGAAGTGAAGCAAAGAAGAAAGGCTTAGGCAAGATTGCGATCGAACTAGTGTTCAGTTTCGATAAACCACAAGATGTCATGCGAAAAGCGTGGAGAACCTTAGGAATTGTGCGAAAAGACTCTTGGAGCATAGCAAATCCGGTCGCTGTTGAACTGGAAGGTAAGAAAGCGACCATTGATGAAGTGAAGAGATGCATGCACTTCTGTAACAGCTGGAATGATGTAGTAGAATTAATCGAGGAATACAAAAAAATCGGCGTAACAGAAGTCTCTATACCGACAAGCTGCGATAAGAAATTGATACGCACAGTCGCAAAGAACGTTCTAAGCTCATTTTGACCAATCGAAGTGCAACGGCGCATTTGAATGGGCAGAATTCTATTAGCGGTTGCTGAAAGCTGTCCGTTCGATGCTCTGCTTGTTAGAGACATGAAGCGAACTGTAAATTCACTTCTTCAATTAAATCTGAAGAGGTTCAGGGTTCCGGATAAAACAATGACGAAATATTCAGCCCTCGACGTCATGAAACAAGCATTAGAATTACTCTACGAATTTACGCCTTCAGAAAAGAACTATCGGGAAGCCATGAGAACGATTCAAGTTTACTCTGAGGGCGACGAAGAGATGCTTCGGATCCTACGAGTAAGCTTCGCATTTATCGCAAACGCCGTATACAATGCTTATGCGGGTCAAAGACAAGTCGAATCGATAGCGCCAGAGCTTCTGTTTTGTGAAGGCGTACCATTCGATAATATGGAACTCCAACAGGCATTTAGATATGTAGGAGTACGACCTCCAGAAAATCCATCCAGCGTCAAACGAGCGATCTTTCTTGATGAAGGATTTGAGCCTTACAAGCTACTTTTGGAAGAGAGGATTAAGCCTGAGGAAGTTAATGTTGGAAGAGAAGAACACTGGGCCAGAGTAATCGAAACCGCTCTTTCAAATCCACCCGTAAAAGCATTGATGAAAGCCAATGCAAACCATCTAGAGAACAATTCAATTCTACGGCGACTGCGCTCGGGATCGAGCGCAACTGGAAAATTGACCATGCTCTTGAAGAGCAAAGATATAGAAATTACAGTTGTGGAAAGGGTGGCTGACATTAACGAGACTTTCGGAAAATCCTGGAAATAACTATCAGTTACTTTTTCTTCTTTCTTTCTATGAGTAAGTATTCCCAGACAAATCCGGCGAGCAATGCGCCTATAATGGGTCCTACCCAGTAGATCCAGAGGGTTGAGAAATTACCAGAAGCAATAGCAGGGCCGAGGGCTACCGCAGGATTTGCTGCTGCTCCAGTCAACGGTCCAGCAATGAGTATGTCTGCCATCAACGTCATACCGATCAGAAGCCCGGAGGCGGCAGGGTGGACCTTCCCGGTATACAGAACCGCGTAAACGGAAAACATCAGAAAGAATGTTATAATCATTTCGACTATCAAAGCCATAACGTCGCTTCCACCGATTGCTGCGCCGGGCGATGCAGCTCCGTAACCAGTTAACGCGCCGTTTCCGGGTTGAATCAATACATTTGCTAGCCCTGCGACTGTGGCACCAAGGACTTGGGCAACGAGATAGCCAATACCATCATCAACATCCATTTTTCCAATTGCGACGGTTGTTATGGTGATTGCAGGGTTAATGTGGCATTGAGAGATCCAGCCGATTGCGTAAACCATAGCCATTAAGATTAGTCCGTGTGCAAACGCGATGCCCAGCAGTGATGCTGCGCCGGAATTCAAACCCACAACTGCTGTGAATATTGTAACTGACATTGAACCGAAGAAGACTAACGCGAATGTTCCGATAAATTCGGCTGTGTAAGCACGTCGACCCATTTTCATTTTAGATACACTTCCCGGCTAACCATTAGTAGGATATAAAACCGTTCAGATTTCTGCTACGGCCATCAAGGATAGCAACACGAGGATCGCTCCTACGAGTGTAACTGTTCCATAGGTTTCCCCAAGTAGAAGAGATGATAGGATCATCGTGGTAACAATTTCTACCATTCCTACCACCGCAGCTATGGTTGCTGTAACTGCTCTCAAAGCCACGATCCAAATAGCGTACGGCACGACCGTTGTCGCGATCGCAGTGTAAGCAACCCATTCCCAACCTACCGTCGTTATCGGTACTGCATTCAAGCCGCCGAGCACAAGCGCTCCGGGGATTAGCAACACAGCCGTCATCAGCATCACCAGAGCTGATAATTCAACAGCGTTCCATTCATGCCTTGTCTGCTCAGACTTATGGAGCACCATGAAACCTGCCCAGACTAGCCCAGAGGAGAAAACCAATGCATCCCCTAGTAGCTGACCTCGGGTCAGAGTTGAGAGATCTCCGCCGGTCGTAATCATCACGGCTCCGACGATACCAAGTACAACTCCGATCTGTTTTCTCGATCCGAACGATTCGTTAGAAAATCGCCTACTCAATAGAGCTACGAATACAACGTTCATATCGATTAGGAGCGCGGTCTTTGCTGCCGTAGTGAATTGCATTCCAACAAATTGAAGCGTGAATCCCATCGCGTTGAGTAACCCTAGAGCCCACACAGATTTTTCTTTCAGAGTCTGAAGTCTCAATCCCCCGAGAGACACCAGGACGCCGAACTGGATTACTCCAGCTACGCCCATTCGTAAGAATGCGAAAAGAAATGGATTGAGGTAACTCAATCCTATCTTGACGGCTACAAAACCGCTGCCCCAAAGTGCGCTAGAAACAATCAGGAGGGTGATGGCAGAATTTGTACCATCCTGCCTACCTCGTAGAATGTTCATTTACTGATTGGGAGAGCTAGGAAGTTGCTCGCCGATACGGTAAGTATAGATTGTGTGGCCGAGCAATTCATCGTATACGCCTTGCGGTTTCCAGCCTGGCACTTTGAAGTCGTGCGAAATCACACGACAGCCTTGTTTGAGTTCTTTTTCGAACTTGGGCCTCAAACGTTCGTTCGCGCTAGATGTCAAATATAATGTGACAACGTCAGCATCTGAAATATCCACGTCAAAAAAGTTACCTCGAATTATGGTAACCTTGTCTTCTAAATTCAGTCGCTTGATCTCTGTCTTAGCTCTCTCGATGAGATCCTCCCGCAAGTCGATCCCCTTTGATTTCGCACCAACATCCTTAGCAGCTAATATAATCAGCCTGCCATCGCCGCAGCCTAAGTCGTAAAGGAGTTCGCTTTGCTTCAGCCCAGACAGCTCGAGCATTTTCTTTGCAACTTCTAACGGAGTTTGAACGAACGGCGCAACGCTCATTGGACGTACCTACCCAAACCAGAATTATCTGTCGTTTATGTGTATCGTCTCTCTACTTCGCTGCGCTCGTTCTTGGTCACCTTTGTCGCCATCGGCAAACTCTTCTCTTTTGTGCCGGTCCACTTGACATCTTCCTCCAAGAATTTCACACAGATGTCCTTGAATTGCTTGTAAATTTCCTTCAATTCTTCTTCCGTAAAAGTGTCAATGAAAGTCGGGTTTCTGAGCCACGTATCCCACCCTCTAACACTTTCGAAGAGCGCAGAATTCATCCGGATAAGCGACGCGTAAAGCCCCAATCTGTCCTTCGGTTCAAGTTTCCTAATTTCATCCAGAGACTTTGCTCTCTCTTCAGCCCAAGACAATGCCAGCGCGACCTTTCAGATCGAAGTAACTGCGGCAGGAATTTAGCCTTATTCCCAAGAAAAACAACGATGCACCGATGAGAATGCAAATGATACCACGACATGAATTGATTATGCGAAAGCTAATTGCGTACGTAATGCTGCATGCTTCACTTAGACGCGGTTGATATGAGACGAGTTGAACCTCAAGTAATCAAACTCGGTGAAACCAATCTTAGCGAGGAAGGCGTAAGAGAATTTGCAAAATTCTACTCCGCACAAGAATGGTTGGAGAAGTCTCGAGGCACGCAACCCAACAATGCAGAATTCCTCATCGAACTGGCTGGTAGATCATGTTACAAGAGCTTCGGTGTCGGACTTAACCCAAACGTCACGCGCATACGTGAGAATTCAAAAGATTACCTAACAAACGTTCTAGAGAAAGGAGACGGAAGCATACTCGAACATGCATCAGTAACATTCGCATTCCTCAACGTGAGTAGGATATTCACCCATGAATTAGTCAGGCACAGGGCAGGCACAGCCATCAGTCAAGAAAGTCTCCGTTATGTTCGACCTCGTGAAATCGATTTATGGATACCTCCTGACCTAGATTCTTATTCAAAGGAATTTCAGGAAACTGCGGATGAAATATCCAAGAAATATCACGAATTTGAAGCACGATTTGAATGGGATCAAATGCCTTTCGAAAAGAAAAAGCGCCTAACCTCAGCGTTGCGAAGGATACTGCCTGACGGTATCGCGACGAACATAATTTGGACTGCTAACCATCGCACTCTACGATGGGTCATAGAGATGCGTACCCATCCAAGTGCTGAAGTTGAAATCCGCACTGTTTTCGATAAGGTGGCTGAGATCTGCATCAGAGACTATCCACTCCTATACGGAGACTTTACCGCAAGCAAACTTCCGGACGGCACGACCCAGTATGTTCCTAAATTCTCAAAAGTATGAACGCGAGGTCAATTTGATTTGGTAGAACCTTTCTGGAAGACCGCTATTTCAAAAGTTGAACCTAAAATACTGGTTCGCGAATACAATCTAACTGAACTCGTTGGAAAACATAGTTACGCAGACCTGACATACTTACTTTGGCGAAGCGAGCTACCATCAAGTGACATTCGATTGGCTTATTCTTCCTTCTCGAGTATCTTGACTTCACATTTGGCAAGTTTCTTGAATGTTTCAGCGTCGTTCTTGGTTCCGACTATAGCGTCGTAATGCATGGGAATTGCGATCTTCGGATTGACACTGACGGCTGCTTCGGCTGCTTCTTGAGGTGTCATCACATAAGTTCCGGACACAGGTAAGAGTGCTATGTCGGGATTTAGCCCCTTCATTTCTGGAATGTGATCGCTGTCAGCGGCATGGTATATTCTGATATTATTGACGGTCACGACAAAGCCCAGTTTGCCGTCTTCCTTTGGGTGGAAGACTTTTCCTGGTTCCGGGCCTTTGTTGAGATTGTAGGCAGGTACTGCTTCGATGGTTATCTCACCTAATTTTATCTTGTCTCCTGGTTTGATGATCTTTGTTTCCTTGACTTTGAGTTTTGAAAGTTCATCAGCAGATTGGGCGTGAGCCACAACTGTAGTGTTTGGTGTGACGATTTTCTTCAGATCATCGAGGCTTAAATGGTCAAAGTGTTCATGGCTCACTAGAACTATATCGGCTTTAGGTCCGCCTGCGATCTTGAAAGGATCAATGTAGATCACTTTTCCGTTCTGGATCCTGAAACCATCATGCCCTAGCCAACTCAATTTGACACCATGGTACTCATACATCGTTGATCACTATGTACTAGCAGTCTCACTGCAGTTTATTTAAAACGAACGCAAATCCTCCATTGAAGTTTCCATTTAAATGGCCTGGGTTGGTCGTATTAATTGTCACAAACCGGTATTCTCTCAACTTACGGAGTCTATTCAGGAGGCACTAGCTGCTGCCGGGATGAAAGAGCCTACCCCACCACAAACCGCAGCTATACCAGAAATTCTGGAAGGAAAAAACGTACTGTTAATTGGCCCAACTGGTTCAGGCAAAACTGAAGCCGTCCTTCTCCCGATTCTCAGCTTACTAACTCAACTAAAGGTTCGCCAAGGGATCTCTGTTCTGTATATTAGCTCAGCAATGTAGGCACTTATTCGGTGGTCGTCAGCAATTCAGCGGGATGGGCCGCAAGCTCCAATGCGGTTTTGGCCATCGCCAGCACCCTTCAAGTCGCCAGCGTTTCAGCTTCCGGGGCCGGGATTGTCACTGTCCCGGTCAATTTGCTCGCCACGGGAAATGAGAGCGCCCTGGCATTCAGCCTGGATTTTGACAGCACCGTTCTCGACCTTTACAGGGGTGACGCTCGGAAGCGGGGCGTCGGGCGCATTTATGTTCGCCAATACAAATCAGGCCGCCAGCGGCCGCATTGGTTTTGATGTGGCGTTCTTCGGCAGCGCCTTTTCATCCGGCACCAACGAGGTCGTGGACGTGACATTTCAGGCCGCCCTGCTCACCAACACGGTCGCAAACGTCCGGTCAGCTTTGGCGATGTGCCTGCGGCCCGCCAAATATCCGAGGTCCTGGCCAGCAGTATTCCGGGACCTATCTCGCCGGAACCGTCACTGTGGTTCCGACCGCTTTGGAAGGGGATGTTTGGCCGCGAACCAATGGGAATTATGTGATTGACATACACGACTGGGTGCAGGAAGGCCGGTTTGTGGCCGGCTTGGACATCATCAGCAACGCCTCTGAGTTCCAGCGCGCCGACTGCGCCCCGCGCGACACTTTGGGCGACGGCTTGATTACCGTCATTGATTGGATCCAAGTGGGGCGCTATGCCGCCGGGCTGGACGCTCTGACCCCGGCGGGCGGCCCAACGGGCCGTCGGGGTCAGCCTCGTTTGTCTTCCCAGGCGGCAAATTCACGCCCCACGACGGCCTGCCGAGGACGATCAGCTTCTCCCCGTTGACGCGGGCGCCACCGCCGGTTCGGTGTTGGTGCTCTTTAGGCCCAAGGCGACGAAAGCGGGTTGCAATTCAGCCTGGGCTTTGACCCGGCTAAGGTGAGTTTTGTCAGCGCCGGCTTGGGCGCCGGGGCTTCCGGCGCGGCGCTGTTTGTCAACACGAACAATTTGGCAACCGGGCAATTGGGCCTGGCGCTGGCTCTGCCGTGTCCCTCCGCGTTTGCGGTCGGCACACAGCCCATCGTTCAACTTGCCTTCAACTCCGTCTCCTATTCCAACACCGTGCCTTTGGTGTTTGCCGATTCCCCGATTGTGCGCCAAGTCGGGGACATTACGGCGAATCCTGTTTCCGCCAAGTACCTGAATGGCTCTCTGCTCGTTGGAGGCGCGCCCTGGCCGCAACTGGCCGTCAGGCAATCCGGCGGCAACATTGTGTTGTCATGGCCGGCTTCCGCCGCCGGCCTGACCGCGCAAATGACCGCCGCTTTGGGCGGAAACTGGACTTGGGCGGCAGGCGCCCGTCACCAACGGCGCGACGATCTTTTTGACGCTGCCCGCCCCGTCAACGGCGACTTTCTTTCGCTTGTGCCAAGCCCAGCCCTGATTTTTCTTGCTCGGCACGAAATGCTGGCAGTCCGAAGCGCCCGGCTTGGAGCCGGCTTCACGGTCGCGAAGACGCTGAAAGCCGTGAAAATCGGCGCTCCGACCCCGGAAAGTGTGAAATGTCCGGGCCAGTCTGGCAACAATGGAATCTAGTTGTAACGTGGACGATGTGATGAAGCCGGGAACCGACGCCTTTGAGCCGTTTGCGCCGCCAGGATTCCCGCTTGGCGGCGTTGCCGCCCGAGGCGCGGGAGCGCGGGCAGGTGTTGTCGCTGCTGGGCGTGAAGTATCTGCGGCTGAAGACGGAGGACGGCGGGGATCTCTACTTGACGCATTCGGGCCTGCCGTTCTGGCAGAATCTCCTGCCGGAAAACTGGTACGCGCGGGAGTGGTTCGAAGCCAACCGCGAGCGCCTGGAAGGCACCAGCACCATTTACAAAGTCCCCACCCGCCGTGTCAACGGCCGCATTTGAACCTGGTCGTCAAGTGGTCGCGCGTCGGCGAAGCATGTGCCGCTGGACACGCTCACCATCAACCGCTTCATGCACGCGGAATTCAACAGCCCGTTCGAGGAGTTCTCGCTGCTGATGGAATTGCGCAAGGGCGAAACCGGCCCGCCGGGTATTCACATCCGCACCCAGCAGCCGCTGGCC
>CAWKES010000037.1:0-30616 GCA_963848755.1 Candidatus Bathyarchaeota archaeon | reverse complement strand
CAAGGTGTTGAATTGAAAACTGGATCCACGCTCAGGCGTAATTCGAGGCCATGCACGGAAATCATATCGTTCTCCAGTCTGGACTAATTTTTCCGTGTCACATATCGTCGCATCAGCGTATCTTACGCGAGGGACCATTCAACAGGGATGTCTAAGATTATTCGATGACTGCGGCTCCCGCTGAAAACCCAAACCGAAACCTAACATCAACGCAGAGCACTCCGCTCTCAATACTTCGTTCATTATGAATTGTAGGCTGGCTCCAGAAAGGTTTCCGTGCTCCCGCAATACTCTGTAAGATTCTGCAGCAGCCTCTGGTTGGCATCCCAACGTGCCGATCAGTGAATCCAGAATTTTTTTACTTCCGGTGTGAAGGATGATTTTCTCGAACGTTCTTGCGTCAAGTTGGAGTTGGTCTAGTAGAAAGCGTGCGTAGCGTGTTCCTGCTGATGGAATCTCCGAGCTGAGATAGAAATTCGACCCGGCTACTCCGAGTTTGTAGTCTTCCGGCTCGAGATTTGTAACATGGAGCAGAGCGTGTATCGTACTTTTGCCTTCATCATCTGAGACGAGCGTCGCTGCAGCGCCGTCACCGAACAAGACTGTCTCAACCAGCGTAACCCATTCTTGAGTACCTGGCTTCAGTTCCATTTGCTGATCAACAATTTTTCTAAGGTCGGCAGCGAAGAGCATCGAATTTACTTCTGACGTAACAATCAAAACTTGCTTACCTGGATTTCTCGCAAGATAATCTTCGGCTAATTGGAGTGCGATAATGAATGAAGTGCAACCGTACCCTTGTAGCGTGCAGTGTCTAGTCTCAGGTCGCAGCCCTAAGGGTCGGATCAGCATACTGCTAAGGTTCGGGCAGACGTAATCCTGGGCGTTGCAGGAGGCGATCAGAAATCCAATTCTGTCCGTCGGCCTAATTTTTTCGGCGACTATTTTCGCCTGATAAAATGAGCGGTCTGGAAATTTTGATTTGAAGGAACCATCTATAATAGTTGAGATGGGATATGCAAAGTTACGTGATTCAACATTGAGATTCCGAATCGACCTTAACGTCTCATCGGATAATCGCAGAGGAAGTTGACGCATGAGGTCCTCTGTATCATAATGGTGCTCCGGAACGAAAGTGGTCGATGAGACTATGCGCATCTTCTTCGTCAACTCGTACTCAGATCGATAAGATAACTTCTCCTGGCGGAAACAATGAATTTTGACGTTGCCGTTTGGAGTGAACGTGATCCCTGGCGGATAATTGACGCTGCTGAGAAAATTGATGGAAAAATCGAAGGCCTTTGGTTACCGGAGACCGTAGAGCTTGACTCAGTTTCAATCCTTGGAGCCATAGCAGCCAGAACAAGCAGCCTGAAACTAGGTGCAGGGATCTTGAACATCTACACTCGAACCATTCCGCTTATCGCGATGACCGCCGCCACGCTTCAGCTTATCTCAAGAAACCGCTTCAGCCTAGGCATAGGAGTGAGCACCAACAACATTCTCGAGAAGCACGGTTCACGAATCCAACAACCGCTCCGTCAGTTACGGCTCGCAATCCAGAACCTGCGCTTTGCATATTCGCATGACACTCACAAGATGAGCACGGGATTCCGTCTCCCCTTCAGCGTGTCATATCCAATTTACATCGGAACCATCGGAGAACAAATCTCAAGTCTTGCAGGTGAATTAGCAGACGGACTAATCTTCAATTGTGCGACACCCGCATACGCGAAACGATTAGCGTCCCGTGCGATTCTCGTGGCCGAGAAAATCGGCAGGAATAGTAACCAATTGGATATCAAGAGCGCTCTAATCTTCTCACTTGACCTACAGCACGATCGTCAATCCATTATTCGCAGACTCGCCTACTACGGCGCTGCCGCATCCTACAACCGCATGTTCAAACAATCTGGATTCTTAACTGAAAGTGAACAATTGTCAAAGGCTTGGCAAAAGAAGGACCCAAGCAAGGCTCAGCAAGCAATCAGCGACAATATGATACAGAGCCTAACCGCTACACCCGGAAACATAACTAAACTCGTGCAAGATTACGCCTCGACAGGCATAACCGGTATAACCCTCGTCCCTGTAGATTTCACTAGCGCTGCAGATTATCTCGCAAATTCGCGGCTTGCAGACTGAATCGAATTACGTACGCTTCTTATCCACGTCCTCGAATACTTCCTTAACGAGTCCAATTCCGTTCAAGGCTGCAGGAAATCCTGCGTAAACAGCCAACTGAGTCATAACCTCAACCATCTCCTCATGGCTGCAACCCACATTCAGTGCAGCCTGAATATGTACCTTCAACTGAGGCTGCGCATTCCCAAGCGCGGTCAACGCTGGCTACCGTAACGATCTCGCGCGTCTTAATGTCAAGACCCGGACGTGAGTAGACATCACCAAACCCAAACTCAACTATGAAACTGCGCCAAGTCTGGAGCTACAGACTTGACATTCTCAATGAATCGTTCCCCCTCCTCACCATGAATCGCCTTAAGCTTCTCCCAACCTCTATCATACCGTTCCCTATCCATATTGACACACTGCGCATGTGATCTGTGCGAGCACATTATTGGAGAATTTGGTTCAGAACGGAAAACGTTCAATTCTTCGATCACCTAGGAACATTATATTTGTCGCGTCAGCTAGCCACGATTATCTATTGAAAACATGATAACCCTTCTGTTGGAAGCATGCGGCACGCCTTTAAAGAGACTAAGCACTTTTGCGAATGCTAATCTAGGTTGGTAACGAATGAAAACCCGAGCTCTCGCAGAATGGGGCAACCTACGCGACGTTATGATACACCGACCAGGAATTGAAATGTTCTTCGGGCTCCTAGAACCGTTTTCGTTTCTTTATGAACGAGCCTTCAGCATGGACGGTGCTGTGCACGAGCATGCGAATCTTGAACACACACTCGCCAGCCACAACGTAAACGTTCACAGACTCAAACATGAAATGGTACGAACCGCACGCGAAAACGACCTCCTCATGGAACGTGCTGGAAAATATGCACTGAAAATAGTGAAATTCCGTGGCCCGCCACAGGAAACTCGAAAAGCCGCCCGCGCATTCAAAGAAAATATATCTTCACTCGACCCTGAAACACTCTACAATATCCTAGTGCTCCGACCAACGGTTAGCCTGAAGAAGGGAAGAGGAGCACGGGTTATCTTCCCCCACGTTACACTAAACGTCCCACTGGCCAACCTCTACTTCATGCGAGATCAACAAGCTCTGACTGATCGCGGTATAGTAGTCGGGCGCATGGCGAAACCCCAAAGACGACTTGAACCCTTCCTAACCAGCACAGTCCTACAGGCCATGGGAGCTGAAATAGCGTACCAAGTACAACCACCCGGTACCTTCGAAGGAGGCGACTTCATCCCAGCAGGAGACTTCGCCATGATCGGTCTTGGCGATAGAACTAATCGAAGTGCCGTCGACCAAATCATGAGACACGGTTTAGGATTTGAAGAAGTCGTCGTAGTCCATCAAGCCACACACCCACTAATCGAACAAAGAGACCCGATGATCAACATGCACCTCGACACCTACCTGAACATTGCAGGAGAAGGAATCGCAGTAGGCTGCCTACCATTACTGAACCGCGCCGCCATTGAGGTATACAGAAAGAAAACGAGCAGCAGCTCGCTGATGGATATCCGGTACGAGAAGATATCAAGTGGATCCAACATACAGGAATACCTAACGAAGAAAGGCTACAAGTTCGTTCCAATCACAACCTTCGAACAGATGTGCTACGCCTCCAACTTCCTATGCCTCAGAGACCGTGAAATAATCGCAATCGAAGTCGAAGAAGTCGCACAGAGAGTGTTGAAGAATCTCGAGGTGATGAAGAACAACTACCCGAAACGATACTCAAGACTGTACGCGCACGTGAAGAAAGAATATGCGGAACTTAGAGCGAACGGACGCTTCTTTCCGCACAAAAGCGAATTCTACGAACTAGGAGTCAAAATTATCCCAATCCTACTCGAAGAGATAACTGGCGGTTACGGAGGCGCGCACTGCATGACCTGCGCCCTCAACCGTGACCGAACTAAATGAATTAGCATACCCAGATTTCCGTGCATACGGAGCAAATAGTCGTCTAGTGCTACGGACCAGTGAACCCGCACTTTATACACCGATAAGGACGTCCGAACGTTCTGCACAACTCGCAGCGCCAGAGCGTCACCTCTCCACAACTAGGACATGGAAACTTGACCGCTGATTCACCGGGCAGAATCGTTCTACTACACGAAGTGCATGTAGGCATCCGGATGACTCTTTCACTCGTAGTTGCAGAGGTCGAACTCATCAATTCACACTACGACAAACACACGCTAAGTATGACACCTAAAAGGTTTGATGTGAAAGAAACTTTAGCCACGAGAGAATTCTCAAACCTATATCCAAAATCCCGTTTTCCGTACCGTAGGTATCACACTAGTAATTGTAACTATAAGTTGGTTAGAACCATACCGATTTGACTTTAGCTGCTCCGTTACGGATACCAAGTCTTCGGCTAAGCTTGGTGGAGAGAGGGCAGGCTTAGTTTTATGGGGACAGCTTCTTTCCGATAAGATTCATCAATTCAGCCTGCTCCAACTGCCGCTGAATTATTGTGTTTTTGTTTTTCTTTTGGGTTTCTTGGCCTTTACTGGCTGTTTTCTCTTCAGGCGTGTCCCTTCTTGTTCATGTTCTTCCTCATCCTGCTCGCGTCTATCTTCGTCTCTTTCCTCCTCGGCACTTTCGTCAGCGCCTTCTCGTTTCAGTTCTTCCTCATCTTCCTTCTCACGCTGATCGTCTTCGTGCTCTTCCTCACGCTGCTCGTATGCTTCCTCGTTCTCGTCGGACTCTTCGCTCAATAGTAGTGTCTCCGTATCATTTTCCGGTTTTGTGGACCTGACCGAAAGGTGGTGTTTGACAGGTGTAATCAACCGGCCTCTGTGTCGGAGCGTCTAGTGTGGGAACTACAATTGCAACACCTGTTGCAGTTGCCGCAAGTTCCACATAGGTAGTAGGATGTTCTATGGCAAGTTGGACATGTGAACTCCCCTTTTGCAGTTTGTGTCATCGATTGGTGTTACCTTACTCTGCCTTCTGCCTTGCCCATTTTGCTCGCCATTTTCTTCCGTTTCTTCTGCCATTCGGGTCTCGTCAAGCTACGACCTTCCTCGATTGACTTCAGTCCAACTGGCAGAAGAACTTTTCTTGTTCCGCGCGCCAGTATGGGGCATCATCGTGCGGTTGTGAATGATTCTCTGCATTGCTCTGAACAGAAAACGTAGTCTTTGAACAGAAGAGCCTTCTCAATTTTCTTGCCGCAGTTAGAACAAATCTTCATATGAGTTTCTTTTGCTGTCTCGGTCAACTTGTCCTCCCACTTCTATTCGTGCTCCTTAACGATATTTCTTGCGTCATCGCTTTGATGTCTCAGGTTTAATAGCTAACTTATGACGATTTCACCTAGCAGGGCGTCACTTATGGCGAGAATGGGAAGAAACAGAAGGACGAAAAAATATAGGAAGATTAGAGAAGAAAAGAGAAAAACACGAAAAGAAGAAAAAGAAAGTGACAGAATTACTAAATCCTATGGTCAGAAAGAATTGCGGAAAAGAATCTCAAAGTCATAAGGGTGATGTTATTGCCTCAAACACAAGAGAACAAAAATAAAAGAAGAAAACGAAGGAAGACGACGAAAGCTCATCGATAACCGTAAGTCGGGGAAGCGGCGGACAGCGAAGAGCTGACACTGACGTGATCTAGCGAACGAGTGTCGTATTCGGGCGAATAGGTTGAAGTGTAAGGGCTTGATGTTTCGAGCGAATTGGGAGGTTACATCATGCCTGGGGGCATTCCGCCAGGCATTCCACCGGGACCGCCCGGTGGCATTCCTCCGCCTTCCTTACCTTTGGATGCGATGACGTCATCTATTCGTAGTAACATATTGGCGGCTTCTGTTGCTGATTTGATTACCTGCTGCTTTACTCGGAGTGGCTCAACTATGTTGTCTGCAAGCATGTCGGCAATTTTGCCGGTTGTGACTTTGACTCCGAACCATTTGTTTTGTGGATTTGCATGTTTTGATCTAAGTTCAACCATTATGTCGATTGGGTCAAGTCCGCTGTTTTCAGCTATTGTGAGGGGGATGGCTTCTAAGGCTTCAGCGTAGGCTTCGATGGCGAGTTGCTCGCGTCCTCCTACTTTCAGTGCGTAGTCACGAAGTTGCTTTGCGGTTTCAGCCTCGGGTGCTCCTCCTCCAGCAACGATCTTCTGATCTTCAACGGCGTTTCTGACTACGCATAGGGCGTCGTGGAAGGAGCGTTCCGCCTCATCGACTACATGTTCGGAGCCGCCTCTGAGCACGACTGTGACTGCTCGTGGGTCTTTGCAGTCGCGGACGTAGACGAGTTTGTCGTCTCCCATCTTGACTTCTTCAACGAGTTTCGCTTCACCGAGTGCTTCTGGAGTGATTTGTTTCGTGCTGGCTAGTATGGTTCCGCCGGTGGCTTTAGCCAGCTTTTCCATGTCACCGCTGCTCACGTTCTTCATGGCCACGATCTTCTTTTTGGAGAGGAAGTGTAGTGCGAGGTCGTCAATGCCCTTCTCACAGAATATGACGTTGGCGCCGCTTTTTTCCACATTTTCCGTCATTTGGCGTAGCATTGATTCTTCTTCGTCGAGAAAGCCCTTCATTTGATCTGGCGAATTAATATTAATCTTAGCATCGAACTCGGTCTTCTCAATCTCGAGTTTCGCATTGACCAAGGCAATCTTAGCGTTTCTTACTTGCTTTGGCATTTGAGGGTGCGCGATCTCCTTGTCGACAACGATGCCCCTGATGAGTTCGCTTTGCTCCATGCTCTCACCCTTTTTCTTCAAGACCTTGACCCGATCAATGTCGGCGGTAATCTTGCCTTGTCGTTCCTCCATTATTTGGCGTATGGCGTCGGTAGCCAGTTTTGCGAGGTATTCACTGGTTCCTGTAGTCGTCTTTGTGCGCATGGAGGTCAATGCAATGAAATTAAGCATCTTTTCGTCGTCAGGTTTTATGTCAATCGCGAGGGATTGCATGATCTCAAGTGCTTTCTCAGAAGCTTTCTTGTAGCCTTCAACGATGACGGTTGGATGCACTTCTCGGTCAAGAAGGCTCTCCGCCTTGCTAAGGAGTTCGCCGGCTAGAACAACAGCAGTTGTCGTGCCATCGCCAACCTCATTGTCCTGGCTCTTCGCAACCTCAACCAACATTTTGGCGGCAGGATGTTGAACATCCAGCTCCTTCATTATGGTCGCTCCGTCATTAGTTATGACTACATCACCCATACCAGAGACCAACATCTTATCCATCCCTTGTGGACCAAGCGTCGTCTTGATGGTTTCAGTGATAACCTTCGCCGCGAGAATATTGTTCCGCTGCGCATCCTTACCTGTAGTTCGTTCAGCTCCTTCTCGTAGAATCATGATAGGAATTCTTTGTTCAGACATTTCAAATCACTAAGTACGAGCTATAATCGTCACGACGCATATACATATATCGTATTATAACCGTGAAAGTAGCAACTTTTATGTTCCTAGCCTCAGCGATGGGAGATTAATCGCTGTTTATGGCGAATGAGTGGAGGAATGGACGGTCTCCAGCAGTAAACTAGAACGAAATCCAACGCCATTTTGGAGCGTTCCAACTTCCGAAGTTTTGCAGCAACTTCAAACGACCCCAGAGGGGTTGGCTAGCGATGAAGCCGGTAAGCGTCTGGTCCAATACGGCTCGAATCTCGTAAAGCCCAAGAAACGTTCAGATGCGCTTGCACTTCTATTGGCCCAATTCAAGAGCCCGATTATCCTTATCCTCATCGTCGCAGCGGTACTATCTTTCTTTCTTAGCGATCCGGTGGACGCGGTCATCATTTTGGTAATAATTTTGGTGAGCAGCTTGCTTGGTTTCTGGCAGGAGCGAAGCGCATCCGACGCTGTCAAGAAGCTGTTAGCAATCGTGCAAACGAAGGCAACCGTACTTCGCGATGGAGAGCAGAAGGAGATTCCGGTTGATGCGATTGTACCTGGGGATATTGTCAAAGTCAGCGCTGGTGATCTTATCCCTGGAGACTGCCTCGTTCTTGAGTCTAGAGATCTATTTGTCAATGAAGCTTCCCTGACTGGAGAAACATATCCAGCAGAGAAAACCGTTGGAATTCTACCACAGGGAACGTCACTGAGTCAGCGAACAAACAGTCTCTTTATGGGAACTAACGTGGTCAGCGGCAGCGCGAACGCTGTTGTCGTAGGAACTGGAACAGGAACGGAGTTCGGGAAAGTCTCCGAACGGTTAGAACTTAAACCCCCGGAAACAGAGTTTGAGCATGGAGTACGCCGGTTCGGATATCTACTCACTGAAGTTACGTTAGTGCTGGTCGTCGTCACCTTTGCGATAAACGTCTATTTTGCGCGACCGGTGCTGGAGTCCCTACTTTTTTCGTTAGCGCTCGCCGTTGGGCTTACCCCACAACTGCTACCAGCGATCATCAGCATCAATCTCGCTCACGGAGCCAAGAGTATGGCAGCACAAAAAGTGATAGTGAAACGTCTATCATCAATAGAGAACTTTGGCAGCATGAATGTGCTGTGCTCTGACAAGACGGGTACGCTGACAGAGGGGATCATAAAGATCCAATCCGTTCTTGATTTTAACAGTGAAGAGAGCACGAAAGCGCTGCTCTACGCCTTCCTAAACGCTTCCTACCAGACAGGATTCTCAAATCCAATCGATGAAGCAATTCGATCACAACACGTAGATTCGACAGGTTATCAAAAGCTCGATGAAGTACCATACGATTTCATTCGCAAACGCCTAAGCATACTTGTCTCGAAGGACGGGACAAGTCTAATGGTGACGAAAGGCGCATTGCAGAATGTGCTCGACGTCTGTTCCTCGGTTGAAACGTCAGAGGGAATTGTCGTAGAAATCGCTCAAGTACAGAAGCAAATCCACCAAAGCTTTGAAGAGTTCAGTAGCAAAGGCTTCCGTGTTCTAGGAATCGCTTACAAAAACCTCGGATCTGAACGAGACATCAACAAAAACTCCGAGGTCAGTATGACGTTCCTAGGATTCCTAGTTCTCTTCGACCCGATCAAACCTAAAATCGCTGAGACCATCGCTCAGCTGAAACATCTCGGTATTTCACTGAAAATCATCACCGGCGATAACCGACTAGTCGCTGGTAATATTAGTGGTCAGGTCGGCCTGGTTGCCTCAAAAATGCTTTCGGGTTCAGATCTTCGTGGAATGAGCGATGAAGCGTTGCTCGGACAAGTAAATGAAGTGGACATATTCGCAGAAGTTGAGCCCAACCAAAAGGAACGGATCATTCTTGCATTCAAAAAGGCTGGTAATGTTGTAGGCTACATGGGAGACGGTATTAATGATGCCTCGGCGCTCCACGCTGCTGACGTCGGTATCTCCGTGGATAGCGCGGTGGATATCGCCAAAGAATCTGCTTCTCTCGTGTTACTCGAACAGGATCTGGAAGTGCTTGTTCACGGAGTGGAAGAGGGAAGGAAAACCTTCGCCAACACGCTCAAGTACGTATTCATGGCAACCAGCGCTAATTTCGGAAACATGTTCAGCATGGCAGGAGCATCTCTCTTTCTAACGTTCCTTCCCTTACTTCCAGAGCAGATACTGCTTACCAATTTGATGACAGACTTCCCAGAAATGGCCATTGCCACAGACAATGTGGACCGTGAAATGGTTGAACAGCCACGACGCTGGAACATCGGCTTTATTCGAAACTTCATGATAGTCTTCGGCATCTTAAGTTCAGTGTTCGATTACGTCACCTTCGGAGTCCTCCTGTTCCTCCTGCATGCCTCAGTAGGCCTATTCAGAACCGGATGGTTCATAGAATCAGTCATCTCAGCATCGTTGATTGTACTAGTTATTCGTAGCCGTAGGCCTTTCTTCAAAAGTACTCCAGGCAAGCACTTGCTCATAGCCACACTCACAATCGCTGTAGCAACACTTGTACTTCCCTACACTCCGCTTGGCGACCTGTTCGGGTTTAGAGCCCCATCTGTTCTGTTTCTTCTTGCGATGGGATTAATCGTAGCAGCCTACATTATCTCAGGTGAGTTGGTGAAAAATATCTTCTACAAGCGAGTAAAATTCTGAGCATGTTCTTGCGTTACGTATGCACGGATCGAATACGTTTGTTTTGTGCAATGATTTGCATGAGGATGAGGCCTTCAGAAATTTTGAAAAAACGGGGTACTGGAGACAGATATTCTCCAGGTTCTATGCTTTAACGTTGGGTTGGTATGCGAATAGTGTCTCGCTTCTGGTGATACCTTCGGTTTGAGCGATCTGTTCGACGGTCGTCTTCATAAGCTCCTCATAATTCTTCGACTTGTAGCTCATGATGATATCGAACTGGCCTGGAACACTCCAAGCATCGTATATTGCGGGTAGCTTCCTAAGCTTCTCAATAACTTGCGTTACCGGTTTGTTGACTGATAGGAGACTGAATCCCCATACGCCTTGAGCGTCAAACTTCTGACCATTGACAAATCCATCGTTTGGAGTGAAGGTGTTGGTAGCGGTTACGCCATTGATAGTGCGTATCTTGTTTACTATGTTGTAGATTTGTTCTGGGTTAGTATTCTTTATTCGCATCACTAGATCATATCTGCCTGTTACCTGTGCTGAGAACTCTATTTCGCTGAATTTTCGTAATTCCTCAACCACATGTGTCACATGGTCGCGCTGGGCCTTGATTAACACGTAAGTCGGGAACATTTTGTTGTTTGCTTGCATTCATTTCACCTACTAACTCCAAGTACTGTTACTTGTAGTAACGGTTCTGCCGCTATATAAGGATATATCGTTATATGGTTAAATATGCAACTTGCGCCAAAAACGACCCATTTTGGGGTGATCAGCTGTCCGAAAAGAGGCGCTTTAGGATCCAACCGTCAGAATACGAGCGCAAATGCCCTGACAAACTGCGAACTTGGCTTATCATCCATCTCTTAGCTACGTCTGAGGAATGCAATTATTCCTTCATGAAGCGTACATATCCAGAACGAATTGGCTGCAAGTTGTACCATCCAAAGTCATATCTATCCATCAAACATAATTTTGCATGAGCTACCATGAAGTGTAAAGAATGTGGTCAAGAAATGCGTGATTATGGAGCAACTCGATTGCAAATTCAGAACGCAGATGCGTTAACTCTTCACGTATTTTGTTGCGAAAGAGAAGATTGCGGGCATACTGCATTCAAGTACGAGACGATGGGAGCTACATTCAAACGTGAGATGGCTAAAAACCCCTACACTCGCAAAAGAGAAGATAAATCACGTCACGGACGACAATGACCTGAAAATTATTTCAATTATCAGACGGACGAATTTCGTCTAAACTGCTGCCACAGGCTGATCTGCAATTCTTTGCAGGAGCATCTGCACGTTATCACCCGTTTTTGAGCTAATTTCGATTATTTCGATTGGTCCAAAGATCTTACGGATTTCCTCATTCACCTTATTCAAGTGTTCACGATTGGTAATGTCAACCTTGTTTACGCAGACTTGAACGGGAACTCCCTCGAGTTTCCTTGCCAAAACGTCATGTGATGTTGCTACCTTATCGATGACTGTGGATAGTTTGTCGCTTGCGTCGACGAACAGGAGTATCAGATCCGAGTTTGCTAGTTCGCTCAGCGTCGTGTGGAACGCATTTAGAAGTAGTGGATTAAGGTCTTCTATGAAGCCGATAGAATCAATGAGAATAATTTGGGAATGTGATCCACTTGGTGAATTTGACAGTCTTCGCGCGAAAGTGGATAGGGTTGTGAAGGGACCCAGGCCCACTTCTTTCGTTTCTGAGGTTAATCTATTGAATAGCGTAGTCTTGCCACTCTGTGTGTAACCGGTCAGAGCGATTATTCGGAATCCGGAGTGTTCGCGGTGAGTTCGCAGTCGTGATTGCTTCATTCTGATTTGGCGAAGTTTTTCTTCGATCTGGCTTATTCGTTTTCGTGACATTGCTTCATAAGCCTCGTAGGGATATTGCCCAGGGCCACCTCGTCCCATCTGTTCTCCGATGATGCCGTGCGTCCTGATGGATTCTCGTCCCCAGGAAAACGTGTATCGTAATCTCGCTAAAGTTACCTGTAGTTTAGTTTCAGTCGTGTTGCTTCGCTTCTCAAAAACGTCAAGGATGAGTAAGTTTCGGTCCATAACTTTGACATTCATGCCTAGTTTTTTGCCAATACGGAATACTTGTCCGGCCGAAAGTTGTCGTGCGAAAATCACCGTGTCAATTGATTCTTTACGAATGATTTCTGCTATCTCGCGTAGCTTCCCCTCACCGACGTAGTACGCACCATCTATGATGTCACGATGTTGTGTTACTTGCCCCGCCACGGTGTATCCTGCGGTTCTAGCGATGTCGCTCGTTTCATCAATTCGCGACTTGGTGTCGCGCGTTAAGCATTCGACAAGGAGTGCTTTCAAGCAGGGCACCGGCAAACGAGCATGGTGAGTGGTGCCAAGGATTTCATCTTGAGCAATATAGCGTCCGTGTCTGTAATAAACGCGTAACGTAGTCATCGACATATGCGTTCAACGTGTTGAAGAGTCGTACCAATGGAAATTCCAATGATTATCCGTGTCGACGATCAGTCAGCAGTAAATGCAGCCGAGTTAGATCGTCTGCTTAGATGACCTTAAAGCTAATTCTGGGCGGTCGATTATTTGCGCTCGAAGGGTAGATGTCTCTCGATGTGGGTAATGGGTGTTACTGGAAACTTCGAGAAACGTGCACTCGACAAGGATATTTACTTCGTTGATACAGTAAACGTGGCTTCGGGTAAGCTACAGAACTTGAAGGAGTAGACTAGGATCAGATGCTGTTCACTATAGACAAGATGTTTAGAGGTCTCGCTTGATTGCAGATAGGTAACGTTGAAGACGCCAAGAGTATGGTCAGGAAATATATTGTAGGTACAAGATCGCGGCACAAAAAAATCGCCTCAGTCGTGATGGAAGAGGAACCAAAGGGTCCTGACAAAGAAGGTCTATGGACAATCATAGGAAACTACGTTACCCAGGAGGGAGAGAAAGAACAATTCAAGGCTACAGTCACCTCTCGGGGCGAAGTATCCTTTGCTACAATCAATTCTGTAGATACCGGCGGCAAACAGAGACGACTCAACAAATAATGACGCCGATCGGGCTTATGCGTATTTAGCAGTATAGTAGCATATCGCCATAAACGCTGATTCATCGGCGAACCTTTAATAGGCCCACTGGTCATTTACATAGTTCTAGCGTGGAACTGGACGTTTTCGTCGAAGGCGAAGGAAGTTCTGTTTTCTGCTATTGCAAAATGAGGATTAATTGATGACAACGAATAATCGAAGAAGTTCAGAATTTGGTAGATGGACACCTGACGATCATAGTGGGCTTTGGGTTCTGCAAAGCGTTGATGGCAAAACTATGGGGTTTAGTCGACAAGCTCCTCAGTGGGGTCTGAATCACAGGAACGAAGGAGGGGTGCAGGTTCATGGGTAGAGGTCGTCGATTTCAGAATCGCAGCGTTAGGACTGAAATGAAGTCACTGAAGTGCATAAGCTGTCAGAAACTCATTCGGCTTGACGAATATGTGACTCACTTGCCCGCATGTAAACTTGCGATTCAAGAACCAAAAAGCTCGTCGACTAATGTTGATGTTGCACCAGCGCCTATGACTTCAGATTGAGACGGTTGCCTTGTACATATGGCTGAAATGTAGCAATTGTGGTATCCGACTCGGAGAAGTCAGTAAAGGGTCCACCTTCGAATGTCTTGACATCAAATGCCAAAATTGCAGAAAGCGTTAAGCATCGACAGCCGTCAAAAATCCAAGTGTGTCTAACACTACGATCGGCGGAGATTAAACGACTGATGAAGGTTCATGCTTGTCCTTGCTCACATGGCTATACTCAAAGCCAGCTGTTAAGATATATGAGTACACTTATTACTCGCTTTATCATACTCTTGATTCAGTTAGGTATGCGGGCTGAAACGTACGTCCTACCGTAATCATCCGTGTCGACGTCTAAGTTATCTCCCGAACAACTAGCTGAACAACACATACTGAGGTGAAATGCATGAGCTTTGAAGCTTCCATAACCAAGCCAGTTGAGGAAGGTAAGGAGTATGAGCTTGACATCAAAGAGACCAGCCGTCGCGGTGACGGGGTCGCAAGAATTGAAGGTTTCGTTATCTTCGTTCCGACGACACAACCTGGTGATCACGTGAAGGTCAAGATCAACTCTGTTGGACCACGATTCGCAACAGGCGAGGTCGTCCAATAGAACAACTGAGGCTTTTTTGGCCTCTATCCCATTTTTATATTTCTCATTTACGTCCTCTTTATTACGTATACTGCCTATAGTATGCGTAGTTGAAACATCATACCAGAATTTTGGGCTCCGCGAGGAAAGCACCGACACGATAGAGATCTCGTCTACTTACTGCAACTGGGCAGAAAGCACAATCTCTCACCCGTATCTCTACATGATGCTGTTCTTGCCACGTGGGAACGTGGGAAGGCTCAATGTGGAGGACTTCTAATTGAAATTCGTTTACGCGGAGAGGACTCTTCAACATACATGTTCTCTGTTAAAGGAAGGCAGGTTGCCCAAGCGAATCTCCGAAATGAGTCCGTCAGAAAACTTAAGCGTCTTCCGGATGAATTCTCTGTTCTTCTTGACGCTGATGGTAAGTGGCCTGAATTACCTAAAGAGCGAGTAGGCACGGAAAGTGTTATTGGCGATTTGCGTTATGGGTTGAGGGATGTATCGTTCAAAGCCCATGTGACTAAGAAGTCTGATGTGAGAGCTGTGACTACGAGAGACGGAACCCCTCTATTGGTCTGCCAAATCACGCTTTCAGACGAGACGGGAGAGATTCCGTTGGCAATCTGGAACAACCAGATTCCTACAATCTCCAACGGAGATCTCGTTCAAATCCAAAACGCCAGAGTCCGAAGCTTCAGAGGTCAAATACAACTTGCGCTCAGCAGAAAAACGGGCGTTCTAACTGTTCTCAAACCAGCCAGCAAACAACCAGCTAACCCCCAACCTCTGCTTGTTGAAAACAGGTTCTGAAGGCTCTGCTTAAGCTCTCGAGGTCCAATGTGAACCCGATCATCGCTCCTAGGAAGGATCATGAATGGGAGATAGGGGGCACATTCAATCCTGCCGCAGTGAGAGTCGGCAACAAGACTCATCTTTTGTATCGGGCAGTGGACTCCAACAACATCTCAAGTTTAGGCTATGCGCAAACAATTAACGGAACCGAGTTAACCTCCAGATCTTCTGAACCTGTCCTTTCCCCATCAACTGAAGCGGAAAGTTTCGGTTGTGAGGATCCGCGAATAACGTTACTTGAGGGTCGCTTTTATGTCACCTATACTGCCTACTCTAGGCGTGGACCGCGCCTGGCATTATCCTCGACCACCGACTTCACCCGATTCCAAAAATATGGATTGATCGGTCCCGACCATACCGACAAGGATTGCGCAATTTTTCCGCAGCGAATAAACGGAAAAATTGCAATACTGCATCGTCTCCAATCAAGCATGCAAATTGCATATTTCGATACTCTAGAATCCATGGTCGATTCGAAAGAATACTGGAATCAATACGTGAAACATTTTCGTGACTACGAACTAATCGGCCCCAAATACCCATGGGAACATAGGAAAGTGGGCACAGGCGCACCCCCAATCAAAACAGACAGAGGATGGTTGCTGATTTACCACGGTGTGAATCTTAAGAAAGTCTACAGTACCGGAGCATTGCTCTTGGATATCGATGATCCGATGAAGGTTCTGGCGCGCACAAGTACCCCAATCCTCGAACCGGAAATGGACTTTGAGAAAAATGGTATCGTGTTAAACGTGGTCTTCCCTGAAGGAGCTATCGTGGAAAACGATCACCTGTTTGTTTACTATGGCGGTGCAGACAGAGTTTGCTGCGTAGCAACCGCTCCATTCGACGACTTCATCGATCAACTTGCACGAGAAAGTAACGGCATTTAGATCCATTCAAACTTCGTTTCAAATCGTTAGGATCGGACTCTAAACGGTGAAGCTTAACGACTTAGAAGAAACGCATGAGCCGCCTAGGCTTTTGCCGATTTCGCCCTGATGATGCTATGGGGACATCTCGCTTACGCAGTCATGGTACGCTACCGTTGCTGGAGCACGTCGTTGCGATATCGCAGTGCAATGGCGGTGTAAATTCAAACAGCTTCCACATTTATCGCAATATTGACCAGAAAACGCGATGTCCGCACCACAATATCTGCAGAACCACAACGGCCGCACAATAAGCGGCGTATCATTCGATGTTTCCGTGGATGCAGTTATCGTCTTAGCTTCACTTTTATGAATCTTGATCAGTCCTTGTTTCGTTGCGATAACCGTTCCGACAATCGCAAGTGAAAGCACGGCCGCTCCAGCAATAGCTAAGGGGAGTTCAGTAGTGAGAGTAGGCATGGAAACGGAAGGATTTGCATTGACAAGAAAGAGAGTGCCGATCATGACAACTGACGCCAATGCAAATTCGATGGCATGTAGATAGTCCTGCGACAACACAATCGGAACTGTAGATTTCAACTCGCCTTCACCTTGTGAGTTAAGTGGCACCGTTTCCCGTTTATAATTAGCGTGAGGGATACTCCTCCGAATTTGCAGAAAAGCCGACAAATCATGAGTCCAAATGTACACAAGAGAAGGGGGGACTAGATCGGTTAAATTCTACGAATTAATTTTAAGGTTCAGATTTCGGTAACTGTGCGGAGTGTGTGAACAGGCAAAACTTCCGTTACTTTCAGCTCCGGCAGCGCGAAGGGCTCAAATATTGCAATTCCTCAAACGATTTAGCTTCGAGCAAATTTAGAATGTAAGGAGATGTTCGAGATGGTGACAAGTATTCGTGTTGGCCTCGTTGGTGCTGGCTTTCGCGTCCAGATTCCATTTCCAAGGATACCTACGAGTTTACGGAATTCCGGTTGAAGTTGTAGGAATTACCAGCCTCCATCCTGAAACTCGCGAAGCATTCGCCCGCAGTCATGGTATTAGAGCTTTTTCGACTTTCGAAGAACTCTGCGATGCTGTGGACGTAGTTGATCTGTGTACTCCAGGTTCAACTCATGAGCATTTGGCAATTAAGGCTCTTGAAAGCGGGAAGCATGTGGTTATTGAGAAACCCTTCACCGGCTATTATGGACCTGGCACTGGAGATTTCCGTGGCGACACGTTTTCGAAAGAATTGATGCTTCGTGAGGCGATGGCGAGTTGCGATCGAATAATGGTTGCCGCAGGTCATGCGAAGAGAACTATTTGCTACGCGGAGAACTGGGTTTATGCACCTGCTATTCAGAAAGAGACAGAAATTCTAAGAAAGACAGGCGGCCAAATTCTCAGGATGATCGGGGACGAATCGCATAGCGGCTCGCATTCACCATTTTACGGTAAATGGAAATTTTCTGGTGGGGGGTCACTGATGGGAAAGGGTTGCCACCCGATGAGCGCCGCGATTTACCTGAAACGTGTGGAGGGCGAAGCTCGAGATGGAATACCAATTCGACCAGAATATGTTAGCGCACGTGTGCATGAGATTACTCGCCTGAAGACCTTCCGGGATGCTGGGTTCCTACGTGCCGAATACGAGGATATTGAGGACTACTGCCAAGTCCACGTCACGTTTCAAGATGGGACTGTTGCCGATATCTTTGCGTCCGAACTCGTTTTGGGGGGTGTTTACAATTGGCTGGAAGTTTACGCTAATAATCACAGGACTCGATGCAAGCTAGCTCCGATAGACGCTCTTGAAACTTACAACCCCAAAGAAGAACTTTTGGAAGATGTGTACGTAACAGAGAAAATCGGTACCAAACAGGGATGGAGCCATCCCTCACCAGACGAGGACTGGCAACAGGGTTATCCGCAGGAATTTCAGGATTTCATGGAAAGTATCATCCAAGGGCGCTCGCCGATTTGCGGAGCGGAAATTGCGCGAGATACAGTCGCGGTTCTTTACAGCGCTTACCTCTCAGCGGAACGCAACGGAACCGACGTCGAAATCCCGAACAGCATAATCTAGATCGTGATAATCGTACGGCAGACCAATATAATCGCGAACAGATCGAGTTACATCAACGCAGCATACCAACGAGTAGAATGTAAGATGACTGATCCAGAAACTAGGACTATCGACCGCATGTCTGTTCGCATATTTGAATCGAATGAAATGCTCGGACAAGCAGCGGCAAACGATTTTGCTAAACTCATTTCTGGGATTCTAAGTGAGCAGGAGACGGCCTCAGTCATTTTTGCATGTGCAAATTCTCAACTCACCTTCCTTAACGCGTTGAGAGGCAAGAAAGGGATTGCATGGAATAAGATCATCATATTTCATATGGACGAATACTTGGGAATGTCAGACCAGCACCCAGCTAGTTTCGCTCGTTTCATTCGCGAGAAATTGATAGATTTCATTAACCCTGCCGGTTTCTATCCTTTACGCGGTGCCTCGACAGATATCCAATCTGAGCTTAAACGTTACACGGATCTCCTGCGAAAGTATCCTCCAGATGTATGCGTCTTGGGTGTAGGTGAAAACGGGCACTTAGCGTTCAATGATCCACCTGCCGACTTCAAGACGAAGGAAACAATTCACGTAGTTGATCTTGACTCAACTTGCAGAGAGCAACAAGTAAATGAGGGACATTTTCCGTCACTTGATAAGGTTCCCGAAGCAAGCACTTTCATTGACAGTACCTGCCCTACTGGCCGCAAAACATGTGTTCGCTATCGTTCCAGAGAAACGGAAAGCCGCCGCTATCGAGACGGCGCTAAAAGGACCCGTCGGACCAACATGTCCTGCATCGATACTACGTACGCAACCTCACGTCACGCTATATCTTGACAGTGAATCTGCCGCTTCCTTGCGTTAGCTTCTATCTCTTGTTAAATCCGTACGCATTTTTCATGATAAAGTCGATGCTGACAATATCATCGTTGAGAATCGCTGACGAAGGATAAATACGCGCTACAGAATCGAGCAATTGTAGTTTAACTACAAGAGTTTTAGAATGGAAGGATTGAAGACAACAGACAAAGCTCGACCGGTATTTCTTAGAGAAGCAACCGGGCTTGTTCGTCAACTATCTGCATCTGACGTAATAATGTTCAATCTTCTCAACATGGGCTTGGGTTGGCCGCTGCTCTACAGTTTCTTTGGAGCTGGAACTTATCCCGGCGTAAACTTGCCATTGACAGTGTTGGTTGCCCTTGTTCCTAACTTCTTCATTGCACTGTTATACTACTACCTATCGGTCGCTATGCCGCGTAGTGGAGGCGACTACGTCTGGGTAAGCCGACTGGTGCATCCTGCTATCGGGTTCATGGAAAGCTTCGCAATCTTCGTGTTCTATCTCGGCTTCATCGGACCTGTCTCAGGTTTCGCGATGACCTTCGGGCTTGGTACGATGTTCACAAACTTAAGTGTCATAACTGGGAACCCGGCCTACGCGAGTTTGGCTAGCGCAGTAATGGGCACGAATTTTATACTCGTAGGTAGCCTGCTGATTCTTGTTATCCTGATTGGGACCTCTGTGCTGGGATTACGGGCTTCCTTCAAGCTTCAATGGGCTACCTTCGTGTTGATGGTTCTAGGAGTAGCAGTCTTCTTGATTGCTCTAGCGACTTCATCCCCTTCAACCTTCACGAACAACTTCAACCAACTCTCAGGGGCTAACTATCTCGGCTTACTTGATGCTGCAAATAAGGCTGGACTGATTACGGGATTTACGCTCTCTGGTACTATCATTGGATCGTTTTGGATGTTCGTGAATTATCTTGGATATTTCACTTCAGTCTATGTCGGTGGAGAGGTCAAGCAGGCGTCTAGATCTCAATTCATAGGAATAATCGGCTCAACGGTACTCTTCGCCGTACTCGCATTGTTCATGTATGGAGCTCCATACATCACCATGGGCGGGTCATTCTTCAGTGCCGTATCCCAACTCTCAATGACCGGAAACGCCGCCTACACGCTACCCTCACAACCAGTGTACAGTTTCCTAGTGATATTCGCAAGTCCGAACATATTTGTAGCAATTCTCGTGCCCTTGGCGATAATTGCTACCGTCGTCGGTTCACTTGAGACAATTGTCCTGATGGCGGTTAGGTTAGTGTTCGCGTGGAGCTTTGACGGAATAACTCCGGCGAAATTGGCTGAAGTAAGCGAGAAGAGGAGTTCTCCCAACTATGCTCTGGGACTAGTCGCTGTAGTCGGTCTTATCTACGTCCTGCTCTCAATATTTGCGGCAAACGTTCTAACCTTCAACGCATATTCGACTTCAGGACTGTTCCTAGCTTTCGCAATCGCGGGGATAGCCGGAATTCTCTTCCCTTACAGACACAAGGATCTTTTCCAGGCTGCGCCTGCAAGCGTTCAACGGAAGCTGGCTGGAGTACCGGTTGTAGCAATCCTAGGCGTTATCACATTGTTGACCGGGATCTTCGTCGCATTCATAGCCGCCAGTCCAGTATTCACGGGTGCTCCTGTCAATCCATATTACTTCGCGGGTATGATTGGGGTTTTCGTGGTTGGGCTAATAATCTACGAAGCGTCAGCACTGTACCAGAAGAGCAAAGGAATCGACCTTTCCATAAGGTTCAAACAACTTCCACCCGAATAAACTCCGAGAACCTCAGCCATTCCTTTTTTCTTTTCTTTACACACTGAAGAGACGCGTGATTTTTCCGAGTAAATAATGACCCTAGCGTGGTCTAGTAGCGATAGAATATGTTATCGCATTCAAGGAAGAAAGCGAATCACTTGTGTATTTTGGTGCGTTTTCTCTACTTTGTCATTTCTTAACTATTTGAGGAGACCTAACATGTCGACCTTGTATTTCTCACTGATTTCTTCCAGCTTTCTAAGTATCGGTTGAGTTAATGGAATGCCCGTCTTTTCCCGTTTTTTGCGTTCTCGCGATTCAGGTTCACCTGGTATTAGGATTTCATCGAACCCTCGCGCCTTGGGTGCGTCCTTAACTTTGCGAATTAATTCGCTAACCTGTTTCTCGAACCTCCTTACGGGAATAAACTTGCGTATGTCGATTGCCTGAAGCATGAGCCCGTTTCCGCGAGTCACGTTTCCATCGAAACCGGCACCGGTAAGTACACCTGCCATTGCGTCAATAGCCAATGCTAAGGCGTAACCCTTGTAGCCGCCTAGAGGAAGCAAAGCTCCTGAAAGATGTGTGCCTTCAGGCGGAAGGGGTGGAGCGTATAGATCCGCTGGATTAGTTGAGGTTTCGCCGTTCGGTCCTATTATCCACCCTTCAGGTATTCTATCGCCTTTCAAAAAGGCAGTTCTTACTTTGCCTTCCGGGACGACGCTTGTAGACAAGTCAATAACTATGGAATCAGCTGAAGCCGTTGGTATCGATATCGAAAGCGGATTTGTGCCTAATACCGCTATTCGTCCACCCCATGGAGCAACAAAAGGGTCAGCGTTTGCGAAAACAAGCCCAATCATATGTTTCTCACTGGCCAAGCTTGAGTAGTAAGCTAAGCGACCGACATGATTACAATTGAAAACGCCGACTGAACCAATTCCTGATTTACTTGCCTTTTCGATTGCAAGCCGCATAGAGAATAGAGCTGTTGTTTGCCCAAATCCCCAACGCCCATCAACCAATGCGACAGACTTGCCGTTTTTCACAATGCGAGGGCTAACATGAGTCTTGATCTCGCCTCTTTCGACACTCTTTAGGTAGTCAAAGAGCCTTAGAATCCCATGAGAATCAACACCTTGCAGATTCGCCTCCAACAGGTGTCTTGCTACTGTTCTAGATTCATGAGCCGACGCTCCAGCTGCCAGGAGCAACTTTATGGACAGCTGGTAGAGCTTTTCTGGGTTGACTACGGTCGTATCCATCTTCATCTTTGTACTATCGGTGCTGACCTCTAATTATCGTTATTTGATTATGGTCTCACCGCAAAACGACGAGAATGTTTCTAATTCGCAATACGAAAACTAGAGGTAACTCTTAAGTTAACAACAAGAAGCTTCAGCTCAAACGATAATCTAGTAAGATGATTTTAGGCGAGCGATGAAATGAAAGCGGGGAGGTTGTTCGAATACAACGCACCAGTTAGAGTCGTTGACGTGCCAGAGCCCAAAATCGCAGGACCCTTTGACGTCATCGTAAGAGTTGGAGGAGCGGGAGTTTGCGGGACTGATCTGAATATCCAAAAAGGACTTGCGAAGGATTCTCCCAAGCTTCCCTACACTCTCGGTCACGAGAACGCAGGATGGATCGAAGAAGTTGGCCAAGTTGCTGCAGCGGGCGAGCTGAGAAAAGGTGATCCCGTAATTCTACATCCTTTCACTAGCTGCGGATTATGCAGAGCGTGCCGAGGAGGAAATGATATGCACTGTGTGAACGGGCACTTCCCTGGGCTCGATAGAGATGGCGGATATGCTCAATTCATGAAGACTTCTGTCAGGAGCGTAATCAAGTTGGCAGATGGAACGGACCCTGTTCCTTTAGCGCCCTATGCCGACGCAGGTATCACATCGTACCATGCTGTAAAGAAAGTGGCTAATTTGCTGTATCCAGGCAGCACCGCGGTTGTAATTGGCATAGGAGGATTAGGGCATTTCGCGATTCAACTGCTCAAAGTCTTGACGTCGGCTCGTGTGATCGGAGTCGCTAGATCGAATGCGAAGCTTGAATTTGCGAAGCAGCTCGGTGCGGACGCCGCGTTCCCCGCGGCCAATGACTGTGGACTGAAGGATGTGCGTGATTTCACTAACGGTGTCGGGGCAGACGTAGTCTTCGACTTCGTTGCAGACAAAGAAACTCCGAATTCAGGTGTTAAGATGATCAAGAAGGGCGGAACTTATTCTATCATCGGCGAAGGAGGAACCGTAACCGACACAACGATAGACATGATAAGTAGAGAAATCAACCTGATTGGGAACTTGGTAGGAACATACAATGAACTGAACGAGTTGATGGAACTCAATCGGATGGGGAGGATAAAAATCACTTCCAAAGTATATCCGATGTCAGACGTGGTGCAAGTCATGAACGACTTGAAGGACGGTAGAGTGCTCGGACGCTGCGTGTTGGATCCTTGGAAGTAAGAATTTAGCAGGAAGTTAGTTGACGTCGAATCAAAAACTACTGGCCCTATTCGATTTAACCGGGAAAACCGCGCTCGTAACTGGTGCTTCGCGCGGAATAGGGATGATGGCAGCAACCACTTTGGCCGAAGCTGGTGCCGATGTTATAGTTTGCTCACGGAAGCGATCAGCTCTGGAGAATGTTGTAGAACAGATACGGTCGGTGGGACGAGAAGCTCTGGCTTTGGAAATCGACGTATCAAACCATAGCCGTGTTCAGTATGCTTTTGCGGAGGGGATAAGATCGTTCGGTAAGTTGAATATTCTTATCAATTCTGCAGGCACAAATTTTCGTAAACCGGCTACTGATTATACTGAGTCTGAGTGGAACCAAGTAGTTAGCGTAAACCTTCTGGGCACGTTCTTCTGCAGCCAGGAGGCGGGTAAACAAATGATTGCTCAACAAACTGGCGGAAAAATTGTCAACCTCGCGTCTCTCCTTACCGGATATGGTGTTCCGATTACTAACATCGTGCCCTACGCCACCAGTAAGGCGGGGATAGCTGGTATGACTAGAAGTCTTGCTCTGGAATGGGCTAAGTATAGGATAAACGTCAATGCTCTTGGACCAGGTTATATTCGGACAGAGTTAACTCGCGCCATCCATGAGAATCCGAATCTTTCCTCAGCTATCGTCTCGAGAATCCCGATCGGCAGATGGGGTGATCCTGAAGACCTGAAGGGTGCTTTTTTGTTTCTGTCTTCTTCTGCTTCTGATTACATGACTGGCCAAATTCTATGGGTTGACGGAGGATGGGCGGCAAACTAAGCGGTAGCACAGTTTACTGAGTTCCAGTCGAAGTTGTGGGAATTACCGCACCCATTTTGGTGTCAAATTTCCACGCGGCATAATCTAGATCGTGATACTCAGACTTCGTGCATCCTCTAAAGAATTGGAGACAAGTCGCTTGTCGAATCAATGCTCTAACTCCTGCGTGCTAATTTCTTGTATGCTGATTAGTAACTTCTAGAATGGTGGGCCTGGCCGTATGCACTTAAATAATTAAGTGAATCCAGACCTTTCTTAAAATTCGGGTGCAAATCTTCACAGGTGGAGTTCAAATTCAATTTTGATTATTTCCCTTCGCCGACTATGGTGGTTAGGGTTGACCTGATCTTGTCAAGTCTTCTAATCTTCCAGCTGATTACTTCTTTCAGGTGATCCATAGAGTCGGCTTGAACCTTAGCGACAACGTCATAAACGCCATACACAAAATGAGCTTCTTTAACCTCTGGTACTTCACGGAGAACCTTCAAGACGGCCTTCTCAGTGCCTGGATCAATATTCATGAAAACGAATGCCGTCGCCATCCTCAACCGCCGAACACTATTACCTCCTGCGACCTTAAGGGAATATCTACACAACTAAGGAACGATTCAACCAGAATCGAACTATTTCCAGACGAAGCGCGGGATTACAGCACCAGTTTACTAGTACGTATAATCGGGTTCGAAACAACGATTGAGAGAGCACCCCCGCAATTCTACATCGCCCGAGCGATATAGAGTTCCAAGTATGGTTTTTCTCTACGAACTTCATGAGTGTCGAAGCTTTCCGTGAGATAGCCCGCCAAAATACTCGAGCGGTATGGGACAAAACGCTACTAGTCTGTCGAAATAATATGTGAAAATAAATTATTATCTTCGTCCAAATTCCTATAAATCGTCTTGGATTCAATAAGCGGTATGTCTCAGCACTCAACCGGATTCACATTAAACGTTGCTGATTGGCCTAAATGCATGAAATGTGATAGCGGAAGGCTGCTTCCCGTGACGGACAGATCAGGTTCTCTGGGTTGGGTTTGCTCAAACCCTGACTGCGACTTCAAAAGATTTGCGCCCCGTTAATCAAAGGAAGGGGCGAATCGAATTCGATGACGCAAACGAGCAATCCTCAGGTTAGCAGGCCCCAATTGTTGAGTGTGGAGGTTCAAGTTCGTTATGTTAACGACAGAAAAGACAAAAACGGTCACACAAAGAGCAGGCCTAACAAGCTTCGACGAGCACGCTTCACAACAATTGACGAGGCAATCGCATATCTTCTAGCGTGCAGAGGACAGAAAGTTGAGGAGAAACAATTAGAAGAACTCGAGAAGCAGCTAGAATCATAAATCCAGACCTTGACTGGTAAATTGGGAGTGAGATTTCAGCGCCAGTTTACCGGTACATATAACTGAATTCGTGTCTGGCCGTATGCGATTTCGCGAGGAAATCGAAGTAAGAATACCACTAGGCTCATCCATCGACGCAGACATTCCTTAACACTTAGCTCGTTACGAAAATGTTCGTAAACCTAGCTACCACAGTAGCTTTCCAATTTTCATTGAAAAATTTGCTGGAAAAGCGATCAGAAGGTAACATTGGCGAGAAGAATCTAAGAAGGTAGCATTGACGAATTATGATTTATCCACAATGGAGTCTATGAGAGCAACGATTCCGTCTTCTCCAGCTTTCATCTCGCCTAAAAATTCTCCTGCGAGTTCCTCGGGTTCAATGAATGAGGTCTTAGTTCCAGGGAGTGGGTAAGCAGGAACATTGACTAGCCCCTTCAGTGGTTTATATTCGAACTGATATTCGACGTCCTTCTTGCTCACGACGTAATGATCACACGACCACGCTCCGTTGGGAAGTTGATTATCGATGAACGTCGTTTCGAGAGTATTCTTGGTGTTATTCAACGCTTTCTCAATTTGATCCTGAGTGCCTAAACGGTACTTGGACAGAACGCGCAACAGTTCCCCTGCTCCCCATCCTACTTTGCATTTTGATGGATAGCGGTAGGTGTAGAGAGGCATTCGTGATTCGAATTCGTTTAATTCTAGCGCCATTTTGAGCATTGGTTGCGCTTCGGTCTCGTTGAAGCCCCATCGTGTTCGCATTACGTCGTATAATAGGGCTAGGTATGACATGACGACGCCTACTTGCCAGAACTCTTGTTTTGCATCAACCAAGTTTACAGTTCCAAGGATCGAGTCTGGATCTGCGATTTCGATTTTCAGGTTTCCCCTTATGTCGGTTTCAGTGTACATTATTCCTTTCTCGTGGATGTATTTCACGTTGGCTTCGACGAATCGTCGTAACCATTCCCCGGTCTTTAGAGCGGCCTCTTTGCGATCCAGTGCTACCATAGTGTGACCGAAGAAAGATGTGTTAAGTGCTGTGAAATGCGTAACTGGGTCCTCGATTTTTCCGGGTTTTTCTCCGATGTAATCATATACGCCACCTGTCCGGTCTTGATATTGCATCAATCTTTCGAGGACCGAGTTGTTGTGGGCAAGCGGATCGTCGACCCACGGGCTACTTTCAGGATCGTGAATGCTCGGTACCCTCTTAATCCTATTTTGTGGTATTGTGGTTCTTCTTCGAAGTAGAAATCGCCATTGGGCTTTAGAGCGGTTTCGATCCACCGGAAGCATTTGCTGAGAATGCTAGCATGGACTCCGGAGGAATGCATTCCCCAGACCCCTTTGTAGATGTAGTTCAGATCTCTTTCATGCAGAATAGGACCTGTCGGATAGATTCTGCTGACAAGCCAATTGCCACCTTCAACTAGCGAAGTCCTAGTGGCCCCTAGTAGATGGTATAGGTTTCGTAGCTTCCAATCTTTGAACTCGGCATTCTTCACATCGTATTCAATCTGCATGGTGAAAGTCTCCTACTAGTCAGGTGGAATTTCTTTGAAGGCGAGACTTGAATCCAGTCCTTTACTTTTGTGGTATGCTTGGGCTCCGAAGAATATTCCGAATGCCACGATGAATAGTACGATTAATGTTTCCAACGTGATGGTCGAGAACCCGGCCAGGCCTGGAATGGTTATGTAATAGTAGGAGAGAAATATCATGAATAAGATGGAGATCACTCCGGAAAGAGTCATCAACGGTATCCCGCCGACCTCGTACTTAGCTGGTGAAGCGCCGTACATTTTCTTTCGAACGTAGGGAAACGCACAGACTGCGACTGTGGTAATGAAGTACGTTATCATAACACCAAAAGTTGTTGCAGCATACAACCCAACCGCGTTCGTGAAAGCGAACAGGTAGATCAAAAATTCAGCGACAATAAGGGAGACTACTATTGAAGTCACTGGAGTGAAGAATCGTTCCGATACGGCACAAAGTTTTGGAGGGACGATTCGGTCAAACGACCAAGCAAACATCGATCGTGTCGTAAATAAAACGTCCATTGGGATCAAAATAAATGCCATCAATAGAAATCCTAGGTCGATAAAGAACACGTACGGTCCCGGCATCAGGACTCTAACATAGAAATCATAACTTGCGGTCAATGCCGGAAAGCTGGCTACCGAGTAAGCGAGTGATCCGAAGAAGTTGTAGCCGACAGTACTCACAAGCGCATAAGCGATCCCGGCGAGTATTAATCCACATACCGCCGCCGATCCGACTATGGAATAAATTTGATTCTTTACGCTCCGGGCGTTCTTCATTTCTCCTGAGAGCTCGCCAAAGTTGGCCAAGCAGCGCCCCGATGTCCTTATCGGGGCCGGCACTCTATTGACAACGGATGATCTCAAGAAGGCTGTCGACAGCGGCGCCCGGTTCGGGCTTGCCCCCGGACTGAACGGCGCGATCGTGCGCGAGGCGATGAGAATCGGCTTTCCATTCGTTCCGGGGGTCATGACGCCGAGCGAGGTGGATGCGGGAGCGAATCTGGGTCTAAAGGTGCTCAAATACTTCCCGGCCCAAACGGCAGGCGGGGTCCCGATGCTGAAAAGCATCGTTGCACCCTTTGCCCATACCGGCATACGTTTTATTCCTACCGGCGGTATCAATGCGGATAATGCGGGATCTTATCTCGCCCTCAAAGCCGTTCTGGCGATCGGCTGCTCCTGGGTTGCACCGAGCGAAGATATCAGGGCGAAGAACTGGAGCAAAATCACTGCCCTTTGTAAAGAAGCCATCACCCGTATTAGTGCACAACTTGGTTTGCTTGAGTCGCGTTAGCGACAACTGATGGTAGCCCGGCGTTTCAACGCCGGTGTAAGATTCGCCATTCCATTGGCCTCGCGTTAGCGACGCTTGAGTCGATTCGGCATGCTTCGTTGAACTCAAGCGTCGCTAACGCGACGCCAACATTTCCGCGACTCGCAAACCCGGCGTTGAAACGCCGGGCTACCATCATTTGGTCGCTAACGCGACCCAAGCAAACCATGTCGTGCACCCCTGAGTATTGATTTACTACGAAAGGAGCCTTCATGCGAATGTCACTGCAAAAACGATTGCCGGCAGCCTGTTTGTTGTCCTGGCGGGGATGCTGGCTGGTCAGTGCCGGTTGCTGGCCCAGCCGGCTCAAGGACTGCAAAAATCGAAACTGCTGGTCCAGCTGCCTGACTACTGCCCTACCCCCGATGGCATGGCGATCGACAAGGACGGCGACCTGGTCGTCGCGTGCCCGAACTTTGCCGAACCGGAGTATCCCGGCTGTCTCATCAAGGTCGATGCCAAGCTCAAGGTGCGGAAATGGGTCGATGTGCCTGTCCTGAAGGAAACCGGACGAGCCTGTCCGATGGGGATTGCCTTCGGCCCCGACGGCGATCTCTATGTCTGCAAAGCTAGTCCACCAAAGCCTTTTGACTCGGGCGGCGCATGTTCTGCACCGCCCGAGCTGAATGGTTACTCAACTGTTGAATGGCGGTTAGCTGCCAAGCAACTTGAGTGCGGCTTGCGGCAGCGCGTTGGCTTGCGCCAACATCGCTGTGCCTGATTGCACGAGAATGCTGTATTTCGCATAATTCGTGCTCTCCTGCGCCACGTCCACATCGGTGATGCGGCTGTTGGCGGCCTGGAGGTTCTGAGCTCAACACGCTCAACTGGTCGCTGGTGAACGACAACCGCGAGGAACTGGCACCCACGGTCGCGCGGATGACAGAGCCGCTCGATGCGTCCGCCATGCCCAGGTTCATGAATTTGGCGATCTCTTCGGCCAATTGCCGCGCCTCGTGCTCCTCGCGCGGTTCGGTGATGTCGAGGTTCTTGCCGCCGCGCGCGATCAGCCGCACGGGATAGACCGTGTACGTGTTGTTCTTGTTGCGGCGCGTTTCTCGAGTGATGCCGACCTCGTCGAAGCCGTCCCACTCGTGGTCCTTCGACCACATCGGGATGAGCAGTCCGTACCAGCGCCTGATCGTCCTTCGTGTCCGGTTGAAGGCGAGAGCCCGAGCACCGAAGAGAAATACCGCGCCGACACAGGCGAAGACGAGTCCGAAGATCACGGGAACGATGGCTGCCGCGCCAGTCACCGCCGCGCCGCCTTTGCTCTTCATCTGCCCCGTCGCCCCCAGAAAGGCGAACAGGCAGCCCATGCAGAAGAACGGCAAGCCGAACAGAGCCATGCAACCGCCGCCGTCCTTGTAAGCCAGTTCCTCGGCACTGCTCGTGTTCACTCGGCGCATCGCGGCATCCTCGTTGCCTTGACTTCAGGCCCTTTCCACATCACACTGCTTCGTCCGGTCTTGTCCGCTTATACCAAAGGACCGCGGGGGAAGGAACAGGAAACCATGCAGGCGAGGTTCCGCAATGCGCTCATCCGGACGGCCGAACGGTTCGGCACGCCGCTGTACGTCTACGACAAAGCCACGGTGGCGCAGCGCTGCCGCTCGCTGATGAAGGCCATCCCATTCGCCCGGAAGACGCTGCTGTACGCGGTGAAAGCCAACGCGAACCCTGCCGTGGTCCGCACCATTCTCGACGCCGGCTTTGGGATCGAATGCGTCAGCCTCGGCGAAGTGCTCCTGGCCCGTAAACTTGGCGCGGAAAAGATCCTCTACACCAGCAACAACGTTGCGGACGCGGAATTCAGCGCCGTTGTCGCGCTGGCCCGCAAGCACGGCGGCATCTGGGTCAACTGCGACAGCCTGCAACGGCTTGGCGACATGCCTGCAAGCGGGTATGGCGCTCGTGGCACTCGTGCGCTGTTATTCGGTTGACGACCCGGCGTCGCTCGTGGTCGTCCACGACGAGCTCGACCTTCCGGTCGGGGTCGTCCGGGTCAAGCTCGCGGAGGCGGGACAGCCGGCCACAACGGTCTGAAGTCGGCCGAGCAGCACATGCGGGACGCTCGATTTCGGCAGGAGGGTGAGGAATAGGAATCGGCAAGCCACCGGGGCGGATGCCCGGGGCCGACTACGTCCTGCGCCGGCCGTCGGGGCCGGAATCCGAGCTCCTCGCCGGCGCCGTCGAACGGGCCACCAACGCGGTGGAGCTCATCTTCTCCACGGGCCTCGACGCCGCGATGACGGTGGTGAACACCAGGGGAATGACCACTCACTCTCGCCGCTCGTCGGCACGCTCGGCCTCGAGCCCACGCTCGCCGAACTGCTCAGCGTGGGG
>CAWKES010000036.1:0-5219 GCA_963848755.1 Candidatus Bathyarchaeota archaeon | reverse complement strand
ACGAAGGAGTTGAAAGAAGTTTCTAACTTGGGATACGAGGAGGCGGTGCATGTTCTTAGGGGATGGGGGTTTAGGGGTAAGGAGTTGGAGGAGGGGGCTCGTCGAGTCGCCGCGAATCCAAAGGCTATGTTGGAGTTGATGATGTCGTATGGGTTGAAGATGTCGCCGGTTGGAGAAAGTGAGGCTCGACATAGTTTTCTTGTTGTTCTAGGATCGACGTTTGTGGGTTCAGCAATCCCAATTATACCACTCTTATTCAGTGGCGGTGATGTTGTCGGAGGAGCGATTGGTTCAGTGGTTCTGAGTGGCGTAGTATTGTTTTTCATTGGTTGGTATGGCGCGAGGGTCACTGTTGGGTCGGTCTGGAGGAGCGGTTTACAAATGTTAGTGATCGGTCTTACGGCCGGATTCGCAGGTTTCCTAATTGGACACTTTCTAGGCGCCCCACCCTGAGCGCCTGATCAGGCCAATTTTGGCAAGTGCGTAGCAGTGTGGAACTAGTACGTGACTAGACCCTAACTGCTAATCTTAGAGTTCCAATTTTCTTTTGAAATCGTTAGTGCATGCGAAGTCTTGCTATGACAACGAGGAGACCGATGCTGATTGCTGGGATGAGAGCGGCTTCTAGTGACCAGTGAATTTCTGCAATACCGCCAACACCTGCCGCTAGAATATGGACAACCAGCACCCAGGCTTCAAGTCTGATTCTGCTCGTTTCCTGAACTGTGCTTTTCGAAGTGGTGGGACGGTGTCGATGGGCGAGGTTACTGGCGAATGTCGTCCATGTGCCGGTGGCATACGTAGTAGCTATGCCTCTGAGTCCTAGATCGTGAGCCGCCGCGCTCTGTATGCCCATCGCTACAGCACCTGATGCAATGAGAGCGTTTACGGCGAGATAGCTGGTTCCAGCGAAAAATCCTCCAATTGCGAATACCAAGAGCAATAGAGACTCTGCGACGAAGGCCTTCGTAACTCCCGGTGGGCATATCTCTTGTGGGCTCGAAGTCGCATTCACGATATTGACGCCCAAAGCGACACACACCTCCTATGTAGGCTAACAATGCGACCGCAGATCCTGTGACTGCAAGGATATCTCCGCGACCAATTCCAATCCCGAGAAGGATGCTATTTCCGGACACAAACGACTCGAAGACACCACGCCCTAGAAGAGCGAGAGCATCAATGTAGCCTGACGTAAATGCAAGAAAACCCAGAAGCATGTTTCGAACGTTGGTGGATTGCTTTCCTGCTTCGATAGCGTCTAAGGATGAGGATGACAAGGCGTTGAAGATTTACCGCCTATAACAGACGATAATAAAGCTAGCCGTTTCGGGTAACGCTACCTTCAGGGTTGATTCTGCTATTCGCTCTAACTGTTTTCGGTTGATGAGCTACTTTATGTGTTTAGGGCGGTCAAACAGCGTTTGGTGGGTTGTGGGTTAGTTTATTGGCTCGCAGGTGTTTGACCAATTCCTGCGGTGTAACCATCCGTGTGCCTTCAGGCTGAAGTCTTTGTTCTATTTGCGTTTTCGCGTCTATGAAATGGCGGTCATCGATTACCACGAAAAACTTAACATGATTTGCAGTGAGATACTCAGCAATATCTCTGTCTGACGGTTTCTTTGGAAGGTCAGTGAACTTGCATTCCTGACCGATTCGCGCTTCTCCAATTGTAGCTTTTCCAATGTCTGCTGGAGTGCGTGGCAATTTTCTGAGACTCAATTCCTGAATAATCATTAATGCGTTCTTTGCTTTTGATGCTCTTGTCGGGTCATTCAGAAGATTATTCAACTCTTCTTTGACCATTCGTGAGATTACGAGTTCAATTTTGCCACTGCGGTGCATGTCAATTAGTTCTCTGATTGCTGATTCGATCTCTTTCTGATTTGGCCTTGATTCTTGAGAGTCGAAAGGCCCCATCCAAACGGAAGTATCGAAATACGCACTCGTCAAGAATTTCTCCTATGGGTACGCGCTTCTAACTGCCTTTAATACACTTTGATTGACGAAAGGTTTCAATTAACATTCGGTTGTTAGGGTTTAAGCCACTACTATGCTTTCAGAAAATATATGCCTCCGAAAATCGTACCCATTAGACGATGAACGCATGAAGAAAATCTGAAATAGCTTGAGCATTGTCTAATGGCAGTTGGGTTCTTTTGCTAAGGCTGTGACAGTGTGAAAGTTTCTTCTTGTGTCGCAACTATACTCTTACTTCTGTCCATAGTTGCGATGGCTACAAACGCTAATACTTCGGGGTATTTTGCACCAGAATCTTCACCAAAATCCGGTTTCCTATGCACCTTTACCAGTACCGTTTCTCCATCAACTATAACGCCGGGAACTCCCAGCGTAACGGTTAGTGGAACAGATACTTGCGACCCTTCAGGAAGTTATTTGTATGCCGCGCTACTGCCGGGTAATCCAAAACTTGTCGATTACCTTTCCGATCCATGTGACTCCATCGAATCAGCTATAAACAAAGGAACATACGAAATTTTTCCGTCCGCAGAATGGCCCAACGAATAATGCATGGAATTATGCGGAAATATGGGGAATTACTGCGGTATCTGGCTATTCCTCCGTGGAGAATTTTGCTCTCACTGATAGCAGTGGTCAATTCTCCGGAAACTATCCAACTTCTCCTCCCGCTCCTCCTTATCCTGGTTCAGGAGGTAATCCTTCATCTGCTCCTCCTCTGCTCAAACCCGGTGGATATTGCATTCTTCTCCAGGTTCCCTGTCAGATAATTTATGCTACTAACGGCGGCTTTATGGGTCTTAGCGGTGTATGTCAGGCTCCTGTTTATGATAATCTCGACGTAGTCGAATCATCATCCCCTAGTACCAGTACCATTACTACGCCGATCTGTTTTACTTGTTATGTTTTCACTTCGGCCACCTCGTCATCGCCAACATGTAGCGCTTTTCTGTGTAGTTTCGCCACGATATCACAGCCACCTGTCGTGACAAATACATTGCCGCCTGCCACCATGATAACGCAGACCGAAGCATTTCTGGAGACGGACTGGGCGGTCATCTCCGTGTCCATGAACCCTCCCGCTCCTACAGTCGGTCAGACAGTGATATTTAGCATGGCGATGACCACGGTCTCGTCTTCAGGATCCTTCCCCCAAAATGTTTACGTGCAATGCGTATTTGACGGCGCAAATTGCGGCCGCGGCACAGTTTCATACCCCGGCCCAATTGGCTTTCCATTCCCGGTAAATGCAAATCACCACCCATGGCAAGCAACACCTGGAACGCATACCCTGACTTGGATGATTTCAACGGATAACGATCCGAACCCCAGCAATAACGTAATCAGCACAACGTTCACAGTCGGACAAACGACAACGCAACCAGCAAACATTACGCAACCAGTACCCGACTTTACGATCAACACGAGCCCTCCCTCTCAGACTGCGCTTCAAGGACAGACGATATCGTATTCCGTCAACGTTGAGGCTCTTAACGGTTTCAACTCGCCAGTATCAGTATCCGTCTCAGGATTACCTTCAGGCGCCAACGGAGTATTCAGCAATCCTTCCGCAACTCCAAACTTTGCTTCGACGCTAACAGTCACATTACCAGAGAACGTATCGACCGGTTCATTTACGTTGGCAGTGACCGGGAGCGGCGGTGGATTAAGCCACGTTGCCAACCTGGTTCTAACCGTTAGCGCATCCTCAGTAATGCAAACGTCTTCAACGCAAACAACAAGCGATCTGATGAGCATGATCCAACAAAACCAACTCCTCATACTCGGAGGCATAGTCTTGTTGGCCGCCATCATAATTGCGGTCGCGTTGAGGGGTCAACGAAAACCAACCCAGTCAACAAAAACAGACGTAACAACTGGAACGATTTACTGCCGAAAATGTGGAACCCAGAACTCTGATGGCCACGAGTTTTGCGTAAAGTGCGGCGCCAAACTTCACTAGAAACCAACGCACTCTTCAGTCAGGGTGGCGATCTTTGCTTTCGAAGTTGCAATTTTGGTTTCGTTTTGATTGAAGACGGTGTATTCAAAGTATCGTCTAGGAACTATGCGTGGTTTTTTTCGATCTCGACCTTTTCATGAATAGTAGACCGAGGGTGATCAGGATTAGGCCACCGACGTTTGAAGCGAGAAGGTTCGTTTGAATTGAACCAACGTTGGCATTAGATGATTGCTGTGATACGTTCACAACCGTGTAGCATGCTCCTGCGGGAATCATTGGCAAATTCCAGACTCCGTTCGATGGTCCGCTGACGGTAAATGTTAGCGTGGTTGTGCATGTTGAATTGGGTGATTGCGTCAAAGTTGCGTTCTGAATTTCGAATTCAGGCTGAGGATTCACCATCGTTCCAGCATTTGACCTGTAGACCATGAATGTCGCTCCGACTGTTTTGTTGTAGAAGATCGGGGTCAAACCACCTGATACGCTTATGATGCTTCCATCAGTAAGCTGGTTATTCCCTTGAAACGTACGATTCGCCCAATCGATGACATACGATGAGTTGTTGATGCTCAAGTAACTAGTCATCACAGCGATTTGGGGGACAAAACAGCTTTCGCTAGCGCTTATCGGATTGCAGCCGAAGGTAGCGTACCCAGTGTAATATGTGCCCGTGAATGGGCCCGAATATTCGCATGGCGAGGCTCTAACGCCGATACAAGTATTTTCAGATGCTGTTGAGGTTTGAGAAGGGTGGTAGAGTAATCCGAACATGAGGATACTGAAACCCAATGCGATCATGACGATTCCGAGGCCGCTCCACCTGTATCTTTGAAGAGAATTCAATTGAGCTCACCTCTTCAGGAGCACTGCGTCTTATAGCGTTTAGTCGCAGCTCGGCCTGGATTCTAATTCTCGCTCGTGTATGGGCGACGCACTTCGCCCAGCTCCAACTAAATTAACTTAAATTCTCTGCAATCAAACTCATCTGAGTTGTGCCCGGGATGAAGCTGCAACAGGGAGTTGGAGTTGTTCTTGTTTTAGTAGGAGTGTATATTGCCCTCTTTCAACTCCCGAATACCGCAGCCGGTACCATGTCGATCGTAGTTTCTGGGTTCACTCTGAACGGCCTCTCGCTACGTCAGATTGAATCCATAAGCTTGGGTGCCTTTTTTGTGTTGGTCGGGGCTTCGCTGCTTAGACGTAGCTGATATCTTGAGAATGTATTTTCAGCATAGAAGCGGATCTAAATCAAAGGTAGGTTGGAAAGGGGGGATTT
>CAWKES010000035.1:0-13772 GCA_963848755.1 Candidatus Bathyarchaeota archaeon | reverse complement strand
GTTATTTCTTGTATTATGTGTGTTAGTTGGTCGAGGGCGTTTATTGGTGCGATGACTAGGATGAGTCCTAGGATAAGCCACGAAGCGATGCTGAGTTTCCTCAGCCTATTCATACCTCGTCAAACCTAACCTACCCCAACCCCGCATCTAATCATTCTATTCACATCAATGTCATTCTCCTACTCCGTTCCCCGACAGATCGGCAATTGAAGACGCGCAATTTTTGTGGGGCCGAGTGGAAAGTCGTAAATTCTAATCACTATTAGTGTTCATTAGAACACAAAATCGTTAGTGACATTATGGATCCGTCGGGAAAGTCGGCTGAAATTATCTACTACGGCGGCGACATCATCACCATAAACGACGACCAACCCATCCGCCGAAGCAGTAGCCGTTAAGAACGGACAGATCCTCGCCGTGGGCAGCAAGGACGATATTTTCAGGCTAATGGGTGAAGGCACGAAACTCGTGAATCTTAACGGCAAGACTCTGATACCAGGTTTTGTTGACGCACACAGCCATGTTTACGGCGTCGGCGGTCAAGCCACTTTCGCCAACCTACTTCCGACACCTGACGGCGAAGGAAGCAACATCCCTGCTATCCAACGAATCTTACGCACATATTCAGTGGAGCATGCGGATATAGTGAAACTGATGGGTTGGATTGTCGGTTTCGGATACGATGAATCCCAACTATCAGAACAACGACCTCCGAACCGAAATGAACTCGACGCAGTCTCCAAAGACCTGCCAGTATACATTATTCATCCATCAGGCCACTTAGGCGTCTGCAATAGCAAAGCACTCCAATTATGCAACATCACAGCCGCAACCGACAATCCGAAAGGCGGCGTGATTCGACGGGAGGCGGATGGTCGCACACCGAACGGCGTACTTGAGGAAACCGCCCATTTCCTCGTGTTGGCTAAGTTGTTTGATCAACCTAAAGATTTCATGGAAACGATGTTCCTGAAAGGCGTCGCAATGTACGCCAGCTACGGGTATACGACCGCGCAGGAGGGCCGGGCGTCAGTGTTACAAGTGGAGGTTATGGCAGGGTGTCGCACGGAAGGGAGGGTTGGCGATTGATGTTATCGCTTATCCCGATCTCCTAACCGATCAGAAGGCGATCGCTAAACCATGGCTAAGTCGAGAATACTCGAATCATTTTCGTGTGGGCGGCGGAAAAATAATAGTCGACGGCTCACCTCAAGGTAAGACAGCGTGGCGAGATCGTCCATACTATATACCACCAGAAGGCTACACCGCAGATTACGCAGGCTACCCCTCAGCCTCGAATAAGGAAGTGTTGAAGGCGGTTGATGACGCGTTTGCTAACGGTTGGCAGGTTTTGGCGCATGCGAATGGGGAAGCGGCGATCGATCTGTATATCGCTGCAATTCGTGAGGCAACCAAAAAACATGGCGCCGCTGATCGTCGTCCGGTTCTAATCCATGGCCAGTTTCTCCGTGAAGATCAAGTGGATCCGTTGAAGGAGCTCGGTATCTTTCCATCACTATTTCCAATGCACACGTTCTATTGGGGAGACTGGCACCGTGAACAAACCGTGGGACCAGAGCGGGCGGATGATATTTCACCGACGGGCTGGATGATGAGTCGAGGGATGAAGTTTACTTCGCACCACGACGCACCAGTCGCGAAACCGGATTCCATGAGAGTACTGGAAGCCACGGTCACAAGACGCACTCGGAGCCAGAGATATTCTTGGGCCGCGTCATCGTGTGCCGGTGATGGTTGCGTTGAAGGCTATGACTCTCTGGCCCGCCTATCAGCACTTCGAGGAGAACCGCAAAGGATCAATTGAGCCCGGCAAGGTAGCTGATTTTGTAATCTTATCCAAGAATCCAACAAAAGTGGATCCGGAAACAATCCACGACATCAAGATCCTAGAAACCATTAAGGAGGGACGGACGGTTTACGATGCGACCGCTAAGCATTAGAGGCAACTAACACTCTAGAACTCAGACGTGGTTGGATGCAAACCCGGTATCTTGTCGCAATAGTTGTCTGGGTTTTAGTCGCTATAGCTTATTTCTTGTTGCAATCATCACACGCTCTTCTAGCTCCTGTGACAGACGTCATATTTTCGTTAACTTCTGGAAGCCTCACGATTCTTGCGTTCTTAGCGATCCGTCATTGGGGGTTTCGGGGAAAGTTCGGGTTGGTGCATGCGGGGTTATTTGTTGGGTTTTTCTTATGGTTCTTGGGCGACGCGACGTGGACTATCTATGAGACTGTTCTTCAAGTCAGCATCCCTTACCCATCTATCGCCGATGTTTTCTACCTAGCGGCTTACATTCCCATAGCGATAGGGATCGTTCAATTTCTGTGGACCTTCCGTTCGGCCCTCAACAGACGAAGTGCTTTCATCGCCTTGGGTGTGGGGCTGCTTTTTCTTGGGTTGACGTACGCTTTTCTCATCGGCCCGTTACTCATGTCGAGTGAGGCTTTCCTCACGAAGAGTTTTGATGTGGGTTATCCGGTTCTTGATTCGATGGCTGTTGTGCTTGCTGTTTTCATGTTCTTCGTTTTTAGGGGTGGAAAGATGGCGCATGCATGGGTTTGGATTTCTCTTGGCCTGCTCTTGAGCGCGTTGGCCGATATTTCTTTCAGTCTAGGTACTCTGCAAGGATGGTATTATTCAGGTCATCCGATCGAGCTGATTCAATTCTCGGGGTACCTCTGCTTCGCATTAGGTCTGGATGAACAAAGACGCGCAATAGCTATCAGTTGAAGGGCAAGATTGGGTCAATGGTGAATGCTTAAACTGAAAGTTTCGACTTGACGGCGTCTACACATTCTGCAAAACTCTTCCACTCACGTTTTTGCACTCCAACCTTCTCGCAAAGCAAATCCTCAATCCGCCTTAGCATGATGTTGGACGGTTTCTCCCCTGTCAGACGACGCAACTTTGAGGCGTACTCAGCTGGGTCCTTCGCAGCAAGGCGTGGATTCAGGTAAGAATTCATCGCCTTCGCACCTCCAGAGCCGAAAAGGCTGCTAAAACATCGTGTCACAACCTCGTCAAGCAAATCCTCCACCTTCCCCGCTGCCTCCACTCCTCCGAGCACCATCATTGAGAGGGTGTGAAGCAACAACAATCTTTGCATTTAGTAGATCCAAACCTGAGTTAACCCAAGATCGACAAGAATTCTAAATCTTCACATCGCTATTAATCAACGATTCTCAGTTTTCGAAGTTATTGTTTGCCTGCTGATGATTGATTATTTGAGGTTAGGAGTTTCGTGAGTTCCGGAATCACCTGGTATAGGTCACCGATTATTCCGTAGTCCACGATCTGGAAAATTGGAGCTTGTTTATCGTTGTTGATTGCAACAATTATCTTCGAATTTCTTATGCCCGCAGTATGCTGAAGTTGGCCGGATATGCCTACGGCAACGTAGAGGTTTGGGTGGACGTGGATTCCGGTTAAGCCTATGTGTTGGTCTTCGCTCAGCCAACCGAGATCAGATGCCAACGGCCTAGAACATCCTACCATGCCTTCCATAATCTTCGCCAAATCCTCCGCCATCGCCAGATCTTCCTTCGTTTTGAAGCCTCGTCCCGACCGAGACAATGATTTGAGCAGAACTGAGATTGGCTGAAGCTTTTGAGGTGTGTTCAGTCTCTAAATGTGTGGTTCTGGCTGTCGGAACGCTTACAGCAATAGTTTCAACTGAACTTGATGTACCAGTGTCGTTTTGGTAAGATCCGGATTGGACGGTGGCTATGCAAGGTAATGGGGCGCTGATTCTTGCTGCGAATTTTCCTCCGTAAACCATCCTGGTGCCTGTAAGTTTTCCCTGTTCAATTTTTAGGTCTTTGGCATCGCTCAACGCGGGTAGTCTCATTCGTACTGCTGTTTGTGCAGCAACCTGTCTTCCGAACCGCGTTGTTCCGAACAGTATGATCTGGGCGCCGCTTTTTTTGGCTAAGCTCGGTTATGGCGGCCGTGGCGAGTTCGGGATTGTTAGAGAGTAGGGTATTCGCTTTCAGTAGTATGATCTTGCCGTTGACTTTGATTGAGGGTTTTACTTCGTCGAGTTCAACTAATGCAGCCTCACCTCCAAGTTGTGTTGCGAGTCCTTGAGCGGCGCTGAATATTTCTCCCACAAGATTCTCTTTCTCAGAGCAAGCTAGAATCATAGTCACGTCGTAATCCCTTCACTTTCGAGTGCGGCGATAAGCTTCTTAGCGGTAACTTCGGGGGATCCCTCGAAAATTATTCTTTTCCTATTCACAGTCTCCGCACTAACATCGACGACTTCTACTTGCGAGTAAGGGAAGTCAGGTGCTTTGAGGGATTCGAGTGTAATTTCCTCTATCGGTTTCTTTGAGGCTTGAATTATTTGGAGGAGTGTTGTGTAACGGGGTTCATTGATTTCACTTACGACCGAGATCACGGCGGGAAGGTTCGCTGTTACAGTCTCGATTCGATCTTCTAATTGTTCTTCACATTTGACGGTGTGTTCCGTGATCTCAATATCTCTCGCATATCCAATGAATGGTAGATTCAACCATTCGGCTAGCATGGGTCCGAGAAACCCGACATACGTGTCGGAGGCTCCTTCCGAGCACAGAATCAGATCGGGGTTGCCGATTTTCTGAATTGCTTTCGCGAGGTAATATGATGTCATAAGAGCGTCAAGGTGGGAGTTTGAGAGTATCACGACCCCCCTGTCGCCACCCATCGCTAACGCCTCCTTCACCGTCTTCTTGCAATCAACGTCACCGAGGCTGACTACTGTTATCGATCCCCCTTTTGAGTCTCTGATCCTTACTGCTGCTTCTACGGCATTGCGATCAAAGGTTGACATTTTTCTGGCAGCGGGGTTGAGCCGCGGTTTTCCAGACTCATCACTCTGAAGCTCGTTTTCGTCTGTAGCATGTTTTACGCAAACAACAATATTCATCCGATGTTCATCCTCCGATCATTTTTCAAAACTTTTTCTGATCGAGTACGATCGATTTGCAAAATCATCTTGTAGGTTACCGAACCGGAAAAATCACGGCCTTGTTCTTAAGGGGATACGTGTGAGGCAAGGTTAGTTTTCGAAACATGTTTTTCTAACTAAGGTACAGCGTATACTGATAGAATTCTACGTTTCGTTTCCATCCGCATTTTTCATACAGGTGTTGCGCGGGAAGGTTGTTCACCCATGTTTCCAATTCAAGCCCCTTCGCATTCGTCTCCTTTGCAAACGCTTCAGCTCGCCGTAATAGTGCCTCGCCAACCCCACGTTTTCTTGCAGCGGGCGAAACGAACAGGTCATTCAAGATCCATAGTCGTTTCATTGAAGTCGAAGAGAAGGATGGGTACAGTTGAATGAATCCAACCGCACCCAGTTCGGGATCTGTTGCTAAGAACACCACACTTTCGTTCTTCGTGAGACGCTCCATCAAGAAAGAACGTGCGCCCTCAGCATCTGCTCGCTCCTTGTAGAACTCTCTGTACTGATCGAACAAAGGTGCGACACGATCCACATCTTCATGTGAGGCCCTGATGATCTCAAGTGGCATGCCACCCACGTTCCGCTTAAGATTATTTTACCTTCACTCTGACTGTGAATCCATGAAAATCTAGAGTCATGAAATCGGGCGCCATTGATTACTGGATGTCGTTAATCCGGTTCACGTGAATCAAAAGAACCGGTGCTAATGCACGGTTTTCTACTGTATTGCGTTAAGATGTGCTAATTCCTTCCGCGTTTAGCGTCTACTGCGAATTGAATTGCGTACTTCCCAGAGACTTCTCGTGCTCATTCTCTTATTAGCAGGGGTTTTACCTGTTGTTTGGGAGTGGTCAAGCAGCCGCTCTTCCGCAGTACAGTGCGCCCCAGATCTCATGTCTAGTCAAAATTTTCCAATCGACATTGCTGCTGATCAAATAACCAGCACAACAACATCTTCCACTTGTCCGAACTAAACTACGACAGCCTCAACGACAATGCAACTATCAACCACTATGGTTAACCAAAACCAAAACAGCCACAACTACGGTTTCAACCACAACCAGTTATGTTAACCGAACTAAAATGCAAATTACGTATACAACTACAACCACTTATCTGAATATAGCAAAAAGACTCACGCTTAATACGAACGCAGAACCAACGATGTTAGCCTGCAACGATACGATTGCGAATCGCAACAACCAATTATGTTAGCCAAACGGCAACGACCACGGCCCCAACTACGGTCGCGACCACAACCAGTTATGTTAATCAAACAGCAACGACCACAGCTCCAACTACAGTCTGCAACTACTAACCAATTACTGTTAACCACAACCTAGTTAGCAAACAGCAACGGCAACTAGTTCCTAATACGCTTTCCACCACCACAACGACTTTTGTATGTTGCAGTACTCAGACGGTAACCGCAACATCATCAACAACGACTACCTCTACAGCATCGACAGCGCCTTCGAGTCCGACGGGTCTGCTGGTTCCGTTGTTCATCTATCCAACGACTGTTTCAACGTGGAGTAGTATCGCATCTCTTCCCGCTGCGTATCCGAATGTTCCTGTAATTGCGATAATTAATCCTGACAATGGACCCGGTACTTCGCAAGATCCTAACTACGTAGCCGGGATCAATTCATTGAAGGCTGCTGGCGTTGTTACTATTGGATACGTGTACACGAATTATGGTGCGGTCTCCCTGCAATCCGTGGAGAGCTCGATTGATGCATGGAAAAACCTGTACGGGGTGACTGGGATTTTTCTTGACGCAATGGCTTACCACTACTGGTTATGAATCGTACTATCAAAGTATTGTGATCCTACGCCAAGGGCACTGATGGGATGACTTTTGTCATCGGTAATCCGGGTACAGATACTATCGCATCATATGTCGGTAACGGAGGAGTCGATAATATCGGATTCTATGAAAACTTTGGAACTCCTACGATTGCATATCTATCATCCCCATTTCATACATCATACCCGAAGACTGAATGGTCTTTCTTAGCCCACGGTGTGGCAACGCTGAATGATTCTTTCGTTGCGCAAGCAAGCCAGTATGTCAGCTACCTCTACATCTCGAGTGGTCCTGGTTCTGCGCCTTGGGGTACGTTTCCAACCTACCTGGATCAGATGGCGGCAGATCTCGCTAAAGTCAATCCTTCAGCCGCTCCTTCGGCTGCGCCTTCAAATGCAAATTCGAGCGGTGTCAAAAATTATCAACAGGAAGCCCTATCGGTACGAATCCTGTCGAACACAAGAAGACCCATCTTCCAAATCTTCACGGAAACCGTCAGACAGATCCTGTCGAAAATCTCACATGATACCTATTGGGATTTAACTAAATTCTGTTTTAACCTCAACCTTCAAAGAACGTTTCGCTAATTCCTCAATGAACGGTCCGGGTGAAATGCACGCTTCCGGAGCGAAAGTTCCTCGTCTATTAATCGTACCGTCCGCGAGTTGCTGCGCCACAATCGAGGCTCCGATTCCCGTTAACAGTCCGGTTGCGTTCTTCACCTGAAATTCCTCAGACGGCTCACCAACGAGCGTTGCGGTAATAGTGGAATCTCTCCCGTCCTTTTTCCCGTTCACTTCTATTCTGAGTGCCACGCATCTTACGGGTTCTTCGTTGCTTACGTGGGATGTTAGGTAGGCTATGGCGTATTCTCGGGGTGAAATGTTGATTCCTTTCAAGGTGATGGGGGAAGTATCTGCCAACCCAGCGTCGATTAATGGTTTGATGGCTTTGAATATTTTTTCTGAGATTCCAAGTTTGAAATCCACATCCCTCACCCCTTCATACCTTAGGGGTAGGGTTGCAATTTCGGAGTGAATCGAGTAGTGGCATCTGTTTAATCCAACGGGTAGCGGAAAGGTAACTTCTTCCTCACCTGAAAGCGGAGGCATCTCACGAAACTCGCCGTCAAGGTACATGACTGGAGGTTTGGAATATTCATCGAACACCGTTGATACCGCGAACGGAAACAGTAACTGGTTACTTTTCGGCTGGGAGATTTCTTTTCCGCCAACCCGAATTCTAATCGCCTCAACCGCATCCAGCCTCTCAGCGCATAATGCTGCGAGCACGTTGGTGATGCCTGGGCTTTCGCCGCCTCCAAGAACTGCTGTGATCTTGGCTTCACGTGCCTGGTCATTCAGCTCCAGCTGTTTCTTAGTCATGTGGAAAAGTCCGCCGAGATCATTGTAATGGACCCCAGCGCTGATCGCGGCTTTCATCACGTCGAGATTATGCGCATACCAAATTGCGTTAATCAGAACATCAGTGCCACGGATGGCGTTAACCAAATCCTCATGGCGTGTAGCATCAACTTTCTTAGTTCTGATTTTATCAGATCCTATCGAACCAGCAAGGTCCTGGGCTCTGGAGGTATCGAAGTCTCCGATGGTTACTGAATCTATTTGAGGTGAACGGATTAAATCTCGTACAGCGACGAGGCCCATGCGACCTCCACCGAGAACGAATACTGTGTGTCCCATCGCGCACAACTCCGAGCTTAGGGAATAAGCGTAGGTTACTGAGAGAAAGATTATTGTTTATTCTGGGGGTATTTGTTGGAAAGCCTTTTCGTAAGGTATCCCATCCTTACTTCTCACGCTCTTAACCACGTAGAACCAGATGATGCAAGCGATGAACAATCCCGCCACCCCTGTCAGGAAGGGGAAGAAGTAGAGGTCTGCTGCGAGTGTTCCCGCTCCAAAGTAGAACAAGTAGTCATATGAATAGTAAATTATCGTGAGGAGACAATAGGCTAAGGCGACCACCCCTAACCACACGATAACTGGTACGCCTGCGATCTTCCTTTTGATGGGGCATGCGGTTTCGTAAAGTTCCCTTCTTCGGTATGGGAAGAGAATTGCGGAAATGGAGACGAATACGAAGGCGATTCCGATCGCGGCAAGTCCCGCATATGAGTATAGAAGGAATGCGTAGCTTGATGTTGATGGGCCTACGACGCCGCTTAGGAAGAGGAGGAAGATTTCGCCTCCAATTGAGGCTGTGAGAATGCTGTTGACTGGTGTATGGAATCTTTCGTTTATGTTAGCGAAAAATGATGGCGCCAGTCTATCGAATGAGTATGCGAAGATTATCCTGGACATCAGGAGCATACTCTGAGGAGCTACGAGCAGGAAACCTGCGATCACTCCTATGCCGATGAACCATACCAACACAGGATTATTGGATAGGATGGACACGAATAGGGTTAGGTTCGGGATAACTGGTAGAGGATTTGTTGCGTAACCAAATCCGTAGTATCCTGCCGCCGTAAGGAATTGGGAGCCTAAGTTGTTGTATGCTAGGGCTAGTATGGCTAGTGTTGTGAGGAAGATTATGGCAAAGCTTCCGAAGAGTGCTGTCTTTGCGCTGGTTCTCGTATTTTTCAGTTCGCCTCCGAGGTAGCTTGACACAAAAACCCAGAAGAGAACAGTGAACCAGAGCGGGATCAGATTGAATGTGGACAGTGGATTCGTGGGAACTGGTCCACCCCAATACGAATTGCCTGTTGCAGTAAAATTATTGTATGCGCCTTGGGCCAACGTGACGCCCTGGCTAGTTGCGTATGAGTTGAATGCGTTCGCGAATGACGTTGGATTAGTACCGGCGATGAGTCCGATCATTACTAAAATTGCGAGAATAGCAATTACCATCGAGACATTTTGAATATAGAAGTAAAGTTTCGTGCTGAACAGAACTACTAACGTGAAGAATACGATGGCTGCTGTGCCCACCAGGAAAGTAGTCATTGGGGTGAACGCGCTGGCCGCATTCATAGCCCATTGCTGACCCGTCAGAGATCCATACACGCTCAATGTCTGAGCTAATCCCTGACTCGAGAACACATCTGCGGCGTCACCGATCCAGAACCATAGGAAGAAAGCGTAACCAGCAAAATTGGCTGCTAGTCCAACCGCTGGATGTAAGACACGGCTTACGAAAACGTAATCTCCACCGGACCGTGGCATGCTAACTTGAAAGATGTAATATACCCCCAACAGAGCCAGAATCCCAGGTGCCGTGAGAAGTAGACTCACAACGGGATCTCCACCATAGAGCGGTGCATACTCGAGCGCGTAAATAATGGACCAGGCGCCGCCGAAGGACACGACGTTGAGGAATAGCATGTCCCAAGCGGACATGGACCTTACCAAGCCAGTAGCGTCTCGTATGAAGAGTGCTGACTGGGAAGAGGATGCCATGTACCCTCACTATCTTCCATGTACAGCTAAAAGACTTTGCACGTCAGAAGATTTCGGAATAATAATCTACTAAAATTGTCGATCAAGGGAGATGCTTTTCGGTTAATGGTGTGCCGCACGCAGTACAGAATTCGTTACCGGTCTGTGTCGGTTTTCCACATTTTGGACAGAATCGATTCGCAGTCACAGTCGCGGTTCCTTCCTGCGATTTTCTTTTTCTGCTTAGCAGTAACAGGGCGACTACGACTATGACGATCAGTGGGAGAATTAGTAGATTGAGAGATGGTGTGGCGGGTGATGGTGCTGGGTTGGATTGAGTTGTCGGCGAAGTGGGAAGAGTGCTAACTTGAGTAAGAAACAGTGTGTAAGCCGTAGTAACGACCAGCGTCGCACTCTCCATAGTCCAGGTTACAACCTGTTGGGGAACTGGACCTGAATCAGGTATCTGTTGTACGATTCGGATCTGTGGCGGTGTCGATCCGGTGTAGCTGGGGAAGTTGAGGGTGAATGTGTTGGCTGACATTGCGTCAATATGGATTTGCTGTGTTCCTGAATATCCGTCGACAAAGATGGCGAGCGTCACAGTTCCGCTGCCCCCTGCATTCTGCATATAGAAGCTCAACGCGGAAGACTGATTATTCCACTGAACGTCAGTTATGGTGATGAAGGGTGGAGGGCCTGCTCCGGGGACCGTCTGCACCTGTGTGTAGGATAACTGAGTGACGCTTACTGAGGTCATTGTCTGTGACGTGGTGAACGTATACGTTTGAGTAACGGTAGCCTGGTTAACCGAGTACCCCAATGGTAGAAGTAGTGCGCTTAGGAGAAGAGCCGAGTTAATCCAGACTCTTTTGCTTGACAAGGGCATTCATGAAGAGTCAGATAATTAGAACTTAAGTTTTTCATGGAGAAAGCGGTTGTCCGGTTAAGAGCGCTGCCGTTTAGTTGTTAGTTTTCGTGTCTTGGGGTAATTGTGAGTTGACGATTTCTTTGTCTTGTTCGACGAGTTCATACCATTGTTTTTTTTCGCCGATTTTTGCTCTGATTTTCCAGCGTAGTGTTTTTGGTGTGTTTTCGATGCGTGATTGTATCTCTTCAAGTCGTTGCCGTACCGTTTCCTGGTCTTTTGGTGGGAGTTGGTAGTCGCTTAACGCTGTTAGTATATTGTTGATGTTGACGTTGAATGTTTTGTAGATTCCCCAATCGTCGCGACCCAGTTGGGCGAGGTGGGTGGCGTTTATGGTTTCGGGGGCGTCTGTATCGCCGATTTTATGGTCGAGGATTAGGGCGATTATATCTTTGTATTCTTTCTCGGTTATCTGTACGACTTGTAGTTTTGTAGCCAGTAGATCTGCTAGCGGAATGGTGGGTTTGTCCGCGGTTAGTCGTTCTCTGAGGTCGAATCTGTGCGCCATGTTGAATATGTCTAGGAAGATGTCCACGCGTCTTTCATTTTCGAGATCGTTGAAAATTAGGCGTTTGTCGCCTGTCATTGCATTGAAAATTTCGCGGGGGGTGTATCCGAGTTTTGGGAAGAGTTTCTTGATGGTGCCCGCCTGTTTCTTGAATCCCATGAAATCGATGTCGGCGTATCTTCGCTCTAGGTTGCGGTGGGTTGCGGATGGGCTGTGAGAACGGATCGCCATGCCCCCAAATAATCTGAGCGTAACTCCCTGGCGTTCAGCGTATTCTATGATTCGATGCGTTTCACTAACGATATCCGCGAGTGGCGCAGTTGCACTTTCGACCGCATTTGTTTCACTCTGGAAAGGTGGTTCCGCAAACTGTTGAATGTCTGGTACGCCCATTAGTTTTCTATTCCTCTTAGTCGTATTAGTGATGACTGCGAACCGGAACCATCAATTCCTATCATAATAATTTGGCGAACTAAATATTCCTATTGGAATTCGATTAATTCTAAACTTGTTTACAAGCTTAACACAAGTCAATCCACCTTTGAACAAGCTCCAATATCTCAAAGGTCTTCTGCATGGTGTTTTCAGGCTGTTTTCTAATAGAAGTGGAATAAGTAGAACAATCGTTAGATAACGAAAAGTGAGACTCTCATGTTGTGAGACTATGGCTGACGCGAAGCAAGCTAGAATTCACGTGGAAGAGTTCGATGTGAATCGCGAGCAGAGTGCTATCGTGACACGTTCACAGTTCCTACCAAAATCTTTCGTTGACAAGGCAGTGGGCTGGATAGCGAGCAACGAGATATTGTTAAGTAACTTCCTGCCCGACACGGCAGAGCTGTTGCTTTTCCTCAGTCTCGTCGTATACTTCGCTATTCAATCGTATTTTGTGGTTCAGACGACGATGTAACTAGCGAGAGTCGCGTTTGGTGGAGACCGATGAAAATTGTTAGTGTTTATGTTGCCGCTTTACTGTAGCTAAGCAAACTGTGGTGGAGATGATAACTCCGAAGAGTAGGTTGAGGCTGGAGAATTCTGGTATAACAAAGTCATGTGGTCCTATGGCTAGACCTATTCTTCCAGCGGTATTCTGACTGAAGCCGTCATAGTAGAGCATGAAACCATTGCCACCTACGATTACGCTAGGTTGCTCGACACCTGCAGAATCCCAGCTTCCTGGAGGACCCGGACTTAGAATAGGATTCAGCGCGCTGCGCGTCCAACTACCTGCTCCCCCTGGTGAGCTTGCGAAACCAATCTGAGATAGCATGTAACTCTGATTCGTACCAGTGTACCAGAGACCAAAATTGGCGCCGTCGAAGATTACGGAAGCAGAATAAATAGAGCCTGAATCCCAAGCTGTCGAGTTCGAAGAAGGTGCAATTGCCGCTGAGGGAGCCTTCGTCCAACTGACTCCATTGTATGAGGTTGCGGCGAGGATTCTAGCGACCGAGTTTGGTTGTGGATAAGTCGTACTCTTCCCAGTATACCACATCCAATATTGGGTATTCAGTTTGATAACGTAAGGAGATGCCATGTAGCTTTGATCGAGACCAAATGTGCTTCGTTCGAGAACTGGATTGCCTGGATATTTGGCCCATGAGATTCCATCGTTCGACGTCGCTAAACCAATCGAACCCGCACTGTTGGTCGTGTTGCTTCCTCCATACCACATCAAGAAAACCGTCCCATTCCAGATCACGGAACCTAAAGTAACCCTGCCACTATCCCAAGCCCCCGACCCTCCCGGTAATAATACGGGATTAGGATACTTACTCCACGTAAGCCCATCAGTAGAGTTCGCGTAACCTATCGCGGCAAGTCCGGCATTACCGCCATTATACCACATCTTATAAACGGTGCCATTGAGCAGCACCCTAGGACTAACGACGTAGTCACTATCCCAACTTCCCGCAGTGGGGACGAGCACTGGGTTACCTGAATACTTCACCCATTGCCCTTCACTCGCATAACCAGCGGACGGTAAGAGCAAAATGACGGAGACAAGAAGCGCGAACTGAAGCAACTTTACACTCAAACGCAAAATAACAATCCTCTCTATAGCATCTACAGTTCCTACCTTTCTAATTATGGGTTCCCCCGGTGTAGATCAGGTGTTCTAGTTACAGGCTGGTGAGTGTTTCACGAATTT
>CAWKES010000034.1:0-56436 GCA_963848755.1 Candidatus Bathyarchaeota archaeon | reverse complement strand
AATGGTGGGTTTGTTTTGCGTGCTCCGACAAGTTTAGCGTTGGTTCCAGGCGGGATTTGGGTTACTCAACATGCCACATCCACCCTAGCCTACTATGACATGAACAGCCATGAGTGGAGTTTGTTTCCAACCTCAACTGTGAGTTATCAGGATGTGACTTTACCTTATTTTGTTGCTGCGAACGGCTCACTGATCTGGTTTAACGAACATTACGCTAACCGATTAGCTAAACTGGACACTACACATGAACTGTTAACAGAATACAGCCTCTCAAATCCACCCGCAAACCGAATTATTGGGATCGATAACGCGTTAACCTTCACCATCGCTAATAGATCGAGGTATGGTTTACGGAACTCACAGCAAACAATGTTGGATATGTCGACGCTTCCATTCAACCAAACTTCACAATATCCCCACCAGCCAACAATCCAGTTATCAAAATGAAACCTGGAGAAAACACCAACCTAACATTCACCGTACAAGGCGAATCCACACAACCATTAACGGTTCAGTTTGCTGACACAGAAAACTACACAGCCAAACCACAAAAAATCATCATCACACCTAACATAGAAGAAATAACATCACTAAACGGACAAACAAACCTCATCGTGAACATCAAAACCGACAAATCACTAACACCCGGCAACTACACATTACTCATAACCATAACCAACGGCCTAATCAGCCAATCCACATACACACATCTACAAATCACAACAAACTAAACAAAAAACAAGAACCCTGTAAACTAGGAAGTTAGCGAATTTCGCCGAGTAGATAGAGGGTTCTTTACGGATAGCCTGCCGGAAAGCGTCCGAAAAAGAACACGCTTGCCCATTCAGCAATTATGAAAATGGCGATTATAGCAGCAACAGCCACGTAGATCCTAGCGCTTTCCTTTCCCTTAGAGGACATACGCCTCAACTATCATAACTAACTCCAACTGGAATTATAAGGCTTTTTGAGAACAGTAACGTCAACTTGTCAGTCGATTGGGTCTAGTTGATTGTTCCACCGACATCTTGAGACATCTTGACTTACATTTGTAATAATATGCAGATTAGTTTGCTAACAGTCCGTTTGTGAAGGTCGCCTAGAACGATGCTAGAGACTGGCGACCGAAGAATAGTTGTGATTTGATACTACTTGAACACTCGTGATTTAGATTTTGATGACCGTATCTTCCTTTACGGTTCTCAATACGATTATTGTTTCGGTGCCGGCGACTCCTTCGATTTTTTCGATTTCATCAATTATTTTGGTCAACTGATCAGTTCCAGTTGTTCTGACTTTTAGCACGGAATAAAATTGTCCCGTCACGTCAAAGATCTCGTAAATATCGTCAATCTGCTTCAACGAGTTCAGTACGTTTTGGTATATTTTCGGTTGGGCTCGTACGAGGATGAAGGCTGTTAGCGGTTTCCCTACGGCGCTTGGGTCAACAATTGCTCGGAAGCCTTTGAGTATTCCAGCTTCTTTGAGCTTCTTGACTCGAACGAAAACCGTTGCTTCGCTTACACCAATGTCTTCCGCGATTGCTTTGAATGAGGCGCGTGCATCCTGTTGTAGTTCAGCTAGAATTTTCCTGTCTGCGTCGTCCAGTCCGACTAATTTTCCACCATGCATCAATATGATTCACTTATCGCCTTCAAGTATCGTATGATTGAATCCATAATGCATCAGGCAAGCTTTATTAAGGATACCGTAAAGCTTAGGCGGATCAAAATAATGATTCCGTAATAGCATAAACGTGAACAAAATGAAGGAAAAAATAATTCTAGCCTACTCTGGTGGACTCGACACGTCCGTGGCCATCAAATGGCTGAAAGAAAAATATGACTACGACGTCGTTACCCTAACAGTAGACGTTGGCCAAGCAGACGACTTAGAAGAGATCGCGAAGAAATCCAAACTTGTCGGTGCCGTAAGACACCATACTATTGACGCGAAGAACGAGTTTGTGAAAGACTACATATTCCCAGCCATCAAAGCCAATGCGCTTTATGAATGGAAATATCCAATCAGCACAGCACTCGCCCGACCCTTGATCGCGAAGAAGCTTGTTGAAATTGCGCACAAGGAGAACGCGAAAGCGATATCGCATGGCTGTACAGGGAAAGGAAATGATCAGGTCCGATTCGAAGTTACAATAAAAGCGAACGATCCCAAGCTCAAGATTGTAGCCCCAGCTCGCGAATGGAATCTCTCGAGAGAAGAGGCGATAAAGTACGCTGAAAAGAACGGAATTCCAGTTCCAGTCGACTTAGAAAACCCGTATAGTATAGATCAGAATCTCTGGGGAAGATCAATCGAATGTGGAGTCTTAGAAGATCCATTCAATGAACCCCCGAAGGAAGTGTACGAGTGGACAAACGCACCAGAAGATGCTCCCGATAAACCAGAATATTTGACGATCGAATTCGAGAAGGGTATCCCGGTGAGTGTGAATGGCGAACGACTACCTCCAATTGAACTCATCAAAAAACTGAACTATATTGGTGGAAAACATGGGATAGGAAGAATCGACCATATCGAAGACAGACTCGTAGGGATCAAAAGCCGCGAAGTGTACGAATGTCCCGCAGCGATACTTCTCATTGAAGCACACAAGGAATTGGAAAAATTAGTGCTGACGAGACATGAAATAATGTTCAAACAACACATTGACTCTGAATGGGCCAATCTCGTCTACACTGGACTATGGGATGATCCCCTTCGGCAGGACATGGACGCATTTATCGATAAAGCGCAGGAACCAGTTTCCGGAAAAGTTCGCGTCAAAGTGTTCAAAGGATTGGTACAAGTTGTCGGCAGAAAATCGCCAATGTCACTATACGAAAGTAAGTTAGCAACCTACACCTCAGGTTCCACGTTTGATGAGAAATGGTCTAACGGTTTCATTGAAATCTGGGCCATGCCAACAGTTGTCGCTAACCTTCGCAAACGCCAGAATGCATCCGGAATAATTCACAATGAATCCACACCAAAAGCACGATCACAGCAAAAGCGGTCAAAGTAAGATTGCAATTCACTTTGACATTGAATGAATTCGTTGACTCTGGAATTCGATGCCCTGAAAATGGGAGGTGAGCCGATGTCTCAAGAGAAATGTATTGATTGCGAAGCAATGGTAGAAGTCCCTGATGATGCGGTTGACGGAGAAATAGTGACCTGCTCTGACTGCGGATTAGACCTAGAGGTTCACGTGAGTCCGCAAGGACGGATTCTCAAACCGCTCCTCGTAGCGAAAGAGGACTGGGGCGAGTAGGAACGGTTACTGTCGGCCTAATCTACGATCAGCTCCGACCCGACGAGCGCATGATCATCGATGCAGCAAAACGCATGGACCTAGATTTGAAGCTCTACGACACAAACGAAATTGCGCTTGACGTGACGGACGGAAGAGATGGCGTAGAACTAGCAGATAACTTCCTGCAGCGATGTATGTCCTACTTCCGAAGCATACACGTCACGGCAACCTTGGAGGCACGCGGCAAACTGGTTGTTAACTCCTTCAAGGCCGCGTCAACTTGCGGAAACAAGTTATTTGCATCCATTCAACTCAGCCAAGCAAAGATTCCAACCCCAAGAACATTCCTCGCCTTCACCGAAGAAGGTTCACTGCACGCATTGGATCAACTAGGCTATCCTGCGGTATTGAAGCCGGTTGTTGGAAGTTGGGGACGACTCGTTGCGCTCATCAAGGACAGTGTCTCGGCTAGATCGATAATCGAAGCACGCGAGTACATGCACCCAATCCAGCAAGTCTTCTACTTACAAGAGATGATCAAACGTCCGGAACGGGATATCAGATGTTTCGTGATCGGAGACCAAGCAGTAGCGGCAATCTACCGACATGCCACACCAGGAGACTGGCGAACCAACACAGCCCTCGGAGGCATAGCTGAGAACCTTCCGCTCACACCCGAACTTGAAGAACTCAGCCTACGCGCCGCACAGGCCATGGGCGGAGGAGCTTTCGGCGTGGATCTTATGGAGACAGAATCAGGCCTAGTGGTGCATGAAGTAAATCACACCACAGAATTCAAGAACACCATTCGCGTCACTGGCGTAGATATTCCGACTCTCCTCCTTGAATACACACGCAAGGAAGCCAAGCGATGACGAAGGTCGCTGTGCTTGGCGGTTCCGGATACGCAGGCGGAGAACTGCTCCGACTCTTACTAACCCACCCCGCCTGTGAAATCCAATCGGTCACATCACGACAGTATGCTGGTGAACCGCTCTATCGAGCCCATCCGAACCTTCGAGGTGTAAGTATGCTCAAATTTCAGAAACCAAACCCCGACGTGGTTTCAAATTGCGATATCGCTTTCCTTGCTCTCCCTCACGGGAAGGCAGCAAGTATCGTGCCAGATCTTCTCGCCAGAGGAATGAAGGTCATCGATCTGACAGCCGACTTCCGCCTGAAAAACCCCGCTGACTACAAAGAATACTACGGATGGGAACACGAGCATCCGGAGCTACTCAAAGAGGCAGCATACGGGTTACCGGAACTTCATAGAGATGAGATAAAGAATTCACGACTCATAGCCGTGCCAGGATGCATGGCGACCGCAACAATCCTAGGTGCCGCACCGTTAATCGCTAATGGTCTAGTTGAAACAGACAGAATTGTTGTTGATGCGAAAATAGGCTCCTCCGGAGCAGGAGTTACTCCAACAATTGCAACTCATCACTCTGAAAGATCAGGAGGTGTACGACCCTACAAAGTGACAGGTCACAGACATATTGCTGAAATCGAACAGGAACTAGGATCGCTCACAAACCAAGAAGTGAAGGTAGCCTTTACTCCCCACGCAGTGGATATGGTGCGCGGCATCCTGGTAACAATTCATCTCTCCACGAAACAGAACTTAACTGACAAGGATATTTGGAAAGTATACCGAAGCAGATACGGCGAAGAACCATTCATCAGAATGGTATCAGACAAGAAAGGTCTCTATGGTCTTCCAAATCCAAAAGTAACAGTGGGAACTAACTACTGCGACATAGGATTCGAAATTGACCGTCACATTAACAGAGTCGTAGTCTTCACGGCAATTGATAATTTAACTAAAGGCGCTGCCGGTCAAGCGGTTCAGTGTTTCAACATATCACATGGTCTCGATGAACACACCGGTCTCAACCAGAATTCACCACATCCGTAAGAGCGTGCGGATATGGTAGTCGTGATCAAGTTGGGAGGTAGAGTGATGGATGACGCCCTATCAGAGACTGCTCTCGACGATCTTGAAACGGTAAGCAAGCAAACACCGCTAGTACTTGTTCATGGTGGCGGAAACAAAGTTACACGTTTTGCTGAAAAACTAGGAGTAGAGCAGAAGTTCGTCACGTCTCCTGAAGGGTTCCGAAGCCGATACACCGACTCTGAGACCATGCAAATTTACACGATGGTCATGGCGGGACAAGTGAACAAAGAGATCGTGCAAAGGTTGCTAACCAAGAAGATCCCTTCCATAGGTCTCTCTGGTCTAGACGGCGCGCTGATACGAGCCGAAAGAAAGAAGAGACTTATCGTGAAAGATGAACGCGGACGAAGAGTAGCGATCGAAGGTGGCTATACGGGAACAGTCAAAGAAGTAGACAGGAAACTACTCGTAACACTCCTGGACGCGGGCTACGTCCCGGTGATAGCTCCGATAGCGCTCGGAGAAGAAAACGAGGCGCTTAACATAGACGGCGATCGAACAGCCGCGCATATTGCAGGTGCATTACACGCCGATCTTCTTCTACTCATGACAGACGTACCAGGAGTCTCATTGAACGACACTATCCGACGCAAAATGACAGCGAACGAAGCAAAGAATAGCATATCAAGTCTTGGTCCTGGTATGATTACGAAAGTCTACGCTGCGCTTGAAGCGATTTCGATGGGAGTGAGCAAGGTAACTATAGCTCCAGGCGCACACGAGATGCCGTTCACTTCCGCTATGAAAAATGAATCAGGAACTGTGATTACGAATTGAACGCAGCAGAGATCCAGGCAATGGAAGACGCGCATGGCGCGAAGGTTTACGCGAAGAAACCTGTCGTGATAGTTCGCGGATCTGGCGCTTTAGTGTATGATCTCGAAGGGAAAGAATACGTTGACTGCGCTGGAGGCTACGGAACATGCATTGTGGGACATACGCATCCCAAAGTCGTTGCAGCCATCTCAGAACAAGCAGCTAAACTAATTTCCTCTCATGGATCAACGTACAATGATGCTAGAGCAAGACTATTCTCAAAACTGTTGACCATCGCTCCAAATGAACTGGACCGATTCTTCTTGAGCAACAGTGGCGCGGAAGCAAACGAGTGCGCGATTAAAATCTCGAGAAAGTTCACTGGACGCAGAAAGATTGTGGCATTCAAAGGCGGGTTTCACGGAAAAACGCACGGCGCACTTTCCGCCACATGGGACGCTAAATACCGAAAGAACTTCGAACCACTCCTACCGGACTTCACACATATACCATATGGCAATTCTGAAGCAGCAAAAACAGAAATCACCAAAGACACTGCAGCAGTCCTGGTTGAACCGATTCAGGGAGAAGGAGGCATTCGACCTTCACCCATCGACTGGCTTCCACTCCTGAAGGACCTCACACGCGATACAGGCGCGCTTCTCGTCGCCGATGAAATTCAGAGCGGATTCGGACGAACAGGAAAAATGTTCGCTTGCGAACATTACGGAGTTAAACCAGATATTCTATGCATCGGGAAAGGTATAGCGAGCGGACTTCCATTAAGCATCACTGCCACTGACGATGAGAAAATGGGCGCTCTCCAAGTTGGAGAGCACACGACCACCTTCGGTGGAAATCCGATCGTCTGCGCGGCCAGCGGCCGCCACAATTGACGCATTACATGATGATCATCTTGTCTCTAACGCCGCTAAAATTGGACTCTACCTCAAGAATGAACTCCTTAACGTACAGAAGCAGCTTCGCATCGTTCGAGAAGTTCGAGGAATGGGATTGATGATAGGTGTCGAGATGCGATTTGACGTATACCCAATTCTAACTAGTGCCCTAAGCCAAGGGATACTAATGCTTGACGCGGGAAGAAACGTCTTGCGATTCTTACCACCCCTCGTCATTGATCAATCAACGGTTGACAGGGTCGTATCAGGTTTACGAACCATCATGGAGAAAGAACAGCTTGCAAAGCTACCCAGTTGAGCTTCTCCATGCGATGCTCGACACTTACAGTCCAAGCGGTTCGGAGAAAAATCTCGCAAACCTACTTCACAATCATCTTACTTCGCACGGCTTCAAAACCAAAATTGATACAGTAGGAAACGTTGTAGGCGAGATTGGGACCAACGGTCCCTACATCCTACTATGCGGACATATGGACACAGTTCCTGGCGAAATACCCGTAAAGCATGAAGGAGACTTTCTTTATGGAAGAGGTGCAGTTGATGCGAAATCATCACTCGCCGCATTATATATCGGAGCTACACTCGCCAAAGAACGATGCAAGCTTCCGTTCAAAGTGAAACTCGCTTGCGTAGTTCAAGAAGAGACTTCCAGCATAGGCATGGAAGCCATCATGCAAGAAGGAGAAGCGTATGATCTGGCAGTGTTCGGTGAACCCAGTGGAGCAACAAACATCGTAATCGGGTATAAAGGAGCCTTGCACGCTCAAGCAACATGCAAAACAAATGGTGGCCATTCCGCTTCCCCATGGATCTCTAAGAATAGTTTCGAAGAGATCTTCTATCTCTGGGACAAAATCCGCGCATCCATACTACAAAATAATTCGGAATCAAAATTCGACTCTATTACAGGCTGCGTCACCAACGCTAAGGCTGGGGACGCCGATAATACTATTCCCTGTCACGCAACAATTGATATCGATATCAGATTTCCACCAAACATCCGATCTGCAGAATTAGCAAACAAAATTAACAACTTCACAGCTGAATATCAGAAGAGTCACGCAGATATCCAGCTTGAAATGTCGATTAAATCTCAAACTGAAGCTTATCTTGGGGAAGAAAACTCGTCAGCTGTTAGGGCTTTTCGATCTGCAATTAAGAAAACCGTAAACGGACAAGTGTTCCTGTTAAAGAAGACGGGAACCAGCGACATGAACCTATTAGCTCAAAAACAGAAAATTCCGATGATTGCGTACGGCCCAGGAGATTCGAAACTGGATCATACCCCCGACGAACGCATTAGCATACCTGAATACCTAAGCAGCATAGAAATCGTGGCGAATGCAATTGAGAAATTCGTCTCCTTACAAAACAAGTCGCCCCATAACGGAGTTCAGTGAGAATTAATATGTCATCTATTCTCCGCAGCGGACGACTAGCACAAACGAAAAAGAGCGTTGTGAAATTCATATCCTCTATTGATGACGACACACGAATCGCACACGCTACAATACTCGTGAATGAAGCTCACATATTGGCACTCGTTTCCGCGAAAATCATAGACAAACGAGACGCTAAGAAAATTCTGAAGGCGCTGAGAGAATGCGAACGACAAATCAAACCCCGCGAAAACGTAGAGGACATTCACGTCCTGATCGAAGAGTTCGTAACGAAGAAGACAGGTCCCGAAATCGGAGGCTGGATGCATCTTGGTAAGAGCAGAAACGACCAGGTAGTTACAGCAATCAGGATAACATTGAGAGAAGAGATCCTGGAAATGGCAAGTCTCTTGGTCTCCTTAGAAAATACACTTCTGAGTCTTGCCCGTAAGCATGTGGACACTGTATTTCCTGGGTATACGCATCTTCAACCCGCTCAACCAATCACATTCGCGCATTACCTAGAAGCACTAACGGATGCCTTCCTGAGGGATAGTCTGCGCATCGATCAAACATACCAGCGTGTTAACAAGTCGCCTATGGGCGCTGCTGCGATAGCGGGCACAAGTTTCAATCTGAATCGAGATCTCGTAGCTCGACTCTTGGGTTTTGAAGGATTAGTGGAGAATTCATTGGATGCAGTTGGAACTAGAGACTTTGCCGTTGAAACATTAGGTGTCTGCTCGATTATTGCCCTTGATATTTCACGCGTTGCTCAAGATTTGATCTTTTACAGTTCCAACAATGTGGACCTGATTGAGATCCCGGATGAATTCACCTCCACTAGCAGCATTATGCCTCAGAAGAAGAACCCTGATCCGCTCGAAATCATGCGAGCCCGTTGTGCTCGAGTTATCGGCAATTATGTATCGGCCGCTACAACAGTGCATGCTTTACCCTCAGGATTCAACCTAGACTTTCAAGAAATTACCCCTCTCATTTGGAGCTCTATCGACACGATCAAATCATGTTTGAGACTCCTATGCGAATTGATACCGCAAATACGAGTGAACAAGGATATTGCTAACAGAGATAGCCTTAGGCTCATTGCGGCCACTGAAATCGCCAACGTCCTTGTCCGAACGGAAAAAATTCCTTTCAGAACCGCACATCATGTCGTTGGTCGAGCCGTTAAGACAATGCTTGCCGGCGACATGCGGGAGTTAACTAGACAAGAATGGAAAAGAATACTCGGCAGAGATCTAAAGGAAGAGACGTTCAGACGCATCAATGAAACTTTCAAGTTGCGCATGGCACTTAGAACTTATCGTACAAAGGGTAGTCCAAATCCGAAACAAATGGCTCTAATGATTGAAAAAAGGAAAAAACAGGTACGCATACTGTCGAGAAAGATTGATGTGTACTCTCGAAGATCAAAGAGAAGTATCCTAAATCTGCAAACGCAAGTAGCCTAAGAAATCATAATCATATGTGCTGGCTCGAAGCGGCATTATTGTTGTTCCTTAATCCAATTGTAGAATCCTTTGCCCGTTTTTCTTCCTAAACGATTCTCGCTAATCATCTGTCGAAGCAGTTTATTTGGAAGAAACTTCTGATCATGGGTCTCCTGCGCCATCACATCTGCAATTGAGACGACGGTGTCGATTCCTATGTAATCGAGTAATTTGAGAGGTCCCATTGGCCAATTCAGACCAAGAACGCATGCCTTATCGATGTCTTCAGGTTTGGCTACACCTTTCTCAAGGAGGAAGGTGGCTTCATTTAATGCGGGGATAAGGATGCGGTTAACGATGAAGCCTGGACTGTCCTTATTTACAATTACAGGTTCCTTTCCTAATGCGAGAGCTGTCCGTTGAATTACATCGACGGTTTCGTCTGATGTCTGTTCTCCGCGAATAATCTCGATTAGTTTCATTAGTTGTGGTGGATTGAAAAAATGCATTCCGCAGACTTTCTCTGGCCTTGTTGTTACTGAAGAGATCTTGGTTATGCTGATTGTTGATGTGTTGGATGCTATTATGGCATGAGATGGCGCGAGATTGTCAGCTTGAGCGATCACTTCGTTCTTGAGTTTTGGGTTTTCAGTTACGGCTTCAATTATCAGATCCGCTTTTTGGAATGCTTCGTTCAAGTCGAGGGTCGGATGGATTCGAGCCAAAATTTCCTTTGAGTTTTTTTCACTAATGATTCCCTTCTTAACGTATCGTTGCAGACTTTCAGTAATCATCTTCATTCCATTATCTATGAAACGCTGTTCGACGTCCCTCATCGTTATATCGTATTTGCCGGTTTCAGCGAAGACCTGGCTTATACCGTGTCCCATCAAACCCGCGCCAAGGACGGTTACGTGTTTTACTTCCATCCAAATCGATGTTTCTTACTATGCACGTAACATATGTTCTCTGTGCTTAGGAGATCCAACGTTTCGCTCGATTTGGTTTGGTTAGTGTCCCAGAAGAATAAGAGGCCATCATTTGAGCTGGGAAGAGACTTCTTTCACGGCACCTTCGAATACGTCTAGTCCCGCGTCTATTAGATCTCGAGTTATGATAAGAGGAGGTGCAATTGTGATGGTTGACTTACCTGCCATCATTATTGCTAAACCGCGTTTGAAGCATTTGACCATGACTTGTTTTGCTTCGTCAATTGCAGGCTCCTTAGTCTCCTGGTCTTTGACGAATTCAACTCCAATCATCAGCCCTTTCCCGCGTACGTCACCAATTATTGGGAATTTTTGCTGCAGTTCTTTGAGACACTTCATGATGTAAGTTCCTTGACGATTCGCGTTTTCAAGTAGCTTATCTTCTCTAATAATCTCAATAACTTGTAATGCGGCTGCGCATGCAACAGGGTTCCCCCCGAGAGAATTGGCATGCGAATCTCTTTCCCAATCCATGATCTCTTCCTTTGCTATGGTCGCGCCAATCGGTAGACCTGACGCTAACGCTTTTGCTGACGTAATTATTTCCGGGATGACGTTCCAGTGTTCAATGGCGAACCACTTTCCTGTTCTTCCAATTCCTGATTGGACTTCGTCGGAAATCATCATAATGTCATACCGGTCCAATAATTTCTCCAGACGCTGAAAATAGTCTTCAGGCGGTACGATACAACCGGATTCTCCTTGAATAGGTTCAACAAACATTGCCGCTGTGTCTTCGGGTGGATGATACTTAGTCAGAACTTCGTCTTCTATGAAGTCAACGCATCGCATGTTGCAGTTTGGATATTCCAGTCCGAATGGACATCGATAACAGTAAGGATACGGTACATGAGTTACGTCTGGAGTGAGTGGGAAGAAGTGCCGTCGTTGAATAGGTTTGTCAGCGGTCAGACTCATAGTTCCGAAACTTCTGCCGTGGAAGGAACCTGTGAAGGCGAGAAACAACGGTCGCCGTGTATGCCATCTAGCTGCTTTCATTGCCGCTTCGTTTGCTTCTGATCCACTATTGGAGAAGAAGACTTTCTTAGAATGAGAACCTGGAGTGATTGAACTAAGCTGTTCCCCTAATTCGATCAATCTCTCGTAGTAGAAGTCACTCCAAGAGTAGTGGATGAGTTTCTCTGACTGTTCCCTTATCGCTTTAACCACACGTGGATGCGTATGGCCAACAATCAAGGCCGAGTGACCGGAATTAAAATCGATGTATTCGTTTCCGTCAACGTCATTAACGATGCAACCTGATCCAGATTCAGCGACAAGGGGGTACGATCTGATAGCAGAATTGGAGATAACCGCTGCGTCTCTTTCAATGAGCGCTCGTGCTTTTGGTCCTGGAGGCGTTACAAGAATTTTCGGAGCATTAGACTTCGCACTCAATAGGACCACTGGCGACATTGGAGGGCAGAGTTTGTAAAAGACTTATGTTCGTTCCCAATGCGGCGCATGCGAACATCAACAACGGACGACTTAGGACCCTTGGTCCGTTTCATCCTCATAAATTTCGCCAGTCTCTCGTGCAAGCGTTATCTCTATTATTGATATGTTTCCACGTGTTCCGTCTATACGCCTAACATTCTCTGATCCAACATCGATGCTCAGTATTGCGACGTTCTTGAGAAAGCCGCGTTTCAGCATCTGAACAATATCAATGGCCTTTTCGATGGTGCGACCACGTGCTCTCACCATCACTTCGTCGTTTCCGGAATTGAACAAAGTGACACAGGCTGTCACATAGTTCATGATGGGTTTTCTGCCGACGCGCACGAGGTTTTGCTCGGCCATGGACATGTCACTCTCTTGTAAGAGGGACGAATGGTGAACGATACTGATTGTCAGAGAGATTCCCTTGCTACTCGCTCGCTATCTTATAACGTTGCTTCATCGAATTGAGCACTCGCCATCACGCAGTTGAGATTATCCACCGATTGTGTGCATCGGTCTGATGTGTTGAAGTGGACTCATTTGTTTCAGGAGCGTTTCAACTCCTGGAGTTTTTCGTGCGATGGCGTTTTTCATGAAGAGCGATATTTCGTCATCAGACGAACGATTGCGAAGGAGCGGTTTTAGATCGTAGCCCGCTTTGTCGAATAGACATGGAACTATTTTACCATCAGCGGATAGACGAATTCTATCGCAATCGGAACAGAATGGTTCGGTAATTGACGTGATAACACCAATTTGTCCCATTCCATTTGCAAATTTGTATAACCTCGCGGTGCTGCCACGCTCTCGAGATTCAGGAATCAACTCGTAACGTTCGCTTATTCGCTCAATGATCTCTTTTCCGCTAACAACTTTCTCCTTCCCCCACATTCGCTCTCCATCGAATGGCATGTATTCGATAAATCGCATTGTTATCTTTCCAGAAAACGCCAGAGATGCAAGATCGACGATCTCATCGTCATTGCATCCGCGGATTATGACGGCATTAATTTTAGTCGGAATCTTGTTCTTCTTAGCGGATTCAATTCCTTCTATAACTTTTTCGAAGACACCTCCACCGCTTATTTCGCTGAACCTATCCGGTTTCAGACTGTGTAGGCTTACGGTTACGCCGCTCAGCCCAGCCATCTTCAACGCGGCTGCTTTCTCAGCAAGTTGAAAACCATTCGTAGTCATACTCACGGATCGGATTCCTGGAACAGTTACTAGAAGGTCAACAAGGCGTTCTATGTTGCGGCGCATCAACGGTTCGCCGCCACTCAATCTGATCTTACTGATTCCCATCTTCGCGAACAACGAAACGACTCGATAGATTTCTTCGTAGGATAGAATGTTCTCCCGGGGCAACCAAATGGGAGTCTTCGGCATGCAAAATTGGCATCGAAAATTACAGCGATCGGTGACTGAGATGCGAAGCTTACGCGCAACGCGTCCATACGAGTCGTTAAGTTCGATCATCGCATCCAGTCTCTCTACATGAAATCACGTATTGGGTGATTTAAACGGTTCAGATTATAGTCGGAACTGAACTTTGATAGAGCGCATTAATGCAAAGCAAATTATGATCGTCCACGGTAGCAGTGTCACATGAATCACGATATCATTATTCGAAACGCTAAGTTGCGATCCGGCAAGATCTATGATATCTGCATCTCCAAAGGACGCATAGAAGCGATAACCGAAAAAGCAGATAATTCAGCTGGACAGATAATCGACGTTCAAAATAGGTTAGTAACAGAACAATTCGTAATTGCACATCTTCACCTTGACAAAGTCATGACAGGCTCTCTGATAGATGATTCGACGCTCGAGACGTACCATGGATCTTCAATGACGAGCGCGATGACAGCAATCGAGCTTGCGTCGAAAGTGAAGGAGCATTATGTGGAATCAGAAATTATTTCACGCGTTAGAAAAGTCCTTGCGGAAGCTGAACGCAACGGTGTAAGTCACATACGTGCCTTCGTAGATGTTGATCCAAAGGCGAAACTGATCGCTGTAGATGCAATTTATAAAATTAAACAGGAGTTCAAAGGTCGTATCGTAATCAATATTGTAGCCTTCCCTCAAGATGGAATAATTCGCGAACCCGGGACTGAAGAACTGCTCTACAAAGCTATGGAACATGGAGCAGATGTAGTTGGTGGAATCCCTTGGATAGAGTACACAGAAGAAGAATCGAAAAAACACGTCGACATAGCCTATGAGATCGCTATCAAGCACAACGCAGACATATCCATGCTGACCGATGATGCTGGTGATCCTGACCTCCGGACCACTGAATATCTGGCTTCCTCAGCAATCAAGAACAATTGGGTAGGTAGAGTATCTGCTTGTCACGCCAGAGCATCGGCTCTCTACAATGGAGTCTATCACTCCAAATTTGTCGCTCTCTTGAAGAAGGCCGAAGTCGGAATTGTCACCAATCCTCATACAGGGCCATTGCACGTGCGAGTGAAGGATCTAATGAATGCAGGAGTTAACGTTGCACTCGGCCAAGATGACGTCGGAGACGCATACTATCCCTACGGTCGATGCAACATGCTCGAAGTTGCCTTTCTTGCGTCGCATTTGCTATGGATGATGTCCCGCAAGGACCGGGAGTTGATTTACAATATGATAACTATCAATGCGGCCAAAATCATGCGACTAACGAATTATGATCTCAATGTCGGCAATCCCGCGAATCTTCTGGTATTGGACGCCAAAGATTTGGGAGAAGCATTCTCGTATCATTCAGAACCCCTTTACGTAGTCCGGAATGGAATGGTCACACCCAGGCTTGACTAATCTAGCAAATTCGCGAAAAAGAAAATCTTTGTCAAGAGGACCCTGCACTGGATAACGCTAAGTGACCTCCAATGAAATTCATAGATCTCACGATCCCAATTGGAGTGGCGACTCCTCCTTGGCCAACTTATGAACCACTCCAACTGAAATACTTCAAACGTTTAGCCCCGAACGGGGCGAATGGCCAGGTACTAACCCACTCAAATCATATTGGTACTCATCTCGATGGTGAGATCCATTTCTATACGCCGGGTAAGGATATTGCAAGTCTGAAATTCGATTACTTGGTCGGACCAGGCGCGATTGTGGATCTGTCAGACGCCGCACATGAATATGATGTGTACACTTCGAAGATGGTTGAGGAAAGAGTTGAGGTTCGCGAAGGGGACATACTGATAATTCACACAGGATTTCATGTCTACGGTTGGGATCAGCCAACTGCCGATGAGATTCGATACATGGTGAAGCACCCCGGACCGGATAGGGAATTCGCGGAATGGGCGAAGAGGAAGAAAATCAAATGGCTGGGCCTTGATTGCGGCAGCGCCGATCATCCTATGAACACGATAATTCGAGAATGGATGCCAAGACAAGCAAGAGAAGCTGACGCCCATTTTCAGAAAAAATACGGCAAGAAAATTAGTGAAATATTCACTGACGATAAGTATCAATTGATGCACATCGAAATGTTTCCTTACGGGATAATTCATGCGGAATGTGTCGGGGGAGACATTGACCTGCTTCTCAATCAGCGAACAACAATAGGTTTCTTCCCGTGGCGATTCGTAGACGGAGAAGCGAGCATAGGGCGATGCGTGGCTATGGTTGACGATGCAGAATATGAACGTTTGATGCAGAAGAAAGCTGGGTTGCCTAAAACTCGGTTCGGCGACGCAATTGGTTGTAGGTGATAATCAGCCGCGCTTGATCAAAGTATCTTTGCAAGGATATCTTCGTATTCCTTCTCCAGTTTCGGAGGAGGCTGCCATGTGACCTGCACGACCTTGACTCCCTGAGCCTCTAAATCGTCTTTGAAGATTTCTAACCCAATGTTAATGACCTTTAACTCAGAATTGAAGAGTTTCAGGATCTTCTCAGCCAAGTCCAAGCGCCCTATCGAATGTAACCATGCTTGTTAGATAACTCCTAAAAATGTGCTTATGGAACTGTTGGCTAGCTCGACGGGAATTCAAGTGCACGTGGATCATTCAAAAGAAGATGCGTGTGGTGCGGGCTTCAAACATTTGACTCCTGTCCATGAAGCCGTACGTATTGTGGTAGATCATCTATCCGAGAAAATAACTGACATCGAAATACTTCCCCTGTCAGCGGTTTTAGGTAGAGTGATAGCTGAAGACGTAGTTTCACCTGTCCACCTTCCGCCATTTAACAGGGCAGCGATGGACGGTTATGCAGTATTTGCCGAAGATACAATGGGCGCATCAACAACGGCTCCCGTTCCGCTAAGATTGACCGGAAGTATCACGATCGGAGTTGCCCCCAAGATTAGATTGAATCGAGGCGAGGCTCTAGCAATAGTAACTGGCGGCCAGATCCCTGAAGGAGCGAACGCAGTCGCGATGATCGAATTTACTAAGTCATCAGAGACTATCGTTGAAGTTTCAACTGAACTACATCCTAATGAAAATGTTTCCAGTATCGGCGAAGATGTGACAAAGGGTTCCGTGATTTTAAGAAAAGGAACGAGAATCCTGCCACAAGATATCGGTATGCTCACCTATCTCGGCTTCGATCGAATTTCCATTTTGCGAAAACCCCGTATTGCTATATTGTCAACAGGGAATGAACTTCAGAAAGAATTGACTGGAACTCTCGTTCCGGGTAAGATACCAGATGTGAATCGCCCTGTGCTAATCAATGCGGTCAAAGACTATGGCTGCGAACCGATCGATTTGGGAATAGTACCGGACGACTATAACACTATCCGCAATAGAATCGGAGAAGGACTCAATGTTGGTGATGTCGTATTAGTGACGGCGGGGACGTCAGTCGGGCCAGGAGACATAGTTCCGAAAGTAGTTAATTCACTAGGATCTCCGGGAATGTTGGTTCACGGAGTAGCTATGCGTCCTTCAATGCCCGTTGGGTTAGCCGTAGTCAATCGTAAGCTTATACTCTCACTGCCAGGTTACCCGGTCTCCGCGTATCTTGCTTTCCTAGAATTCTTCCCGACTCTTGTAAGCCGACTATTGGGTTCAGACTTCATGCCCCGACCCAAAGTTAAGGCCAAACTAAGCCGACGTATAGCCGGAATTTTAGGATCAAAGACATACGTCAGAGTACGAGTCAACGAAACTGATCACGGACTTATTGCGGAACCGGTGAGAACTTCAGGCGCTGGAATTCTCAGCAGTTTAGTTCAAGCAAACGGATTCATCATTATCCCTGAGCAAGTAGAAGGGTACGAAGAAAGCGAATTTGTAGATGTCGAACTCTTCCGACCAATGGAGCGCATCTAAGCTGACAAGTGAAAGGAAAATCTTCAGGCAGCTTCAGACGTTGGAGCAAGCGAACTATGCCTTATCCAGCATGTGGCATCCGAAGCCGCTACCCTCTGATCGAGTTCCGATAGGGCAGTCACTCAGCAGAGTTCTCTCTGAAGATGTTCTTTCTGCGGTCGATGTACCAGGATTTGATCGAGCAGCTATGGACGGATTCGCTGTGAAAGCCGAAGATCTCTATAACGTCAATGAACAAAATCCTGCTGTTCTGAAAGTTTTAGGAGAGGTCGAAGCTGGAGATTCTGCGTCGCACAAGATTTCGAGTTGTGAAAGCTTCGAAATTGCGACAGGTGCCCCTATTCCGACGGGTGCAAACGCGGTCGTAATGGTAGAATTCACTAAGCGAGCACAGGATCAGGTTTCCGTCTTCAAAGCGGTCACCATCGGAGAAAATGTCACCAGCGCCGGATCCGACATTATGTGCGGAGAACTGCTGCTACGAAAATCCCAGTTTATCACACCACGCGAAATAGGTCTCCTAGCTGCAGCTGGAATAAACGAGATCAGCGCATATAGAAAACCGGACATCGCAATTTTCTCGAGTGGGAATGAGTTAATCAACCCGGGCGAGAGCCTGAAATTCGCTAAATTATTCGACACAAATGGTCCTACCTTAATCGCCGCTGTTGCCGAATGTGGCGGCGAACCGAAATTCTACGGTATACTTCCGGACGATTACTCAACGATAAAGACCAAACTTCGCTCAGCTTTGGCGAATGCCGACATGGTCATAACATCAGGTAGCACCTCCTCTGGTCCGGGTGACTTGATCTACAGAGCTGTCGAAGAGTTAGGTCAGCCAGGAATTCTGGTCCATGGACTCAACTTGAAGCCTGGAAAACCAGTTGTGGTAGCGTTGGCGGATGGTAAGCCAGTCTTCGGACTGCCCGGCTACCCGACCTCAGCGTTAATGATTTTTCATGTTTTGGTTGCTCCGATAATCAGAAGCTTGGCACAAACAATTGAAACGAAATCCAAGAAAGTTCAAGCGTTCTCCCCATTAAAGTTCTTCAAAGCACGTGGTCGAAGGGAACTTCTTCCTGTACAGCTTATTGCGCAACCTGGTGGCCGATTCTCAGCGTATCCAATGCAGAGTGGATCAGGAGCTGTGAGTTCATTCTCTCTTGCAGACGGATTCGCAGATCTTCCTGACACGCAAGAATTCGTTGATGAAGGAGAACAGATGGAAATAGAATTATTCGGTCAGAATTTAGTTCCGCCGTCTATAGTCTCGATCGGAAGTCATTGCGTTGGATTAGATATAGCCTTCAGATTGCTCCGTGAAAGAGACACACATTTCTCGGGAAGAACAATCAACGTAGGTTCAGTTGGCGGCTTTCATGCAATCAAGCGCGAGGAGGCTGACATTGCAGGTGTTCATCTCCTTGACAAGACCGGCGAGTACAATATCCCGTTCATCTCGGTTTACGGGTTGCAGGAATCAGCCGTATTAATCTGCGGTTACAATCGCGAGCAGGGGTTGATTGTCCGTCGAGGAAACCCGAAGAACATCAAAAGTTTCCGTGACATACTTCAAAAAGATGTCCTCTTCATAAACCGTAATCGTGGCTCAGGTACTAGGCTTCTGATAGACAAGTACTTGGCTGAACTGGCCACGCAGATACATAGGGAACCTGCTGAAATCGAACGGCAGATCGAGGGGTTTACTCACGAAGCAAAATCTCATTCCGCAGTGGCTGCGGCAATTAGGAATGGTCGCGCCGATGTTGGATTTGGCATCAGATCCGTGGCGGTTCTGGGAGGATTGGATTTCATTAAGACTGACGATGAAAAGTATGATTTTTTAGTTGTTAAATCGCGCCTTAGCAAGCCTAGCATCCAAAGTTTCATTGAGCTATTGGGTTCTGATGAATTTGATAGGGCGCTAAATGAAAACGCGCCGGGTCTAAGCACTACCGAAAAATCGGGCACCATAATTTATCCCGCTGCCAAAGAGACCGCGGTGAAAGTGACAAACGCGAATTAATGTACTGAAATCAGGTTATCAAAGTCAGCAGTCCATGGCTATCTATTTCAATAAGTGCGTGCATGATTTGGTTCCCTGTTGATGAAATTCCAATGCAGGCCGAGACAGGTTTATGCGAATCTCTAATTCAAGAATATGGCGTCAACGTTGATGCCACACGGCCAGCAAAACTGAGATCACCGTTGGCAGATGGTGTTAGGATTTTTCAAGTGGAACACTCATCTTCGGACGCTTATATCATTGACACGCCGTACATTCGACAAATCGCCTGTCACCCTCATGTGGTCGGAAATGAACTTGAATCGATGATGTTTCAAAGTGCTGAACTCACACTGCCAGCTATTCTCGAGCTCTGCGAAATCAACAAGTCAAACTGCGAATTACTCTTCGAACAAATTCTTCGTGCCGCACCAGGCTATCAACTTCACGCAGCAGCCGCTCGCATGATTCCGGGATCATTCAGAACAGTGTTCATTCGCCCCCGTTACACTCACACCTCTTATCGTGACCATGACGGAATGGTACAGCAACAACTTGAAGTCGTCTACGAAGATTTTTCAGATCTCCAACGAGGTAAAGATATTGTTCTATTCATGCAAGACACAGTAGCAAGTAGTCGATCGGCCGTCATCAGCATAGAACGCGCGATCAAAAAGTGTGAAGAAAGCGGAACCAGAATCAAGAAGTGGGTTCTTTATGGATTCATAGCACTAAGTGGACTTGAGTTACTGGAAAAGGTAGCCCGCAATCACGACATTCCACTAAGAACATTCGCTTTAGGCAACCTAGCGGCACTCTGCGCAAATAATTACGATATGCCTCTATTCGGTGTAGATGAATACTTGTGGCAAAAACAACAATCTATTCACAAGTTGGGTGGCTTGGTAGACAGAGTAACTTTCGCTGATTACGTTAAGGAATTTATTCCAGGTGCAGATCAACCGGGAGATTGGTCAGCGAGACAAACAAATCTTTTTAACGGTTCAGGCTTCGAGCGCGGCGATATCGAGATACACCTGAAGAACAGTGTTCGCTTGATCAAGAGCCTTCTTGAAATTGGAACATTCTCTGATTTGCAAAGACAAATCGCGTTCACGGAACTTCAGAAGTTGAATGAGAAATTAGTTTCTGTACCCACCTCATTGCAGCGGTAAACGCATTTTCCCACAATGTCGACCCAGAAAGACGAACCGAAGCTTGGTTTTCGAAACGTTGTAATGCTCGGATACGTCAGTTTATTCACAGACGTTTCAACAGAAATGATCTTAGGCGTCCTGCCACTTTTCATCGTGATTAATCTCGGAGCCTCCCCTGCAATTCTTGGCCTAATTGAAGGTGTGGCGGAGGCAGTAAACTATGGCTGCAGAGTTGTCACGGGAGTTCTCACCGATAAACTTGGAAAACGCAAGGTTCTCGTGCTAATAGGTTACGGCCTCTCAACTGTTGCCAAGCCCCTTTTCGCTGTCGCTTCTTCGTGGGGGCAAGCGCTCGCGATTAGGACGATGGACAGAGCGGGCAAGGGAGCCAGAACATCGCCGCGAGACGCTCTCATCAGCGACTCGGTAGCAAAGTCGCAATCGGGGAAAGCTTTCGGGACGCATAGTTCGATGGATCAAATTGGAGCTGTCGCGGGACCTTTACTTGCATTCGCACTAATACCTTTAATCGGAATTCGCGGGATCTTTTGGGTTTCTTTTATTCCTTCACTGATCTCGCTTGTGATTCTCCTCTTCTTTGTAAAGGAGAAACGCGGATTGAAACGACAAGCAAACGTTTTCAAAAATGCTCGTTTAGTGTTGAGTCGCGATTTTGCGTTATTGCTGGTCGTGTTGGGGATTTTCTCGGTGGGAGCATACGACTTTTCGTTCATACTGTTGGAAGCAGGCGCTCTTGGCGTTCAAACGAATTACATTCCTTTAGTATACGCCTTCCTGAATTTCGCGACTGTAATTATTGGTTTACCGATAGGTCTTTTGGCTGATCGAATCGGCAAGATGCCCGCACTTTGCATAGGATATTTTATGTTCCTTGCCGCATCACTGAGTGGAATTATACTGCACGCAAATCCGTTGAACGCTCTCGTTATCGCGTTCTTATTCGGTAGTTATCTCGCTATCTCAGACACCATTCAACGGGCGATAATTCCAGATTTTACAGTGCCTGAGTTTAAGGGAACAGCTTATGCCTTCTATTACACGCTCGTTGGCGGATGCGCGTTAGTTGCAAACTCTATCTTCGGTTTTCTTTGGAGCAGCCTTGGTTCAGGGCCGGCTTTCGAGTTCAGTATGATCACATCCGTCTTTGGACTTGTAGCTTTGTCCTTTTTCATGGTTAGAAGGAGGGCCACATCGACTTCGCTAATCTCTTGAGGCAAGTTGCGGAATTCGTTGATCAATTTGTTCTGTTAGCTGAAGCTGAAATGTACTTTGAAACATCCTGATGATAGAGGATTTCACATCCTTAAAGTTCACATCATGCTTAAGCAGGAACTTCATTGAAGTCATAGTCGAACTTGGTAGTCCGCAGGGAGTTATCATAGAGAAGTAGCTCAGGTCCACATTTACATTGAGTGCAAATCCGTGAAAGGTCAACCATCTCCTAATCGCCGCGCCGATAGAAGCTATCTTTTTTTCTTTAACCCAAACTCCAGCTTGTAACGGGTTTCTTTCAGCTGAAATTTCGAATTCTTTCAATGCCAGGATGAGTATTTCTTCTAAGTTTCTAATGAATCCATGAATGTCACGGTTCCGTGATACTAGATTAAGAATTGGATATCCAACTAGTTGTCCTGGACCATGGTATGTCCACTGCCCTCCTCTTTCAATTTGAATAACGGGTATTCCGTTGATGTTATTCGGCAACCCGTCAGGAGCAATCGATTTCCCCACCGTGAAAACAGGATCGTGTTCGACTAGGATTAGGCTATCAGGTATAGTATTTTTGCCGCGCAAGTCGAGTAGATTGTGTTGGATGTCCAAGACGTCCAAGTAGTCTCTTCGACCTAAATCGAAGAGGTATCCTTCATCTGTCATTTTTGGAGTATGTGAATAGCCCTGCCTTTGGCTGCGGCAGCAGCCTCCATGATGCTTTCAGGTAGAGTTGGATGGGGATGAATGGTCAGTTCGATATCACGTAAAGTTGCGCCCATTTCTATGGCTAATGCTGCCTCACTGATTAAATCTGAAGCTTCAGGGCCCACGATATGAATCCCTAGAACTAATTCTGAATTCTTATCGGCCACGACCTTGACGAATCCTTCAGTTTCTCCCGCAAGCAATGCTCTGCCAAGTGCGGTAAATGGAAATTTTCCAATTATCGGATCATATCCCTTCTCTCTTGCCTGAGATTCGGTGAGTCCTGCTGATGCAATTTCTGGATCGGTGAATATAGCCCAAGGGATTGCTCTGAAGTCCGCTTCGCTCTTCATACCTGCAATCGATTCGGCTGCTACAATTCCTTCCTTGGAGGCTTTATGGGCGAATAAGGGTGGTCCGTTTACGTCTCCGATAGAATATATTCCAGGCACGTTTGTCTCCATGTGCTTATCTGTCTGTAACCAGCCCTGTGGATTCGTCTTCACACCAGCCCTGTCAAGTCCTATATTGTCGCTGTTTGGCCTTCTGCCCACGGAAACCAATACCTTACTTGCAGGGAACATTGCTTCTGTCCCATCTTCTAGTATAGCACGTAATTGGCCTTCGCGGTATTCCTTAGCTTTGGATTTAACGTGATAATCTATCCCTAATCGTCGAAGACTTCTCTCAATTATTCTGACAAGTTCGATGTCAACGCCTGGTAGAAGTTGGTCGAGCATTTCTATCACCGTAACTTTGCTTCCCAGTTCAGCATACATAGTTGCCATCTCTAGCCCTGTGACTCCACCTCCGACAACTACGAAATTTGGGGGGATCTGTTGAAGTTCAAGCGCCTCTGTAGAAGAGATTACGTTTGTTCCATCAAATTCCAGCCCAGGTATTTGCATGGCACGAGATCCGGTAGCTATGACAGTGTTCTTGGTGTCGATTGTTTCAGTTCCAGTTGACGTGGTTACGATAATTTCGTGCGGGCTTTGAAATTTTCCCTCGCCTTTTATGATATCCACATTGTTGCTCTTGCAAAGATATTCTACCCCCGACGTTAGGCGATTTACGATATTTTGTTTCCACGTTTGAGTTTTCGTGAAGTCAATTTTGAGATCGGATACTTCCATTCCCATCTGTTTTGCTATTTCGATTCGTCGCCTGAGTCGTGCGACCTGCATGAGTGCTTTCGATGGTATGCAGCCGATGTTTAGACAAACGCCGCCCAGATTCGCCTTTTCAATTAGAGCCGTTTGTTTCCCTAGTTGCCCTAGTCTTATGGCTGCTACATATCCGCCTGGTCCGCTTCCTAGAATCGCCGCTTCAAATTGTTTAGTCATATGTTGATCACTTGATTAGTCACTTTACCAGTTCGTCGTATCAGCGATTCCAGGAAGAATTCTCCTGCTCTATAGGAACTTCGGACAAATGGTCCCGCGGCTACGTAGAGGAAGCCAAGCTCCTCGGCTACGTGTTTGTAATGCTCGAATCGTTCTGGCGAAATGAATTCAGTTATAGGAACGTGGCCTCGCGACGGTCGAAGGTATTGTCCTAATGTGAGTATGTCAACTTGAGCTCCCCTCAGTTCATCCATGGTTTTCCTAAGGTCGGCGTCTGTTTCGCCTAATCCCAGCATGATTGATGATTTTGAGTAAATTTTCGGATTCATTTCTTTCAAAGTTCGGAGTACATGTAAGGACTGCTGATAAGTTGCTCGCGAGTCTCTTATTTTCGGCGTAAGTGGTTCAGTTGTTTCAATGTTATGTGCAATAACTTGCGGCTCAGCTTTAACCACCTTTTGAATATCTGAGGTTGTTCCGTTGAAGTCTGGTATTAGCACTTCAATTATTACGTTCGGGTCACGTTCCCTTACTGCCTTTATCGTGGAGGCGAAATGTGACGCCCCTCCATCGGGCAGATCATCGCGGTCTACGGAAGTGATGACAACATATTTCAGTTGCAGCGCCGCCACTGTCTGCGCTACTTTTACCGGTTCGAATACGTCTATTCCTCCATGCGGATTTCCACTTTTGACCATACAGAAGCGGCATCCACGGGTGCATGTGTCACCTAGAAGCATGAAAGTTGCAGTGCCACCGCCCCAACATTCAGCGATATTTGGGCAGTGCGCTTCTTCGCAGACCGTGTGTAAGTTGTGTTTTCTTAAGATGCCATGAATTTTTTCGTAACTTTCTCCCGTAGGATATCGAACGCGCAACCAATCCGGTTTCTCAAATGTTTCCTGCTGAATTTGTCGCGTTTTAGAGTATCGGGGCATCGAAACCGACTTTGTTCTACGGTTGGTCCTGCTGTTACTTTAACACGTCGCCTGCTAACCAAAATTATCTAAAGCTTAAACCCAAATGCTCCAGCGAAGGATTCCACTTTCCTGAAATCATTCAAGAATTCGATCCCTTTCTGAGTCAGGCTGTAGGTTTTATCCTCATCAATGGATTCCTGGATGACTCCCAATGCCTTCAATTCTTCAAGGTACTTCACAAGTCTATCATGAGAAAGATTTGCGCCGTATAGGATCCTTGTAGGTTTAGTCTCGTTTCCTTCGCGCTGAATAACTCTCATTATGTCCACATAAATTCGAAACTGCGATCTGTACTTGGTGGTGGCGGGTTTCGTTCCCACGCCAGGTTCAATCATATCGCTTGGTTCACCCTAAAGAGCATAGCCAAGAGAAGAAGGAAACCGAATAATTGAGCAATTTGTGCGAACGGAAATAGTATGGGTACGAGAGTATAGAGAAGAAAGAGAACATGCGCGAACATCAGGCAGAGGAAGGCACTAAAAACGAGAAGCGTGTTGGTACCCTTACTAACACTGTAATTAATTGCGGTTTGCGCTGAAATATAGACCAAGAGAAAGACAAGAATCATTTCAGTAATTGAGTTGCGTTGCACGAGCATTATTGGCAGCGCTGCCATTGCGATTGATTGAGTGCCGAACGATCGTGTCTGTTGTACATAGACGATTACAAGAATTCCATATGCGATTAATTGCGCAAAGAAATTTATCGTATAGCCGATGGTATACAGAAAGAGGAATGCTCTATGGAATTTGGCGAAAATTATAACGCCGTCCGAAAAACCGGCGACTAGCAAACCTGCTCCTAATAATATGAAACTGAGATTGAGGTAGAGAAGTATACGTTGCTTAACTAACGCGTATCCTTTCATGGCCTCGTAAGCTATAGCCATGGCGATACCGGCAGCGATGAACTCCATCAGTGAGTCGTAACCATAAAACCAGTAGTGAACAACCAATAGGAATCATTCCCAAGTCGGCTGAACGATTACCTCCTTTTCAGGGTTATGCATCAATCGTATATCAATTCGTCAACTTAACGAACCGCGGCTCATGCACAATGCATTCCGGGTCGTATTCTTTTACCTCTTGAATTCATATGGAAGTACTATGTAGAGCAGATCAGGTAAGCTTTGTCTTCTCCAACAATTCTAGGCTTGCGGTGCTCGAACTGTGATTCTGAAGGTTTGGTCACAAATGACACCGAATACAATGTTCAAAATTTCGGATCAGTTTTACTGAACGTCACATCCTGTCCCCACTGTGGTTACAAACACACTGATGTTCTGACGTTGACGAACCGCGAGCCTATCTCTTTGAGGGTACGCATAAATTCAGTTGAGGATCTGGACATTAAAGTTATCAAGTCTGGTACTGCGACCATCGCGATTCCCGAATTCAAGGCGACAATAACTCCTGGACCCTACAGTGAAGGTTACATCACTAATGTTGAGGGAGTCTTGGAAAAGATAGAAGATGCGTTAACCTTCATGCTTAGCTCAGCTGATGGTGAACGTCTTCGGAAAGGTGAGAGAATGTTGAAACAGATTCGAAATGCAAGGGAAAGGAAACCCAGATTCACCTTAACCATTAAGGATCCTTTAGGGAATAGTGGTCTTGTTGCTGCTGATCAATCCAAGATTTCGAAAAGGAAGTTGGCAAAGAAGGAACTTCTTCGAATCAAATTTGGCCAGTATGCACAGTTCACATGAATGAACGTTGGGTCAGAGTGCGCTGAGTTTTGCGCTCAGAAAAGATAGGATGGGCCAATGGTATACTCATCGATACTGGCAGGCAACGATTATCGTTCGATCCAACGTCTGGACGACGACTTCTAGAAGGTCGAAATGTGTTCATCACTCACGCACACTCAGACCATACTTACGGATTTAGTGGTCCACCCAAGAAGTATTCAACTCCAGAGACACTTGAAATTCATACAACGCTAAGAAATCGTACGGTCACTAACTGCGCGTACATTGCGGATTGGCCAGTCGATTAAATTTGACGATTGCGAGATTGCGTTTCTAAACGCTGGACATATGCTCGGTTCTTGTCAGTTTGAAGTTAGGACGCCGGAATTTAATGCAGTTTACACTGGGGACATTAATTGTGTTGATACGCTGACAACGAAGGCTGCAGAGCAGAGGTCTTGTGATTATTTGATCATCGAAGCTACTTACGGCCACCCATCTTATGTCTTCCCGCGTAGACCTACCATGTATGCAGATATGATTCGATGGACTATGACGGAAATGAAGGCACATAAAATTCCGATGTTTCAGGTTTACTCGTCAGGTAAACCTCAAGAAGTCGTTCGACTTTTCAACGTTTATACGAATATTCCAGTGGTTTGTAATTCCTCCATTTCTCGCGCGAACGCGGTTTACTGTAAGAATGGTGTGGAGCTTGAATATTTTGACATAACTACCTCTGAGGGTAAGAAGATCCTAAAGGCGGGTGGTTGCGTATTTGTTACAACGGCTCGCACAGAACATTTGCCGCGCAGTGCGTCACGCGCTGTTGCAACTGGGTGGGCGTTACGGCAAGCGTTTCGGAGCTATACCTCATTTCCCTTGAGTAGCCACGCTGATTTTGAACAGTTGATCCAGTTTGTTAGTGCAGTTAATCCTAGGCGTGTCTACATATTTACGGGATATACGGATGTGTTGTCGGCTGAAATAGAACGTAGGTTGGGCATTCCGGCTGGACCGATACCTGCGATTTCGCAGACTAAGCTCTTGGATTTTGGTAAGATTAATGCTTGAATGTGATATAGATGAATAGACTTACGGCTATTAGAGCAATCGACATCATCATTGTTATTTCGGGGCTGATCTTGATTCCTGGAGTATCTTCCTCGAAGAATCGAAGCAACCCTGCGCTTGCTGCTGGCATTGGCGACTCATGTTTTCTACGTTTCTCACGTGCTGTTGACATGTTCGGTTTCGTCCTCAGTGTGTGACTTGCTAGAAATTAAGGTTTCATCCAGGTGAAGTTGGAGTTACCTGATTTTTATGTATTCGTACGCGTTTTTGGCGGAAGTGAAGCAGTATTGAACTTTTTGGAAATTTTTCCTGAATTCAGCGACTTCTAGTCTAACTTTTGCGGGATCCTGTTTCTCGATGACCACTTTTTTGATTAGTCTTGCGACTTCGGTCATGTCGTTCTTTTTCATTCCGATTCTCGTAATTTCTGAAGTACCGATACGGATGCCTCCAGGGTTCATATAATGTCTTCCAGCTTGGATGTCACCTGGCAAGAGTTGTCGGTTCACGATAATATTTGCTTGTTCAAGAGCTCTCTCCATGTCTCCTCCTAAACCGTACTTTGTGACATCGACGGCGATCTGATGAGATTCAGTAAATCCTTTGCTCTCGCCTAATCCACTTAGACCGGCCTCGTGGAGTGCCTGCGCGAGCGCTTTTGCATTAGTGACAATCTGCTCTGCATATTGTTTACCAAATTCCATCATTTCAGCAAACGCGATTGCTTTTCCGGCAACCGTGTGAAGGTGATGATTGCTTGTGTTTGATGGGAAGGTTGCTTTCTTAATTTGTTCAGCAAATTTGTCAAATGAGAGTACAGTTCCACCTTGGGGTCCGAAGAGTGTTTTATGCGTGCTCAGGCAGACTACGTCGGCGCCTTCTCTCAGTGGATCTTGAAAACGTTTTCCTGCGATAAGACCGGCAACATGTGCGGCATCGTAAGCTATCTTAGCGCCGATGTCATGGAATGTATCTGCTAATTCTCTGATCGGATGAGGGAAGAGGAACAAGCTTCCTCCGAACATTGCAAGTTTAGGCGTTTTGTTGTCTTGCTTGACCATTTTTTCTATTTTCTGTTTGGTCTTATCGACGTCGATATTCATTTCGTTTCGATCAAAGGCAAAATATTCAACGTCTAACCCGTGAACCGAGCCTGCTGTTCCGTTGAAGTCTTTTCGGCCACTTGAGATATGGCCGCCGTTTGGTATAGCGAGGGCTAAGATAGTGTCACCTGGATTGGTAAATGCGGTATAAACGACCAGATTTGCGCAGACCCCTGATACTGGCCTGACGTCCGCAAATTCAGCTTGGAATAGTTCTTTCGCTAGCTCTATGCAGAGTCTTTCAACTTGGTCGATGTACACGCATCCGGCGTATACTCGCTCCCCAACCCATCCCTACGGAGAAATGGAAATAATTTCCAGTTCTATTCCGCGTAGCGGTTTCCGAAGTCTGATACGACGGCTTCGCGAACCGCGGGGCTGGGAACGTTTTCGGAGGCAATTAATGGAATCGATTCAGAGAACCATTTATGGTGTTGCTCAAGTAGCTGAAGCACCTTTTCGTGGCTCTCTTTTGGAGATACTAACTCAAACACCTCGCTGAAGCACTTCATTCATATGTGGTTTTGTTTTAAAAAGAATCCCTCGATTTGTCCCTTTTTTGACCCAATCTTCTACTAACTGAGTCACGTCATTATGTGTTGGGCTTCGGATCAGCCTTTGTAAATCATTCGTGTCGTCTATATCGAAGCCGATCCCTCGCAGTCTTATGATCTTGTGTCGGAGAGATTTTTTGCGGATCAACAGAAGATGTTTATGGAAGCTTTTTTGTCCAAAGGCGGTCGAGATTAGATTTGGTGTCTTGAGGAATAACGCGTTTGTACCGGTACCATCTTTCGATGGGGCGATTCCAATTTCATAATGTCGGGCGGCTCTTACGAACGAGTCCACTTCTCTAGGACTGAGTGTCGGAAGGTCGGCATGGATTATTAGGATCGAGGAGTTATCTTCGATCTTTAACCTTCTTTGTGCAAGGGTTATCGCAGAGTTTAGTCCACGTTTTCGGCCTTCCCAAATGAATTGCGCGCCTCTTTTCTCGATTTTTCGACGTACGTTTCGATCGGCGCTTACCACTGTTACTGAGGATATCGTGTGTGCTCTATGCAAGGTTGATAGAACGTGATCGAGCATAACTAGAGTGAGTCTTGCTCTTTCTTCTTTATTGAATACTTTCGAGAGTCGAACTTTTGAGAGTTTAGGGATATGTAGTGGCACGATTGCATGAGTTGAATAATTTTTGCGTTGAGTCATCTATTTCAACGCTTCAATTGGCTGACGACAATGCGGGCCAATCGAGTTTTGTCTGAGAGGGTTCTCATTAGCGTGTTCGTTACTACTGGCTTAATGCCTAATGCTGCTATGTTAGTCCCGAGTTGTTCATCTATACGGTCGATTACGAATGTGTCTAAGAAACCTCTGTACAACTCAGCTACACCAACCGCGCTTGTCTGCACATTTATAGCTTTCAATAATTTGTCAGCCGGTCCTTTCACGGTTTTTCCACCGATTATCGGACTGACTCCTACGATCTTGGCTTTGGTTTTCGCGAGCGCGTTCTTTATTCCGTTAACTGCCAAAATCGCGCCAATACTTACTATGGGGTTGCTGGGACAAATGATTATTCCAGAAGCATCAGCTATCGATTTCAGAACACGCCGCGTTGGTTTTGCGCTTTTTGATCCCCGGAAAATAATTTTACTCACTTTTGGTTTTGTTTGTCTTTTCACCATGTACTCTTGGAAATGCATCTGCTTACCGTTCGCGATAACAAACGTTTGTAGGCAGTCGTCGGTTGCTGGCATGAGTTTGATTCTTAGTCCAAGTCGTTCCACTATGTCTTGGGTCACGTCCGACAGAGCTCTTCCATTTTGTAATTGTTGAGTTCGATAGATGTGAGTTGCTAAGTCCTTATCCCCAAGATTAAACCAGGGCTTGATACCGAAGCGTCTGAGTGTGTTCTGAACGTGGAAGGTGTCATTCTCAAATCCCCATCCTTTGTGTTGATCGACAACACCAGCAAGGGTGTATGCAACTATGTCAAGGTCCGGAGAAATATGTAATCCGTAAAATTCAATGTCGTCCCCCACATTTCCGATTACAGTAATTTGTTCCTGTGGAACTACTCGGATTAGACCCTCAAGGAATCTTGCCGCTCCTATCCCACCGGCAAAAGCTACTATCAAAAAAGGTCGACTTGCACTATGTGAACGCTGTATCTTGGAAACAATATACTGTAGGGGATTCGATTTCTTGGCGCATATATCGGGGTGGGCACTTTCTCATGCTAATCACAGGCGCGCAGAATGTAGTATCTACTTAACTTTTCTAACACGTTCGAAAGTCACGTCTTGTTTGTTGTTATTCCTGTCTTTCGGCTGTACTCTGTCAGGTGCTCATCTGAGCAGAAGTAATACCCTTTGAGTTGCCCACTTTCATCGACCACGAATGAACGTGATCCCATTAGATCTAAGATCTTCCCGCATTGATTGCACATGACTTTCAACGTTGGAATCATTCTTGATGCTCTAACTTACGTAGGAAAGATCACGTTCGCCGCCTTTCCGGGGTTCTCGCAGAATCCGCCTCGAGTGAGATCTTTGGCTTTATGTACTGCATCCGCATTCTCCTTTGCTTGCTTATCCAAATCTACGTAATCTAATGATAAGTTCAGTATTTTTGATGAGAGCTGCAGAGCGGCCTTAGCAGCATTTGCGTCGAGGGATAGATATCCAGGCGTTTCAGCAAGGATACATACCGCCGGAATATTCCGAAGCTTGGAAAGTCCAAAAATTAAACCGTTGGTTCCAGTTATTGCCCCACCTCCAAGCTTAACTCCGCCTAATTTTTCAAGTTCTTTCACCAATTCTACTTCGGTTCCTCCAACGTACACTTTTGGGTTTTCCGTAAAGTTGTCTGTCGCCATGCCGCCCATAGTGATTACCTTCTGCACTTGAAATTTCTCTGCCAGACTCAAAACGGCGTCTGCCAATTCGTATTGTCCTTCTGGCGAGTAGGGCTGCTCGTTTGCACTAAAAAGCAAGAGATCTGCGTCAGCAGAGTTTTGTTTCCAGTAATGGAATTCTCCTCTCATCAACTTGACTACGCCCTCCTCAGTCAACCAAACCTTTGGAGAAAACATCGGCGACAATACTTCGGCGAATAGGGTAGCATTGAGTTGCTTTTGTAGGTGATTGACGGCTAACCATGCAACTGAACCTATTCCCGGAAGGCCGCAGACCATTATAGGCCTGTGAAGCTGTGGTTGTGATTGATATCGAATTTCGGTCTGCATAGCGGGTCCTCTCGCAGAAAGATTTCTAGTCTAGGACCTCAGCAGGGCCTAATTAGATGTTTGCAGTTCTTGCTGGCCGAAGGGTGTGCTGATCCATTTGAATGGTCTTGAGTTGGTCAATTTTTCGACCAAGTGATCTTTACGCATTGCCGCTAGATGGTATGCTACACATTCATATGACAGAGAGGTTTCCTTCGCAATTTCCGTTGCCGATTTGTTACCCCTTTCAATAATAACAAGAATTTTCGTTCGGGAAAGTAAACCTGCCTTAACGTTCCGCTTCGAAATCAAATATGCCTTTGGGTGGAGAACAGTTGATCTACGCATCTGTCTCATCTCAGACGAACTGAGTCAGCGAAGGCTGCTTCTTTTTCTCTTCGGATTGATTGAATAACGAACTGATCTCTTCCCGCAGTAAGATAAGACGTTGGGTATGATATTGTCCAAGATTATATTTCTTCACGAGGTCTTGTGCCACCTGTAGATACTTCTCTACGCCACCCTTGTAGACGGTTAGTGAAAGTTTCCCTCCGCATCTTGTGCAAGATCCTTTTAGAGGAACACGTCTGAATTTTGCGTTGCATTTTGTGCATCGGAATCGTTGGCTCGCAAAGGCTCTGAGGTTGCCTGTAAGGTCTCGCATAAAGTGGGTTGCAAGAACTCGTCTAGCAACTTCCCCTGCATCTACAGCGCGCACAATCTCTGCGACTTTGAGTTGCTCTGTAACTTTATCGAGCATTGATCCCAGCTTTTTGTAGGAACTTTCCAAATTGCCTCTGTTGAAGTCACCGACTTCATGCGTAAATCCTAATGATCCCAAGACAGCAGCTGATCCGAGTCTTTCGTGTACGGTTTCTATAATTGGTGTGAGAGCCTTTGGATCGGTTCGTTTGAGTGTTTCTTCGAAAAATTTGAGAGGGAGTCGTTCAACAGTTTCAAGATTGAAGGCCTGGCGAGCGATTTCAGTGGGTTTGATTGAGACAGTTAGAAGGAGTGGAGCGTCCATGATCCCGCCGATTCTTGAAGGTAGGAAGTGTCGTGAAAAATTCAACAGCATGTCTAGGGCAAGGCTTACAGAATCTTCGTCGCCATCACAGTCTCTTCTTTTTGTTGCATGCCAAAAAGGATGTGCGAAGCAGACGCTTGCGCGGGTGAATCCGACTATCCGTCCGATAACTCCCACTGAAGTGTGGGGTGAAAGGCCTACGACGATCTGTCCCACTAGGTCATGTCTCGTTCTGGCATTGTAGAATGCGGGTAGACCGTAGTATGTTTGCAATAGCTCGTCCAGGAATTTGGCCACTCTAACAAAATAATCGCCGCATTGTTCTGGCACTATAATGTCATGAACTTTCAGACTACAACATTGAAGTGGTGATTCTAGGCGGTTTCCGTTCTTGTCGGAATAGTACCCAAGATCATTGAGTTTTTGGATCGATACTTCTATTTCCGCGGCATTGAAATGTGTAAGTGGAGCGTTGGTGGCATCAAATCTTACTGTTCCGTCTTTGAACACAGATACGTCATGTTTTGCACGTAACAGTCCTTTCTCGATCGGCTCAGGAGTCTTGGTTTTGTTCGTGAGACCTGCGGACGCATTTAACGGCTTCAGGAACGACGGTTAGTGATAGCCTTCTCTCCGCTTGATGAAGAAATTCGCGAATCGGAATGCTTCTTCGAGTGTACAGCTGGGCTTCTCCTTTGCACGATGGACAAATTTCATTTTGGGTCTCAAGTCCACATCTTTGGCAGATCCGGAGACCAAAATCAGTCTTTTTTCCACATTTTTCACAAATCCCACTGTGCGAGATGTTCCCGCATCCGGGGCACTTTCGGTAAGCGATATCAACGGAGACGAATGCATTCTTGGAGGCAGCTTCGATCAAATTGCGTCTAGGACCTCCCGCTAATCCTATTGGAAAGAGGCAGTTGACTAGGGGCCGCATTTCTCGTTGTTTGGCCTTTTCCGGGCGCCCCATTCTCGCCCCAACGTAAACTGGTGCCTTCTTAGCTATCCATATTCCCGACGTGTTATGGATTTGTTCGAAAACATCTTTTCCAGTCATAATTTTGGAGGGTTCGTTTAGTCCGAGACATTCGAATAGTGCGATAGCTTCATTGGCCTCAATGTTAATGCAACCATTAAGCATCCGATGAGGAAGGCACAGGTTTTCAAGAACTTGTTTGGTAGTTTCACCAGTTTTTATTAGGATCCGTTCGCGGGTTAGTTGTGTAGTTTCAGCGTTAAGCAGCGTGATGCGTAGCTGATCGAGTTGTTGTGCTGTGATATTTTCCCAGAAGCAACTATAGTTCGGATGTAAGGGAACCTTGCTTCGTTTCGCTAATAGTATTGCTTCTTCGATGGTTGGAATCCCTTGCGAAATGAGTTCTGTGATTCTTCGTTCGTCCATAGCTACTTGGCGAGAAAATTCTTCGAGGCCGTCGGTGGCTCTCGCGATCTCTAGCTTAAGCAACTCCTGCCACCATTCTTGGACGAATCCGGATGCCAAGAGAGGACGATTATTCTCGAGGAACTCTCCATAGCCCACTAAGATGTCCCCAAGAAAGAGCACCTTAACGATTGATCCGGAATCAACTAGTTTCTGAGCTTCTTTCGGGTCGGGTAAGCGTTGAACAGAGCCGTCTGTGAGTTTGACAATCGGAGGCTCAATGGAATCTACAGCTGCTGCGACACCGGCTTTGCCAGGCTTCTCCAATCTTAATTGTGTGCCTACAGCGATGAATTTTCCAAGTACGATCATTGTGGAGGGATGGATGCCAACCGCTGCTAGACCGGTGTTCTTTGCTCTACCGTATCTGAGTCTGAAGCCCCCTTGTACCTGTGGAAATGAGAAGATCGGTCTACCTCCCAGTACGTCTTCCATGAACATGAATTCTCGTGCCTCTTCTGCTTCCGCAACGGGAGGTTTGATTTCCTTAAGCCAATTCCAATCCTCAATTCCTAGGCTGTCGATTATCTTCAATACTTTGTGGCTTCTACCTATCAAGCCGTCATGGACGACTCTTAATGCGCCTCCCCTAACTCTGTTCGTTTCGACTGCGAGGAACGTTTCTGAATGCTGTTACTTCAAATGGGTCTGTCTCGACACCGTTAACCTCGACGGGAAGCCGCATTATCGCGTTGAATAGTTCTTCATCAGAAACTTTGAATTGAAAACGTGCTACTTCTCTCTCATAAACTCGAAGTTCCTCTACGAATCGTTTCGCTTCAAGTTCCGTAGCCCGATAGCGACCTAGACCAAGTTGATGTCTCACGTAGTCAGCGATGACCAAAATCAGTGCCATGTCTGTGCCGCCCGCCGATCGAATAGGACCTGCGAAGTATACGGCTAGATACTTTGACCCGTCCTGGTTCGATCGTATTCGGACCCGTGAAATTCCCTCTATTGGAGCCGCTGTCACACCTTCGTCCAGTATGGCTGAAGCAGTCCGTACAGCCTGCTCGGCAGCGTCTTCGCTGAGCAACCCATAGTTTCCGAGCGCTATTTCTTCAGCGATTTTCAGCGCAACTAATTCACGGGACATAAGCTGAGATAACTCACGAATTCTAACCGCGACGCCAGGTGGACCTACTGCTTTCTCGACGCGCTCTGCAACATCATAGGTTAGGAGAGATTCTGGTTCAAGAGACGGATCATAACCTTTCGATCTCGCTTCTTTCGCTAGAGAATAGACTTTATCAAATTCCCTCTTGAGACGCTGAAAATAGATCTCTTGATCCTTGAGTAGGCTTGCCTCCATGACCTCGCCCTGATGAAGAAAACCTTGCGTGCAATTTAATATGCGAGGGAGGGATTGGTAATTGTAATTATCTCAGTTTTCAGCCAGCAGCTTGAGCACTCTGAGGCGGCTTGTTGCTGGCATAATAGTCATCTGTAAATTTGCAGTAAATGTCAACTATTTCGCTTGAGGGGCTTGCTTCATACTCACGCTTCAACCTGCAAGAGCCGCATTGAACTAAAGCAGGACCACTTCCTTGGGGAAGAACCACACGAATTGCTTCGTCACCGCATGACGGACAAGTGAAGACCGTGGGAAGCTTCTTCTTGACAACTTTGACTACTCTACGCCGACGCCTTCCCACTTTTCATTCCACCGATTAGCGATGAGCTCATCCCCACCGTGTTATTTCAAGATTACAGCCGATCAACAATGATACGCGTAACTTAATGGCCAGTTTCAAAGATGGAAGCGTATACAAAACTGTATCCACTAGGCGGTTTGTTTGCCAGACATATCAAACATCTCAGAAGCCCACGAATCCCTACGCAACCTTTTACATGATCAAGTCACAAAACTCCTACTAGCAAATAGTCAACTAACATTAACGCAACTAGAGACGTTGTTAGCTGACTCAATTGCTACAGGAGAAGAAGTAAAGAGAACCCGAAAGCGTCTTTACAGGCCAATTGGCGCCAGAATCACACGTGGTTCCTACAATAGGACCCTAATTCAGGCCCAGAATAATGTAATTCGCTCAATTTACACCGTTCTACTACTTGGGTACTTGGGACTTTTTGATACAACTTCCCTTCAACCATTCATAGAACTCGGTGACACAATCGAAACTTATGTCAAAGAAACGAAGGTCAAAAAAAGTAATCATGACTCAACGAGACATTTGGAAGAGAAGCTGCAGGAATTCATATTCGCTCTAGCCAAACGAAATAGCTTCAAAGATACACTATAGCACTCGTGATGTCACGTGATCTCCGGCGGATCCCAGTAAGAGCTAACAAGGGCTGCTCAGGCATTTCGATAAGAAATGTCGAGAAAATACTCAATTTATTGCATATCAGCTTGTTTTGCAACGTGATTTGTGACATCATCTTGACCTCAAAGTACATCACTCGAGCATCACTGTGATATATTGAAGTATGTGTGATATCATGCGTAGAGAGTCATCACAGGAGGGTGTGAACAATGAGCCTCGCCACTAGCTTGTTGATTGCAGCAAACCTTGTCCCTGTATTACTTCTTACGGTGACCATCGTCACAGCCTTCTTGGCGCTTCGAGGATTCCGACAGAGCAGGCAAGCTCTTTCTGAGTCGGCATCCCTAATCACTGTGATCGTGAGCGCCCTCACATCACGTATCGAAACATCTGAAAATCTTATAGTTCAATTACGATCCGATGTTGATTCGATCAACACCCGTCACAATTTCGAGAAGACTAACACTTCAGTTCGAACAGAATACGTAAACCTGCTTGGTTACGTGCAGGAACTCTTGACGTACGACAAACGATTCGTTAATGAGTTGACCAAACTGAAGACACGTTTGGCAGTGCTTCCACAACAAACACAGCGCAATCTTGGATCTAAACCTGACCTTGTCCTGCGCGGCGAAAACATAATGGAGGCTTTAACGCCAACAGAAATTCAGGTCGTGAAAATGCTAAGCGAGGAAGGTCCAAAGGCTGCACCTGAGCTGGGAAAACGGCTCAATAAGTCAAGAGAGCATATGGCACGATTAATGAAAAAGCTATACCTGGAAGGTTACGTCGACCGAGAATCAAACCATACGCCTTTCCGGTATAGGTTAAGTGAGAAACTTCGATCCACACTTAAAATGGACGGCGAGTCTCAATCTATCATGGCATCGTCGGAGAAGACTTGATTCTATACAACCAATGAGCTGATGAACCGGTTCTTTCTAGTGTACCTCTATCGGCCAAGCGCAACAGATACGTTGAGACAGCCCCAAGGCTGAAATCATCGCCCCAGGCCTCTCGATAAGCCTTCCAAATGTCACGTGAATCAAAGCTCGTATCCATGTGGGTTGTGTTAATCACATCAAGCAATCGATTCATCTTCGTCTCCTGGCCTTCAGGGATCACTGCGGTCGGCTCATGGCCCGCCACAATCTCCGCATATTCGATCAAGCGTCGAACTTTATCGGTTGTCAGTTCTCCTTCGATTGCGATGCTGTGTTTCACACCGCCACGATCGAAGAATTCCAGCTTGATCTTCTTTTTCAAGGTGCTCAACACAAAATATTAGTCAACATGTTATAAGTTGAGCTGTTGTGTTGACTGGATATTACAGGGAATTATAGTGGAAAAAACAAGCTTGCAGTGGAAATAGAGGGGTTATTTTGCTAGTTAACAGAGGTCAACATATGAAATTTTGCCGATAGGAGAACCCTAACCCCTACGTTTCAAGTGGACTGGTGCTTATGATTTTGCTTGTGGAATATCATTAATCAACACTCATGAAGTGGATTCGTAGAGCGTGACCGAAATAAGAGTAAACTATACAACAGATTCGACATTGAATGCTATAAGCAAACTGATACATACACTCACTGACCTTTTTACCAAAAATTACAGTAACACAACGTGACCAGACCAGTACATCTCTAGTGGAAGAACAGGGGTCTGGGGGTTAATTTATCAATGCAACCCACTAACAACAACATTTTTTCAAACCTCCCAACTTAATTCACATTCAGGTCATTTCGTTCATCTTGTTCATTTTCTTGTACAAGAACGGTTAGCTAGCTTTCACAAGCAATAGCGCATTTACCATTGGAGGTCTAGCCTTGTCAACCACTGATGTTCTTGAGAGTATATTCGACAAGTATCTCTCGACTGCAAAAATTTTTGCGCAACTGCGATGTCCTACGACACGATTACATCCCGAGCCACTTGCCCCACAGGGATGAACACATTCAACGCCTTGCGGGAATACTTGCTCCGGCTCTTCATCAATCTAAGATTTCTAATGTGTTCGTATACGGAAAAACTGGCACGGGTAAAACGATCGTCACTAAATTTGTTCTTGACAAACTTCAGAAGAAAGCCCAGGAGATTGGTGCGCCGGTGAAGATAACCTACATAAACTGTAGGTTAGCTGGAACTAATTATAGAGTACTCGCTGAGATTTGTCGAGCTATTGGGGTCGAAGTTCCCTTCACGGGCATAGCGGTAGGCGAGTTGTTGGACAGATTCTCGAGTGGGATTAGCGCTGATAGGACCGCTCTGTTGGTAGCGCTCGACGAAATTGACGCTCTGATCAAACATAGCGCGGACGATTCTCTCCTATATGAGCTAACAAGGATTAACGAGAATTTGAACTCGTCATGGATCAGTGTTGTTGGAATCTCTAATGATCTACACTTCAAGGAATTCTTGGATCCTCGTGTCCTTAGTTCACTTAGCGAGGAAGAGGTCGTATTCCGGCCATACCTTGCCGATGAGCTCTTTGATATACTCATGGAGAGAGCGAAAGTAGCCTTTCAGGAAGGAGCGCTTGACGAGAATTCGATTCGTCTAAGTGCTGCCCTAGCGGCTGGTGAGCATGGAGATGCACGACGAGCACTAGACCTGTTGAGAGTAGCCGGCGAACTAGCTGAACGCGAAAGGGGATCTCATGTTCAGGAAACCCACGTGCGAGAGGCGCAGCAGAAGATCGAACACGACAGGGTTTCGGAAGTGCTCAAGTCTCTGCCTGCTCACTCAAAGATACTCCTAGTGGGGGCGTACCTTTTGAGTAATCACTTGCCTGGGGGGGCGATTACTGGGGATGTGTACGAAGTTTACCATGAACTGTGTGCCACTAGCGATCTAGAACCGCTGACTCAACGGAGAGTCAGTGGACTGATTAACGAATTAGATGTGATGGGCATACTGAACGCCAGAGTGGTTAGTTTCGGGAGATATGGTAGAACAAAGAAGATCAGAGTTGGCGTCTCCCCACGAGTCATCGCAGAGACCTACGCCGAAGACAACCTCGCTGGCAGACTATTTGGCTACGTTCCGAAATCGTTACAGAAAAACCGCACCTAACATTTCAGTCGTAGGAGTGGACGACGGTGCGTTTACTCCACACAACCGAACCGGACAGCACGCGATCTTAGTCGCCACTCTTTTTACCAATCTAAGTATACGTGCGATCAGAGTCGGGAGAATAAGGGTCGACGGAATCGATGCCACGCCAGTCCTCAATTCTATGCTCAAGAATTTACGATTCGACGCTGTGTTGCTTTCCGGAATCTCTTTTGGCGGTTTCAACCTAATCAACCTTAGCAGACTCACCAGAGAAATAGGTAAACCCGTGATAGCTATTAGTGGAAAGAAACCTGAAAATGAATCTGTCAGAAGGGCGTTAAGAGCTCACTTCGAAGACTGGAAGGATCGAATGAAGATTGTTCGTGCAGCTGGAAGAATTCATTCAATCAAACCTCTAAGAGAGGAACCAACATTGTTCTTTGAAGTCAAAGGGGCAAATCCAGCTTTCGCTAGACGTATTATTCGTTCTTACGCAATAATATCAAGGCTACCAGAACCCGTTCGAGTCGCAAGAATATTGGCGAAAGGCCTCAGCTAATTCACAATAATGCTGCTAAGCTTCCATAAAATCGATTGGATAGACTTGAAGCGTTTGGAGATTAACAACTGTTAGGATACCGGGTGTCGGTACAAGTCCAGCCCTTCTCTGATAATCCGTCTGAGCCTGCCATGCACCTGAGTTTACAATCTGAGTCCCACGATAGGTTTCGTATTTGACAACATGTATGTGTCCCGAATGAAAGATATCTGGAACGTTCTCAATGACTAAATGATCTGTTTTCTCGGGAGCTATGGAAGTTCTCTTTCCGTACTCCGGCGCGAGATGACGACATTGGAGTTGCAGCCTCATCGCTTTCTCAGGCTGAGTAAAGTCCATACTGGGTACTCCAGCAATCATGTCATCCAAGCTTCGACCATGATGGAGAAGAAGTCTTACTCCGTGGAGAGTGACTTCCGATGGGTTTCCGACGCTAATCAATTCTCTTGCCTCGTACAGTGGTTCCCCAAAATCTTTCGGTATGGGTGGTTGAGGTAATGCCTGTCTGACCGCGTCATGGTTTCCAGGTAGAATAATCGTTTCAATATGATCAGGGATCATTCGAATGTACTTCGCAGCTTCCCGGTACTGCTCATATAAATCGGTTATAGCCAACTCTTGTTCTTGGCGTGGATATATTCCAATTCCGTCAACTATATCCCCGCAAATTACCACATACTTGGTCCGCTCAGCAACCGACCTTTGCTGAGGGTTTCCAATTTTCAGATTAAGCCAGTCAAAGACTCTCGTTAGCTGTTCGCTTAGAAATTTCTTGCTTCCAACATGAAGGTCCGAAAGGAGTACCGCCCAAACCTCCTCATCCGCTAAATGCGGTCGATGATCAGGAATGTCTGGGAGCAGAAGTTGCTTCGCTACAATCAGATCTCCCTTTGCTCTAACACCGTTGACACAAACGACTTGATCCAGCGGAAGTTTCTGAGCCAGCTCGTACGTCGCATGCTCTTCGGGCGTAACAAGCACCGTGACGGTGTCCTCTAAATCTTCAAGTTGAAGAAACAGCTTACCCTGTCGCTCACGCTTCTCCGTCACCATGGCAAGAAACTTCACCTTAGCATTTTGAGCGGATTTAAGTGCTGATGAGATCGATCCAGCATCTCTGGTGTCAGGTCGATCACGTAGAGCCGAGGTCAATTTGTTAAAACGATCTTTGAAATATAAGGAAAAATCTTCGATACTGCCTCCAGTACCTATCTCCTTTGAAGGATCCCTAACAACTTCAACTCTAGAGGAAATTTGTTTTGAAGGAATTAGAGATGCCACGGAATCCGTTGGAACTGTAACAGGTATTAGTTCCAACAATGACGACTTCGTGAGAATTCGCGCTTCGCCATGACGTTCACCTATTTTGATCAGCACGCTCTTGGCGACAGTGGACGCCTCAGCCTCATCCATCGTCTTTAGATAATCGAAGGCTGTTCGATCAAGCTGATATCCTGCCGAAGCAAGTTCTTGGATGAAACGTCGAAGATGTTCCGTTTGAGCGACCAGCCTTGAACGGACTCTGAATGCAAATAACAACACATGAACCTGTCGATCAGCTTGGTCCAATGGATAACGGTTCGCCGCTGAGAGTATATACAGGATTGGATTATGCCAGGACCTAACAACAGGAGATACGGCACACGAAAGATCCGATCAAGAGATAGAACCAAGATGCTAAAGATCTACGATTCGTTTTCTCGACAAAAAAAACCGTTCAAGTCATCGAACGGAATCGTAAAAATGTTCGTTTGTGGACCGACCGTGTACGATTATGTTCATCTTGGTCACGCCCGGACATACGTGGCCTTTGACATAATCACCAGATATCTAACCTTCCTAGGTTTCAGCCTGCAATACATTATGAACATCACAGACGTCGCAGACAAGATTACGGATCGTGCGAAGGAAGTTGGAAAGGATCCGATCGAATTCGCTCGAGAATATGAACGGGCTTTCATAGAGGACATGCTGGCACTTGGAATAACAAACGTCCAAGGTTACATTCGTGCATCAGAACATATCCCGCAGATGATATCTCAAGTATTTGGTTTAATTGAACGAGGCGTTGCATATGAAACGAATACAGGAGTCTACTTTGAGGTCAACAAGTTTCCAGCATTCGGCACTCTCTCCGGACTGAATCGAGAAGAATTATCGCTTAGACGACTTGAACTCTGCTCTTCAAAAAAGAATCCTGAAGATTTCTCGGTCTGGCGGAAAAATGAATCCCTGCCTGGATGGAACTCTCCCTGGGGTTTCGGACGACCAGGTTGGCATGTGGAAGATACGGCCATATCCATGTCAATTCTCGGCGACACATATGATATCCATGGAGGAGCCTCAGAGCTGATATTCCCCCACCATGAAGCTGAGATTGCCCAGGCAGAGGCATTAACGGGCAAGACTCCCTTTGTACGATTCTGGTTGCATACTGGACTATTGAATTTGAAAGGAAGAAAAATGAGTAAGTCGCTCGGCAACGTTATCCGTATCCGAGACGCTCTCAAACACTACTCTGCCGAAGATTTGCGATTCTACTTCGCATCTTATCATTACAGAGCACCAATAGTGATGTCGGAGTTGCAACTGAAAAGATCAATTGCGAAACGGAAATCGATGATAAAGAAATTCGTCGCCTTCTCTAATATGAGAACCGACGAAAAATCTGATAATGACAAACTGATCAGAATTGTGATGAGAGCCGAACATGCCTTCAGGAAGCACATGGATAACGATTTCGATACTTTCAGCGCTCTAACGATAATAGTGAAACTGAGTGAAGACTTATCACAGTTCGCAAAAAATGAGAGGATAAGTTCAAAATCGAAACGAAAAGCTGAGAATGTTTTCAGAATGATGGTTAATGTTTTTGGGATTATGACCTAGTATAACCAAGCTTGAATCGGTGTTTTCGCTTGCTTCAAAGCGAAACTGTACGCCTGCGGTGCAGTATCGAAATAATACCATTCATCGTTTTCGCCTGCGATGTACTTCCTTAATTTCTTATTCCAAATCCTATCACAAATATTTACGCAGTAACTTCCCCTATAATATCCAATGAATACGAAACCTCCTCCTGCATGATTCTTCAACTTGCCACAAATTCTGATGCCCTCATCCTCATCCAAAGCATCTATGAAATCATGCAAATCTTTACGCTTCAAGATTGGTCGTTCTGAATATTGATATGAAACCTTTGAGCGATGCTTGGATCCCTTATTCATATGTCACGTCGTCTCAATTTTTGAATTCATAACTGCACTACTGCCCTAAAGAGGTTTGAGATAGCCGACGCGATTGGAATCAATGAACGCCTAGAAGAGATCGATCTTAAGCTAATTCGCTCTTTTCATTGGCTCAATTTGTCTAACTTCTTTTGGAGGGAACTGCTGTGTTTGAATCTTCTCTACTAGTATATTCAGTTCATCTTTGGCCCGTCTCGCCATTTTCTCAGTTAGATACCGTTTCTCTAACGCGTCCGCAAGTTCATTCTCGTCAAGAATCTGAAACTCGTTCTCTGCCGAAATCCAAAGATCCAGATAAAGATCTGTAAGTTTGACTGTTCGTGAGTGATCCGCTAGCAACTTGGGAACTGGTTGGATGATATCACAGTAATAACCCAGCCACTTTCCGGACTGGTCATAAAATTTTCCGATATCGTACCACCGATTCTTGAAAATGAACCAGATAGCCAAATATCCGTTGTCCGCGATAATCTTTCCAAAAGCGATGGTGGGTTTCGATGTCGTAAGTCGACTTTCGATTGTAAGCATACTACGCGTTTCACCGCGCAACAGTCCTGGGTATTCACGTATCTTATCTGGTAGTCTATGGTACACTATCGCGATTCTTCTAGGTAAATCATTGTTTCTAGGAGTTCGCACCAAACGAATCGGGCCCTGGAAAATTGTGCCAAATACGGATAAACTAGGAATTGAGTGGCAACTTTTGAATAGTCCGGTCAGAACCAGCCAGTGTTAGGTCTTTCGAGGGAAATGATCCAAGGTTATATTTGCCGATCTTGATGTGTTGGACGGAATGATAAGCGATCGGGCGACGATTCATGGTCACAAAAGAGAAAGATGTTTTTTATCTAAAATTACAGTGGATCTCATCCAAGGACGAATCGGAACGGTCAAAATTAGCAGCTAAAATAAAACAGGCGCTCACAGAGCAGAAGTAGGGATCAGCTAAGATTCTGTTCTAGCTAGATAGGTCCGACCCATATTGTCTGTAAACCAGCGCCCCAGTGGCGTAACGGCGCTTGCGATTCTTGAAATTTCTCTAGGAGTACTACTCTTCACTGGATTCATGTTCGCATTCTTTCCAACACTCACAGCTACTCACTCCCATTTCAGACCCGTTGCTGGAACCGTGCTTTTAGTATTGGCAGCAGTAGATTTCATCTTGGCCTATTGCTTGTGGAATGGCAAGAGTTGGGCTTGGACTACAGCAATGATCTTCGCGCTCGTCGGAATCGTCTTCTCCGGGTTTATGCTATTCATCAGACCTGCTCTAGGAGGGATGGCGTCGCTAATCATAGAAATCCTGATTCTGTATTACCTGCTGCAACCAAAAGTACAAAGACACTTCGGAAGAAGCAAACTACAGAAGCAAGAAGTATAGGACGGTAGTTCACAAATGTCAGAAGATCAAGTATCACTCCGCTCGATAAAAGACGCAAGAGAAAGAATCGCCAGCGTCATTTACAGAACACCACTATATGTTTCCCCTCGTCTCACAAACCGAACCCATACCAATGTGTTTCTTAAGCTAGAATCGTACCAACCGACTCGAGTGTTTAAAATCCGTGGGGCGGCTAACAAAATTCTCAAACTTGCCCCCGCCGAACGAGAACACGGACTTGTAGCCGCCTCATCTGGAAATCATGGATTATCAGTGTCATATGTAGCGAAGCTAGTTGGTGTTCCTGCCACTATCGTGGTGCCAACAAATGCGGTTGAGGAGAAAGTTGGCATAATCGAGGAATATGGGGCACGTGTAGTCAAACACGGATTATATCATGACGAACGAATGAGCAAAGCGCTTGAGATTCAGAAGGCTACTGGAGCAACGCTCGTTCATCCGTTTGATGACCCGGACGTGATCGCGGGACAGGGCACGATAGGTCTCGAGATCTGCGATGATCTCCCAAACGTTGACACCGTTGTAGTGCCGATCGGTGGAGGAGGACTAATCTCGGGAGTTTCAACAGCCATCAAAAGCCTCAGTCCTTCCGTTAGAATTATCGGAGTAGAACCTGAGAAAGCATCATCAATGTATCAATCAATGAAAGAAGAGAAGATTGTCCGATTAACCGATACGACCTCAATCGCAGACGGTTTGGCTGCTAGAGAACCGGGCTCACTTACATTCGCAATATCTAAACGGAATGTTGATGAAATAGTTCTGGTAACGGAGGAGGAAATCGAAAAAGCCGTCTTCGATGTGATCAAAGAATGTCACATCGTCGTCGAACCTTCAGCGGCGGCTGCCATTGCAGCATTAGCTAAAATAAAACCGCGAAAGGTCAACGAGAACGTGGCAGTCGTTATAAGTGGCGGAAATATTTCAAGAAAAATCTTAGCCAACGCACTCTCTAAGAATGCTTAATCGCGACCTCATCTCGCTATGCGGCTGCTACGTGAACGAAGACTTTCGCGTCATCGATCAAATTTTGGATTTTGCAATATTCGTTTGGTTGATGAGCCATTTCTTCCAATGTGGACCAAACTGCCGTCGGAATACCTTTTCGTCTGAAGTATAGGGCGACAGTTCCGCCACCAATTCCAACAGGTTTCGCATTAATACCGCGCAGTTTCTTCAACGAAATTCTTAGCCTATTTACGACTTCGCTATCAGGGGATGTCGGTACAGTGTTTTCTTCCTGCTGAATTGGCTTGATTTCGATTTCCACACCATTCGCTTTTTCGATTCGATGCCTAATCAAATCGATATCCACTAAAACGTCCCTAATTGGGTAACGAGGCAGAATTCGGCAGTCGAAGTACTGAACGTCTACACCTGGGATTGTGTTCACGTTGTCGACATTCAATTCATGTTTAGTTGGTTCAAAAGTTGAAGTTGGGGGTTCGAATAAACTATCGATTGCTGAATATTTTGAATGCAGATAATCATCAAGTTCCAAGGCCAGTCGTAGCCCGACCCTATGCGCATTCAATGCTTTTTCCGGCGTGCTACCATGGCCCTGTCTGCCTTTTGTCGTAATTTTCAACCAGAGAATGCTCTTTTCAGCAACTTCAATTTCCGCTCCATCCGGCGTACCGGAATCAGGGACTATTGCGATATCATTTGCTCTAAAGATGTTCATGTTCTCAAGTAAGGGGATTATTCCATACTTACTGCCTGACTCTTCGTCAGAAACATAAGCAGCACCAATGTTGATCGGAGGTTTTACGTTCGATGATAGCAAAGCCTTGAGTGTGAAGAGACTAGCTATTATTGCCTGGCCGTTATCTTCAGCCCCTCGTCCATAGATCTTACCATCTCTAACTACAGGTTCGAACGGATCTGTATTCCATAACTCTCGTGCGCCTTCAGGAACGGTATCCATGTGAGCCACAAACCACAGTGTTCTGCTACTATCTTCGCCATCAATAACCGAAGTCAGGCTAACTCGAACGCCCTCTTGTACACGTGGATCAGGGACATCATGTCTAGAAACTTTAATTCCAAAAGTCTCAAGCTTTTTCTTCAAGAAGAGAGCACGTTCATATTCTCCCTTGCCGCCCCCGTCAGGGTTTACGGCCTTAATTTTCAACAGTTCCACCATGAACGCAATCATTTCGTCATGAAAACTATCTACCGAGTTGATCAGGTTGTCTAATGTAGACACGAAACTCACGTTAACTCAGAACCGACGTTGGCATAAAGATAAAACTTGGCCAACGCAACTACCTGCACCTAAATTTACAGCACAAGCTCTTCGTCAAGTGAATTAATGTGTCCTTAGTCTTCGACCTCAACTCACTAAAACTGCGTCTCACACAGCAGTTGCCTCCTTCTGACTCATCGGATGCTGCAATCGCAATAATCATTCACGCTGAGCCAACCGCCTCAGTACTGTTGATCAAGAGGGTTGAACGTGAAGGTGATCCCTGGTCAGGTCAAATTGCCTTTCCAGGAGGTCACAAATCGCAGGTCGATCCCACACTCCTTGAGACTGCTATGAGAGAGACGAGCGAAGAGGTTGGAATCAAACTCGAACCGCATCATTTACTAGGAATCCTCCCAAGCCTACCAACCCATACTCGACGAGTACAAGTCACGCCTTTCGTATTCCATCTCACAAGTGAAGCTCGATTGAGCCCAAATTATGAAGTTGCTGAAACATTCTGGGCGCCTCTGGCGAACTTAATGCAAATCGAACCAAGCAAGTCTGAAGTGGAGACTAATGGAAAGCAACTCAGCGTAGAATCATATGTTTATCGTGGTCACATAATTTGGGGACTCACGTTCAGAATCCTAAACCTTCTCCTTAACAAAGGGAAGGATAGATAGGACTCAACGGCTCAGGCGAAACCACTTATGTTAGCTGTCCTCAAAGGTCAAGTAACTACTTAGTGTGCATTGTGAAGAGAAAATGCCGTCAGAAATCAGTAACGTGACCTTTGTAAACCGCATATTCCAAAACCTTGAGCAAGCGAATCGAAATGAGATCGAGTCAATCTATCATGACATCATGAGTTCAGGCATAATCCTGCCTTCCGGCGAAGGAAGATCGAAAGGCGCTCTTAGTATAGCGTGCAGCGAAATGGCAAAGATGCGTGGTGGGAAACTCGTTCTCGATAGAGGAGATATAGGCTTTCCAGGACGCACTCTCTATCAGGCCGCACCAATTCTGAAACATAGGTTCGGCCAGGTCTGCCTGCTAATTAATTCCGGAAGTGGAAAATCACTAATGCCATTGTTAGATGCACAACAATTGGCCATGTATATTGCGAACCAAGGGAATCCTAGGGACTTCCGAATTGACGTAGTAACTTCGGAACGGGATTCACCTATGGGAAAACTTGGAACAAGATATGGGAATGTACTGATCCTTAAAGGACGAGAACCTGAGGAGAGTCCTTCAGAGTCCAAGGAATTCAGAACAACAGGAATTCTCGAAGATTTATTCATACTTGGAACTGGAGTTCTCTTTCATTCTATGGCTGAAGCCATGAACGAAGAAGCTTCCGCTGACCGAGTAATTGCACGTTCAAAGGAATTGTTCACTGAAGTAGGTTCAGTAGTAGATGAAATGGTGAGCTCAGAGTTCTTCAAAACTCTAGTTGATGCGCTCGAACAGAGACACTCATGTTTCTTGGTCGGATTAGGAAGCGCTAGGGAAGTAGCACGCATGACCGCTGTGAGAATCGGGCACGTCAAGCGTGCCATGGGTGACCAAATTTATGTCGCGGGAGAGTCTAACACCCCAGGACCACGGGCAGGGGATGTTCTCATCGTGATATCGCACAGCGGTGAGACGGAAATCGTAGCCGGATGGTGCAAGAATTTCAAACGAATGGGTGCATTAGTAGCTTCGGTGGTCGGAAACCCAGATAGTACGATAGCCGCGGCCTCAGATATTTCGTTCACAATAAAAGGCGAACGAGTAGAGGGCAAACCAGACAGCTTCTATGTTAAAGCGGCGTTCGCTTTAAGCCCACTCCCAATATACCTTGTAGAGAGAGTTGGTGAACGTGGACTTAGGTTACCTGAATACATTCTCAGATGGCATCATTCAGTAACATCGTGATACATGAGAGTCGTTCTACTCCACTGGAACTAGTACGCACAGGACGGAACAGACTCTCGTAATATTCACGCATCCAAGGCAGAATGTCCCGTCCAAGTAGATTCAGGAACCTCTCCTCGATAGGACTGGCACTGTGAATGTATACTCTATCAAATCCCATCTTGAGAAATTCTCCGAGACGCTTGATTATGTCATCTGAATCAGTAGTGATAAGCCATGATTCTTTGATCTTCTTCTCCTCTTCCGGTCCTACCAACGCTTCCAATTCACGTGGATCCCAAATATGCTCTCTCTTCTCGCGAGGAATTGCAGTCGTGGCCCAAAACATGGCTGACTTCAGCGCTCGGTTGTAGTCAATATCATAGGCCACTTTGAATTCCATGCTTTTGCTTAGTTTTGCGGGATCTCGTCCCACTTTGAGAGCAGCTTTCTCCATGGCGTTTACAATTTTTCTGAATCGCTCCAATCCTCTCGGATTCGTGAGAATTCCATCACAAAGCTGTCCCGCTATTCTTGCTATTCGTTCGTTCGATGTGGCCAAGTATACGGGGATTTTCATTTTCGGTTTAGTGTACAGTTTTGCTTTATTGAGTTGGTAGTACTTTCCGTCATATGTTACGAAGTCCCCATTCCAAAGTTTGTATATTATGTCAAGAGCTTCTTCGAGTCTCTCGATTTTCTCTACAAATCCAGGCCATTTGAATCCTAAAGGCATCTCGTTCATTGCATGCCCTGTTCCCAATGTGACGAAAATTCTGCCAGGGTATAGGTTGTCAAGTGTCGCGAACGCCTGAGCAACGAGAGCAGGATGATAACGAAACATTGGAGTAGTCACAGCAGTGCCCACCTCAACTTTCCTTGTCTTCTCTGCCGCTGAGGCAAGCCAAATCCACGGGAATCCTGCTTGTCCACCCGTGTCGCTCCAAGGATGAAAGTGATCGCTGGTTACGATTATGTCGAAGCCTACAACTTCGGCATGTATAGCATATTGAAGCAGTCTTTGAGGATCGTATTGTTCCTGTGCTGCCCAATAGCCTAGCCGAAGAGTGGCCAATCCCGTGTCCCTTTTGACGAAGTCTAAGATGCCTACTTCTGGCTTAAAACCTCAGAGGCCTCGATCACATAGCTGAAATTGTCCCTTTCACACGTGCTTGGGACTCTATCTTGTTGAACGCTACGAATCCTATCAGAAGCATTGAAAACGCAGAGAATCGTCGCCATAAAATATTCGGTTGATGCGGGTAGAATTGTAGATGTCGACAAGGCTGCATTTCGCATTAAATCAATGAAATAGGTGAATGGGATGGCCATCGAAATGTAACGAAACGGGATCGGGATAACGTCGATCGGAAAGAGGGCGCCTGTTAGAATCATGTAACCGAAAAATACCATGTTGGATAATGTATTGTACGATTTGATTCGCATCGTTAAGCCTGCGAAAAATAATCCGAAACCTATCAGGCCTATTTCGTACAGGCCCAAGGAGAAGAGAAACAAACTGGGGTTGTGCATCACAGGTTGTTCGTTCCCAAGAGTATACACGATTACAGTTGTGTAGCCAATGATCAAAACGTCTGTAAGAAAAACGCAGGGCCCATCTTCCCACGATTAACGTCGCACGGTTCACGGGAGCCAAAAAGAATTGTTCCAACGTTCCGGCTTGCTGTTCATTCCGTATACTCTGACCGATGCCCCATACCGCAGTGCTGAAGAGGATTATGAAGATGAACCCAAAATAGAAGAAATCAAAACTGTTAACTGAAGAATTGGTAAAGTTCGTTGGACTAAATAGAGTAACCCCTAATGCAAAGAAAAAAAACCACAAGGGCGTACTGATGAATTCTCCTAGAAGCCACGCGGGATATCGAACGTATGAACGAAGGTCCTTCAAAAACGCGGCTTTGAATTCGCCGCAGATTTTGATCAATGAACTAGTATTTTGAGAATTCACCTGTCACACTCGCCTTTCTTTCGATGCGTTTGAAGATCGCATACCCAATTGTAGGATAAACTAACGCCAACGCAAACAACACGAAAACGTTTCCGTACAAACTTACTAGGTTCTGGTTCGCCAGAATAATTTGTCGCATGTCTTCGATCACGTAGGTTTGAGGCAGAAGTCCGGAAAGAAATCTGATCCAGAAAGGAAGAAGAGCGACTGGGTAGTAAGTGCCTGTTAGAACTGCGAATAGAACGTTCACGATCTGAACGAATATGTATGGCTCCTTGAATCTTATGATAATGCCCGCGAAAAGGAAACATATGCCGAATAACGGAATCAGACCGATAAGCAGCATCAGGTAAGCCTGGAACAGTCCTAGGATATCTGTGGGCATGGTTAACGCTACTGTCGCTCCAACAGCAATCAAGAAGATTGCGGTTGTAATGACGATGTCCGCTAAACTCATACCGACTAGCAAGGTAGCTCGATCAATCGGTGCGAGGAAGTTTTGTTCGAGAGTTCCGGTCACCTGTTCATTGCGCAGGCTCACTCCTACATCTTCAACTACCACCCAGCTCGTCATCCAAACCGCGCTCCCAAGCATTTCGTATACCAAAATGTTAGTAGTCCCCGTGCGAGCAGCAAAATATGCGGATGCGTTCCCGCCACCTACGAACCGCCCCATGCCGAAAATTAGCAAGGTGAACAGAAAAGGAAGAGCGAGATAAATTGCGAAACTTCCCGGTATCCGAGTATAGTGCTTGATGCTCTTCCAAAAAATAGCGGCCAAAGCTTGGAATTTAGCTCGAATACCTGTGACTTTCTTCAATTAATCGCGAAGGCTCCGTCCGGTTTCTGCAATGAAAACGTCCTCTAGGGTAGGTTCTATGAAGCTAACCCTAGTTACAGAGACTTGTTTGCGAACCAAGAATTCGAGTATCCTCGGCAAGACATCTTTTCCCTTCTCTGCATGAATTCGTATATTTACTTCGTCACCTGTATCGCTCGTAGACACAGCGACCTTTGAAACTTCACTAAATGATTGAAGACCCACCAAAATCTGTTCGGAGAATTTCCGAGCTTGAATCTCGATGACTTCGTTGCTCTTCACTTTTTCCTTCAAGTCAGCGGGTGTGCTCAACTTCACAATTTTTCCGTGATCAATTATTGCCACTCGATCGCTCAACGCATCCGCTTCTTCCATGTTATGAGTGGTCAAAATGATCGCATGTTTTTCACGTTTCAAATCGCGAATATATTCACGTATAAGCCGGGCAGATTGCGGATCGAGGCTTGCCGTAGGCTCATCAAATAATAATACTGGAGCATCATTCAGAAGCGCTTTCGCGAACGACAACCGTATCCGCATGCCGGTAGAATAATTTTCGACTAGCGTTCCCACTCGTTCTGCAAGTCCGACTTTCGCAAGTAATTCGTCTATTCGCTTCTTCGAGTAAGAGGATTCCAAATGATACAATGCTGCGAAATACTCGAGATTTTCGCGGCCAGTTAATTTCCAGTAAAGGGTTCTTTCACCAGTAAGCATTACCCCTAGATTCTCTCGAACTCTTTGCTGATCACGGACTATGCTATAGCCGTTAACCAATGCATCACCTGATGTTGGAGTGATCAGTGTGCATAGCATCTTAACCGCCGTCGTCTTTCCCGCCCCGTTAGGACCGAGAAGCCCGAAGACTTCTCCTTCGGACACGTCAAAACTTATGTCGTCTACCGCAACAATTGTCTTTGAAACCTTACGAAATAGCGCGCCTTCTCTCGTTTGAAAGATTTTGGATAATGATTTTACTTCAACAGGATTCATGGCATATCGACGGATTTTGAAAACACGGAGAAACTGTTCTTAATTAGGTTCGCTCAGGCAGACTTCCATGTATTCTTAACCACCCAAACAGGTTCGTCAGGATTGAAATATTCTTGGCCTTCAGCTATGTGTTCTTCCAGCACTTTTTCATTAATATCGACACCAAGCCCAGGTTTAGCTGGAACCGATGCGTGACCATTCTCGATCCTCCATTGATCTTTGACTAGGCTTTTCTTCCATGCAGGAAAGCACTCGTAAAATGATTCTTGGATAAGAAAGTTTGGTATCGCCGTATCAATCTGTAAGGTTGCAGCATTTTGGATCGGTCCGAACGCATTATGAAAAGCGACTTCCACCCCGAACGCTTCAGCTATCGCAACAACTTTCCTACCCTCAGTAATACCTCCAATGTTTGTTATGTCAGGTTGAAGGAAGTCTGTTAAGTTATTCGCGAGTATGTGCGTCGCTTGCTCCTTCGTAAGTATTCGTTCGCCAAGTGCTACTCGCACATCAGTTGCAGCTCGATATTTCTTTAAGCCCTCAAGGTTCTCTGGATGTATTGGTTCCTCCATGAACAATGGATTGAATTCCTGAAGTTTTCTCGCTATCATTATTGCGGAATTCGGATTGAATCTCCCGTGATGTTCTATCAGAAGTTCAATTTTACCCTCAGTGCACTCTGAAACGGCTTTCACTCGATCATATGCCAGCTGCAATCCCTTCTCGTCAATGTAATCGTAATAGTTCCCGAATGGGTCAAACTTGAGTGCGGTGTACCCAATCTTAGTGAATTCCTTCGCGCGTTCCCCAAACTGTTCCGGAGTCACGCAACCATCGTACCAACCGTTTGAGTAAACACGTATTTTCGTTCGCATGATTCCTCCAAGCAATTCATGAAGCGGTGCACCGAAGTGTTTCCCAATAATATCCCAGCACGCCATGTCGAAAGCGCTAACCGCAGTAGTAGACTCAAAGGAGAACGGTAAGTAGAAATCATGTTTATGCCACTCATGCCAATTCCGTTCAACGTTAAGCGGATCGCTACCCTTGTAGACTCGTGCAACCTCATAGAGCGATTCAATTACAGGTCGAACTCTAAGAGTGGGAACAGCTTCACCCCAACCAATAAGCCCGTCAGACGTTGTCAGTTTGATTAAGATCAAATTTGCAGCCCACGCCGCACTGTCACTATCGGCTTTTTCACCAAGTTGGTAGATTTCTACGTCAGTAATCCTCAACATGCTCACGCTTCAGCATTCAATTCCAATACAGCAAACGTTTCATCACATTAGAAGAGGACAAGAGTAGCTATTCGGGTTACGAATGCAGAAAATCTAAAGGTAAGGCATGATCGTATGCCGGTAATCATGACGGACAATTTGTTGCAGTTGCTTCCTTAACTTTTCGTCGAGCTTAGTGTGCGCTGCAGAAAGTGTTTCTAGCGGATTGCTCGACTGAAAAATTGGGCCATGTAAGATCGCTGGGTTCTGTACAGCTTCCTGGGTGGTAATCGGTTTTTCTCGAAGAAGTCTCGAAGCGATGTCGTTCATTTGATGCGGATCATCCATCACGTTTGCAAGCTCCTTCATTAGATCTACATCAATCGGTCGAAGACCAAACGCATATTCTCCAACTGCAAGCCGATCTGCCGAAATATTCCTGAGTCTCGCGCCGAGCCCAACGAACTTGTAGGGATTAACCTGATATTCCTTTACTTGCCAGGCATCTGACCTGTGAGTGAACAGTAAATCGTAAAATCCTTGACGGTCTCTTCCGACTAAAACCTTCCAGTCCATTGGATCCTTGTCGTACAAACGTAGTATTTCACGTCGCACTTTGGTCGAATCAAGCAATACCTGCTCACTCAGGATCGCTGCTACCCAACCCCAAGGATTAACCTTTCGTGATTAACGTAGACATGTTGAACCTAAGAAGCCCATATTAACTGAATCTAAGACATATTTTTGGGCTAAATTGGATATCAAGGAGATATCGGAAAATATCTTCAAACTTGATCAACGAATACGTTATGTCGCAATTCTCAATCATCAGTACGATTTACTGGAGTCTAGTATGCGACAAGGCGTTGCTTCGTTAACACCAGCGCAAACGGACAGGCACTTCATGACGATCGCGGCGCCTTTGATGGTCGATGCTGCAGAGAAACTGAAACCATTCTGCGGTAACATAAGACGTGTAATTGTTCAGTATGATCGGGTCCTACTCGTCTTCTACCGGACCGCTGCCCATCTTGTAATTCTTAGCTTAGAACCGGACGCCGACCAGACGTTGCTGGACACGATAGGTAACTCCGTACGGAAACTTGAACTGACAGATTCTGAGATCGACCGCGTAAGCGATTAACGCTAAAAACGCCGATGCTATCGAGAAGAACCTAGTTGCCTGCCGGGTAATTTTCGAGATAATAACAAAAATCAGAAGGAAATTTGAGTACGTCTAGAATGTTGTAGAGGCAATGGAATTACTTTCTGAAGCTCGTCATGTTCATACTGCATGGTCACATGAGTTGCTCGCAGAGCACGTTTGAACGTTTCCAACGCAGCCCACGGATTACTGTCACAACCGCACGTGGCACAATCAAATTCTACCGTACCATGAAGTTTGGCGGTATGAATCGTCAGATGACTTGTCGTGATGAGCGCGTTCACACTTACTCCACCACCCATAATATCGTCAGCGACCTTGTAGACCAAAGGATTTGGTGTCCGCGTTTTTGCAAGCTGCATGTTTGCTTTCTGAATTGCTTTCAACGCAGTGTCCAGAACTAGTTTCTCATCAAGTAGATCTGAACGGCATCCGTGGAGAGTCGCTACTACGTGTCGGTAAGCATATGGTCTAGGGGACAATTTTTGTGCTCGAGATCCTCCGTAAAAATTCCGATTTTACTATATCGTGATGGAATTTAGATTTAAGCATTACTCAATTATTTTTTTTCGCGAAATTTTTTTTGTCAATTCAAAAAAAAATTTCTTCACCAAATTTTTCCGATCGATCACAAAATATGGTTCTTAATACCACGCAGCCCCGAATTGTTACTGCGATTACCAATCAACTTTTCTTGGAAGCTTGCAAAATTCTCTCTCAGCTTCACGAGAAATGGATGAATGCCGCATGAAACATGATGGAAGATGCATGGAATTGTGGCACACATGGGAAAAGTCTCGTTTCAATCATGCACTCGTGTTTTCTATTTAGCAGACCGAAACTGTTCTACGATGTCCTTCCAAGAATTTCCTAAACCATATCACTATGTTGGCAAAAGTCGTTGAACATGAAACCGTCAATCGTTGACGAATTGACTGCGCCGAATTAGATGCGCGTATTTACAAGCGAAGACGCACGGAAAAACGGTCACAAATAGATTGATCTTCGTACCAGTAATCTTGGATCGACTACGTCTAGATCAGATTCTCGGACAATTCTTCTTGTGTAACGCAAAAATCTCTTGACTGTTAGTCTCGAACCCACATTTTTCGCATATGAGCCGTTGACCTTCCTTCTCAAATCTTGACATCAAAACCCGGCAACCTATTCATCTA
>CAWKES010000033.1:0-21809 GCA_963848755.1 Candidatus Bathyarchaeota archaeon | reverse complement strand
ATTCAAGTTTTGATCCTAGCTTTTTTGTTGCTTCATCTAAATTCGTTTCGAGTTTAGCCATCTCTTTAGGTTCGACGTCTGCCATTATGCCGCCAATTGGGAGGGGTAAGGATGCCAGGACTTTTTGATCTTTAACCACAACTTGGCCTCCATTCATTTCTATTACATTGTTTATCGCTGAAGCAATTTCAGGTGGGTTAACTCCTATGGAGACTATGTTGTTGTCATCTGGAGATAATGAGGATGCGATTGCTCCAGCATTGAGGTTGAATCCGCTAATGAATGCGACTGCTCGATTTCCTGTTTTGCGGTGTCTCTCGACTACCGCTACGTATAACACGTCTTTTTCGACTGAAGGTTGAACGATACTGTTCTCAACCTGCAGTGTTGCTTCTCGTCTTTTCCTGACGAATGGAACGTCACGGGATATCTGCATTGAAACAACTTTCACTCTGCTCGACTTCAGTTTCGTTTTGACAACAAATTCTTCTGGTCGCACAGATTTTACATGCATACTTTTCATGATAGAGCCTTTTCGTTTTGGAGGATTCAATTTCACAGTTACTTCTCCGTCGGACGCTACAGGAATTCCATCAGCTATGACTTTCCTTATGGTAAATCGTTCAAGATTCTCCACGATGAGTATATCTGCAACTCGACCTGGTGAAATGCTTCCAACGAGGTTATCGATATGATAAATTTCCGCACACGTTAAAGTTGCCATTTGAATTGCTCTAACCGGGTCGAGGCCGAGTTCGATGGATCTTCTGACTAGGTTGTTCAAGTGGCCGCGTTTAAGCACGTCGCTTGATGTTACATCATCTGTGCAGAATCCTATCCTTCTGGTGTCAATCTTCTTTTCCGTAATCATTCGAATATTCTGATCCAGAAAATGTACCACTGATGATTCTCTAATCATGAGAAACAGGCCGTTTCGTAATTTCTCTAGGCTTTCAGCGGGACTGTATGCTTCATGATCAGAGCGAACCCCGGTACCGCAAATGTAACCCGTCAGCTTGGTTCCTGTGAGCATCGATGCGCTTCCGTAAATAGGGAGCCTATTGTCTCTGGCAATTTTGAAGGACTTCAAGACTTGTCTATCCGGACCTACTTTCCCGTCCCCTGATCCGATTACAAAGCGTCCAACTACTTCCCAGATGCCAACATTTTCTTTCCATCGAGCGGTCTGTTTATGTTCTTTCGGTCCGAAATTGTAGCGCAGAGTTGAGGAAGGCACCGTATATGGTAGCTTGGAGGGTGCTCCGAAGAACATTTTGAGGTGAGCGGATCTTGCTTCATTTAGGCAATCTCTCACCGCTCTCAAACCGCCGATTCCATATATTTGGTCTAGACCAGTTATGATTGAAGTTGTTCCGTTCGGTAGCATAAGTTTGGCGAACATCGTTGGGGAGAGCTTTGTCACTTCAAAGTGTATGTGGCCGTCGATTAATCCTGGAACAAGATAGTTACCATCGGCATTGATTGTCTCGGTTGCTGGTCCTACGTATTCTTGCACGTTGCCAGTAGCGACTATTCTTGAGTCGTAGATTGCCACGTCGGCCGGGTAGATTTCGCCGGTGACAACGTTGACTAACTGACCTCCCTTGATTACCTTGCTGGCTTTCTTCAGTCCGAGACCTGCATTTAGGAAGGATAGATCTGCTGTCAACTAATTCACCCTTAAGACCAGGATTGCACGTGTTGCAGGCAGTGCCTATTCTGGGGGTATCTCTTTGAATGCCATCCCGATATCAATTCCTAATTTCTTGTAGTACGATTTGGATAGAGTGTAGATCACGAGACCTGCGATAAAGGAGAGAACCATGTAAATGTACGCAAGCGTATTTCCTCCCCACACTTGAGGAGCAGACAGAAACTCATAGCTTAGAAACGCGTAAACCAGAGCCATCAACGTACCACAAACGGCTAAGATGCCTTTAGTGCTACCGTGCTCAGAGCGAAAGGCATACAAAACTGCTGCTAACCCTACGAAGGCGAAGTAAATCACAGCTGAAAGCACGACCCCGAAGAGTGAAGATAGTAGTCCGTATAGGAATGCGGCCACGCCAACGAAAACTATTGTTAAAACCAAATCTACCAGATGAGCTACTAGCGGCGAGCCATACTTTGGACTCACGTAAGCTAGCCTGGTAGGTAGGAATCGGTCGAAGGCTTGAGCGAACACATACCGCGAGAAAATTATGATACCATAGGCCAGGACTGCGACGTTCCAAACGATCCAACCAATACCTATGGCCCAAGCAATTGATGGAGTACTAGCCACGCCCATCGCTAGTGTCCAGAAGTTAAATGAGTAATTGTATACTAGGGTCGGATTCGCTAGAGCTGCATTCGTGAAAGCAAATCCTCCAGCCCAATACATTGCACCAAATCCTGCAGTTAACAGTACTACGCTAAGAATCGCCGCTATTGACACATTCCACTTTAACGTGTTCTTTCCCTTTACTTCTGAAGCTACCGCAGGACCTGCGACGATCCATGGGTACACGAAGATTGCGAAAAACGGGAGAATAAACAGATTAGGTGCCCAGTCGAACGTTGAGCCTGTATAGGAATTCGCCACCTGGCTGTATGTGGTGTTAGAACCCATCGAATTGAGGGCATTCATGTAATTTTGAACTCCCTGATTTCCTGCTGACAAGAGAACTCCGATTGCCAACACCATCGTAGCGATGCCGATTACCGTGAAGACCGAAACGATCTTGAAACCTATCCTAGGTCGGAGTACGTTAATTATGACAAGTATTGTGAAGATTAATGAACCAAGAATGAACTGTGACATCGGATCCGAGCCAGTCATGTTGCCGGGAAGAGCGAGTGGAAGGAAGTTCATGTACCCCAACGACACACCCACTGAGCCAATAGCGAAAATGGTAGTTAGAACTGTAAGCGCAAGAAATGCGAGTGTCTGCAACGTGAAACCCATGAGAGTGATAGCGCTCCCAAACAAACCGCCAAGATTTCTTGAAATCCAAACGTAATCTCCTCCAGTTCTCGGAATCTTCTGAGTTAGGATAGTATAAACGATAATTTGTGGAATGGAGAAAGCAAATCCTATCAGAGAAGCGTATACAAGGTTGATTCCTGAGATTGTTGGAAGAAGCACCATCGTGAACCCAATCGTAGCTAACGCCACACCAGTTGCCATGCTGCTTATGTTCAACGCTATTGCATCGAAAAATGAAACCGACTTAGTTAGTCCAGTGGCTTCCCTAATGAATACCGGTGGCTTGGAACTTGACAAGAAACCATTCGTTATCAACTCGCGTAACGACGTATTTATCACTTTTCGCCAAAAACCGAATGCGCTCATGTAGCTGGGGCCGAAAGCCACTAAAGAATTCATTCACTAACGGTTGAGGGCATGCGATTGTTGGTAGGACGTAGATCGGAAAGGAGAGTTAACATAACTGCTACACTTCCACTTGAATTCCTTGAAAGGATCGACGAACTAATTGACGATGACACTGTCCCATCGCGATTCATTTGTTATCTGTGAAGCGGTTAAGAAGTATGTGGAAGCGTTCTAGAATTGGAGATGTCCACCATGACTTCGATGGATGCGTGACTGTAGGGATTATTGTTTATGCATGACATCAAGGAAATAAAAATCTCGAGATGTGGGTTTGGTCACTATTTAGCGAGGAAGCCACGCACGTGTAAAAACCTGGCAGGATCCAGAATTCAGGCTGAGTTTTAATCAACTTTTTGTGGTCCACAAAATTTCGGTTTTTTTACCGTAACAATGAATGCCCCGGCAGGTTCCAGTTTTCAGTCTTTGAGGATTTCTGAGAAATTCGACAGTGGAAATACCCTCAAGGTGTCGAATTACCCTCATTTTTCCGGTTTCTAGTTTCCACTCGTCAAGGATCTGGCTTCTTTAGGCTAGATCGCCCTAGTCTCGTCTCTAACCGACTTAGAATTTTTTTTTGGCTCGTAGCTGCGCTTCCAAATTTGGGTGTTGGAAAGTGGGTTTTGTTTCTAGGAGGCTCCCGGAAGTCGGCTTGGAACAAGGTCTTGAAGGATGCTTTTGCACACATTCTAGGTTCTAGTTTCTAGGTTCCAGAATACCACGGCCAGTTTGTCGTCAGTATAAGCTTCGCTAAGCTTAGGGTGGGAACGACGGTAGGCAATAGGGTCTCCTGAAAGCCGCTACTGGAGGCCCCAGCGCCGTAACAATAAATGCCCGGAGGGTTTCCAGAATCAGGGATGCCGTAAGTAACCGACTTTCCTATCACTCATACTACTTCCAAAGGCGATAGGAATCCCCTTTCTGATAGGCTTTTGTAAAACTGATGCGTCTAGGATCTAGTCCCTTTTGTTTTGTTTGTTTACTTTCCAGCTCGAATGGAGTTAGGATGAGTCCAAAAAAGGGGAGGGGATAGGATGTTTTTTGGTGTATGGAAAGTGGTGTAGTTTCCGGGAGGCGCGAAGTGACAGGTATACGCCGGGTCTTGATCGAAGCACATTGTGACTTTTGGGCTTTCTTTCTTACTGGACGGCCAATTATGAAACGTATACGGGTAATTTCACTCGATCTGAGTACAGGTAGGCTTTAGCATGCCCCATAGGTCGAATGTCTACTAGAAAACAGGTTAAGACTGGTCATTTAGCTCGTTTTTGGTAGTATGTGAGAAACTACTAGTACTATGTGATCTAGTAGTGAGAAAGAGTGCTCGATTCGAGGTTCAATGTGAGAATGAATGCGATGTGCCAACTAGACGAAATGGCGCTACACTTGAGAGATTTTTTCCCGTAACAATAAACTCCCCGGAGGTTCCCAAAGCGAGCCTAACGTCAGAAGGGAGTTTTTCGACAGTGAAAGTTCCCTCAAGGTGTCGAATTTCCCTAACTTTGGGGAAGATTCTAAGTTCTAAGGGGTAGGATCTAGCTCCTTTTGTTTACTGTGTCTCGTTCTATGTCCAGAACGACTTAGGATTAGTTTTCTGTTTCGCTGGCTGAACGCTGTTTGATGCCATTGGAACCACTGATTCGGTTCCCAAACCCCTACCTGCCACTACGTGTCAAGGTCTTGATACTCGGAAACGTCGTTCTTACTAGGTTCTGAGTTCCGAGTTCCGAGATGTTCCTAACCTTATGGGTATACTCTGATTCTATCACCGTAAGTATGAACCCTTGAACCCTATATCGACCATCGGTATCGATCGGTCAACGCATAGTACCCAAATGCACGAAAATCAAACGATCGATCGTCCAATTCCTGTTGTAAGCATCACTAGACCCAGACATATCATGGTTCAATTTCGGTCTCCCGCACCACTAGACCCACCCCCCCCAGAAAAAAACGACGGACGACGGATCGATGACGACAATTCACACACGTTTACGCAGCACTCTGGACATCAAATTTCCCTTTTCCTTCTACTATCATTCCTGTCTTTGTGACGTTCATTCTCGCACCGGTTCCAATGACAGCGGTGAAGTTAGAAGTGGTCGTAAACGCAGTCCCTCCTTCGGGTGTGCGATCAGCTTTTATGACTAAGTGAGTTGCCTCAAAGTGAGGATCGGGAAACACGTCTTCTAGTTTTTCTGCCATCACTTTTCCTTCAACCTGAAGTCTAAACGGAGTCGCGTTCGTTAACACTTCATCATGAGAAGTCCATGGTTTTTCTATTCCGAGCAAGAAATCCACAGCTCCAAGCAACACATTACCGGTTAGCGGTGCAAGTGAGGATGCTTCCGATAGCAATGAAGTCAAGTCTTCTTTGCTGTGCATTATGTTGATTCGCAGATCTCGAATCCTTCGATACAGATCTGCACCGCCGTCAATCTGTTGCGTGCAGAATGTCCTTATTCCGGAAACGGTCGGAGTCGGAGTCGATTGGTGCCCACATTTGCTGCAAGTCGACTTGTCATCGTCGACACCGAGCTTTGTCTGCAACAGCGGATTCAGTGCCTCAAGCCCGATCCAATAGGCGTTGAATTTTTCGAACTGTGTCGATTGTCCCCGTTCCCAATCGGTACCACCTGATAGCTCTGGCAACTCTATTCACGGAGAGAACATCCGTCAATTTATGGAACGCAGTTAGCTTTTCTAGCAATTTGTTCGGAGACAAACGCTTCCTAGAAGCATCGCTGAAAGGGACATCGTCAAACATCTGCACGAAATCATGTTCTTTACTTGCTTCTGATATTTCGTAACAAATCATCGGCTTTGGAATCGGCATACCCACACCGGTAACCATTGTTATGAAACTTGCAACTCCGTCCGCGAGACTGGTAGAATTTGCTATTGCGTCTTGTAGACTTATGGCGTCCATCTGAACACGAAATTCCATTCCGATCGGAATCTTCTGATTTTGTATGTTTTCGCTCAATTGATTAATCAAAACAGTTGAATTGCGAAGTTGCGGAAAATTCAGAGCAATTTGTTGTAGGTCCGGTAGACTTACTGCAGGCTTTGAATGAAGGACAGTTCTGAACGGTCGGGGCACCTCAGTAGTGCTCATAGTATACGCTACGTCGTCGAAAATAGTTAAGGTGTGTGTGGGTATGCTGTTGCACACATCAAAAAACGACGCATGTTAAGACTAACGAAACTTTTAACAATCTTGAATCGTTTTGGGGCTACTTTTCCTTATTGCTAAGAAGATTCTTCGTGTAAACAAGTATGAATTTCTCGGTTGATTGTGACGCTTCAAATGCCACTTGAACTGCCATCGATTTCGCGATAGCTCTTTTCCCTTGATAGTTGAAGTTCACCAACTCAGCGTTTTTGTTGCTCAGGGTAGGATTCGGAATAGGCGGGGTTGTTGCTACGTAAAGCAATGATGGATGTATGAATGATGACAAAATCCTGTAGTAGAATTCATAATTTGATTCCATCCCATGCCTAACTGCGAGCTCTTTGTAGTTAGGCTCATACCTGGACTTGTGCTTGGGCTGAGATATTGGCCCCAAAACCCGGTCATATTTCTTTCTTAGCCGAGAAATGCGAACAAGCTCATTTTGAAGCTCTTGTATTGCAGAAGTATCATTTCTAAAATAGGCTTCATCGCAAAATCTTTGGATGTATGATTCAGATGCATCGAATATTCTTCCAACAAACTCTAGGAACTTCGGAGTAGTAGACATTGCTTCTATGGTTGTCAGGTGAAGTTCAAAAATGCCTCTAGCAAGAGAGGTAAATACGAGCGGCTCTTCGCAATCGTAGACATTGGCGAAAGCCTGTAAAAGCTGTCCGTTCACGTGCAGAGTTTTGCTCAGAAAACCTAGCTTGTTGATGTTCTCGATGCTACGATTCTTTTCCGTAAACATTTCTCGAAATTGGCTATTCAAGTCGTTCTCCAGTTTGCGTATGCGACTTTCTATCTCCAGGAGCTTTTGCTTTCCTTCTTCTCCGACGGGCACCGTAAATCCCAAGTCACCCACGCTGGTTTGCTTGGACCTAAAGCCACGATATTTCCGTTTAGTATCCTCATTTGCCGCTATGTGCGCGCAATACCAAAGAAGTCCCTAGCCAAATCAATACACTGGCAGTGAGAATTCCGAGGCTTAGCCAAGTGATCTCATGAAATATGAGCATCCAAGAGAGAAACAGCAACAGCCCGTACCGAGTACATCTTTGGCCTGTAAGCGCAGTATTTTCGACTCGAAGGAATTCATGACTGCTGTTCCTACGAACGTTGACGGTATAACGAGGTCTACATATTGAAAGAAGAAAAAGCGAGTTGCCGACTGGTCTACTACACCTGCACCAAGAAAACTCGAGATTATGACTAACCCACCGACAAAAATCGCAAGATGGCAAGTCCTTCGGACCGATGAGATGGCTGATTCCGTTTCGAATAGGAACTTACGTCCTTGGTTAAATCTTACCGCGTAAACTACTGCTGGGCCCATTATTCCCGCGAATAACCACATAAACACAGTAAACCAGTAACTGTTTAGAAAGACGCGATAACTCAATTGAAAAATGCCAAGCGGGAACAATTGAGGCTGCCAGCGGGCAGGAATGCAATGTCCAGGACGAGAGAGTTCAGTAGGGATGAAACTAGTAATTGGGCCGCGATACCTTTAGATGAATAATCATGAGGAAGAAAAGCAGCGCGACAAAATCGGTCGAAGCCTCTTTTTGCCATTAGTACGGCCGGTAGAATTTTTGAGAGACCGATAGGAATTAGGAATAGAACGAAAGCCGCTCCCCAAATGAAAGCAATGTACGCCCATGCCCAATCTAAAGACAGGCCAAGCAGACCGAGCTTTCCCCAAGATGAAGCTAAAAACGCTAACTCATCAACAACTAGGCCGGCAACGAGGAGAACTATGATCACATACAGGCGCTTGTTTCTTGTTGGTTGACCAGAAGATCTAGTCCTATCCGTCATATTGCACACGTTTTATTCTCAAGTATTTTGTTGCCCGTAAGCTTCTGCGAGAGTCTTGAGAATCTCATCGAGGTCATTTGCATTCTCCAGAGTTACCTGAAAACAGGGGCCATTATAGAAATTTTCACGACCTTCCGAAAATTGCAGGAGTCTATGTTTTTTGATGATGGTGCGTCCCCTTTCATATGGTAGCATTACAACGACATGCATCTTTTTTCTTCTGAACTTCAGGAAGGCAAAATTTCGATTCTTTCTCAGAGAAATGTAATACTTCTAAGGATTGACCTCGATAGCCGGATCGAGACTAAGCATAGCATTTTTGATCGAATCATAGGCGGTGAGGACATCTTTCTCAACTCCTTCCGTTTGAAACGATTCAGTATATTTTCTATCTTCTCGTTCGGTCGTCTCTCTAATGCCTATATCTTCAATATTTTCGAAATCTGGGGTGAGAGTGAAAATGGCTTTCTCACCCGAACTGAATTTTTTCAGTATTTCAACAGTGACCATCTTATCCCAGGTGTCCGTGTATGTCTTGAGAACTTCAGGAAGCTCTGGTTTCTCTTCGTCTATGATCAAGAGAACGTTTTGGCTGCTTTCGATTATGTCCTTCAGCGCTTTGTAAATCTCTTTCTTGCCAAGCTGTGATCTGAACTGCTCTTCGAGCTCACGAGTGGAGTCTATGTGGTTATGCAACTTTTCGATTAGAGTATTCCTGCTCGAGGCGTTTTTGAATAACGGAAGAATTTGGTTATTTGTGGAAAGATATGGCTGTAAAAATCATGCTTGCTAAGTTCTACTTCTACCAGATAGAACTCTGGATTTTCAGGATCCTTGAAATCAAATAGAAAACCGTCAGGAACAGAGGCCCCAAGACTCTTGGCGTCAATCTTGTTCTTCAAGTCGAAATATATTGTCCGCTCTCCGAAGAAAGTCTTTGAATTTCCTACGATCATCTTCTCGAAATCTTCTTCGGATTTGAAATGTGTCTCAGCGAACCGGATTCCGTCGGTATAGACTGCTGTATTCAAGGAAGGATAACACTGCGGGATTTACGCCGTCAGTTCAATGAGAGTCTTGTGGTGCGCCTCAAAAAATTAGAGTTCAAATTCCGAGGCTGTTTCAATTCAGAGTGGGTCGAATTGGTGTCTCCTTCAATATCCAGGATTTCATATGTGCAGACTTTGGACCAATACCTTTCCCTTGAGCATGCTCAATTCTGCAATCAAATAGCTCTTCAAACCCATTAATTATCGGCATAAGGAGCTTACCAACGTTCACGTACACCTCGGAAACATGCTCAGAACGGCTAATCTTTCTCATGAATTGGAGGGCTTTGCGATTCAACCTTTCGACATCATTAGCCTCCAACCTTGGGTTATTCCAATCTTCCCGTTGTCCTGGAACAGATGTAAGAGGATCACAGGCACGGATCATACCCAGAGAGGGAGATACAATCAAAACATCTTTACTGTCAACATATCCCTGGCGGACGTATTTTCGAATTAGGATTATGAAAGTCCCATTGTACCTATTCAATGCCGGTGCGCTCTCAGGCTGGCTTTCATCGATCCGTGTTGATGACGAGACGATGAGTAATCGGCGGTGCACGAGATCCACTTTGCTAAGGTTTGGAGTTTTTCCCACTCATAAGGAGATAATGTCCGTGTAGTGAATTTACTTCATCTTCGTTTAGCCCATAGAGCATAGCAATCGTAGCTTCCAGTTTCTCTCTTACCTTCTCGTCGGTTCCGTCAGAGGCGAGTTTTTTGGCGAATTTTACAACGTCATTGTCTCGCTTGCTATTTTTGAAGCTCGGCACGGGGAGAATAGCCACTGACCACATTCTGAACCCTCTGAATGGAGCACCCCCTTTAGGTCTAGCAAAATTGTAGCTGAATGACGTCGCAATCTTCGAATTCAAAACTCCGCATAAGTATTGTGCTTCAGCTTCGTTCTCAACGTTCACGAATTGAACAGTCGAATCAGTCAAGGTATTCTTGGTGCCAACTAGTGGGTCATCAATCTTTGGAGGAATTACACATGCCTTCAGTTTAACGGCTATGTCCGCCCAAGCAACTTTCCAGCGACCTACTTTATCTACCGAGATTTCCGGCACCACGTAATAGGAGGACGTTGATTTTTTGGAGAGAAGAGATCGCTCACTCAATTGTCGCTTGTGCTTTTCAAAGTAGCTTAGCGTGTCGGGGAACGTTCGTTTCATCTCTATCGGGCCAATGCATGACCATGTGGGGGGCCTATGTGGAATAACGGCGTGTTTCGCCTTGAAATGCCACTCATCAAAGTCTTTTCCTTGGATCAGAGGATAGACTAACTCTGATTCCACCCTAACTTTGTCGCCCTTATGATTTACACCAACGACATATCCAGGCTCTCCTTTGGCTGCCTCCTTGAAGAAGTAAATATCATCGCCTCCCCGCGTGTTTATTCCTTGAGAAAGTTTGCGTGTGTCTCCTAGTCTAGGCTGTTCTTGCATTTTTCGGTAGATCTTAACAATAGTTCCGGGGGCAGTAAACCAAGGTGACTTTCTATTGCTGGCGTCTAGAGATAACTCATCGATTCCAACATTCCATTTTTCGATCTGGAATTCGACAGTCGATTCGATATTTTTCATTGGTTCAACTTCGCGGAGTGTAGAACGTGTATTCAATTTTTTCCGGAACATGTTTTTCATTCTTTATGATCGGAACAAAGGCCCAGCAAGTTGCTCGTTCGTGAACCTTTGTGTAAAGCGTAAAGTCAAGTATTTTCTCGAGCCTATATTCCAGCATCTTTTTGCGAAATCCACCGGCGTTCAGCAGCTTGAGTAATGAGCTTGTCATCAGAAATGCCACGTATCCTCCGTTTTCTGCATATCGCTCCAAGGCCAAAGCTACGAATGGCAAGCAGGCAACAAATCCTTTTCCGCTGCTCCAAAAAAAGTGAGACGCCTCTTGAAATGTGGATCATAGATTTCTAGAAAACCGGATTGCTTCACAATCTGGAGAAGGCGTGTACTATACTGCTTTGTCATTCGTTCTGGAATAACCCAAGGTGGATTACCTACCACAAATTGAAACTTTCCCGCAAGAAGCGGAGCAAAAAAATTCTCGATGAGGCCGCACCAAATGCTATTTAATTCATCTCTATCGAGCTGCTGGATCTTCTGATGAAGCACTGTCAATGTCTGTTTATACTTGAGCGTAATGTCCTCTCCGAGCTCACGTTTAACATGTTCAAGGAAGCTTGCTGTTTCTTGCTTTGAACTCTGTTCGAGCAGCCTCAACAGTTTTGTCGGATCTTCTACACTTGGGATTCTAAATTCGCCTATTGGATTTGCGACGTCAATTGAAAACACCATCCCTCCCACTGTGATGTCTTCTGAGAACTTAGGAAACACGATACTATCGCACAAGAAGACCGGTATACTGACACCTCGTTTGGTTTGCTCCAGAAGATCTTCGATTGCGAGAAGGTAGTTCAGTCTAGCGGTCATAACGGCGATTGGGTTCACATCGAACCCGTAAATTGAATCAAGCACTCTAGTTAGAATTTTATTTGGATCTTCATGTGAGTGTCGTCGCTTCATCCTGTCAATTGCCAATACAAGAAAGGTGCCCGAGCCACACGATGGGTCAAGGACGCGGCCCTCTCCTACGTATCCAACTTCATCGAGTATTATGTTGGCAACTTGGTCCCTGGTATAATACTCGCCTAGTGACCGTCGTATCTTGGTAGGGATAAGACGTTGGTATACTCTTTTCAGTACGTCGCTTCTCACTCCTCGAACGTCATATTGAGCTACCCTGTTCGCGAGACTCGACAAGCTGTTCTCTAGTTCTTCGGTATATTCGTGTTCAAACCAAGCAAAAACATCCCCCTCGACGACATTCAGCGCAAGCTCCGAAAATCTCGATTCGGCAGATTTGAGTCCTCTCATCGGATCTTCACGAATCTGCGACAATAGCGACACGACGCCAAAGAGTCGCAACTGGTCAGCTATTTGCAGTGCAAAGAACTTCAGAATCAACGAATAGTACGTCTGAATTATGAATAGGAATCGTCTGACTCCATCTCCGGAGCTAATATCGTGCTTATTCAAGCCATAGGACTGCAGGACCTCGCCAATGTCACCTGAAGCTAGCTTACCAGCAGATAGCGAGAATAGAATTTCCCATTGTTTGAAGAGCACTTCGACCATTCGGTGTTTGCTAGCTTCCATCGTTCGAAGAAGATTTGGGACAAGCCTCTTACAGAGTTCGCTCCCAGGCCCAAACTCCTCGAGAAGATTTTCAGGGGAGAGTTCACGTTTTTCGATGCCGACAATCGTTCTTTCTAGAATAAGCGCGCTCTTTTCGAATTGATAATATGATTTAGTTGGATTTATGGGCCGCTCATACTCGTCGACAGTTACAAAATCACCGCTTTGATGGTCATATTTCAGAAGAGCTAGCGATATGCCGTCTGTTGCTATTCCGAGAAGAGAATCGGATTGAAATCCCTTTGAGGCGTATTCTAAAAGATGATTTCTGAGTTCGCCTAGCGTCTTTTTTCTTTCTCTCTCGATATCCAATCTATGAGGAAGTTCAAATTCAAATACCACAAATCCGATGCGTGCGTCGCCTCTTCCTGAAACAATCCTTTCTTCCATTCGAATTTGCGGCTTTAACCCACGTGTAGTTAGGTGCTCTTCGAATAAGGTGAGGAATTTATGTGAAAACTCATCCTCAGTCCTGGCCCTCCCAGCTTCCGCTTTCACTTGGAGAATGAAATCTTCGATCGACAAATCATCGATCACTTACTAGATAGCGGATGACCGATACCAACCGACAATGTCCTTTCCTTCGCGCACAACGTATGTGTACATTCAACTCGTATCTGATTGCATTATTGAAAGAGCTTGTGTACGCAGACGAAGCAATCCAAGTAGCCATAGTGTTATTTCTTTTCGACAAAAATCCGCGTTCGCTTATGTCTTGATCAATAAATGTCAGCGTAGTCACCGGCAGGCACAATTGAGACCGAAGGCGGTTCCTCCTTTGGCTCCGTAAGACTGCTGAGATCCGGCAAAATTCGAATTTCTGCTCTATTCTTGTAAGCTGATAAGATAATTCCCAAATCTGATGCGGTAATCCGTTCAATTCGAGTGTGGGGGAGATTGCGGATTCTGGCCAGAATCTCGTTGAACTTGTTGTGAGTATGGTAAGTCTCGAGATCGGTGACAATGATAAGTTTCTCACTGCGCTCGACTGAGGGCGACGTTCAGACGATTTGATTCGAGTGTAAAGCCGATTTCGTGATGTGGGTTTGCGCGCACCATGTCGAGTATGATTATGTCCCTTTCTTGTCCTTGATAACTATCAACGGTTCCAACTATGTTTCCTTTGGCAATCGCTTTGGTTAGAAGCCGTTGCTGCTCTTTATAGGGAGTGATTGCCGCGATCTTGTCATCAGTGATTCCTGATGATTTGAAGGCTTGATAGAGTAGTAGATCCACTTCTCGGTTGGCCTGATTGAAGATGCTGGTTCCCCTGTATTCTTCGACACCTTCTACGTCGATGACTCCAATTACGACTTCAGGATCGAGGATTCTGTTAAGCTGAGGAAGGTGAATTGGTTTCACGATGCTTAGACGTTGTCTGGTTTGAACCTGCTGTGCCGATTCGAGTCGATTGCCATAGAATGTGTTGTCAATTAGATCGCAAATCTCCTGTCGCATTCGATACTGTACTCTTAGATCTCGAATGAGTTCTGCTTGGAGATTATTCCTTTCAATAGTCGCTTGAGCAACTTCGAGAAGACTACTAATCGGTCTGTGCATTTGAGAGACGGGCGCGAGTTGTTTGTCATCTCCGATTATGATCGCCTTATCACCTTGTGTAAGAGCGCCGAAAGCATCTTGCATTCGAATCTGACTCGCCTCCTCAAAGATCACAACGTCGAAATGACCCGCCTTCACCAAATCAAGTGACGCGCTGCTGCAAGTCGTCAAAATCGCTGCGGCTGTGCGCATCTTGTCCACCGCTGCAAGCGCCATATCTTCTTCATTAGTGAGCAGGTTGATCAACGATATTCGCATAGCAGACTCTTTGATTTTGTACCAGTTGCCGAATCTGATGCCGAATTTGTAATCCTCTTCGAGGAGTCTATCGACTATATTATCCACAGCTGGGTTGGTTATCGAGACAACCAGAGACCGTTTTCCTTCCTTTGCTAATTGCGCCAGCAGCTCTACTATGACGCGCGTTTTACCCGTCCCTGGTGGACCCAATATGACCGCCAAGTCTTCGGCGCTCAATGCAATCTGGACCGCCTCTTGCTGAGTTGAGTTTAGGATTCTGATGAATTGCACGTTCTTTAGTGTCGTAGGGATTTTAGGCGGTTCCAAGCCAAGGATTCTCTTTGTGAGTTCACTTGCTCTCCCTTGAGCTCGATGAACTGAATCTACAGATCGAATTTGACGGCGAGTAAGATCGACATCATACAGGTCGATCGTTAATCCTTGATTCGGAAAACCCAAGGGTATGTCACCGTATGGTACAACAATGACATTGTTCTCATGAAGCTCCGATACTTCACCGGTAAAGTTGAGTGATGTAAGTGGATCTCCTGCGCTTACTATGACTGTGTCTCCAGGCAAAACGTTAGGTGTTCCGTGCTTCACGAGTTGAACTTTTTTAGTTTCGATCGATTGAATTCTATAATCTTCGTCTGTGTTGCCTAGTTCAATTCTAGTTGACTTTGGTAGTCTTTTAGTTCGCCATTTCCAACGCTGATTCAGCCATTTGTCCTCAATTGTCTCTCGCCTCAGTTTCCAGAAATATTTTCGAATGTGTGCTGGCGTTGGATCCTTCCAGTAGTAATTACATGCTTGATTAACTGCACATGCGGCACATATCTGGGGGATGGGTCTTGCGCTGGCCATAGCCATGCCGGTATATGTCTAAAATGTTCTGAATGCCTTCGTAGAGTTTATTCCTTCTGTTCGGAGTTAGTCGCACCTTAGAGAAGCCGTCTGTTGCGTAGACGTGGATTGAAAATTGAGCTTTAGGGTAGAGACGTTCGAGCAGAAGTTGATAAGCACACGCTTGCAGTTTGTTGGTCTCTGAAACTTTTTCTCCTCCATAGCTCTTGAATTCGCGGATTTTAATCCTCAAGGGATTTTGGAAGATTCGGTATTCGTCCGGCACTCCTTCAAGTGGAAGATCTAAGTCAATGATATGGTGTCCGGTTACGATTTCATCAGGTTTCTCGTAGCCTTCTAGTATCTCTTTAGCGAGATGGTTTGAGAACCCTCGTAATTTGTCAAGCACAGCACTTCGACCGGCTTGTGCACTGATTTGAGCATCGGCGAAAATTCGCCACGAATCACTAATTTTACTCTCAGCCTCATTTAGCCATAGGCTGTAAATTTGATTTGATATTGTGCTGAGTGATGCAGCCCGATCGACTTTCTCAATTATGTTCGACTCGATACGACCCAATTCAGATAGTACCGAATGTGTTACGGTGCCGATCGCCATGCCGGCGTTGTAGTCTCCTGATGCCCCATAAACAAGTCTCAGAAGGGCTCTACGAGGGCAAGTAACCGCAGCCGCGACATCAACAACACTGGGAACAAATGCGTTATCAGGCATGAAATCTTTGAGTGAGTTGAACAATGAGGTACGAGCTACTTGATTTTGCTGGACCCTTTGTATATGTTTTGATGACTCAAGTCAAGTTCGAAATCGCAAACAGTTCGATTGGTTACACTCAATAGTTAGATCAAAACCGATAAGGTGTATCCTATTCAATCGGAACATCCAGGGATATTCTCAAGATTTGTAGCTGGAGAAACTAGCGTAGAGCTTCCAGCGATTGGCAAAACATACGAACTATAGTGTCATTCCTTTTCGTCTAAAATTGGCGATCGTTCTCGAGACGAGGTCGATTTCGCGAGATTCTGGCTAGATAGGTCTCTAATTATCTACGTTTGACGCTAGGACCCCTCTTCTCTTGTACTCTGAAATGGTTCTGGAAACAAACGGGCGGTATGTTTCGTACTTTTCGTTCATTACGCTGCAGATGTCCTCTATGGATCTGCCTTGATGGGCAAGATCCAGTATTCTCAGTTTCACGCTTTCGTTTGGGTTTCGAAGATGTGGTTCTAACATGTCCAGCATTCTGTATTTGCTGCGCGATAATTTTGCGGTGTTCGCTGAGGATTGCATATGCAACTGCAACAGACCGGATCATGTCGAATAGACTGCTGGAGCTTGAGTATGCTCCGTAGATTCTCCATCTACGCGCGTACTCATCGAATCTAATACAATCTTCTGCAGTCACCACAACGTCCGACTCTCGAACTTTTTGCTTAAACCGTCCAATGTGTTGTGAGGCTCGGTTCTCGCGGCTTAAGTTGGCTTGGCTCATCTCCTCTTCCGTTAATGCATGGTAGACAACTAAACATCGTTCGATGAACGTATTTCCGAGCAGTTCTCTCCGATTCACTAAGAAACTATGAGGGGTGATGTTGGCTGCGAGACTGAAATGCGCTTTAACCTCGTAGCTCTGCTGAAAGTCGCGATAGATGTATCGACCTTCACTAGCCAGCTCAGAGAATGCATCTATCAGACGAGATCGTGTTTGTTTAGCTTTGCTTGCAAGTAAAAGCGTCATGTCGTTAATCAGTAGACATTTCTTATCGAGTTTGCGACCTGAATCGTAATCGCGAATTATTCCATGAATTGTGAAGTCGGAACCGGCGTAGATCAGTCTATTCCTCGGAAAGATCCGTGTTTGCTCTTGGGTTGTTTGGGTTTTGAGATGACGGGAAGGTGCAACGTTCAGAATCCAAAGCTTATTGTTTGTTTCGAAAGTGGAGGTAATAACTGCTAACGTTTTCAAGAGCGCAATAGGTGTCACTACTTGCCCGAATTTCTTGCTGTAATAAGCCTCAAGCTTGAGTGAATAGCTTGTCTTCGAAAGGCGTGAGTGTAACTTTTGTAACTTGATCTCAGAACCACCCCTACTACCATGCGGATGGGGTGTGGACTTCAAGTTACGATAGTTACACTTCTGAGTGGCTCGCTTCAGACTTCAACTCACTCCTTATAGATTGTTCTGAGTCTGACCCCAATCGCTTCATGAAGAATATTCCATTGGGTTAGGCGCGATTTGATGCTGCTTTACAGAAGCCAACTCTCATAGGATCATCAGCTAATACCGCTTGAATCTCAACGGCCAGTTCCGGATCTATTGATGGCTCAATATCCACGGGGTAATGTTGCCCACCATGTTCACTGCGATTGACCTGAATGCGACGAACTCTGATTCCTTGCGACCGACAAACCCGTATGATACTGTCAACGTAGGCTCGACGTAGAGACGGTCTGACCTTGAAATCCCAATCAATTTTCAGCTGGGTTATTCTGCTGAGCCCGATGCTGGGTTGTTTTTTTACAGTTCATGGTCGCTTTCGCCTGATCCGCCGTCGCGCACGATTCCAACGAAAGACTAGTGATGGCAGTCGCCGTGCGAAGAATTCCTTGCCTCGATAAGTCATCTCCCGTGCGTTGACATGAATTTCTCGTGAGGCTCTTTGGGCTGATTCTTCTCGTTGGAATTTTATTATAATGTGTCCCTTAGGGATCTTACGATTTTCAAACCGCTTAGCAAGGGTCTGGTAGATCTGGACGCCACGCTTAGCTAATGCTTTACGACTGACCCTAATGCTGCCTGCCCGTGTCGATTCAATGTAGAGCTCCAAAGTTTTTGCCGGTCCTTTGTGGTCACCCCTTTGTGACCACGGTCGAGTGTAGATGGTTGAACGATATGTTCGTACTCGTGACATTCACCAATTCTCCTTGCAAGAATTTTCTTCACTCACCTCCCTTGGCGATCTTCTCGGGCTTGATAATCCGAGAGCTTTCTTGTCTAGCGGTCTTAGGAAGGAGAGTCTTCCCATTTCTGTCCTAATTGCTCGACGAACAAAGTCGGAGAGGTCTTCTCCCCGGCTCGTGCAAATACGCTTCAGCAAGGTAGCGTCTTTAGCAGGAAGACGGACGCCGATCCTGCGATTTCGTGTTGTCAAACGTTGTTCCCCCGGCGTTGTACATTGGCACCGGAATAGTTAACACGTAGCTAACCTTAGTGAGGGAAGGTTAGCTTATGCGACCCAAGGATCCATACGCTCATCAGAGAGCGAAGAAGTCAGAGAATCAACAAAGAATCCTGCGTCAGATAGAAACTGCCCCTTCATCTTTCGGAGAGATTGAAACCAAAGTCGAATTATCGCCACCTGTACTGACTAACCATCTGAAGGAATTGGAGAAGAAGGGCGTGATTGCACGCCAGGTCGAGGGTAGACGGGTTAAAGACGCTTACCAACAAAGGAAAAAGTCAGGAACAAATACGCCGAGAAACCGTCGCGAAGTCGTTCGATGTAATAGGAAAACTGGCGAAGACCATTCCTCTGCGAAATCTTTGCTGGATTTGGCAGAGTTCGCTAAAACTGATCCAAGATTCTTTGACGAGTTCATGCAGTGGATGAAAGATTACATGACCCTAGTAACCAGTGAGGATACTTTGCGATGGTTGAATAGGCATGGAGATTCTGGCGGGAGGCTGCTTCAAGCGGAAGTAATGAAGAAACTCAAATCTCTCCAAGCTAAACAATCCGAATCCGGAGGCGACTTGAAAGAGCTGATTTTGGTTTACCAGAACCTTCTCAATGCGATGCGAGAAGTCGTATCGGAGAAAGAGGGAAACCAATGAATGAATCCGCTTTGTCTCGATGGTTACGGCATCAAGCTAAGGGTTCGAAATCTCAAGACTAGCTGCCAGCTTGAGATTCAAGATGGCCACGACGGCATCAAACAACGCTCGACGATGAGATTTAGGCCTCGAAAATTTCCTTTCGGGAGTATTCTCGTTAACTCGACTTCCGGTTATGTTAGTTTTCGAGCACTCTGATTGGATTTGCGAACTCCCAAATGCTTCAATTTTTTTCGTCGACGTAAAAGGAGGTATCACTTGCAGTGTCTTCCTGCCGTCCGGTTCGGCCTGATTTGCGTTTCGGACAGTTCATTGCTGCTTCAGATCGAATGAAGACTTTCACGATTGGAAAAGCCATTATTGAAGCGAAAGTGGAGCGCAGTCTCGAACTCTTGAAATCGATCTCGGAGCGCTATGACATTCACAGGGAACTCGCAACCGCACACAAAGAAGCAACAGCGCTTTCACGGGCGAGAACCGTTTCTGAGCTGCGACTCACCGAAGCTCTCGTCGCCTCAGAATATTGGAAAGTATTCCAGGCAATACTTCCCCAACACGTCGATTTTAGTGGTCGATTGAATGAAACAACTCATCAATTTCTGACGTGAGCGATGCGTTCACGGCCACTTTGAATTTTGGTTATGCGATTTTGGAATCCGAATGCAGAAGGTCCGTTAAACCGCCGATTGGCCTGGAACCAGCCATCGGATTCGTTCACCCGCCCGCCAGTTACCAAATCAAAGAGGGATTTGTCTTTGACGTGATGGAGGTTTTCCGCTGGATTATTGATTTAACCGCGTTGCAAGCGTTCTAGTCAGGGCTACTGGATATCAAAGATTTCTTCTTCACTGGCGACGACTATTCCTACAGGTTTGAAGTTGAGGCGAAGAGACGATTTGTTGAGGCTATAAAAAGACGATTCAACTCGGGAATCAAGTACAAAGGCCGGCATTTCCGATGGGATTCACTTATCGGGCAGAAGTTGGTGGAGTTCAGTCGTTTTCTGGTCGGAAAATCTCAGAAAATCGATTTTACCGAACCGCGACCGAATCTCCATAGATCAGACAATCTCGAAACCCGTAGGCGTATTCTATCGTTAACGCAAAAAGATGCAGATAGAATTGGCGTCGGCCGGAGTACGTTACATTACCTTCGGGAACACGCTCGAGATGAACGATCGTTCCGGATCAACTGTAAGGTGAAAGCGAAGATTGAGCAGGCCCAGCATCTATGAGTACAGAATCTGAAACGCAAGATGCCTACCCTGAATGGGCATGGGCTAGGAACTGGGCTGATTCTACAAACGCTAATCTTTCCTCGGCAATCCAGACTGCGGTGGGCCATCAGGCGCTGAGGCAGACTCTCTACACCATCATTCTAATCACCGTAATCATCGGTTTTCTGGAAAGCTTACTGACGCAAGCTCTATTTCCAAATGCGAGTTACGGAAACATTACATTACCAATATACGTCAGCGAAGTGAGGTAATGATTGTAATCGATAGAGCAATAGTAAATCTGTCTTTGTCGGACCGTGACTTCGGAGACGATCCGCTTTGGGATACTCTCTGCGAATTTGACCTCTCTGGTTGTTATGTAACAGACTCGGAAGACTGGATACCTCATAGAGTTTACCATAGATTGTTCATTGCTGGGACGTCACATTTCGACGACGAGATCCTACACGTTGGACCTTCAACGGTTATAACCATCGGACGAAAATCAAAATCGTATGTCGCACGGCATCTTCTCGCTTGGACTGGAACCAGACCAATCACGATAAACGTTTTACAATACACACGGAATCCTAGGGATACAGCAAGACTTCGAACTCAATTAATCAATGAATTGCGAGCAAAGTATGAAGCAGGACGCAAGAGACTTGAAAGCGTTGAGCAGTATCAAGCGATTGTTGATTAGTAATTCTTGCCAAGATTTGCTCTGGGAGAGAGTGTGGCGTGACAGTGAACAGTTGAGACTGGGCGATCCACATGTCTAGTGACAGCTCAGAAAATCTGAATGAGCCAGAGAGCCCGTCAAAGATAACTAAAGTCGTCGCAGTATCCTTCGATCCTAACATTACGCTTCAATTCCATGTAGACAGACGTTGGGCCTCATATGGATCCGGCGTCTCGAACTACTTCTTCGGCGAATACAATGGATGCGATATGAGTCAAACATTCAGACTCACCGGCATAAATTCATACTCGTCCGCTTAAGTGCCTACCCGGAGAGCCTCTACTCCAGACAACTGGCACAGCATAACGAACGCTTCTGCAATGTGTGTAATCAAATGATCGCCAAGAGTGTTTAGTGTTTTTTTTGGGGGGGGTGGGTAGCGTGGTGCGGGGAGCCTAATTTGAACTAGAAACAATCAAACTAATTCAGACGATGTTCATACTGGTCTGATTTTCACGTCTTGTTCTTGGGTTAGAATGATGGCGACTTGCGTTCCGGCTTTGAATTGTTTGAGGGTGTTCAGGGCGGTTGCTGGGAGTAGATATGATCTGTCTTGGCGTAGGTTAACTAAGACGTGTCCGTGGTATTGTCTGTATTGTCGTAACTCGCCGACGACTTCTTGTAGAGGCAATAGTTCGCTTGGTCTGGTGTCATCTTGCTGTTTAATGATAGTGTAGGGTGGGGGATGAGTCATGTTTGCAGATGGCTGTGTTTAGTATAAAAA
>CAWKES010000032.1:0-13203 GCA_963848755.1 Candidatus Bathyarchaeota archaeon | reverse complement strand
TGAACCCACGAGACTCAGAGAGTCATCGGCTTTCAGCACTCGCGGTTGTTCGCGGGTTTAGCAAGCCGACGCCATACCAGGTTGCCAGATCAAGTGATCTCTTGGCTACCCCGGCCCGGATTTCCTTGACTGCGTTCTTCTAGAATAGCCTGTCGCTCAGGCAATACTGGTCGATTCAGGCTTAGGATTCGGTTAATTTCTTTATCGTCGCTAATTCTTCTCTCATTCCAGATTCGATTCGTCCTTTCACTAGGCCACCTAGCATTTTAGCAAAGCCTGGCAGAACGATATCTCCTTCAAGTGTGAGTTGTGTTCCGTTTGGGATTTTCGTGAATTTGAAAGCCATCTTTGTGCCCTTTCCGTCGCCGTCGATGGTTTCAGCATCGATTCTTTCGTTCGGCTGGGGAGTGATGCGGGTCACAGATTTCATTTGTCGACCTTCGGCTTCGGCGACCGTAGCATATGTTGAAGAATTCCCCTCCTTACTGAGGAGTTTGACCGATTTCCAGTAGTTGGAGTGTTGCGGAGCTTTCTCGAAATCGCTTACTAGGGCGAATACCTTCTCAGGCGGTACATTCAGGGTTTCCGATATGCTGATTGAGACCATATAATCCAACCAAGTGTAGATCACTCATAGGTAAATGATGAGAAAAAGCTTCCCTAAAATCCGGGTCCTGTCGATTCCTTTGAATAGCCGCCATGTAATTTTCCTTTGATTTGGATGCACCGTGGTTTAGAGGCGATTCTCTTAGTTGTGCTCGCCGTTCTACTAGTCTCGGCTACGGCTATCATCAGTCCAGCTTTTGGCGAATCGGCACCTACCGCGAGTGTTGTTGCAGTAAGCCATCCTAACAGTGTTGCCGCGAGCACGCAATTTCAGGTTACGGTTACGGTTGATTATTCTGATAAATTCCTGGCTGACGTTGGGATATGGAATTCTCAATCAGGAAAGATTATCCAGAGTGTGACGTTGATAAGCAACACGACCGGACCGGGAGAATCGAATTTCACTTTTCAGATTACCTCGCCTTCTTCTCCTGGAGATTGGAATTTAGTTGCGGTAACGCGTGTATGGTGGGAGAACGCTTGGTATTCTGCCAACGACGGAGCATTCCCATTTGTGGTGCAAGTTTTCAGCACTTCGAGTGTATCGAACCTTGACACTTACTCTCACGGCGAATGCGAACACGACTCTATCGGTTGACGAGGTTCCGCTTACCGTTGTGACCCGAGCAGTTTCGATGCAAGTTCAGCCGGGCACACACTCCATTGAAGCAACACCATTGATTATGATTGGACAGGGCGAAAGACTGGTTTTCATAGGTTGGAACGATGGTGTAGCTTCAAATCCTCGCAATATCGTGATTGATCAGAACTGTTACACTATCAGCGTCCTACAGGACTGAGTATTTGTTGAATGTTCAGTCTCCGGATGGTTTGACTGCAGGTGGAGGCTGGTATGAAGGAGGGTCACAGGCTACGTTCGCAGCTGTTTCGAATTACACCGCAGATTCATGGTTTGGAATCTTCACGAAGTCTTACACGTTCAGTGGATGGATAGGGGACAGTAATGCGACCGAGCCATCATCGTCCATCTTCATGAATGGTCCAAAGACAGTAACAGCGACATGGGTACAGTCAACTAGCCTTGACATTGGAATCATCGGTGATATTTTCATGATTCTGACGGTTCCTTTGATGATTCGGGTGATCTATTGTGAAATCAAACGCCGCGAACCAAAGGTGCATAGAATTGCAGGAATATTCAGCCGGAGCATGGTAATCTTAACGTTACTCGGATTAATTATCGTTGGACTGATGATCGTCCCACCTGCAAAAGCACAATTGCCGACTCAATCGCAGGCTTCGATTGTTAGGATAGGTGACGCCGATTGGTACTATTGGGGAATGGCGTCGAGTGACACCTGCGTCCTGTGGCTGGGAGGAGGAATTCAAGAATCCGGCTCGGGAAATAGTTATGCCATTAATCCATTTGATTACGAATCGTTTGGCACGATTCGATTCATGCAGGACTTAAGCCAATATTATTGTGTGCTAGCCTTACAAAAGGGATCGACAGAATCGTTCGACCCTACTTCGAATCGTACAATTTACCAAGAACCATACCAGGGTCAATCTACGATAATTTCGGAGGTTCACGAATGGGTGATTCAGCATGGTTATCAGCATACGTTTCTGATTGGATACTCAGTAGGGGGGGAGGCGGCAGTTACAGAGCTTGCCGTACGTGACCCTGCTAGCTGGACAGCTTCAGACGGACTAATTTTAATCACGGTACCTCTGCCAAACGGTGCGATTGAGGCCGCACCGAATATTCACGCTAGCATAATGTTGCTGTATGGTGGCAATTTGCCAGATTACGAAACCACGGGGATGCAATTCTATCAGGCTGCCCCAAATGAGGGATGGCACGGATCATACTACTTCCACAAAGAGTTTCATGTTTTCCAAGACGCTGGACATGAAGTTTGGACTATACGAAATACAGGCGCATACGATTCGCAAGCATTCGAGATAACCGTAAATTTCATTGAAACTTGTAAGGCACTCCAGCTTAAGCAAAATAATCTGCAACAAATAAACGGGACTTTTAGAATAAATTCTGTTCTTGCACCCGAAAAGGTTCCTCCTGGGGAGGTATTCTTGCTTCAGGTGAACTTCACTTCGTCACGTATACCTGATATGCCGACGGTCCTGATCGCATATGATATTCTGGATCAGAAAATCCTCAGTACGATGGCGATTAGCAATTCGTCTACGGGACTTAATGTTCCACTGATAATCCCGCCAACCAACACGACTGCACTCGATCTCTCAATCACAATGCTGCAAGAGAACAATGGAACATGGTTTCCGGTTTCTATGCCATACAATGTAACCGTATCCGTAACAAATCTTGTAACGTTGATTGTTGAAGTAGCTAATCCTAACTCTACGATTGTCTTCGACGGAGTCTCCTACTCTGCGTCAGCTTCCGGTGAACTTCGATTACAGACGTCTAGGGGAATTCACATAATCGAAGTACAACCAATCATTTACGTGGACAACATGACAAGGAGGGTTTTCGTGGAGTGGGAGGACACGACTGTTGCTGATCCGCGAACCATTGTCTTGAGCACAGACACACAGGTTTCCTCGGTTTATCAAACACAATATTTTGTCAATATGTCGACACCATACGGTGAGGCAACGGGTTCAGGTTGGTATGATGAGGGATCAACGGTTGTAGGAGACGTTCAACCCATCATTCTCCAGCAACCATCAGTAATATTCAGCCGCTGGGAAGGGACAGTTACAGATTCTTCTCCGAGGACAGTATTTACGGCTAGTTCGCCAACAACATCGGTAGCGGTTTGGTATCCCACAACAAGCGCTTCTACGTCATCTAGTTTTGGGGCGATCATCTGGGTTACGATGTCTATCTTGGCATTCACGGTCATGTTAGTTTGGAATCTTAAACTGAACCTATCTCAAGGCTATTCGGATAGCTGGCAATGTTGATGTCGATCGGATCAATGAACTTGACCATTGAGTGGGCACGATCCATTTAGTTACTCCCACGTTAAGTCTCCTCTTTGTCTATATTCGGTTACTCGTGTTTCGAAGAAGTTTTTCTCCTTCTTCAAATCGACGATCTCACTCATCCATGGAAATGGGTTTTCGACGCTGTAAACTCTCTTGAGGTTTATTCTCTCCAGTCGTCTATCGCCAATATACTGCATGTACTGTTTTACCAGATCAGCATTTAGCCCCAGTATGCTTCTTGGTAAAGCGTCCTTTGCATATTCGCATTCTAGTTCGATTCCTTTCACTATTGATTTAGTTACATTTGCTTTGAATTCTTCTGTCCAGATCTCGGGATTCTCGGCCACTATGGTATTCGTCAGATCTGCTCCGAATGCGAGGTGAATTGATTCATCTCTTAAGATGTATTGGAATTGTTCTCCTACGCCAACCATCCTGTTGCTTCTTAGTAGATGGAGCATCATCGCGAATCCTGCATAGAAAAATATGCCTTCCATGATGACATAGTATCCAATCAAGTCATACACGAAGCGTTGAATGTTCTTCGTTCCAACGGTGTTGAAGGTAGGGTCTAGTATTGACTTTGTGAGGTCAATTACGAAATCATCCTTTGCTTTTATGGATGGTATTGTAATGTACATGTTGTATACTTCATCTGGGTTCAGCCCGAGCGAGTCACAGCAATAGAGGAACGTTTCAGTGTGTACTGCTTCTTCGTAGGCTTGTCTCAGTAGATACTGCCTCACTTCGGGGTTGGTGATGTGTTTGTATATTGAAAGTGTAATATTGTTAGCAGTCAAACTTTCTGCGGTTGAGAAGAAGCCAAGGTTCCATAGAATCATTCGTCTTTCATCGTCACTTAGGTCGCCTTTCTTCTTCCACATCTCTATGTCCTGTTGCATGGGTATCTCTTCAGGAACCCAATTGTTAGCCACTCCAGCCTTGTAGTGAGCTCTTGCCCACTCGTATTTTATTGGAAGAATCTTATTCGGATCGACTTCTGATGCATTTAGAATCTGCTTCATCATGCATCCTCGTCGTTCAAATTATTGGCATGCTTCGCATTCTTGGCCATCAATCATTACATGACCATCTATACTGCATACCTGAGTTAGGTTCTCTGATGTCGGCACGGCATTTGAATTATCCACGCTTGTCACGGCAGTTCTATTGGTTATCTCAAGGGTGCTCTTTTCTACGTTTGATGCTGCCATTGTCCTCAGGTAATAGGTACTTTTTAAGCCCATTTTCCACGCGTGGATATAGATGTCTGAGAGTTCGTTTCCAGAGTTAGTAGATGTGAAAATGTTGAGAGACTGACTCTGATCGATCCATTTTCCCCTATATGCTGCTACTTTGATGAGCCATCTTGAGTCTATATCGAATGCTTCCTTGTACTTGTCCCTCAGGTTTTGAGGTATTGATTGGATGTTCTGAATGTTACCATTTTGCTCCTTTATCTTTTCAAGCATAGTTCTGCTCCATAATCCAAGAGCCTTCAGATCATCAACGAGGAATCTATTGATTACTGTAAATTCTCCGCTCATGTTTGATTTGACGTAGATATTCTTGTAGATCGGCTCTATCGACGGAAAGCATCCTGCAATGTTTGAAATTGTTGCTGTCGGCGCTATCGCCATACAGTTTGAATTTCTCATTCCATACTTCTTGATAGCATATCTAACTGCGCTCCAATCCATTTTTGCAGTTCTTTCAACATCTATCGCTACGCCTCTCTCCTTCTCAAGCAGATCCATAGTATCAAGAGGCAATAATCCGCGGTCCCACTTCGATCCTTTGAACGTTTCATACGCTCCTCTTTCTTTTGCAAGTTCTGTTGATGCAAAGATTGCGTAATACGATATGATTTCCATGCTTTCGTCTGCGAATTTCAGCGCTTCCTGAGAATCATACTTCAGGTCGAGCATGTATAATGCGTCTTGATATCCCATTATACCTAGACCTACAGGTCTGTGCCGTATGTTTGATGTCTTTGCTTCGGCTGTTGGATAATAGCAAATATCGATAACGTTGTCAAGCATGCGCATTGCTGTGAGTACAGTTTCTCTTAGAAGCTCCATATCGAGACTTCCGTTCTTTATGTGCTTCGCTAGGTTCAACGAACCAAGATTGCATACCGCCGTTTCATCTTTCGTAGTGTTTAGGGTTATTTCAGTGCAGAGATTTGAGCTGTGAACTATTCCAACATGATCCTGTGGAGATCTAATGTTTGCTGGATCTTTGAAGACCATCCATGGATGCGATGTTTCGAATAGTGAAGTTATCATTTTCCTCCACAGAGTCTTTGCCTTCACTGTTTTGAAGAGCTGCAATTTGTTTTGTTTAGCCATTTCCTCATAGGCAGCATACTTTTCTTCGAATGTTTTTCCGTATGTTTGATGAAGTTCAGGAACTTCATTCGGTGAAAAAAGCGTCCAATCAGCATCAGCCATCACTCTCTTGATGAATAGATCTGGAATCCAGTTTGCAGTATCCATGTCCTGCGTTCTTCGTCTTTCATCTCCAGTGGTTCTTCTCAGATCGATGAAATCTTCAATGTCCAGATGCCAAGTTTCAAGATATGCGCATGTTGCACCTCTTCTCTTGCCGCTTCTGTTTATTGCAACTGTAGCGTCACTTGCAATTTTGAGAAATGGAATTACTCCTTGGCTTTCAACTTGGGTGCTTTTTATCAGCGAGCCTGTTGCCCTTACGTTCGTCCAATCATTTCCAAGGCCGCCAGACCATTTCGATAATTGCGCATTATCTGATACTGCTTTGAATATATGGTGAAGGTCATCTTCCACTGTAGTAAGGTAACACGAGCTCAGTTGTGGACTTAATGTTCCCGAATGAAATAGGGTAGGAGTGGATGGAACAAACCTCAAGGATGAAATTACTTCGTAAAACTTCACTGCCGCGTCGTCTCTATCTCTTTCGTTAAGAGACAGGCCCATTGCTACGCGCATCCAGAAGAATTGCGGAGTTTCTATCGGTGTTTTTGTTATCTTATCCTTCATGAAATATCGGTCATATAGTGTCTGAAGGCCGCGATACTCTATCAGTTCGTCGCGTTGCATCTTCAGAGCCCCAGCGAGCTTCTTTAGGTCAAAACCAAGCATCTCCTTGGAAAGAGTCTCCTGCTTAACTGCGAGTTCGATCGAATTAACGAATGACCGGGCGTATGATTCTTCAGCATGATCCGAGGGAAAGTCTTCAGAGAGCGCTTCACTGTAAAGGAATGATAAGAAGAGTCTTGTACTAACCGTGGAATATATCATCGGTTCGTATTCAATGTACGATCTTACTGTAAGTATAGCAAGCTTAGCAATGTCTGAACTTTTTATCCCATCATATACTCCTAATTCACATTGCCTCAAAAAGTCTTCAACGTTTGCAACGCCTTCATATCCAATGAACGCTTTGGCTATGTGTTGCCGTAACTTATTTTCGTCGAATTTTTCTTGCCGACCATCCCTCTTTGTTACAGATATCAGTCCTTTGTCTATCTGTTGAAGTATCTCTTTCTCACGTGCCTCTCTCATCTCTCTATGTCTTTCTCGGTACAGAATATACGCCCGAGCAACGTCAAACAATCCGAATTCCATAATAGATTTTTCAACTATGTCCTGGATCCCTTCTACGTCAGGAGTCTTGTATCCAGCATATCTTGTTTCTATGCCCTTGAGGACGCGGTCGGTCAGATCGCTCAAGTCAATGTTGTTGGTATCGCCGCCGAAGCAACAATTGCTTTTCTTATAGCATCAGTTATCTTATTCCTATCGAACCTGACTACGATTCCGTTCCTTTTCTTCACATTCGCAAATTTTGCGGTTAAATCCAACGGATTAGAATCTTCAGACAATGTCGAACTTTGCACCCAGAGAGATCAAATTATCGATAACGTTCACGATATTGTTCAGATTTAGTTACAGCCATCTAGACTGTTCCATTTGAGTGTGATTCACTTGGAAACCAAGCATTCGCGCCTACGTTGTCTAACGTGAATTGGTAACGGATCGAATGTAACTTAATCGGATTATAGAGAGGAGACTTCGGTTTCAGGGGAGTTAATTCAAGTTGGGTCAAAAGAATCAGTCGGTGAATTTGCTTTTTTATTCATATAAAACTTCCTAATGTGTTCACAACAAAAAAATGTACATTGGTCATTCGAAACTATCATATCGATCTCGAGAAGGTGGAACCTAACCCTTCATCTGCCTCCTCTATCAACCATTAAACTGAACTCGAGATGGTCGGCACGCTTTCAGAGCAGAAGGAGACTCTGTTACGGTTGGCGATTCAAGACGAAGAGCACCTAGGTCGATACAGGCTCGTCTTGATCCTAGGCTTACCCGATGGCGTAACAAGAGGGCTGTTGATCAAACTCGCAAGAATGGGTTACCTAAAGACTGAGAAATTTGTTGGACGTTCACTTACTCCCCCCCGAAAGGCGAGAAACGTCTGACAGAGCTATTGGCAAACCTCAATGTGCACGCGATCAGGAAGATAGATGCAGGTGATCTTAGTCTAGGGCCGAAGAGTGTAGTAGCACATATTCGAGATGGAGCACGATCGGTTCGTTCGGGTATTGAGCAACGCGATGCTGCAATAAGAGCAGGCGCTGCGGGCGCAATAACTGTCATCTACCATGATGGAATGTTTCTTCTTCCTCCTGATGGCTTCGACCTTTCAGAGAAAAATCGAATTATCGTCGAGAGACTCCGTAAAGAATTTGAGCTTTTGGAAGGGGATGCCCTAGTGATAGGCTCGGGAAGTGATAAGTGGAAAGCCGTAGAAGGCATTCTTGCTGCTGCTGAAACACTACGCTAACATCGTGTAGCTTTTCTCAGGTTGACGTCGGCGGTTTCTTCTCCGTTTGAGGCTGGCTAACTGGTGGATTTGGTGAGCCAGGAGTGGCTGATTGTGTGGTTTGTGTCGACGTGCTTGGCTGAGGCGTAGTTGACGGAGCTGGAGGTGGCGTCGTGGAAGGGCTTGGTGCCGGTTTTGTGACTGATGGCGTGGCCGTAGGTGGCACTGGTCGCGGTACAGTTGTTGGAACGGGTACAGATGGTTTCGCGGCCGGAATGGCCGGTTTGGCTGGAACAACCGGCTTTGGAGGTGGGGGAGGTGGTGGGACATATTTCAGTCCGAGGTAGTCATACAGCAGTTGAACGCCTTCTTCATTCATTGCCATGAATATCTGGTAAGGACCATGAAGATCCGTTGCAATCTTAGCTATACCATCTGGTTCTATGCCGAGTGAAGCGGTAAGTTTCGTTAAGCCATTTGGATTTTTGGCTATCACATGATTAACTCCGTCCCATAGAACCTCAACGAGTCGACCGGGTAGTTTGGAAGGGAGGCCACCGAATTTCATCATTGTGTAGCCGCGTTTCTTCGCTAATTCGTTAAGTTTCTTGAAATCGAAAGGACGGTTGAAGCGTACCCAAAATTGATCGCCGGTCTGATATGGGACATGCTCTACCTTTTCGATGCCATCAATGAATCTGAGTTCGTTTAATCTGGTTTGCAAAACGCTTGACATGATAGCCAGTTCCGAAGTGTTGGGAGGTGATGAAAATGCTTCTTAAAGTCGTTTGCCTTTCCTACATGCGGCTGTTTATTGCTTGTCCCAGTAGGGTCTTGTTGTTATGAATTGCAATTTGGCTTCAAGCAGGTCTCTGTAGAACGATTTATCGTCGTCATGCATTTTAGCTAGGAGCCTGCTTGCAGTTTGGGGACCAATACCGTATACGCATTGCGCGATAACCGCTCTGCGGCCATATGATAAGACGAGGTCAGCTGAACGTCTGGTTCGAGCTAACATTGAGCGTTCGTTGTCTTCGATTACCTGACCTCTCAGTTTCTTGCGCAGTATTTGGGCTAGGTAATCAGTTGACCAGGAGGATACCGCCAGCAATCCTGAGCTACATGATGGGCATGATGGTTTCGTAGGTAGTGATTTCACTACAAGGTTCTGAGTTAATTCGCCGCAGTCGAAACAAAGCAAGTCAACGGTCATGTTATCTAGACTGAATTTTAGTCGACTTATGGTATCTTTTTCGATGGTTTCTGGTGCTATTAGCTCCGGTATGTCGATGTGTTTGTACAGTAGATGGTAGGCGATTGGGGTCGGTTTGTCTCTGGATTGGAAGGTTTGTATTTTAATCGACCCGTTCCTTATCGACTTGTAAATTTCTCGGACAGATGGAAAGTCAACATGGAGGAGTAGGGCTTCACGGATTGTCTCGTCATAGATTGGAGTCATGCGGAATCTTAGAGCTAGTTCTCTTAGGTTGTCGCCCGTAAACATTAGACCGCGTTTGAGTGCACCGAATCGTTCAGCAATAAACTTCATGTAGTAACCGAACGGGAAGTGTCGGTGCAGGATCCCGTTGAATATTCCTTCCATTACGCCGGGTTCTAGGTCGAATAGTGTTGATTGAATTTCATCAAGCACGAGATCAGATGGTGTAGTGGTTAATTCGATTAAGATACGGTAGCCGTCTGCCCACCATTGTCTGACTATACCTTTTCGCGAGAGAAGTTCTTCGTAGACCTCTCCGAGTGTATTGTTGACTCGGTCTCCGAAGCATGCGTGAATTATCAGATAATTTTCAAAGGCTTCTATGACGACCCGTTCGTGTGTGGGAACGGGAGCTCCGATTTTCTTGTGGTCGATGAGTTCTTCGACGATTTTTCGTATTCCGAATCTTTCCGCTGTCCCTTGTTTGGCTAACTTCTTGATGAGTTCATCTTTTCCGTGATCTTCTAGCTGATTATCGATTTCGGCGCGAAGTTGGCCTACTGTTTGAGCCAGGTCAAATGGGAGTGGAATCATTTCACCATCCCATCCCGGAATCGCAGCGGTGGGATCTTCTACTGGGGTTACATAGACGCGTGCGTCATCGGAGATTTGTTCTATTTGCCAAACTTTGCCTTTAACGATAAAATGCAAGCCAATTTTCGCTTTTGTTGCCATGAATTCCTCTCCAAGTATTCCGACAGAGTGTTGGGTTGAGAGGTCTACGACTAGGTATCGTCGTTCATCAGGAATCATTGAGAGGTTTTGGAAGTAGTATTGTCGAGTTCCGCTTCCTCGGCGAATGTATTCTCCATCGACTGTTACGTATCGCATTTTCATCTGGAAAGTGAGTACCTTTTCCAGTTCTTCGCGTGTCAAGTTGCGATAAGGATATGCGTGATGTAGTAGGTCCAGGAGATCTGTTATTTTCACGTCGCCGTTTGATTCAAGAATTATTCCTGCAATTTGATGCGCTAGTACGTCTAGAGCTTTTTCATGAATTGTAATTGGTTCAACTTTCTTCTCTTTGGCCATTCTGACGGACGCGATTGATTCAGCTATGTCGTCTGTTGAGACCGCCATTATCGTGCCCTCAGATATTCGATCAAGCTTGTGACCGGATCTGCCGACTCTCTGAATGAGAGAGGACACACTCCGAGGAGACATGTACTGGATGGTTAGGTCAACTGATCCGATGTCTATTCCGAGTTCAAGTGTTGAGGTGCAAACAAGCGCTTTGATTTTTCCGTTTTTGAAATCGTTCTCAACTCGTACGCGTTTCTTCTCTTGGCAGCGAACCATGATGGACCCCCACATTTCGCTTTAGCATGAGAAATTTTGAGCCGAGTGTCTCAGCATTGGTTCTACTGTTGACGAAGATTAGGGCAGAGTTGTGGCTTTCCACGAGCTCCCAAATTCGATTAAGCCGTGCCGCTGCTTCGGGTGCGGTGTAAAGGCTCTGCGCTACTACAACGTCTTCGTCAGTTGGATGCGGATATTCGACAAAATACTTCGCTTCTTTCCGTAGTGAAGTCTGGATGACTTCGATCTCTCGGTTGCCTGCGATGAACGTGGACACTTCGTTCGGATTTCCAATCGTGGCCGAGAGACCGATTCTCTGAAATTCATGAACGGTGATCTTACGAAGTCTCTCAAGTCCAACGGTCAACTGTACACCTCGTCTTTCACCAGCAAGCTCGTGAACTTCATCTATAATCACCCATCTTACGTTCTGCAGATGGTTCCGCATCAGGCTACCCGGGAGTATGGCTTGCAACGTTTCTGGGGTGATGACGAGGAAGTCTGGTGGTTTGAGCGATTGCCTTCGTCTATCTTTTTGAGATGTGTCTCCATGTCTAACTTCGACGGTGAATCCTAGTTTTCTGCTCCAGTATCCGAGTCTGATAAGTAAGTCTCGGTTCAATGCTCGAAGCGGAGTAATATACAGAACAGAGATCCCTTGGCGAACCTCTAGTTGAGTTAGTAAGCTGAGAATCGGGAGAAGGACGGCTTCAGTTTTGCCTGAACCAGTTGGGCCAATTAACAGTATGTTTTTTCCTTCCAGAATTTCTGGTATAGCTGCGGTTTGTGGTGGGGTAGGCTCTTTCATCCCGGCAGCAGCTAGTGCCTCCTGAATAGACTCCGTAAGTTGAGAGAATACGGTTTGTGACAATTAATACGACCAACCCAGGCCATTTAAATGGAAACTTCAATGGAGGATTTGCGTTCGTTTTAAATAAACTGCAGTGAGACTGCTAGTACATAGTGATCAACGATGTATGAGTACCATGGTGTCAAATTGAGTTGGCTAGGGCATGATGGTTTCAGGATCCAGAACGGAAAAGTGATCTACATTGATCCTTTCAAGATCGCAGGCGGACCTAAAGCCGATATAGTTCTAGTGAGCCATGAACACTTTGACCATTTAAGCCTCGATGATCTGAAGAAAATCGTCACACCAAACACTACAGTTGTGGCTCACGCCCAATCTGCTGATGAACTTTCAAAACTCAAAGTCAAGGAAACAAAGATCATCAAACCAGGAGACAAGATAAAATTAGGTGAGATAACCATCGAAGCAGTACCTGCCTACAATCTCAACAAAGGCCCGGAACCAGGAAAAGTCTTCCACCCAAAGGAAGACGGCAAACTGGGCTTTGTCGTGACCGTCAATAATATCAGAATATACCATGCCGCTGACAGCGATCACATTCCAGAAATGAAGGGGCTAAATCCCGACATAGCACTCTTACCTGTGTCCGGAACTTATGTGATGACACCTCAAGAAGCAGCCGAAGCGGCCTCACGATGGTCATGAAGAACTTCGACGGAAAAGTGCCGTCGCCGGATGTGCTGGACGATGAGGACAACGCCCTGCTGGATTTCCTGCCCCAGCAGATTGACGCCATCGGCGAGGCGATCGAGAATTTCCGGTTCCGCCTGGCCATCGAGCGGTTTATCGAAATGGGGCGCAGGGCCAACCAATACTTCGACACCAAGGCGCCGTGGGTTACGCGGAAAACTGATATTAAACGCACCGGAACGACGCTGTACGTGTGTTGCCAAGTCGTTCGCGCGCTGGCGACGACCATGGCGCCCTTTATGCCGAACGGGGCCGCGACACTGGCGGACATTCTCGGTATCGAGGCGTCGGACCGGAGGACCCGATGGTGGCGAAGACGCTTGGGAGCGCGCGAAACAGCCGTTGCCAAGCGGCGCTGAACTCAAGACCCCGGTGGTCCTGTTTCCAAAGATCGACAAAGACTACATTGCCGAACTGGCGGAACTCCACATGAAAGGCGGAGCTTTTTAGTCCGCTTTGTGTTAAAGTTTCCTTTAGCAATTAATGG
>CAWKES010000031.1:0-68522 GCA_963848755.1 Candidatus Bathyarchaeota archaeon | reverse complement strand
GTTTGATCATATGGTCTAGGGGACAATTTTTGTGCTCGAGATCCTCCGTAAAAATTCCGATTTTACTATATCGTGATGGAATTTAGATTTAAGCATTACTCAATTATTTTTTTTTGCGAATTTTTTTTGTCAATTCAAAAAAAAATTTCTTCACCAAATTTTTCCGATCGATCACAAAATATGGTTCTTAATACCACGCAGCCCCGAATTGTTACTGCGATTACCAATCAACTTTTCTTGGAAGCTTGCAAAATTCTCTCTCAGCTTCACGAGAAATGGATGAATGCCGCATGAAACATGATGGAAGATGCATGGAATTGTGGCACACATGGGAAAAGTCTCGTTTCAATCATGCACTCGTGTTTTCTATTTAGCAGACCGAAACTGTTCTACGATGTCCTTCCAAGAATTTCCTAAACCATATCACTATGTTGGCAAAAGTCGTTGAACATGAAACCGTCAATCGTTGACGAATTGGCTGCGCCGAATTAGATGCGCGCGTATTTACAAGCGAAGACGCACGGAAAAACGGTCACAAATAGATTGATCTTCGTACCAGTAATCTTGGATCGACTATGTCTAGATCAGATTCTCGGACAATTCTTCTTGTGTAACGCAAAAATCTCTTGACTGTTAGTCTCGAACCCACATTTTTCGCATATGAGCCGTTGACCTTCCTTCTCAAATCTTGACATCAAAACCCGGCAACCTATTCATCTCTAGGCGTATACGCCTACACAAATACTTTGTCGGAGACTTAATTTCATACGGCGGACGGTACTAACCTAGATGCCTTCCTCGATCGTGATCCAGTTGTCGCAGGAAGTTCTAGAAGTCTCCAGCAAACTGCATTCTATGTTCTACAGTAAGAACGAGGATACGGAACCCCTCATTATAGTAGACCAAGCCTCTATGCCGAGACGCCTTTTTCTGGTTCGGTACTATATTGGAGGTGCCGGGGAATTTAGCCGTCCTCTATACAGGAAAGAGCTGACTGGTTACGATTGCGAAATTGGATTACTCTACCCAACTCAAACCACACGTCTTGATACGCTACAGGACTTGATTGAATCACAGACATATGGTTCTTCAGAAACGATCCTATCACGGATCATCATTAGAGACGCGTCTACAGGAGAAAATCTTACACTGAAAGCTGTGATTTCGAACGCTCTTGTCGAAAAATTGGTTGGTTTATACCAGTTCGCTTGGTGAATAGGACAGACGGTTGACATCTGATGAATAAGCTCGGTTTGATTTCGGGGATCATACTGTTAATCATAGTGTTCGTTGTATCTCCAATACCTCTCGCAATCACTCTTAGTGAACCAACTCGAGAAGTCGTGCTTTATCCGAACATACTCTTCGCGGTTCCACTAATATTGCTGAGCGCTTTGTTGTTATTGTACGGTGTTACCACTGGCAAGAAAACCGCTTAAAGCAACCCGATCTTCTCGGACGCTGATTTTCTTAATGAATTCAAGAAGCTGCTGCTAACAACATTGGTAGAACAAGACATAGGAATCATGGGCCTCGGCGTAATGGGACACAGTATAGCTCTCAACTTCCAAAATCATCACTATTCAGTCGTAGTCTACAACAGAACCGAACAAAAAACACGAGAATTCGTGCAAAACCATCCGGAAATTCAAGGAACATACTCCATCAACAATTTTTTGAACGCCCTATCAAGACCTCGAAAGATTCTACTGATGACCACCGCCGGACCAGCCACCGACGCCACTATAGCAAGCTTAGTAGGATCATTATCGCGCGGAGATATTTTGATGGATGGCGGGAACTCCTACTTTCAGGATACGGAACGTCGATTCGTTCAGGTCGAGAGGGAAGGGATTCACTTCCTTGGAATCGGAGTGAGTGGCGGAGAGGAAGGCGCGCTTAAAGGGCCATGTCTCATGGCAGGAGGATCTAGAGAAGGATTCGACCAAGTTCATGCGAATGCTAAGCAACATCGCCGCCCAAGCGGACGGCATCTGTTGCCAATTTCTCGGTTCAGGAGGGGCTGGACACTACGTGAAAATGATACATAACGGAATCGAATATGCCATCATCCAAATCATTGCGGAAGCCTACGACCTTCTGACCCGTGGGGCAGGGCTTACAACTCAGCAGGTTCACGCGATTTTCAAAAATTGGAGTGCTGTCAAAATGAACTCATTCCTAATGGAGATTGCAACCGAAATCCTATCCAAAAAAGATCAGGACACAAAGCTACCCCTTGTCTCCGTTATCCTAGATCGCGCACAACAGAAAGGAACCGGGAAATGGACTTCCCAAAACGCGATGGACCTCGGAATACCCACACCAACAATAGACGCTTCGGTAACCGCACGCAACATGTCTGCACTCAAAGACGAACGAGTCTACGCGTCAACGCGACTCAAGGGACCTAACCCCAAGAACTCAATAAAACCCACTGAACGATTTGTTGAAGCTTTGGGTGATGCTGCGCAGGCTTCAATCATAACCTCGTACGCTCAAGGATTCCATCTGATGCATGCCGCTTCCGAAGAATATCAATACAATATTCCATTCGCGGAAGTTGCTAGAATCTGGAAAGGCGGATGTATCATTCGCTCTAAATTACTCGACCCAATCAAGCACGCATACAACTCAAATCCATCACTACAGAATCTTTTGCTAGATCCTGAAATTACCGCTGCCATCAGCGGACTCGACAGCAACTGGCGTGAAGTTGCCGTACAAACCAAAAAGGCAGGGATACCCATCTCTGCAATCGACGCATCCCTAGACTATTATGACTCCTACAGAAGCGGACAGTTACCGGCCAATATGATCCAGGGACTACGAGACCGATTCGGGTCTCACGGATACGAAAGAACAGACAAACCGGGACATTACCATACGAATTGGTCAAGCTAACCCGCAATGACTGAATATACGAAGTAGCTGTCCAGCTCGAGTTGATGGATTTGGCCTACTGGTTGTTCAAATCTGATCCTGACGAGTACTCTTACGATAACCTCGAGAAGGATGGAAAAACCGTATGGAATGGAGTAACCAACAATTTAGCACTAAAGCACCTACGCTCCGTAAAGAAAGGAGATCAAGCATTCATCTATCACACAGGCTCAGAAAAGAGAATCGTAGCTATTGCCGATGTAACCTCTGAACCCTATCCGGATCCGGGAGCTAAGAATCCGAAACTTGTCGTAGTCGACCTTAAACCGAAAAACAAGCTTGGAAAAACAGTTTCGTTAGAACAACTCAAAGCTATTCGTGAATTCGCGGGTTTCGAACTCATCCGTCTTCCGAGGTTGAGCGTGATGCCGGTTGACGGGCCAACGTGGAGACGAATTCTTCAGTTAAGCGGACCCTAGAGCATTCGTTTCATGGCGATTTAGACTTACTAATTTCTTCCTTCAATTCATCGTAAGCGCCCTTCATTTCAGTAACACTCGTGTCATCTTCGAGTGTCGAAACGTCGCCGATAGGTTTCTCCTCACAAACCGCCCGGAGTACTCTTCGCATGATTTTTGCACTACGCGTTTTCGGTAATTTGCTGACGAAATAGATCATCTCCGGCACAGCGATTGGACCAATCGTCGATCTGACATGCTGTGCGAGTTCCTTTCTGAGATCAGCGCTAGGTTCAAAACCAGGTCGCAGCACAACGAAAGCAACCGGAACTTCCATTTTCACCGGATCTGACCTTCCTATTACCGCGGACTCAGCCACGGCAGGATGGGAGATCAAACTATCTTCCAGTTCAATCGTTCCTATCCTATGACCCGCAACCTTCAACACCTCATCAGCTCTCCCAAGAAGCCAGAAGTAGCCGTCCTCGTCCCTCAAAGCGTAGTCTGCCGGATAGTATACGCCAGGAAACTTTGAGAAATAGACCTGCTTGAATTTCTCAGGATCATTCCAAAGTGTCATGAATTGTCCCGGCCACGGACGCTTAATTACAATGTAGCCCCTCTCACCCGATTTCACGGATTCTCCATTATCGTTGAAAACATCAGCATCAACACCTGCCAATGGAAACGTAGCGGAGCCTGCCTTGAGTGGGATAAGCGCTAGGTTAGGCTGCGGACTGATCAAAATTCCTCCTGTTTCAGTCTGCCACCAAGTATCCACTATAGTAGCTTTCTCATGGCCAATATGCTTGAAGTACCATCTCCAAGCTTCCGGGTTTATCGGTTCCCCGACCGTTCCCAGGATTCTTAACGAGGACAATTTGTGTTGTTGTGCGTACTGTTCTCCAAACTTCATATGCATTCTAATTGCAGTCGGACTTGTGTAGAGAATCGTAACTCCATAATCGTCAATTATTTTCCACCATCTATCTGGTGTAGGAAAATCAGGAGCCCCTTCATACATTATCGAAGTTGCGCCGGCAAGCAACGGTCCATACACAATGTAGGTGTGACCGGTTATCCACCCGATGTCGGCGGTGCACCAGTAGACATCACTATCCTTAACGTCGAAGACCGTTTTCTGAGTGTAATACGCCCAGGTCATGTATCCTGCGGTGCCATGTGTTGTTCCTTTTGGTTTCCCAGTTGTTCCTGACGTGTAAAGAATGAACGCTGGATGAGTACCTTCAACTCGTTCCGGTTCAACATCTTCGTTACATGACGAGACGATTTCGTCGATACCAGACGTCTCGACCCGGAACCATTGTTACAGGACTATTCGTTCTCCGTACAACTACGACCTTCTCTATATCACCGCCTCCCTGTTTGATGGCTTCATCAACAATCGGTTTCAGTTCCAGAACCTTTCCCTTCCTGAAGGCGCCGTCAGATGTGATCACAATTTTGGATCGAGAGTCGGTCATTCTGGTTGCGACAGCTTGAGCGGTAAAGCCAGCGAAAATAACAGAATGAATTGCTCCAAGCCTTACAGTAGCAAGCATTGCGATTGGAAGTTCCGGAATCATTGGGAGATAAATTGTAATTCTGTCTCCTTTCTTTACTCCAAGCTTCTTCAGCGCTGAAGCGAGTCTGTTCACTTGTTCGTGAAGTTCAGCGTAGGTTAGCGTTCTCTTCTCGCCGTTTTCAGCCTCCCAGAAATATGCGACTTTGTTAGCTCGGGAACTGGAGACATGTCGATCCAGCGCATTATAGCAAATGTTTGTCTCCCATTTAGGGAACCACTGACCGTAGGGTGGGTGATCTAGTTTTTGAAAAACATTTCCATCTCGAAGGTACCAGAAAAGTTCGCTGCTAACTTTTCCCCAATACGATTCGGGATCAGTTAAACTCCTTTTATGATTTTCAATCAGCTTACTAATGTTAGGACGGTTTTCTGGAAATATCCATGTAGACGTAGGTAGGATTTCTCGGAGCGCCATCTCTTAGCATCCCGTACGTGAGAATGAACTTCGTTTCTATGAATCATATAGATGATTCGTTCCGAAACACCGCATATCAATTGACCCTCGAGTGCTAGTTGAGATAGAAGCAGAAGCTATACTGAAGTAGTACGATTAACGGTATTCGTTCGGGACGGAGAATATAATGAAGACACAAGCAGGAACCGTGAAACTGGGAAACATTTTCGACAATATCCAGACCACGCGTGACGGAATCCTAGACTTCAAAATGTTCCTAGCCGGAGAATGGATCTCTCTACCTGAACGAATAGAAGTCCGTAGCCCCATAGATCACGCAGTGATTGCTACCGTCCCAAGTGCATCCGAATCCGAAGCCGAAAAAGCCGTTGGATCATCATATTCGAATAGGAACGCGATAAGAACAATTCCTGCCGTAGAGAAAATAGAAATCTTCCAAGTTGCTCGGGATTTGTTGCTTGAAAACATCGATGCCTTCATAGACATACTAATGCGAGAAGCAGGAAAAACACGAGCCAATGCCGAAGGAGAAGTTAAAGCCACAGCTGAACGTCTGAAGCTCACACCCGACGAATCCGGCAAAATCCGTGGCGAACACATACCAGGCGACTGGTCAGACGAAACTATCGGAACCTCAGCAGACGTCCTAAGAGAACCGTTAGGTGTTGTGCTGGCAATCTCCCCTTTCAACTATCCACTCTATATTACATCAACTAAAGTAATTCCAGCTCTCCTCGCAGGAAATGCGGTTGTAGTGAAATGTTCAAGCAAAGACCCACTCTCCTTCCTCATGTTCGCGAGACTCCTTGATGAAGCCGGCATACCAAAAGGATCCTTGAACGTCCTCACTGGAAGAGGGAGAATAGCGGAACATATTGCGGGCAACGAAAAAATCAGCATGCTCACCTTTACGGGAAGCACTGAGATCGGTAAAAAACTCGCTCAAGCCGCAGGCCTGAAGAGACTTCACATGGAACTAGGAGGCAAAGGATGCGCGATCATCCTATCCGACGCAGACCTAGACCTCGCCGCATTTGAAACCGCAAAAGGATCATTAAGTTACAGCGGCCAAAGATGCGACGCCATAAGCCGCGTATTCGTAGAGAAAACGATAGCCGACACGTTCGTCAACAAAGTGTTGAACGAAGCCGCGAATTACAAGCTGGGAGATCCACGAGATCCCACCAATAAATTAGGACCACTGATTGACAACGCCTCTGCAGAACGTGTGCACGCATTAGTCTTAGATGCTATTGAACGAGGAGCCACACTGCTACTTGGAGGAAAACATGACGACAACTACTACCAACCAACCGTTCTCGACAACGTACCAACCGACGCCAAAATAGTCTGGGAAGAAACATTCGGTCCCGTAATACCAATAGTGAGAGTAAAAGACGTAGACGAAGCCATAGAATTAGCGAACAAATCAAAATACGGACTAGACTCCTGCGTCTTCACAACAAACATCAACCAAGCAAGAAAAGTTGCAAAAAGACTTGAGGAAGGCGAAGTAACAATAAACGCCGCCCCCCGCCACGGCGTAGGATACTATCCCTTCGGAGGAAACAAAGAATCAGGAATGGGCAGAGAAGGAATCAGGCTACAGCATCGAAGAAATGACTCGACTAAAAACAATCGTCTACAATTGGAGACCAGCAAAAATCTGGGCTGACCTAACCAAATAATCCTCACCAAACACTAAAGTTCAGATAATTTTCAAATTTTCTAATTTTTTGTCAACTTTTGATCGTTCATCGACCTCTATATTACCTCGTATATGCATCCTCATGAATCGTGTGATATATCGGATTTCGAGTGGTCCGCTTAAGTATCATTGAATTCTGCCCTTCGGCACTCGTAGATCTAAATCACTGGAGAAAATGGAAAGTTGCACAGTAAGAAGCTAATAGCATCGTTTGTAGTCGCAATTTTCGTAATTAGCACATTTGCCGTAATGAATCCGGTACAAGCTCACTTTACTATAGGTGACTTAACCGGATCATATCCGTGGCATCAAAACGATTTCGACCCTCACGTATCAGGGGTCATAGGCTATGTTTGGCCTGGTGGCGGAGAAGACTCCTACGGAGGATCACCGAACTTCGCCTCGAACTTGAATTATCCAGGTTATCAATCACCCTACCCCTGCACAGTTTCGACAGGTCTCCAAAGTCTCGGAAGGAGCTAGTTACATTAACAGTAACTGCGCTCCACCCGGAGCACCCCAGTCCTCCTGGTATCAGCTACAAGGCAGTGCCTACGCTCCCTTCGGAGCCGTACTCGCAGGATCAACCGGCGACTTAATCTTCGCAGTTAACTCAACAAACTGCGGCGTTATTTCTACTACTGAAACCTTCGCCACCTGCAGTTGGAGACACGGATGGGGCGGACTAGTAATCTTACTTCCACCAGGTTTCGTTGCACCAGACGTATCCCAAGTTGTTTCAACAATCACCAACAATTACGGAAACATCTACGTTGACAGACTAAGCCCATGTGACCGATATGCACCAGGCTGGACCGCCGTCACAATCCTAACAGACGCCGGCTGCACAGCCTTCGCTCCTACAGGGCCAGGAAACAGTGGAACCAGTGGAAACAGCGGAGGAGGACTAAACTCTGCGTCACCATACTTCCCAACCGCATGCTCTGCTCCCGCAACCTATGAAGGTACACCTGGACCAGGCCCCAGCTACATCAACCACCAAATGATCAACTTCACCGCAGCCAGAGAATGGTATTATGTTCGCATCAATGGCGTACAAGCGCCTTGGATGGCGGGAAGATACTTCTTCAAAATGCTACTCTACGGAGACAACGACATAGTAGGACAGTCGGCGCTCGGTGAGAACCAAACGCAATTTGTTCCAACCGAAAACTGGCCCGTCCTGCTAGTGAAAGGAGAGATTGATCCGGCGATAATTACAGGAGTTTGCCGCTATGGCGGTTACAATTCTACACTGTATGGACAACCGATTGGTGAAGCAGGTCGAGTCTGGGCGAAGATGCAAACACGACTCGACCCTTACACTGGTCGAACAACGCCCAGACTTACCAACCGTTGACGCACAGGGATACTTTAACGCCACAGCGAATGGGCATTATGAGGTTGAAGGCTTAGCACCTGGCATCTATGATATTTATGCAGAGGCCGCTGGCTTTCCGCAACAACTGGTCGAACCCAGTGTTACAATTCTTAAAGGCCAATCATTGCATTTCGATTGTTATCTGCAACCTGGACCCGTTATTCATGGTAACGTGTTCACGAAACATCAGTTCGGTGACGAACCTTGGATGGGAGAACTTCCGAATTGTGCAACATCACCATCATCCTTCCCAGCCTGCTCAAACACCACATACAATGAATACATCAAAATCGAATTATACGATGGAGTAACACTAAGCAACATTCCAGATCTAGGTGCTGTTCCAGTCTCATGGTCACCTCTTCCATGCGTCGCTGGAGGACAGGGTATGTACTTTGGTAGACGACATGCTGGACTATGCGGCGACCCACGCTTAGGAAGCGCAATTGCATTCCCATGGCATGAATATAGCACAGTCAACCCGTTAGCATACCAGGATCCTCCAAACCTATTCACGGGAGTCAAAAACGGATACGTTAACGACACGTCCCAAGTAAACTCGCTCGGACTTCGAACCTCTGACCCAGAAGGCGTTGGTCCACCCCAGAACTGGTTTGTTCAGGGTGGTACAACGACTCCATTCCACTTTGAGTTTGGTGTGAAGGGTGAGTATGGTGCGCCACGGGATCTTGAGCGGCATGGTTCCGCAAGTGTACGCTACCTGGGTTAACGGTCTAACGCCTGGCAGATACTATGCACGTGCTTGGGTGTTCCGTTATGTTCAGACGGCTCTGGATGGTTCTACGTTCCAGGAGTACTACTTTGACGTTACACCACAAGAGTGGGCTGGAGACGTAACGCTACCAATCGACCTACGCCTAAGCAGCTGGGTCAACAAAACAGTACACTTCCACAACCAAGCCAACTCCCTAATTGAAGACCCAATCGACACCGGAGCCGGATTCCTAACAGGCTACTTGGCTGGAGCGGATGGGCACATTTACTCCTACAACCAAAGTGCACTCGGATACAATAGCTTCGGAACGAATTACCATGGTAAGGCTATCGGAAATGGATACTCGAAAGGTGGAGGAACAGGATCATACGTACAGACAGTACAAACAGCAAGTGCGGCGAAGGGGGCCTCATGCTACGGCGGAACATCACTCACTAACGCCGTCAGCCAATACACTGGTCATGGCGAACCTAAGACATTCACAGGATGCGGAGTTGCACTCGACCCTGCTGGACTGAATATTATAGCCATCAACACAGGTCGCGCTAACATTCAGTTCTGGGGAATCAACGATACTTGGAGTGGTGAAAACTACGGCATACCATCCGGAACATACACACCTTGGACCTTTGCGTTAGGTTACCTTCCACAAGGCCCACTAGAACAAGTATCAGTAACCCTCTCAGGCACAGTAACCAGCATCAGTGACCACATGATCAGAGGCGCAGGATTCAACGTAACCCTCTTCAGCATCGACTGGGAACGACCAACAGTCAACCGAAACTGGGAATTCGGCATCCCAGTTGGAATATCCAAAGGAAACTATCCTAACTTGGGAGCAGTTCCATCAACGTGTCGGAGCAGAAATTGATGTTGGAATCTACCAGAATGGAACATTGCAAGGATACATGGGCGACATGTTCGGCTACCAGAACGGACAGCTCCCCTCAACCATAACCACCTTCGAACTCTTCCAAAGCGCCAGTGAGAACAACGTAACTGCAACCGGTGGTGGCTGGGATCCACTCAATAGCTTAGGCCAAGTATTCCCACAAGACGCCAACAGCTCCTATTTCGGACAGGAACTTAAACGACCGGGCTTCCTAGGCGGTTACGGTTCCGGAAGATACGTATTCAACAGACAAGTGCGACTTTGGACCGACAGCCTATGGGTTGTCAGCCCAGGCGGCACACCAATGAACCCATTCGCTCAATACTTGTTCCCGAACATTTACCAAACGATTCCAACAGCCTTCGGGCCTGGTCAGTATGATTTGCGCGGATACACCTACGGCTACATACAAGACCAAGACTTCTCAGCATACGCTCAGCCAACCCAAACAGCAGACATCCGACTCAACCTCGTAATAGGAGTAAACGTAACATTAGACATACTCTTCAAGAAAGAACACGTCATAACCCCAACCGACATGAACATGTCAGGAAGAGTGAGATTATTCGACGACCAAGGAAACCTAGTCGCCGAATGGATGTCCAGTGAAGGAACATACACAACAGTAAACAACTGTGCCGGCCTCACAGGTTGTGTCGTAAACGGCGTAACGCAAAACGGACGTGCAGTAGCAGCTGATGGAACATTCAGGTTCCCATTCGGTCCACTTCACGCACTCATAGCGCCATCCAACGAATACAACTTCATACCCGGCGGCATAACATTACTACATGTAACAATGGCCGGCCTACCACAAGTACCGGCATCAGGCACAGACTCACCAGACGGCAACAACGCACACGTCGGCGAATACTTCGGAGACCCAATCATACCAGTAACGACCAGACAATGCAGTTTCGAAGTAGACTGCTACAAGAACCCGGGACCAACATGGAATGCACCTGGATGGTTCCCGAACACAGGCATCTCAGGTTTCCCTGATTACCAAGGCGGTTGGACTGCTGAAGTTGACTTCGTGAATTGGTACCTCAACAATTCCGGAACCCAACAATCAGGTGGATCCGAAGGAGGACAAATCCCAACACAGGCCTCATCATGCGCCCCAACTGGAATTGGCCCTCCAAACTGCTTCCCTCAATACTATCCACCAGTTCAGGGACTGCTGTTAGGTGAATCCTATCACATCATACCCGGAACCACAGCAACATCAGGCATCAGCCTCACAGAAGACTTAGCCTTAGGCGCTTGGGGTGTTGGGCATAGTATGGCACCGAACCATCTTGGACCCTACTCACAAGAAGGCGTGTGGCAAATCAGTGGAGCACACCTGTCCGGTGAGGCGAGCGGAATATTCGAGGTTGATCTGAACGGGTTCATCTCAGGTACCGCACTAGCGTTCACCTGGGCGAACGACTTCAGACCACTCAGCTGGGCAACCATATCAGTCACAGGTGCGAACGGAGCATCCTGGAACTACTACACATTCGACGGACAATACGGCATGTACCTAACCCCAGGCTCATACTCGCTAACCATCGCAAGCCCCGGAATCGCATCACAAACACTATCCGTAGCTGTGACTGGCGGTGAATCTAGGAACTGCAGGTAACCTCTACCTACAACAATCCAACATACCCGTACCAGAATTCAGCAACATGGCAATAGTAGCATTCGCAGCACTAGCAGCATCACTATACCTACTACAACGCAGACGACGAAAGTAAAACGTCACACGGGAGCAAAACTCCCGCCCCTTTCCTTTTTTATATTAATTTTTCGATTTTCTCTCACCAAGACAGAGACTAAACAGTCTCTTGGTATAGGAGAAAAAGGAAGAAAACCCTACAACAAATTCAACTATACGTACGAGGACCACAAGCAAAATCATTTCATTTCATTTTCTTGTGGATTCCTGAAAATCAAGTCTAAATATTCATCGTGTTACAGCACGATAACAGGTCTCGGACATTTTCTATACGAATCGTATAGTTAACAGGCGCATGTATGAGTCGTAGACACGAATTTCTTTAGCTAATTCATGCCAATTTACATGATGTCTGAAAGGAAAATGAATTCAAATCTGATGTGTTTGTAATGGAAAAAAGCACGGGTAACTCCTGCCCGAAATGTGGCGGTAGAAGTCTAAACATCTACTATGAAGATGGATGCGATACTCAACTAGGTGCCATGTGTGAAGTTTGTGGTCTCAAAGGATTTTTCATGAGCAACTCGCTCGTTCCCGTAGCGATAGCGTGAGGAGGATATGAAATGGTTAACCAAATGTTTCGAAAGGGAACTTTCGTTTACCAATGCGAGTTCTGCGGCTTTGCATATTCTGAGTTAGAGACTGCTGAATCCTGTGAAGAGTTCTGCGGAACGCGCGGCACATGTTCTTCTGACATAACTCGATGTGCTGTGATTAGACCAACAGTGCAAGTAATGCCGATTTCAGCATAGATCAGTCTTTCGCTAGTAGCACGTGATGAAATTGTAGAATTTCGATAGTTTTTAAGAACTGGTAAAACGAGTCGTACAGTTCAGAAGGTTGCTTCGTTCTGCAGTTGCCTTAATTCGATTTCGTCGTTCACTGTTCGTCGGGACTAGAAACGATTTGTACTATTTAGTTAGTTATCTTAGCCCGAATAGTCGCGTGTAAGGCTCTACGCGAATCGCGTTACTGAGCCTTTACCGGTTGCTGGATGGCTTTCTCGACAGTTAGATTCAGAACAACCTCTGCGACGTCTGTAGCATACTCTCCGATCCTCCGGAGGCTTTCAGAAATTAGTGTCATGGCTGATACTTCGTCAGCCGGCATCTTCTCCCTAAATAATCGCTCTACAAGTTTCGATTCAAGACCCGACATCTTCTCCTTCTCAAGAAGAATGTTTTCCGCAAGATCGTAATCCTGTGTATGCAAAGCTCGTAACGCAGTTTCCATCATTCTGAGGGAGATTTGTCCAAGCGAATTAACGTCCTTAACAAGCACCGTATCGAGCTGACGATCGAATACCAGAGCGTTTTGGGCTACTCGGCAGGCATGATCAGCTGATCGCTCAACGCTCTTCGTAATGATCCTGTAACCGAGGCACTCTACAGGGGACCTAAGACCTATCTTTTCAAGTAGGGGCGGGTGCTGTACAGCCCACTTGAGTTGTCGTATGATGAAAAGACTGAACCTATCGATTTCATCATCTATTTTGATTACCTGCGCGGCCAGTTCTTTGTCGTTGCTAGTAAGCGCTAGAGTAGCGTCTTGTTGCATCGATGCCATAATAGAACTCATTCTGCGTAATGCGTCGGGAACGAGTAGCTGCGGATAATTCAAGAGGACCTGAAGTGTCGCACTTCGTGACGACTCAGTGATCATCTCTGTCCCAACGAGTTTCTGTCTCGCCACATTCCTTATGCTATCTCGGACTCCTGCAGTTAGTGTTCCGGTTTTTGCTGTGATTTCAATAGTTGAGAATCCAATGACATAAAGGGAGATTATCTTCCGTGTGACTGCGTCGGGATCGGCGTCGGATGGGAGAGCAATTTCGCAGCGCATTCGTTCCTCCGTCATCCCTCCTCCGTCGAATGGTGCAAGAAGTAAACCTCGGTTTTGTTGTCTACTAAACTCAACACGCCCACCTTTCTTGAGGCCGGCTGCTTCGACCCAATGCTTGGGAATTGAGACGATATAGGATCCGCGACCTGTGACTTGCACGCGACGAACGTATCTGTCCTCATGAAGATACTGTTCATCCGCCGCTTCCTGAGGTTGCGTGCGCTTCACCATTTTCATGGTACTCAAAGTGATTACTGATCCTTACATATTCCTTTTCGTCATCGTACTATATCTTACTGCCTGTTTCTATGTATGTAACTGAATCTCCAATGTAGCAAGCGTGATCAGCGATTCGCTCTAAATATCTGAGTACGAGTGTTGAGGCCAGCGCGCATTTTATTGACGGAGATTTAGATAATGAGAGTTCCTTCACATACTGTGTGTACATTCGGTCCACTTGGTCGTCATCTTGGCGTATGGATTTTGCGAGTTTAATGTCTCGCGTCTTGAATGATTGGATACTCGTTTGGATCATCTTGATGACTTTGTCGCCAAGCTCATGCACGAGAGACTTGTCGCATTGTGATATATCGCCGTAAATCTCAAGGACCTGCGAGATATCGTAGGCGTATCTGCCGAAACGCGAGAACCCATTAGATATCTCGAGGCATGACACGATAAATCTTAGATCGCCAGCTACGGGTTGATATCTAGCTAGTAGCTCAACCGCGAGTTCATCAACCTCTGAGTCTAAAGTTGATAGTTTGTTTGATCGAGTGAATGCCTCTTGAGTAATTCGCTCTCCTTTCTCGTAGGCTAGTAACGCCTTCAAGACCGATTCCTGGGCCAGGCCGGCCATATCGGTTATGGCATTAGATAGTCTCTCGAGACCCATATCCATTAAGCGTGGCAATGGAATTCAACCGAACTTTCCGCTGATGTATCGCTCGGTGAGTTCGTTTTGAGGATTGGAGAAGATTTGTTCGGTAGGCCCATATTCAACAAGCTTGCCCAGATAGATGAATCCTGTCATATCGGACACTCTGGCCGCCTGTTGCATGTTGTGCGTAACTACGATTACCGTGTACTTCGCTTTGAGTTGGGTTATGAGTTCCTCGATTTTTGCCGTGGCCATAGGATCGAGTGCTGAACATGGTTCATCCATCAGCACGACCTCAGGGGAAACGGCTAGAGTGCGGGCGATGCATAGTCGCTGTTGTTGGCCTCCAGATAGGCTTGCTCCAGATTCATGATGTAATCTATCGCCTACTTCTTCGAACAAAGCTGCTCCTCTAAGACTTTCTTCAACTCGAGAAGTGATCAGTTTGTTATCTCTGACTCCGTTTAACTTCAATCCAGCCGCAACGTTATCGAATACAGACATCGTTGGAAATGGGTTTGGTCGTTGGAATACCATTCCAATTCGGCGGCGTATCTGAACCGGATCAGCTTCGAGTATTTGGTCGTCGTCCAGAATTATCTTCCCAGAGATCCATGCACCCGGCGTGACTTCATGCATACGATTTAGACAACGGATAAACGTAGATTTACCGCATCCCGATGGTCCAATTAATGCAGTAACATTATTTTCCTTAAATCCAACAGAAATCTTCTCGAGAACAGTTTTTTTTCCAAAACCGGCGCTGAGTTCCTCTACCTTCATCTTATCTTTCATTTCTTCCCACGATTTCCAGGCAGTCAGCGTGCCTTCTCTTTCACGGCTCCGGATGACATCTGTTAGTGATTGCGAACTCAACATATAATTATCGGATGATTACCCGTACTGCAAGCTAGTTGAACGTAAGTTACACGAGTCGTATAGCTTCACGTGTAAGCTCGTGATTACTATAGTGATCTACTAAATACTCCATGTACGTGTGTAGAATTTTGATGAAGATGTCAAAGGAACCGGCTAAACAGAATAAAACACGCTATATCATTATTGCAGTTGTTATTATCGTGATCATCGCTGGCGCCGTGGCGTATCAATCCATGGCAAACTCTTCGAGCAGCTCAAGCGCCAGTCAATCGCAAACGGTGATGAATGTCTCCCCAGTCATGAACTCAACTGAAACGGTGATGAGTTCATCCCAGACTATGATGACCGAGAGTATGACAAGCTCGACCATGTCATCTGCGATGAACGGTGGGATGCCTTCTACAATGCCCACAGTTGCACTACTCGGGGCTGGGGCTACGTTTCCTGCACCGCTGATCCAGACTTGGACGGTGCAGTTTAATCAAATGTATTCCGGGGTTACTATCAGCTACAATCCGATCGGTAGCGGTGGTGGAATTCAACAGATCAGTAAGAAGACTGTTGATTTTGGTGCTTCAGATGCTCCGTTGTCAAATGCTCAGCTTGCGGCCGCTCCAGGATTGGCCTTGTTCCCTGAAACTCTTGGAGGCGTCGTCATGACGTATAATCTGGTTCCGTTCGGTCTAGCAAATGGTACCGTACTCAACTTCACGCCAAATGTAATCGTTGGAATCTATAATGGTACTATAACTCATTGGAATGATCCTGCGATCGAAGCGATCAATCCAGGCGTAACGATGCCTACGAACATAATCACGGCCGTGCACAGATCTGACGGTAGTGGAACAACATACGCGTTCACCAATTATCTCTCCGTAGTAAACATCAACTGGGCAACTGAAGTGGGTTATGCGACTTCAGTTAAATGGCCGGTCGACACCGCCGTGGGAGCTAATGGAGTTGGATCAAAGGGCAATTCTGGAGTCGCCGGAACCGTAGCTCAAACACCCGGCGCTATCGGTTACGTTGACTTGATCTATGCCCTCCAAAATCATTTGGGAATTGGAGCCGTAATGAATGCTGCAGGGAACTATGTCGTCACCGACGCTTCAGACAATTCTGTGGGCTGCCCAGAACGCAACTGGAACACCTAACGCATCGGATCTTACGCTTGCACATCGTTAATGCTCAAGGAGCTCAATCATACCCAATCGCACCTACACGTATATGTTAACCTACAAGGACATGTCACTGAACCCTGACCTAACACAACAGAAAGCACAAGTCCTAGCATACTTCTTCTGGTGGGAAATACACGGTGGACAACAATATTCAAGCGGCTTGGCTTATGTCCCATTGCCAGCAAACGTGGTGGCAGCTGACGAACAATTCCTCCTAACCCTCAACTACCAAGGAACCCCACTACTCCCCTCCACTATGGTAGGATAAGAGACCTGTTGCAAACACAACAGGCCCGACCCTCCACGCAGAAGCACGGCCGACCACCGTCTAGCCTTCTACATATTATGCTCGGAGTAGCTGCTGTAGCTATTCCTATCATTACTGTTCTTCTGGTTTACGAAATTGGTAACGGAAGCATTCCGTCAATTCAAGCATATGGTCTGAACTTCCTGTTTACTTCTGACTGGGATCCGTTCCCAGCAAATGGTGGCCCGCCTATCCTGGGTGCGTTACCGTCGATGTACGGATCGGTCGTAACAACTGTGTTATCTCTAATCTTCGCCGTACCGATAAGTCTAGGAGTTGCACTTTTCCAAGCTGAACTCGCTCCCAAACAAGTGCGGGCTCCGTCGCTATTCTTAGTTGAGATGCTGGCAGCAGTTCCAAGCGTTGTTTACGGTTTGTGGGGATTATTTGCTGCTAGTTCCATTCATGAGGGTCTACGTGGACGCGCAGTTGGGTTCGAAACTAGGATTTCTACCATTCTTCACCGGACAAACTGACGGTATCGGTATGTTGACAGCAGGAATGATTCTTGCGATAATGATAATTCCCTACGCATCTTCAGTCATGCGGGAAGTAATTTCAGCTGTTCCAACAAGTCAACGTGAAGCATGTATTGCGCTCGGCGCCACGAAGTGGGAAACCATTAAGACGGCTGTGTTGCCGTTTGCCAAGTACAGGTCTAATTGCTGGCGTTGTGCTGGCGATGGGTAGAGCAATTGGTGAGACGATGGCCGTCACGATGGTCATAGGGAACGTTGCGCGAATCTCTCCATCATTATTCCTGCCTGCTGAAACAATACCGAGTGTTATTGCAAACGAATTTACGGAAGTTGCCGGAAATGGAGTTTACCTTAGCGCGCTGTTCGAGCTAGGGCTGATTCTTTTTGGAATGTCATTCCTAATGAATCTTGCTGGACGAGTTATCATTAGCAAGTTGGGTTTCAAAGCTAAACAGTAAGAGTGAAACCTAATGTTAGATTACAATTCAAAAAGGAAATACAGCAACCTGGCATACTTCTTTTTCGCGTCACTCTGCTTTCTGGTAGCTCTTATTCCTCTCATTTCGATTCTATATTACACTATAGTGAATGGCGCATCAGTTTTAAGTCTTGATTTCTTTACGAAAGGTAACACCTCCGATTGGGGCATCCGGAGGCGGAATTCTTAATGCGCTTATTGGAAGTCTCGTCGTGGTTGCTATCGCCTGCTTGATCGGTATACCTATCGGAATTTTGGGAGGCGCTTACCTATCTGAGTACCCTGGGAAATTTTCGTACTATGTCAGGTTACTGGCGGAAATTCTAACTGATGTGCCTTCGATTGTTACTGGTATTTTCGTCTATCAATTGATCGTTGCGGTAACAAACCATTTTTCGGCGTGGAGCGGAGGTGTTGCGCTTGGTTTCATGATGATTCCTATAGTCGCAATCTCAACCAATGAATCACTCAAACTTGTATCGTCAACCTTGCGTGAGGGAGGTCTTGCGCTCGGAATCTCTAGGGCAAAGACTTTGGTCTATATTTTGCTCAGTACGGCTAGAGCAGGAGTAGTTACAGGAATTGCTTTGGCTGTCGCTCGTGTCATGGGGGAAACAGCTCCGCTGCTCTTCACGGCATTAGGAGGACAATTCCTAATTCACAGCCCAAATGAGCCGACAACAACTCTCACAATTCTCATCTTTGATTTTGGCACGGCGCCTTACGCCAATGCGCATGCGATTGCTTGGGGCGCTGCATTAATCCTCCTAATTATCGTGTTGGGGCTTAACATTGTAGTTCGTCTTGCATCACGACTAAAGGTTAGAGGGCAAGTGTGACAAGCCAACTGTCCCTAGGATCTTAAGTCAGCGATTACTATACGATTTCAGCAACGCAACTATGAAAATGAAAGATTCGTATCCAAAATTCGTTCTCACAGTGAAGATTTTGTGGCTTATGATATCATCGTGAGTCACTAAATGATCGTCATGTTTGCGTTTAGGAGACCATAAATCTAGCAACTCTCTGGATGACCGGCAGGTTCGACCTCACGTAGAATCGGACAAGCAAACTTTGATGCAGAAGGAAGTTGAATGCCGAAGCTAGCTGCGATTGATGTTGGCTCAAATGCGATGCGTCTCGCAATCGCGTCGTTCGACGAAGACCGGCAATTGCATCTCATTCAAACCAGCAGAGAATCAGTACGTTTAGGAGCTGATGTTTTCGCTCGATACGAGATCTCTGAGAATAAGCTCATTGAGAGCATCGAAGCTTTCATACGTTTTCGTAAACTTATCAACCATTACAAAGTGAAAGTGATCAAGGCCGTTGGAACTAGCGCGCTGCGAGAAGCGAGGAATAGAAGCTATTTCATTAACCAAATAGTAAAGGCAACAGACATTTCAATCGATGTCATCAATGCAGAAGAAGAAGCGCGCCTCGAACATCTAGCAGTTTCTCGAGCCTTAGAAATTCAGAATAAGTTGGCGTTGCTCGTTGATATTGGTGGAGGTAGCGTCGAAGTCACCCTAGCCACCCAGAAAGAAATTATTGCAACGCAAACTTTCGCTATCGGATCAGTTCGTCTCATGCAATTGTTAGAGCTAAAGAAACGTGGTGAAAACGTCTTTCGACAACTGGTCCGGCAGTACGTCAAAGTTACTGATGTTCGCCTAAGAGAAGAGATTACGGGTCACAAGATCGATGTATGCATTGGAACAGGCGGGAACGTTGAGTCTCTTGGAGACTTGCGGGTAGAAATTTGCAAAGGCAAGACAAACACATCTGTTACAATCGAAGAACTCGATATTATTCTAAAGGAACTTCAAGCCCGTTCCTATGAGGATAGGATAAAGGACTTCAAATTACGATCCGATCGCGCCGATGTGATTATTCCGGCCGCGCTGGTACTACAGAACATCGCTCGCGAAGCCAACATCAACGAGATTCTAATTCCTCGCGTCGGTGTCAAGGACGGCTTACTCATTGATATGGCGGATAAAATGCGGACTGGAGAATCCGAACCACTATCCCGCCGCCCAGGTTATCACTTCTGCACATTTGCTGGGTAGGAAATATGATTACGAGCAGCAACATGCCGGCAATGTAGCTCGTTTTGCTCTCAACCTATTCGATTCAACAATGAAACTTCACAAACTCGGCAATGAAGAACGGCTCTTACTTGAAGTGGCAGCTCTGCTGCACGATGTGGGGTATTACATCTCGGTGACTAACCACCACAAGCATTCATACTACATCATCAACTCCTCACCTCTCATCGGCCTAGATGAAATTCAGAAGGCCTTGATAGCGAACGTCGTAAGGTATCACCGCAGGTCAATTCCGAAACCAAATCATAGGGAATTTTACGAACTAACGCCAAAACAACGCCAAATTGTCCTAAAACTGGCCGCAATTTTGCGGCTCGCCGAGGCTCTGGATCGCGAGCACGCAAACAGAGTTAAAAAGATCCGGGTTGGTAGGAGTGGGAATAAGTTCAGAATCTTTCTCGAGGGAGACGGTGATATGTTGCTTGAAAAATGGGCGTTAAACCACGGATGTCAACTTTTCGAGAAGATATTCAAGAAGAAAGTGCAAATCCAGTAGTGGAACGCGTGACACCGCACTCTAATTATAAACCGTATTCCGGAAGCCGAATCCTAGGGCTTAGCTTCTCCGGTGAAGAATCAATAGTTTGGGGCTTATAGATGGCCTCAAGGTCCAACACCAAAAATCCATTACGGATTCAATCTAAGGTTACTTCGAAATCGAAGACAAACAACGGAACCGGAAGAAGAACCCAACATATCCGGAAAAGCGCCCAAAGTTTGCCCACCCAAATCGCTCCGCCCATTGTCGCCAAAAGTGTGAGAAAGACGCCGTCAAGAAAATCTCCAGCTAAACAGACTACAAAAACGAAACCTCGATTCCGAGTGAACCCATCGCAACCAAACTATGTGCTCGGATTTATCGCCCGAGCATTAGAGCAAAAATGGGCGCAGTACGAAATCGCTCTAAAACAATTTCAGACGAAACCAACACGAACAACTGTGCACGACCTGAGAGTGGCTATTAGAAGGTTGACAGCGATCCTCGATTTGATTCATAAATTCATTCCTCAAAGCAATGTCAATGCAGCTCAAGAGAGACTGAATGAACAGGTGTCAGGCCTGAGCGACCTTCGTGACATACAGGTTCAAATCTCCACGATACGTAAGATTTCGAAAGATTTTCCGGAACTGAAAAAATTCTACAAAAGCCTTCTTGACGACGAAGAAATCCACCTTAAACATTCAAAGCAAGTCACCACTCCTGCATTCGTTAACCCGCTAGATTCTGCGATAGGAAGAATTAAGGTCAGTCTGAATGCCCGTCGCGGCAGCATAGCCCCAGATAAGGCGCAGAACATAGTCGAAGAGACTGTTAACGACGCGTTCGAACTTGTAGCGAAACGTCTCAAAGAACTAAACCCCGGAGAATATGCTACAGTTCACCGCGTACGACTCGCCTTCAAACCCTTCCGATATTTGCTTGAGACATTTTATCCGCTATTATCTGAAGTCGAAGTAAAGCATGTACGGAATGCCCTGTGGCTTGCAAGAGTAATGGGAGAAATACAAGATTTCGCTGTCCTCATGAAGAACCTAGTAGAATACAAGTGGGAGAATGGCGATCAACGGAAAGCCATGATGGAAATCTGGCAAGAGACAGAAGCTCGCAAGAATGAAACAACTCGACGCTTTCTAAGCTCACTGAGCAGGTTCAGCGAGTTATTGAAACCGATCTCTCAAGATCAAATCCGACCCATAAAAATGAAAACCCTCTACATACTCAGACATGCGATTGCAATGCAACGCGGAGATCCTGGATGTCCTTTGGACTCAGATCGTCCTCTCACTGCCAAAGGTGTGCGTCGAATGAGACGCATTGCGAGCGGCATGCGACGTCTTGGAGTCAAATTCGACCTAATCCTCACAAGCCCCTACCGCCGTGCGTTGGAAACCGCATTCATAGTGGCTCGACAATTCCGCTTAGGCGAAGCGATACAAACAACCCCAATGCTTACCCCTGAAATTCCACCCGAAGACCTTGTGGAAGAGCTGATTTCGCAATATGGAGCATGCAGAAACGTCATCCTTGTTGGACATGAACCGCAACTAGGCGCGATAATCTCAAAACTAATTTACGGAAACATAAGCAGTCCACCAATTCTGAAGAAAGGTGGATTGTGCAAGCTCCAAATCATTAAACTGGGAAGTGAGAAAGCAGCTAACCTGTCATGGCTGCTTACGCCGAAGCAGTTGGTGGCTATGGCTTGATGCCATAGCCCGCGTCGCTCGTTCCCTCCTAAAAAAAGATGGGGATTAGCCGGCCTAACGCTGGCCGAATTCCAAACGGCACTTACAGTCTGTGTCTTGCGTCATGCTAACCACACGGGTTCTGCCGCAAAATCAAATGCTGTTTTAGAAGATAAGAATCTTACCGCTTGACAGGTTACTTCCTCAGAAGGAGTCAATTCCCGTGAACCAGAGCATCCATGTGTGGGTTGATGTGAAATCGGCTTTGAATTAACCGTTCGAGCACCAGGCCTGCCGTGTTTTCACTGCGTGGAACCCAAAGAAAATTCACTTTTCTGTTCCTGCACCGATGAAAAATCCTTGCTGCCAACGGTTGTATTGCTTTGGCATTTCCCATTACCTGTCGATTCAAAATAGCCACCACGGATTGTGAATCGGAGACGATGGTTAGATTTTGGTCAGGAATATCTCGAAGCACGTTCAAAATAGCGTAGAACTCCGCGAGGTTCTCAGGCCCTTCAGATAATCTGCGCACGTCTTGGCGACCATCCTCTACGACATAGCATGTGTACCCGGATCCTGAACCATCAGCCCAAACTACTAGTGTCTCCTCATGCGAATTATACGTGAGTGATGGAGAATCGTGAATTTGATCCTGACCATTGTCCAATTCAGGGGTTAGAATCAAGCTAAGCTCTTATGGAGAGAAAGATCGTTTTGGGCTAAGAGTATGATTCACATAACTTCTGCGAACTCACATATAGATCATGATTCATTGAGATGACTGCGATCTGACGGCTAAACAGTTCCTTCGATTCCAAGGAATAGATTCACGTTTTAACGCTTCGATTAGTTGAAGAATTCTCGGTTATGATATCATCCGTAGAAATTCTTTCCGCAGGAGCCCGCAGAATTCTTGTGCCACATTTTCGACAAATTAACTCATCATTTATTGCTTGAGTTCCGCAAGAAGAACAGTATACCATTCATTTGTCACCAGCATCTCTGAGATTTCCAGGTCTGATATTGCAACACGCCCCGTATCGCCATAAAAGGGATTGTGAATCATACACACCTGCTACCATGGGCCAGTCTTGGATGAGTTGATGTGAGAGGTAGGCTTAATTCCGTCACGAAGAGGACGCATTGGTGGCAGAAGTTGGAAATTCATATTGACAAACGTACGGCGTTGATAGTTGTTGATGTCCAAAACGACTTCTGCCCGGGCGGCGCGCTTGCAGTTCCTGATGGAGATAAAATCATCCCCGCTCTCAACGAATACATAAGAAAATTCAGTAATTCCGGGGCGCCAATAATCTTCACGAGAGACTGGCATCCTCCCGATCACAGCTCTTTCAAATCACAGGGAGGACCCTGGCCGTCCCACTGTATTCAAAATAGTGAAGGAGCCAAGTTTCACAAAAATCTCATGATGCCTGATAACGCTGAGGTAGTGTCTAAAGCCTATGAAAAGGACGAGGCATACTCGTTCTTCAGAGGAACTGACCTGGCGGAAAAGCTTCACCGACGTGGCATCGGCACATTGCTAGTCGGCGGCCTCGCTACTGATTACTGTGTCAAAGAAACTGTAGTGGACGGGCTTCAGAATGGCTTCGAAGTTTATCATCTTGATGATGCATCGCGTGGTGTGAACGTTAACCGAGATGATTCGGAGTTGGCCTTGCGCGAAATGCTCAGTCGAGGCGCTAAACGTGTCAAATTGGGCGACGTGATCGCATCATCGAAGGTTACTCATTCCCAATCATGAGATAGGAGACATCAATCAGACACTTTGAGAGCAAGATTCGGAGTCAATCCACTTATGCAGCAACTACGAACTTAGGGGATGAAGAATATGCAGATCGAATCGAGCAAAATGGACGTGCAGACGCAGGTAACTCGAGAGCAGTCGCTGTCAGAGGAAGACAAATGGATAGCAGCATTGAGCAGAAATGATGAGTTCGATGGAGTGTTCGTATTTGCGGTCAGATCAACAGGAGTTTACTGCAGACCGTCATGTCCAGCAAAACGCCCGAACAGAAAGCAAGTAATTTTCTTCCCAGACTTTGGAGAAGCAGAACGGTTCGGTTTCCGATCTTGCCTACGATGTCATCCTCGCGACCTCACAAGGTCTCAAACAAAATTTATCGCCAGCATTTGCAGCTTCATAGACGCTAACCTCGAAAAGAAGCTCACTCTTTCAGCACTTGGTGCTCATGCTGGCATAAGTCCGTTTCACCTACAACGAACATTCAAGCGGGCAGTCGGAATTTCACCCCGTCAATACATAGAGGCACGTCGCCTGGAAAAAATGAAGGGGTCACTCAGAAACGGTAAGACGGTAATGAGAGCGCTCTACGATGCAGGATTCAACTCCAGAAGTCGCATTTACGGAATGATTCAGAATAAATTCGGAGTTAGCCCTGGCACTTATCGTCGCGGCGGAGCAGGCATGCGAATTGAATACACTATCACGTCATGTCCTACTGGGCGGTTACTGTTCGGCGTCACCGAGAAGGGCATCTGTGCAGTCTGCCTGGGAGAGTCAGATGATGCGGTTGAAGCCGCAATTACTCGAGATTACCCTTCAGCAGTTATAACTCGTAACGATAGTGACCTAGAGCCATGGATCGAGTGTTTCATGAAATATTTCGGAGGACAAGACTTCCGTCGCGATTTGTCTATCGACGTTCAAGCAACATCGTTCCAATGGAGAGTTTGGAAACAAATCCAAGCCATACCGCGAGGCAGTACAACGACGTACGGCAAAATTGCGCGTGCCATAGGAATGCCCGGTTCATTTCGAGCGGTTGCTAGGGCCTGCGCGACGAACCCGGTGTCGCTAATAATTCCATGCCATAGGGTGATCGGACAGGACGGTAGCATGCGAGGTTATCGATGGGGCAAGAACAGAAAGAAAGAATTGCTTTCACTTGAACGAACCAATTCATAGCACTAGCGTAGACGACTAAGACTCAGACACAAACTTTCATAGACGGTGTGGATCAGTTTGCCTAGCCTTACGAGATCAGTGAACAGAAACCTGAGTTATTGTCTCATTCTAATTCTGAGCGTAATTTGGGGTTTAGCTTTCGTGGCAATCAAACGGGCAGAGTTTGAGTTAAGTCCAGAAAATCTGACGTTCCTTAGATGGATTATTGCGTCAGGTAGTTTTCTTATTCTCGCTCCGGTTATAGGAAAACCGAAAAGACCGATTCAGAAGAAATCATGTTCCCCGTATCCTTCTAGTTTCCTTTGCTAGTGTTGTAGGATATCACTTTACACTTAACTACGCCGAGACCATCGTGTCAGCAGGCCTAGCTGGTCTACTCATCTCTTTTGGCCCAATATTCATTGCATTGCTCTCTACAATTTTCTTGAAAGAAAAGATCAGTGGCTTGCTAATACTCGCTTTGGCTTTGGCACTCGCTGGTACATTCACTCTTTCAATTGGAGCGGATCTTACCTTCCGACAGATTGTTGGGCCGGTTGCAATGATAATCGCAGCTTTCATGTACAGTGTGTACTCTGTCGGTTCGAAGCCACTCGTGAAAGAGTATGGGGCACTTCCTACCGCAGTATGGCTTGCGGTGATAGGAACGGTTTTCACGTTTCCATTATTCTCATCAAATTTCGTCGCACAGATCTTGACTCTATCTACTATCGGATGGCTTTCTGTGATTTATCTGGCAATTCTAAGTACGGTAATTGCAAACATGATCCTCTACACGCTAATCGGTGAGCGAGCCGTATCGAGGCTATCAGTGCAGTTATACCTCGTACCATTGGTGAGTCTGATCGGAGGAATAGTCCTTCTTGGTGAAAGTTTGTCAGTATTGACGATCATTGGTGCAGGTTTTCTATTCTCTGCGACCGCATTAGCCACACATAAACATTGATCACGTGAAATTTCGATACAAGCTGGAACCAGAACTGCTTTAGAGAGCGTCTTCCATCCTAGATGAAAAACCGAGTTTCCACGTCGGAGTGCAAAAATGACAACTCTTGAGGAAGCCGCATACGAAGGAGTGAGCGACGAACTCACAGACTTCGCGGTCTACAGCAAATTGGCAGGGTTTGAGAGGAAGGAGAAATTCAAGAGAATCCTCACCAATCTCGCAACAATGGAGCAAAATCATTACGTTTTCTGGAAAAAATATTGCAGCCCAAACAAAGAATTCAAAGCAAGCAGTCTCAGAATTTACTTAATTGTTTTCCTACGATTGATTTTCGGAGTAACATTCGCAGTCAAATATTTAGAGAGACACGAAACCGACACCATCAAGAAATATCAATCCTTGACGGATTCAATTCCGCAATCAGATAGAAAAGCCTTCGACGCGATGATCGCTGATGAAAAGGAACATGAGCGAACTCTTGAAGAACAGTTCCAAGAACCCCATCTGAAATATCTCTCATTCATAGTTCTCGGCTTGGCAGACGCGTTGGTCGAGATTGCGGGAATTCACGCCGGTTCACTCGGAATTTACGATTCAACTGAACTCGCTGGATTGGCTGGAATAATCGCGGGAGCGGCTGCATCTGTTGCGATGGCTTCAGCCGCTTACGCGCAAGCAAAGGCTGGCTTCAAGGGCTCAGCGGCAATGTCAGCAATCTACACTGGTGTCTCCTATTTCGTGACGGCGCTATTCCTCGCTACTCCCTATTTTCTCACGAAGGTTATGATTTACGCGCTATCATTTTCATTATCCTTCGGAATAGCGCTCACTGCGTTCACAAGTTTCTACAGTTCAGTCATCTCCGGCGCCAATTTCAAAAAGGATTTCATGGAAATCACGAGCATAATCCTTCTCGCCACCGCCCTACTCTACATTATAGGAACTCTAATCAGACACTTCACAGGAATCACCGTGTAGGAAACAACTTCCAACCGACGTCGAACCAGCTAGTTCCCGCAGAAGGAGTTGGATCCTTGCCACGACAACCTAAAACAATAATCGTGATGCCAGTCCGCACCCAAGCAAGATCCTTTCATTAGCGAGGTAATCTGTCACTCTAATTCTATCTTCTGTTGTCATCTCAGCATGATCTAGAGTGCAGACATCACATCACAAACATAAACCGCATTACCTTTAGATCCTTTGGACGTTTAATCGCGGCTCATCTGCAAACATGATTTTAAAGCTACAATACGAAATGCCTGACTCAGCCGCTAATGGATGCACCAAGACAACAATTGGTTGAAGAAGTTGAGTATCAAAAAAACATCTGATTACGGTCAGCTACCGTTAGAAGACGCATTCGACACTCACGCATTCGTCAAGTAGCGGCCTTACTGATTCTGAAGCGAAAATGCGAATTCAGACATTCGGACTCAATGAAATCACTGAAAAGAAACGTAGCGCAGTTGTTGAGTTTCTGTCACGATACTGGGGACCAATGCCCTGGCTCTTAGAAGTAACGGTTGTATTATCTTATCTACTGAACCGTCTTCTTGATTCAATAATAATTTTCGGACTTCTAACAATAAACGCTCTAATCGGATTTCATCATTCCCGAAGCTCCCAACGAGCCCTAGAGATCCTCAAGACACGGTTGGCGATCAAGGCGAAGGTTTTGCGTGATGGTAAATGGGTGATTCGAGATGCACGTGAACTAGTGCCCGGAGATATCATCTCGATCAGTCTTGGAGATTTGGTGCCGGCTGATGCTAAGATAATCGATGGATCGGCGTCCGTGGATCAATCAGCGCTGACCGGAGAATCGCTTCCAGTCAACGCGCAGCCCTCAAGCATTCTATACTCCGGTTCAATTGTAAAGCGAGGACAAGTTACAGCTCTCGTAGTCAACACTGGAACTAACACGTTCTTCGGAAGAACTGCAGAATTAGTGAAAATCGCTAAACCAAAGTCGCATCAAGAGCAAATAATGTTCGCCATCATCAAATACATGATGCTCCTGAGCGCAGGCGCTCTCGTTATCGTGGCAATCGACGCATTAGTGCTTGGAATCCCAATTCTAAGAATAGCTACCATCGCATTGGTCTTCCTGATGGGCGCAGTTCCAGTAGCGTTGCCGGCAGTGTTCTCAATCGTACTCGCAGCAGGAGCAATGGAGCTGGCAAAAAAGAGTGTGTTGGTCACTAGACTTGACTCAATTGAGGACGCAGCATCGATGGATGTACTATGCCTCGACAAAACCGGAACCTTGACACTGAACAAGTTGACGGTCGCCGACCCAATTCCGTACTCCGAATTTAGAAAAGAGGACGTAGCGAACTATGCTAGCTTAGCTTCCAAAGAAGAATCAAAAGACCCTATCGATTTAGCAGTGATCGAGTACTGCAAGACTCTACCGACAAACCACGGTACATATCGTCAGATCTCATTCACTCCCTTCGAACCTGAGACGAAAAGATCTGCAGCAGTAGTTGAGGGTGGCGGACAACGTTTCTCAGTTGTCAAGGGAGCTCCTCAAGTCTTGATATCGCTTTGCAAAGTTGACGAGCAAACTCGAAGCAGAGTTACGGATAAGGTAGAGGAACTATCTTCGCTAGGCTACAGAACACTCGCTGTCGCAAAATCAGACAATGACGATTACAACACTCTCCACCTCGTAGGCCTACTGCCTCTCTCCGATCCTCCACGCCCAGACTCCAAACAAATGATAGAGGCGCTCAAGGCTTTAAGCGTAAAACCGAAAATGCTCACGGGCGATAACGTTTCCATTGCGAGAGAGATAGCAGAACGTGTGGGAATTGGCGAAAAAATTTACCTAATGAGCGACTTTTCAAAATTGAATGAGGCGGAACAAACAAGGATTCTTGAAGAGAATGATGGTTTGGCGGAGATATTTCCAGAAGACAAATATCAAGTAGTAAAACTCCTACAAACCAACGGTCACCTAGTCGGTATGACGGGCGATGGAGTTAACGATTCGCCGGCACTTAAACAGGCGGAAGTAGGTATAGCTGTTGACAACGCGACAGATGTCGCCAAGGCATCCGCAAGCATTGTGCTAACTGAACCGGGAATAAGGGTCATACTCGAAGCAATCAAGACGAGTCGAGAAATTTATCAGAGAATGCTGACCTGGGTAATCAATAAGGTCACTAAAGTCATACAGTTTGTAGGTATACTTGTCATAGGTTTCTTTTGGTTCCATGATCTCATCATCTCAGTCCTAGGCGTAGTGCTCTTAGTCTTCGCAAACGATTTCGTAACAATGTCATTAGCGACAGATAATGTCAAGCATACTACGAACCCTAATTTGTGGGATGTGAAGAAACTTACCTGGGCATCGCTTGCAATTGGAGCATTTCTAATTTTCGAGGGTGCAATAGGAATACTATTAGGCGTAAATTATTTTCATCTCAGTTGGATAGAGTTACGTACGTTCGCGCTGCTGACTTAGTCTTCACAAGTCAATTCAGAGTATTAATTGTGCGAGAGAGAGATCATTTCTGGTCTTCGCGGCCGGGTAAGGCATTGACGGTCTCCACCTCAACCGCGTTGATAGTGTTTGCCGTTTTCGGGGTGTACGGTTTCATCATACCAGCGATTCCGTTAATCGCTGTGGTTGCAGCATTTCTGTTCTCCTTACTCTTCACGTTAGGTCTTGATTTTCCGAAATACTATGTCTTCAAACATTTCGGATTATAAGACATAACACATCGTCAGAATTTCGGCTGTGCTTTCGCGAATAGCGTCAGGTAATGCCCTGCAATGCGGCCCATTGCAACGTTTACTATGCGTTTGTTACCGCCATAGGTTTCTTTAGCGCTAGATCGTAGTTTACTTTGATTCCTGCTTGTTCGAATATTACTCCTACTGGGCAAGTTTTGAAGGTTAGTTTCAGGGCAGTCTGAACTTCCTGTTCTGTTCCCGTACTGGCTATTTCTATGCGTCCTTTTACTTCGGTTATGGTGGATGCGGTCTTTGGTTTTTCAGCATTGAGTGAGATCTTCAATGATTCATAGGTTAATTTTCGCTTGGCCGCTACCAGTTTGAAGATTGTTGTAGCACATCCTGCCAGAGCCATGATTGCTAATTCGAGTCCAGTTGGTCCAACGTCTGTGCCGCCCGACTCAGGTGGAAGATCCACTGTAACGCTGTGCCCTCTGCCATTGTCAAGTACACTCTTGTATCCTTCAATCCATACCGTGTTGGCTTCCATCTCAAAGCATCCTTGACTTGGTGTGGGTCAAGATGGCTACAAATGTATTGAGAGTGACTTCCAATTTTGGTTAAGACGGACGCCTTCCTTGGCCGTGGATGATATTATCTGTAGCTAGATTCTACCCTAGCCAAGAATTTGGGTTGCTTTATCGGTGACGTATGCCTGTGCCGATTCGGTCATCACATCTTTTGCCGTCATCTTACCATAGTCCCATGTAGAGATTGTCTTAGGTGTGATCCTAATGCAAATTGAGGAATCACTTTCCTGAGTCATTAATTTCTTGAAGGCCGCCGCTGCCTTACTTGTTCGTGTAATTCTAGTTGGCAGATACTTATCGTAGATACTTTTCACAATTTTGATACATTCAGCTCCCTCGATAAGACTCACTGAACCTCGCACTAACATTCCTTTTAGTTTCAAGCCTCCTTTGGAGGAATCGATCAACAGCGAAACCGTCGGGTTATGTCTAATGTTCCTGATCTTCACAGATTCTTTGTAAGTGCTGATCGAGATCATGCTTCCTTCGCGATAAAACCAGACTGGTGAGATTTGTGGGGTGCCATCTGGGTTTGTTGTAGCTAATTTCGCGATGTGTGGAAGAGACAGAAACTTGCCGATTTCTTCTTTACTCATACCGGAAACGCGAACCAATCTTTTCCAACCTTTATTTCCCTAAGGAACATTCTGTTTCTTAGGATTATCTGAATGCTACTACTGTTAGATAGCAGCACGTGAACGCATGTTCTACAACTCGATCGGTCTATGCGAGAAACTTGAGTTCACGGAACTATCACCAACAATTTCAGAATCCGAGATCGATATGTTCACGAAAATAAAGGAGATCCGGAATTCCTCGATCATGTAATGCGAATCTTTAACATCGGATGAAAATCTGGTGTTATCAAATTCTCAGAGTTCAATTATATCTCCGGTATGTGTGGTTCTACATCGTTCTCCGAAGACGTGAAGAAACTTATTGATTGCTTTGAGACCTGTGCAGTGACATGGGTAGAGCTGGTCGGGTTGAATCTTTAGGAGTTCGTCGATGGTTGCTTGGAGTATCTCCTGATTTGCATTGGCCAAATGGCAACCGCCTACGATTGCATGGATGTTCCTTATTCCAACAATTTTCTGTGCATGTCTTACGGTGTTTATTATTCCCGAGTGTCCGCATCCTGATACAATAACGAGACCTTTCTCCCTCAGGTTTACTAAAAGAGCCTGATCGTCAATCATCTGATCTTGAACGAAACGCTGGTTCTGAACCGTCCAGAATCCCTCAACCTTCTCAAACTCAGTTTCTCTTGAAATCTCACCGGTTGTGACAACACCGGTTGCTACCGGCACGGAGTTGCGTGCAAGCAGCAGGACCCCATTAAGCTCTCTGACAGATCTTTGATCAAAGTCCGGTCCTACGAACTTGAGATCAGGAGTGAGAGAGAATTTTGGAGCAAAGGCCAAGGGATGAACTACTACGGGGGTCGGTCGATGAATTTTTTCCAGGATTTCGAGCAGTCCGCCTACATGGTCGTAGTGTCCGTGGCTAATGACTATCGCATTTAGATTGCGGAGGTCAACCTTCAACAACTCTGCGTTGTTTAGAGCTATATCGGGAGGCGGCCCTGTGTCCATAAGAATTCTCGAGTTAGAACCAGCTGACGTGGTTTCGACGAGGCATGACAAACCGTGTTTCGGCGGGTAAGATCAGGCTTGCTCATGGAATCTTCAACGAGAACCGTAAGTCTGACGTGATCGACAGAAGCCATACTTTGCATGAGTATTCGTCGAACCTGTACAGCTTTCTCTACTGAAAAGTCACATCACCATAGCCGAGTTGACTGCACCCAAGACGATGAAATCAATGATAAGCAAGTGAACCGTGGCTTGACTCCGACAAAATTGTTTCCGTCTATTTATCGAAGGCGAATTCTAACTGGCCGCCGAGAGTGCACCAGCCAGAGTATCGTGGGTTTGTTCGCCTTGAAATGTGCTCGATACGACTCCGTCTGTACTGATTATGAAGAAGGTCGGGGTTGCTTGAATTCCATAATTACTGAAAACTATTCCTGACGAATCGTATACCAATGTCCATGTGACTCCGTACGTTCGAACAAAACCTGCCGCATCTTGTGCCGTTACGCCATTCCACGGCCCAACGACTGAGAGGAAGACAACGTTGCCGCCATATTGAGAATACAGAGTGCCTAGGATCGGTGCCATATGTTCGCAGTGTAGACAATCAGCTTCCATAAATTCCAAAAAGTATCACTTTCCCACGGAAAGATGAGAAGGTGACCGTTTGTCCAGTTAACCCATTAGATCCAACCGCAGGCAACACAAAGTCTGGTAGATTATTCGATTGGGAAAGTGAAGCGGTTGAAGAGTACGTTATCTTAGTCGAATTGGATGAGTTGGTAGAAGTTGGGAAAATGAATAAACGGCCCAAATCGCAAGTATGATGAACATTGGAGCAGCAATCTTCTCCATCCTACTGAACCTAGAACGCTTAACCTTACTCAACCCACTCACCGTAACTGATCGCGCCTTCAAATTCCGAAGCTTATCTGAGGCTGGATTAAGCGGCGTTTAAGCAGTAGTTCTGTCTCCCAACTCCGGAAATATCATGCAGAGAATCGAACGTACAAGCGGATATTGATAACGAAGATTTTGTGCTGGAGCAATACGAAGGCAAACCTCTATGCGAAAAGAGACAATCAATAATGTTGTCGTCGCCGAGGAGACCTCCATTACCGTGCGAGGTTAGTCCATCGAGACTATACCATTTTAACGGAATGTTGACACGTGTGAGTTTGATAGTCTCTCTCACGAAAGCATTTGGCGGATGGAGATCGAGGTTAGAGATGAGGTGTCCTCGGGGTCGGGTTGAATGGTTCGGGCTTAGTGGGTTGTTTTGCAATGTTCTTTGTGTAGATATCAGCGTACTTCCTAATCTTGTCCCAATCAAGTTCAACGCCCAGTCCAGGTTTATCTGGTACTTCAAGGCAGCCATTTTCGAATTTTAGCCCATCCTCCTTCAGAATGTCTCCTGAAAGGTGAGGCAGCTCCGTTTGGTTAGCATAGAGGAAGTTCGGTGTAGAGGCTATTATTTGCAGAAACGATGCTGTGGCAAGTCCAGTCTCAACATTGCTATGCATGATTACTGGTAATCCAGCGGCTTCTGCTATCGCAGCCACTTTTCTGCAACCTGCAATACCTTCAGCATCTAGCGGGCTTGTCGACAGAGCATCTGCTGCACCTCTTCTAACCACGTTGCTGGCCTCCGATAGTGTTCGTGAACTCTGGTCTGCCAATATAGGTACGTCAACTGTATTCCGAACCCTAATCATGCCCTCTAGGTCAGATGCTGAAACGGGTTGCTCGATAAATTCGGGTTCGAACCTCTCCATTTTCTTGATGAATCTTATGGCTGCTCCAGGCGTCCAGGCTTCGTTGGCATCTAGTCTTAACGCCACACTGTATCCAACCGCATCTCTTATCTTACCTAGCTGTTGCAACTCCTCCTCTTCATCAACACCTACTTTCAAATAGAGAGTCTTGAAACCCTCCTCAACATATTTTCTTGATTCACTTACCATTGCTTCAAGATTATCCCTGAAGACAAAACCGAAGAAGGGTATCTCCTTTCTCAGGCAACCTCCGAACAATTGATACAGCGGTCTTTTGCAGGTCTTTCCGACTAAATCCCAAAGAGCCATCTCAACACCGCCAAAAACAGAATTAGCCATGTGCCGAGTGAAGTGCCAGCCAAAACCATACAGCTTTCGCATTATTTTTTCAATGTCGAAAGGATTTTCATTCAATATTAGTTGCCGAGAAGAGTCCACGATCAACTTTGAGATGTCCGGAGAAATATTCGGATAGAAGGGACATGTGCCTTCACCTATGCCAACTATATTTTCATCAGTAGAGATTTGGATGATTAGAGAAGTTGCACCTTGCATACTTCCAAAAGTCCAAATGTAGGGGTGCGTGAATGGTAGGTGAATTATTGTTGTGCGAACATCTGTGATGATCATTGAATCAAGCAGTGGTTCATGTAGGTTGAATTTAATTTTATTCAGTTTGCACGACTGAAGAATCTTCTAACATCTAACACGTCGTTTTGGCTAGGTCTCGACAGTCACTTGCGTTTACTTGAGAAATGTCGATCAGTTTTAAGTCAGTTGAACATCACTGGTTGCTTAGTGACGTATGAGGTGCAGGATTAATGCCAAGTAGTCTATTCGATTTGAGCGGCAAAATCGCGATTGTGACGGGTGCTTCACGAGGGATAGGAGCAGCAGCGACCGTGGCGTTAGCAGAAGCAGGCGCTGACATTGTTGCCTGCTCTAGAACTCCGGAAGTCTTGAAACAAGTCGTAGTAGAGGTTCAAAAGCTTGGAAGGAACGCCCTCTGTGTTCAGTGCGATGTTTCGAATCGCGTGCAAATCCAGAATGCGGTGCGGGAAGCAATTCGTGAATTCGGAAAGATCGACATACTAGTGAATAGCGCGGGAACTATCGTCCGTAAGCCGAGTGTGGAATGGACTGAAGAAGAGTGGGCTCAGGTTATGGACTTGAATCTGAAAGGAACATTTTTCTTCTGTCAAGAAGTCGCTAAAGAAATGATCGCGAGAAACCACGGTGGCAAAATCATCAATGTTGCCTCCCTGCTTAGTGCGATCGGTGTTCCAAACATCATCGGTTACGCAAGCAGCAAAGGTGGCGTAGCGAGCCTCACTCGAAGTTTAGCTGCAGAGTGGGCTAAATATCGAATAAATGTCAACGCTGTTGGACCAGGCTATATCCGTACTGAACTCACTCAAGCGCTTCAAAATGACGCGGACCGCTCGTCCTATATCGTCTCGAGAATTCCACTCGGACGATGGGGAGAACCAGCAGATCTGGAAGGAGCCATGGTCTTCCTCGCATCCAAAGCCTCCGATTATGTAACCGGACAAATCATCTGGGTCGATGGCGGCTGGACAGCCACGTGAAAGCCCTCGTCTGGAAACGTCCTCACGATCTCGCCGTAGAGGAAGTTGCGAAACCACAGATCGGTTCAGATGAGGCGTTAGTGCAGGTAATTTACAATGGCATTTGCGGCACCGATATGACAATTTTGAAAGGAGGACATCCTCGAGCCAAACCCCCGCTAATCCTTGGACATGAGATCGTTGGACGTATAGTCGAGATGAAATCTCGACATCACAAACTGCGACTAGGGCGATAGGGTAGCCGTACGCCCTCTAATCAACTGCGGGACTTGCCTCGCCTGTCGATCGAGCCAAAGCCACGCCTGCCGCAATCTCAGACTTCCAGGCGTAGATTTCAACGGTGGCTGCGCTGAATATCTCAAAGTTCCAATTTCAATTCTCCATCGGATACCCAGAAACGCCAAAGATGAGGAAATTGCACTTGTCGAACCTTTGGCCGTGGCAATTCACGCAGTTTCACGTATCCACCGTTCATCCAAGAGATCAAAAATTCTGATTCTAGGCGCAGGTCCAATAGGAGTACTGATTGGCCTGATGCTAAGATATCAAGGCCATCGAAAAGTAACCATATCAGACACATCGCACTTTCGACTTGGGATAGCAAAGAGAATCGGCTTGCAACCCCTTGACGCGTCAAATCCCAACTTCAATTCTAACGCGCAAGCCCTCGCGTCTCCTGAAGGTTTCGATATTCTCTTCGAAGCATCTGGATCAAAATCCGCGGCGTTGAATCTTACCGATCTATTGCGCGTGCAAGGAATCGGCTACGATAGTCGGGGTGCATTCTGAACCCGTCCCAGTGAACCTCACGCAAACAGCGTTCAAGGAACTCACCCTAATCGGAAGTCGAGTCTACACCGCACAGGATTTCGAAAAAGCCATTCGTCTAGCATCCACCAATCGACTTGGGCTAAGAAAACTAGTTACTCACATCATAAGCCTGCAAGAAAGTCCAAAGGGATTCGACGCGATGGCGGACAAAAACAGTTCCCTCAAAGTGCTCATTAAGTGCAGTTGAGACATCACTCTAAGAAACGCCAGAGGGCTTGCGAACCATCCGATTTGACGCCTATCTGTACTTACAATCACCGTAGCGAAACAGCAGCAGTCAGCGAACGCCAATTCAACGATGGTCTACTGCTGAGTTTTGTGCGCTGTGATCGTCACACTCGATAATCTTTGATCCAACGCCAGGATTGCGGCCCGTTCTTTATCAGTTGGATTGTACCTGCCTTCAGTCCATCCCAAAACTTCTTCAGAACGATAATTGTAACGTGAAACAACTCTAACATCCGCAAACCCAGCTTGCCTGATTTTCTCTAAATATTCCCTCTCGAGTAATGCGCCTCCGCCGCATACGTTCCAGAACCCCGGATTATCTCTCAGAAACTTCGGAATCTCCACTTGCGTCACAATATCTGAGATTATCATTCTGCCTCCCGGTCGGATGGCTCTGAAGGCTTCGTTGAAGACAGCGCCCTTGTCAGGTGTGAGGTTGATTACGCAGTTACTAAAGATCACATCAACAGAACTAGGCTCTACAGGGAGATCTTCAATCTCGCCTTTTCTGAACTCAACGTTTTTGACACCTAACCTTTGAGCGTTTTCTCGAGCCTTCTCCAGCATCTTATCAGTCATATCAACGCCGATAACGTGGCCATTCTCCCCAACCTTGCGTGCTGCCAAAAAGACATCTACTCCAGCTCCACAGCCAAGATCGAGAACAGTTTCACCCATACGTAAACTCGCTATGGCCGTAGGATTACCACAACCATCCGCTACCTTCACAACAGTATCAGGAAGAACAGCTAACTCATCTGAACCATAACCACGGTCCACCAACCTCTCAGAATTACAACATGAAACTCCTTTCTCAGCAAGCTCAGAATACGATTGCTTAACTGATCTCTTTATGGACTCCATAAGTCACAATAATATATTTAAGAACTTAAATCTATCTGCACAGAGAGTTTTGCGGGCTTAGCCACTATGGTAATGAAATCATGACCCATAGTTGCAGATTGAGTTTTGCGCGAGAATAACGAATCAAAGCCTAATCTAGCAAATATCAACGAAATTCCAGTGGCAATAAATGGAGCAGCAATCACGAAGACTAGGAGAGCATCCTGAAAATTCATGACGTTCAGAGCGATAGCCATGACGAGCGCAGAGATTGACATAATCGCCAATACTCGAAGTGTCACACCGACTAAATGCTTGTTGGAAGACAACTATTCTTTAGCCTCGGTAACTTGATTCGTTACACTTACCGCAATCTTCCGTGAAGAATCGTTTCTTCGCCCAAAGCGCGACGTTGACCAAGCCAATCAGGACTGGGACTTCGAAGAGTGGCCCTATAACGGCGGCAAACGCCTCACCCGAATTGATGCCGAACACGCCAATCGCAACCGCAATTGCAAGTTCAAAGTTGTTGCTTGCGGCTGTGAACGAAAGCGTAGCTGTTTCAGGGTAGTTGAACTTCCAGGCTTTCGACATAACGAACGAAACGGTAAACATGATCAGGAAATAGCAAACGAGTGGAACTGCGATCCGCACAACATCCCAAGGTAAAGCCAAAATATATTCGCCCTTAAGCGAGAACATCACAACAATCGTGAACAACAACCCGATTAATGCGGTTGGGCTCAGTTTCTCCACGAAAGTCTCCTCATACCATTTCTTTCCCTTCTTACGGACTAGGAGGAATCTGGTCGCTATACCTGCTATGAATGGAATACCCAAGAAGACGAACACGGTTCTTGCGATATCCACCACGGATACTGATACTACAACCCCAGACCCATGAGATACCCATGATGATAGTAACGTGACAAAGAACCATGCGTACACCGAATAGAGAGCCACCTGAAAGATAGAATTCAATGCAACGAGCACCGCGCAGTATTCGTTATCGCCCTGCGCTAGCATATTCCAAACTAGAACCATCGCGATGCATGTAGCCAGCCCAACAATGATTATGCCAATTCGATACTGTGGAAGGTCAGGCAGGAATAACCAAGCAAGACCAAACATAAGAAAGGGGCCGACTAGCCAGTTTTGAAAGATTGATACGCTGAATAGTTTCCATGCTTTCTTGACTTTGCCAAGCTCCTCATATTTCACTCTGGCCAGCGGAGGGTACATCATCCAGAGGAGGCCTATGGCTATTGGAAGGGAGATCGTACCCACGCTCAACGAGTTCAATGCTACGGGCAGTTTCGGGAAAACCGCTCCCAGACCGACACCGATCCCCATAGCCAAGAAGATCCACAACGTGAGAAATCGATCCAGAAGCGGAAGCCTAGAACCCATTCCCTAACCCCTAATTCAATTAAGTAACATGTTTCCGGATGATTCAACGCGGTAACATATTTAAGAAGGTTAATGCGTATTCCTATTGTTGATAATCTTGAGTACAACCATTGCTCAAGCTCGAGTTAGGCGCCTAGTAAGCCTAGGCCTTGTTGACTCAAACTGCACACCCGCCGAACGAATCACACAACTGAAAGCCAGAATAGACGAAGACGATAGAACCATTCGAGAACTTGAACTCTTCTTCGCGGCTCTTGGCGATTCTACTCGGCTTAAGATACTGAAATTGATGGCTGACGAAGAATTATGCTCATGCGAAGTTATGGCCGCACTTGAGCTAACCCAGCCAACGACCTCCCATCATCTCGGAATACTCGAAAGAGCTGGACTCTTGAGTTCACGACGTAATGGCAAGTGGGTATTCTACAAAATAGCAAACCCGACCGTAAAGAACATGGTCGCTAAAGGCTTCAGCTTAATTGAGGGATATCGCTCATGAGAAAAGTTCTCTTCGTCTGTGTTGAGAATGCAGGTAGAAGTCAGATGGCTGAAGCGTTCGCACGCCAGTACGGAGCCGACGCCATCAGCGCTGGCGTGGTCCCATCACCGACGGTTAATCCGATTGTCGTTGAGGCTATGAAAGAAAGAGGAATCAACCTATCCACCTATAAACCAAAAATGTTGACGGATAAAATGATTGAAGATGCGGATTGCGTTGTCACGATGGGTTGCCGAGCTCAGGATGTCTGCCCGAAACCCTTGGTCGTTAAGATGGAGAAGAAACTAATCGATTGGCATATCGACGACCCCAAAGGAAAACCGATCGAAGACGTTCGCAAAATAAGAGCTGAAATAGAAACGAAGGTCATCGACCTATTCAAGAAAACAGGCTAAACAACACACGGCTTCTAAAGGACGAACTAGGCGAATGGGCTCTATTCCTTGCGCTAAATGCAAGAAAGAATGCACCGCAGAATTTCTCGGAACCTACCTACTCGTCCTGTTCGGCGCTGGCTCAGTCATTGTTAGCACGTTCATCAAAGGATTTGTCTCACTGGTTTTTGTAGCGAGCATATTTGGCGGCACTGTCGCGTTAGTCATTCTGCTACTTGGCAAACATTCAGGTGCTCACATTAACCCTGCTGTAACCTTAGCGCATGCTTTCGCAAGGAAAGCTAGAACCGATACGATTCTACCCTACCTATGCTTCCAAGCAGTAGGCGGTATAGTAGCCGCATTCACGCTCCGTCTCTTCTTCCTGAAACAATCGGTCATGCCAGCAGATTTAGGTTCCACTGAACTTGCTAGAGGGGTAACGCCTCTGTATGGTATTTTGCTGGAAGCGATCGGAACTTTTCTGCTTTGTTCAGCAGCGTTAACCGCAACCTTCTATGTCCGACGACCAATCAGACAAGCTGTTCTCGTGGGAGGAACACTATTTCTCCTCATCTTACTGATTGGGCATCTGACAGGAGCGTCCTTCAATCCTGCCAGAACTATAGGGCCAGCTCTCTCTTCTGGCCACTGGAGCAACATACTCGTATATCTCATCGGGCCTTTGGTGGGAGCGCTGTTTGCAGCAATTCCGTTCAGGCTCTCTCAACGAGAAACGAAGCTGGAATTTTCGCTTTGTTCATGTTGAGAAAAATCAGGACTAGGCGTGGGATTTTGACATGAATTAAGCGGAATTAGAGCGATAATTGGCAAAGATGCCTTTTTCAATGAAATCACGGATGTGCAATCAAGCTACAAAGTCAGCTAGTGGCTAGTTTGAAGAAGTGAATTCGGGACTTGAGGGAAGTCGAAGTTAAGATAATTGACATAGACCGAGAGAAGGTCGTAGCAAGCTTGAGCACCCTAGGAGCCACCCAGACCTTTGACGGGGATCAGGTGACTGTGTTCTTCGACTATCCTGGCAACCCTATCGCTACGGCCAAAAACCTGCTACGCCTCAGGAAGACAGGGGACAAGACCCAGTTGACGTTCAAGAAGTTCATTGAGAGTACGTCACTAAAGATTAGAGATGAGTACGAAGTGTCAGTCTCGGATTTTGAATCAATGCGGCTTATACTGGAATCTCTCGGTCTTTCTCCAACCAAGCGAATGGAGAAACACCGAACCAGCTACACACTGAATAGCGGAGTTGAAGTTGACATAGACAAGTACGCTAAGGAGTATTCGCACATACCAGAATTGCTGGAGATTGAGGGAGAGGACGTTGAGACAGTACAACTACATGCTAAACTACTCGGATTCCGGCCGGAAGAATGTAAGTCCTGGACAACATTCGACCTAATCGATTATTACTCAAGAAAGAAGGCAGAAACATGAGCGAGAAACTATTGAATCAGGTTCCTCCAACTCAAATTGCCGATCAAAGTAAATCGCTGGATGATCCCTCGCTTTTTATCAATCGAGAGGTTAGCTGGATACGTTTCAACTACCGGGTCCTCGAAGAAGCACAGGATACTAGTCAGCCGCTTCTTGAACGTGTGAAATTCCTCGCTATCAGCGGAAGTAATCTCGATGAATTCTTCATGACCCGCGCATCCATCCTTGAGCAGCACATTGAAAGAGGTGAGTTTGAGCCGACACCCGGCTCTCGTATGACTCCGCTAGAGCAGATGCGGGTGACCAGAAGCGAGATTCTTCCCCTTCTCGACAAGCAGAAGGAATGTTGGGAGAAGCTTTCTGCGGCCTTGACCAAAGAAAACATACTGATACAGAAACCCAGCGACCTGACAAATCAGAAGAAACGATTGCTCCGTGAGTATTTCCAGAAGGAAATACTTCCAGTGATGAAAAAGCCTAACGCCGATTACGTCGCGACTTACATCTCCAATCTTCATGTCAACTTGCTTGTAGTCGGAGACGATCCGAGACTGACGGAAGCTTCAACCAAGTTCATGGTTGAGGTGCCTACGGATACTTTTGGTCGATTCATTCGAGTTCCTGACCCAGGTGAGAGTCCTAGTGTCACGCAGGATAATTTCGTGTTGTTGGAGGATTTGGTCGCCGCGAACCTGGATCTGTTATTTCCATCGGTTCGAGTCCGTGACTGTTATAAGTTCAGAGTAACGCGAAATGCGGAGATAGATACCAAGGCTGATGAGAATACCGACTTTCTTACAACTATGGAACTGAGCGTTAGACAGAGGCGCTACGGCAAACCGGCGCGGCTAGAGATTGAGGCCTCTATGCCTCGACAATTACGTGAATACCTTACGAGTAGCGTTGGTTCATTCCGAGTTCCACGCCTTGAGGACGTGCAATATGAGGTTGACGCCCCATTTGGTCTGGTTGACTTCTGGCGACTCCTCAAACTTGACAAGCCGAACCTCAAGGATGCGCCCTTCAAAGGATATGTTCTGCCCGAATTAGAATCTGGCAAATCTATCTTTGCGGCTATAGCCGCGAAAGATTTCGCGCTTTATCACCCATATGACAGTTTCGAGATGATAGTCACCCTGCTGGCAGAGGCAGCTACAGATCCTAACGTCACTGAAATCTACATCACCCTCTACCGTATCGATCCTGATTCTCCCATCATTTTCTCCCTGATGAAAGCAGCAGCGAACGGAAAATCCGTGACAGCCTTGATCGAGTTGAAGGCAAAATTCGATGAAGCTAACAACATCAAATGGGCCAGGATTATGACTCAAGCAGGAGTGAAAGTCGTCTATAACTTTCCCAAGATCAAGGTTCACGCTAAGTTAGCGCTAATAGTTCGAAAAGAGAACGGTAAGTTCGTTCAGTATGCGCATCTTGGCTCAGGAAACTACAACACCGTAACGACAAGAATTTACGGAGACATAGGCTACCTAACTGCCAAGCCTGAGATATGCGCAGAAGTCTTAGATCTCTTTCATAAGCTGACTAACCGACCCTCGGAAGGCTGGCCATTACAAGTATCTGCTGGTCGCTCCGACATCTCTCAAGAACGAGATACTCAGCCGCATCGAGAGGGAGACAACAAGCCACAAAGAGAATGGCCACGGTTACTTAGCGCTTAAGATGAACGGACTCGTGGACAAGAACATCATCCAGGCACTCTACAGAGCTTCACAAGCGGGCGTTAAGGTTGACCTTAACGTTAGGGGACTCTGCTGTCTGAGGCCTGGCATTTCTGGTGTGAGCGAAAACATTCGTGTTATCTCTATTGTGGGCAGGTTCCTTGAACATGCGAGAATATACTACTTCAGAAACGGCGGTGATGAGGAGGTTCTGTTGGGAAGCAGCGATATGATGCCGAGAAACCTTGAGAGGAGAGTCGAGTTGCTCTTTTCCGTTCCTGATCCCGCAATCAAATCCTCAATGCTGAAAATACTCGACATTCATCTGAGGGATAATGTGAAGGCCAGGCGTCTCCTTCCAGACGGAACCTACGAGAAAGTTAGACCGCTACCCGGGGAGGAAATCATAGACTCCCAGCGCTGGTTGATCGAGAACAGAGGTGCATGGCATGAAAGTATCAAACCCCAACCTTCCGGAAATCTATGAGGACGACGGTTATTGTCTCCTCGGCGCCGACACGCTTCTGACCCGAACCCGAGAACTTGAGGATCAGGTGCATGGCGTAAGAAAGAACAATGACATTGAATACGTACACAAGCTAAGGGTGGCGTCCCGAAGGACGAGGGCTGCTCTTGACCTCTTCGAAGAATGCTTCGGAAGGAAACTCGCCAAGAAATGGGCTAAAACAATAAGGAACGTGACGAGATCTTCCGGAGCAGCAAGAGATGCAGACGTCCAGATCGCTTTCCTGAAAAACTACGCGAAAACAAATGAAGACAAGAACGCTGCGCGAGGACTCGACTATCTGATAAAAATATACACGGCACGCAGGCGAGCAATGCAAGCCAGCATGACGAAGGCTCTAGACGATCTTGAAGCCTCGGAAATTCTTGGCGATATTGCCGATAGTTGTATTGCACTAAGAGCTAGAGAAAGGAAAGAATCCGACATCAGGACGCTGACTACATACGGGAAAGCGTACGATCACATATCAACCAGACTTGACGAAGTCCTCGCACTAGAACCGTTCGTACATGACGAGGGCGCGGCCGCAAAGCACCATGAATTGAGAATAGCAATCAAACGGTTAAGATACACGATGGAGATTTTCTCACACCCTCTACAAGAGAGGACTAACCGATCAGATCTCCCTGATGAAACGGTTTCAAGACCTGCTAGGCGAAATGCATGACTGCGATGTCTGGATTCAGGAGTTCAACGTCGAAACGGAAAGCATGCCCGCCGATGCAAGATACGGCGTAAGCAAGGTACTGACCCATCTTTCGGAGACGAGAAAATCACGTTACATGAATTTCGTCTCTCTCTGGAATGACGCGATATCAACGGGCCAATTTGATACGATAAGGCAATTGACCAATGCGCGACCTAGTAGCCCGATAATTCGGGAGATGTTGAATCGAGATAACGTCAAAGTTGCCCTTATCGCGGATATTCACGGTAACCTCGATGCACTGAAAGCGGTCTTGGCTGACGCTAATAGGTCAGGACTCACGATTTTCCTGAACGCGGGTGACGCCGTTGGCTTCGGCATATATCCGAGCCAAGTCATCCAGGTCGTACGATCAGCCAGATTTCTCAGCGCGGTTGGAAACGTCGATCTAGAAACCCTTGAGGCTCTACGGAATCCAAAGAATAATGGCGCACTGGACTCTGCAATCAAGGAGCTTTCTCCATCGGACATAGCCTACCTCGAGTCACTTCCCAAGGAATTGCGTCTCGAAATCGCAGGCAAGAGAATACTAGTCACGCATGGCACACCCGACTCTGTCGACGAACACATCTATCCTGACTCCCCAGAGGAGCGGCTAAGAGAGATCGCTGCAAAGGCAAGTGCCGACGTGATAATCACCGGTCACTCCCATACACCAATGAAGAGAGTGGTCGACGGTGTCACCTTCATAAACCCCGGAAGCGTCGGAAGACCAGTCGACGGAGATCCCAAGGCAGAGTATGCTGTGCTCAGCTTCAACCCTCTTACAGTCGAGTTCAGAAAGGTCAGCTATGACGTTGAGGCTGTGGCCGATCAGATGAGAAGGAAAGGCCTGCCAGAAAGTCACGTCCAAGTATTACTTCAAGGCGTCCCTCTGAAGATTATCAGGAAACAAGAAGAAGCGCTCGAAAAGAAACAATTGTGGAAACGCAAGTCAACCATTGACAAGGTAAGAGCCGTAGCCAGGAGCGTTCACCTCCGACGAGTCACACGCCGAACAGGATAGAAAGTTGGCACTGATGATTTTCGACAAACTAAACAACTGCATTCCCTGGAGCGCAAGGAACGCTACTGGCTGGAATGCGCAGCTATCCTACACGATATTGGTCTTTCCAGAAGCGCGAAAGGGCACCACAAATCCACACTCCGACTCATACTGAACGATCCTCAGCTACCATTCACGTACGAGGAGAGATACATAATCGGAAGCATCGCAAGGTATCACAGGAAAGCGCTGCCCAGTAAGAAGCATTTCAATCTAAAACCGGTTAACCAGATTGAGAGAGAGAAGATCACGGTACTCTCTTCAATCCTACGAGTGGCCGACGCATTAGACTATTCCCACAAATCCGTGGTACAGAGAGTTAATGTGAAATCGTTTCCAAATCACATCGTCCTTGAGTGCGTGGCCTCTGGGGACCACAACTTGGAGGAGAAGTCAGTCATGAAGAAGAAAGATCTGTTTGAGAAAGTGTTTAAGAGCGAATTAACTCTCGTGTGGAAATCGCAGCCGACGCGAACTAGGCAAATGCATTAACAGACTTCGTCTTACCCTCTTCAAACCCCAAAAAGGATCACTGAGACATTCAAGTCGTGAAAACGCTGAACCATTCTCACTGAGTTACACGAGGCGTATAGATGAATGTGAATTGCCGTGATTACTATGGTGATCTACTAAATACTTTATGCCCTTGTGTACATGTGGATGAATATGTCAAAGGAAGCTCTCCAGAATATAACACGCTATGTGATTATTGCTGTCATCATTGTGGCGGTTCTCGTAGGAGGCCTCAGATCTCAAGTCTATGCGGATTCTTCAGCAGGAATGCCTGCTACGTTGCCGACAACCGCATTACTGGGGGCGGGGGCTACATTTCCCGCACCACTACTTCAAACCTGGACAGTGCAGTTTAATCAAATGTATTCCGGGGTGACTATCAGCTACAATCCGATTGGTAGCGGTGGTGGAATTCAGCAAATCTCCAGAAAGACTGTGGATTTTGGTGCTTCAGATGCTCCGTTGTCGAATTCTCAGCTTGCGGCTGCTCCAGGATTGGGATTGTTCCCTGAAACTCTTGGAGGCGTAGCCATAACGTACAATCTGGTTCCGTTCGGCCTAGCAAATGGTACTGTGCTCAACTTTACACCAAACGTAATCGTTGGAATCTATAATGGCACGATTACTCACTGGAATGATCCTGCAATCCAAGCAATCAACCCGGGAGTAACACTACCCACGAATCTTATCACGGCTGTGCACAGATCTGACGGTAGCGGAACAACATACGCGTTCACCAATTATCTTTCGGAGGTTAGCACTAACTGGGCAACTGAAGTCGGTTATGCGACTTCAGTTAAATGGCCAGTTGATACCGCCGTGGGAGCTAATGGAGTTGGATCAAAGGGGAATGCTGGAGTAGCTGGAACCGTAGCTCAAACACCCGGTGCTATCGGTTACGTTGACTTGATCTACGCTGTCCAAAATAATTTGGGGGTTGGAGCCGTGATGAATGCTGCAGGTAACTATGTATCTCCGTCGCTTCAAACAATTTTGTGGGCTGCCCAGAACGCAACTGGAGCACCGAATCCATCCGACTTACGTTTGCACATTGTTAACGCTCAAGGAGCTCAATCATATCCAATCGCAACCTACACTTACTTGTTAACCTACAAGGATATGTCACTGAACCCTGACTTAACACAACAGAAGGCGCAGGTCTTGGCATACTTCTTCTGGTGGGAGGTGCATGGTGGACAACAATACTCAACAGGATTGGATTACGTGCCGTTACCTGCGAACGTGGTGGCGGCTGACGAGCAATTTCTCCTAACCCTCAACTACCAAGGAACCCAAATACTCCCGTCCTCTCTTATGACAGGATAAGCAACCTGTTGCAAACACAACAGACACGATGGACGAACAGCGACAAGCTGGGCGTCCCGAAAACAGTGTACTAGTTCAGTTGACGCCGAGTAACCCCAATTCAATGTTCCACAGAATTGGTAGACCGTTAACCTAAACGGTCCATGTCGGCGGGGCCACAGTTTCTGCGAATACGGACCCTGCTGTAGATCATCCGGATATCCGTATGAGGTTCTTCAACGGATCCACTTTAAATGGCAGAGTCGAGTTCCCACTTCGTCCATGTTGAGAAAACTCAGAGTCTACTGGTTTCAGTCAACGCTGTTCCTTCGGGTCAGTGACTGACCTAACTCTATTTCGAGCATACTGTCTTCCAATTTCACTTACTGCTGTAAGACTGGGAATAACTATAAGCTGCGAACGAAGTCACTGTGAAAACGTAGCTCACCACAAAATGGGATTCGGTTCATCGTTGGTTTCACATTCTAAAGTCTTCGTCAGAGACGCCACCGGCTTAACGAAGAACGTTTCATTGTTCGACGCTATTTCAATCAATGTCACCTACATGTCCGTTGGCGCTGCTCTCAGTTTGGTCGGCTATACTATGGTAGCTTTGCCGACAGTTGCTGGTGTAAACTTGGTTTATGGGTCAATGATTGCTGCGTTGTTGGCGGTTCCTCAAATGATTGTTTACACTATGATGTCGAGAAGAATCTCTCGTACGGGTGGAGATTATGTGTGGATGTCTCGTTCCCTGGGCGGCTTTCTGGGAAGTACAATAACTTTGATGGGCGTGACACTGGAAACTATGCCCTACCTTGCACTCATCGCATTATCAGTTGTATTCGCGATAGGTTCAGTCGGCTTATCGTTAGGTTACTCCAATATGCTCGGACTAGCGTTGCCGGGAAACATGGCAGGAGCGGCTCCTCTCTCGCAGTTTGTTTTGGGGTCAGCGATGCTCATTGTGCTGATTGCCATTAACATTCTGAAACCGAGACTCGGATTCAAATTAATCTCAATTTTCTGGATCATAGGCGTAATTGGGGTTGCGGTAGCGACGATCACTCTGCTGAATGCAGGCACAACTGGGGTGGAGAATTACATTAACGGATTGAATATTGCAAATACCACTTACGCCACTATTGCTAACTCCTATACCGGACCCACTTTCGATTTGAATGCGACGTTACTGATGATGCCTTTCTTCGCTCTATTCACGTATCCATGGTTCAATGCCGCTCCGTCTGTAGGATCAGAGCTGAAAGGCAAAGCGCCAAGATGGAACGTGCCCCTCTCACTTCTTCTCGCATTCCTAGTCGTCACGATTCCTTACGCAACAATGTATTATGTTGGAGGATTCGCGTTCACAACCGCTGCTTTCGCGAATCCGACCCTGGTGTATGATTACTCTTTCAACTTCTTCACGTTAGCTATGGGTGTCTCCTCAAACTTTGTGCAATCATTCATAATTGGATTGGGCTGGATTGTCCTCACTGTTGCAATCTTAGCGTTCGGCATAATCACCATCTCACGATACATGCTTGCACAATCCTTCGACAGATTTCTCCCATCAAAGCTCGCCTACGTTAGCCCCAAGTACGGTTCACCAGTCACTGCGCATCTGCTAGATCTCGTAGTAACCGTCGGCCTGATTGGGTTAGCAGCTTTTCTTTACGGGACACTATCATCCCTTTACGGCGCCGTGATGGCAGCGATGATTTACTTCGCCTTCGTAGGAGCCGCGGCAGTCGTTTATGCACTTAAAAACGAGAAAGGATCATCCAAGGCAGTACTCGCCATTGCAGGAGTATTGCAGACTCTTGTTTTCATTTACTTAACCTACGAATTCCTAGCATATCCAGCCATATGGGGCGGCAACACCCTCGCATACACGTACATAACAGCCACCTTCATACTGGGCGCAATAATTTACGCCATCAGAAAAGGAACCCAAGGCAAAGACGGAATCAATATCGACTTAGCCTTCAAGGAGATTCCCCCAGAATAATCCTCGAGATTCATCGGCCCTTCTCGCATCAGCAGGCTAGTGAGAGAATTTCTACCTTGAACCTCGGTGGGTTCGGGAATTGGCGCCGGGGGTGGGATTCGAACCCACGCGGCCCGAAGGGCCAACAGCTATCTTGACCCAACTTTTTACCGATCTCGAGGTTCAACGTTCCCGAACAGATTTTGTGTGCAGGAGACACTGTCGCCTTACCTAGCTAGGCTACCCCGGCGCCAATATTAGAGGTCGGCAGGGGACGTATTAAGCCTGACAGATCCATCCGGATTTAGATCCGCGGGAAAATGTTACCTAAGAATCTGCGACGGTAGGGGTTCACTTTACTTCGTAGGAGTTCGGTGAGCAGGTAGTAGCTGGTTTCGAAGCTATTCTTATCGTCATTTCTGAATTTCATGACTGGCATATTGGTGGCGGGAGGTTGCCATGATCTGTCCCAAGCGTCAACAGCACCTGCTATGCCTGTCGCTTGGTTTCGTCTTTCCAGTTCTTTTTTGTCAACAACCATCTGTACGAGTAATCTGATTGCGTTTTCCACTTTCGTATTCAACAAGAATTCCCGTGTGGTATTTGTGGGTGCAGTACAATCTAGTATAGCACTGTAGCCGTTTCTCAATGCCAGATCACGTAGCGAGGCTAGACAGTTGTAGACGAATTCCTCGTCTTCGGATGGTTCAGTTGAACCGAAATACATCTGTCTGATGTCATCAACACTAAGTCGTATGAAATTGGAATTATCCGTAACTAAGCGTCGGGCTAGCACAGTCTTCCCTGCGCCAGGATACCCACTGAGTACCAAGTTCCATACGGGCACTCTCTCCCACTCCTACCAACAATCTCTGTTATGTCTACAATAAAACAGATCAGTTCATCTTCACGGTACAGTATATGACGCTACGGTATGGTATTGTTCAAATTTTTGCAATAAGTAGTCTAAAGGGTCAATGGCTGGGTACAATTGAGAGTAATCGTTACTATACCAACGGCTCTTCGTAGTTACACGAAGAATAATCCAGAGGTCGGTTTGGTTGCTTTAACAGTGGGAGAGGCTCTTATGAAACTTAACGAGCGTTTTCCAGGTTTCTGGTCTTTACTTGTTGACGAGGATGGAAGTTTGAGAAAATATGTGAATATTTTCGTGAATGAAGATGATATTCGCAACAAAGCCGGTTTAGACACTCAAAGGGGGAGACCGGGTTCATATCTACCGTCTGTTGCAGGGGGTTCTGAATAATTGCGAGCAAAAGCAGCTGTCTACGCTCTTATTGGAACAAGGAAAGGTGGTTTCATCTTTGAATCAGATTTCGAGAGAAGAAAATGGAAGATGAAGGGACCGTCTTTTGAGAGCTCTTCTGTTTTCCATATGGCATTTGATCAACGAACGAGAGGACAATATACGCTGCCGTGAATAGTTTCCATTTCGGACCCACAATATTCAGATCACGAAATTTCGGTCGAACTTGGAAACAGGCGAAGAAGCCTCCGAGATTCTCTGAAGGTTCGGGACTACGGGTTGAGAATGTGTGGCACATAGAACCCGGTCATTCCGACGAATCGGATGTAGTATTTGCGGGAACCGCACCTGGAGCTCTATTCCGAAGCAGCGACGATGGAGAGACTTGGGATATCAATGAGTCGCTGAACAAACATCCTTCGCGTTCTAAATGGGCTCCCGGTGCAGGCGGTCTATGTCTCCATTCAATAGTCTTAGATCCTAACAACCTAAATCGAATGTATGTCGGCATATCGGCAGTAGGAGTATTCAAGTCGGAGGACGCAGGAGAATCTTGGGCAACCAAGAACACCAATGTTCGCGCCCGACTTCTTACCTACGAAATATCCTGAATTCGGGCAGTGCGTTCACAAACTCGTTATGGATCCAACGAACCCTCAACATCTCTATCAACAGAACCATTGTGGTGTCTACAGATCTGATGATGCGGCAGAGAGTTGGGTAGATATATCAAAGGGATTGCCGAGCCGATTCGGGTTTCCGATGGCGGCGCATCCTCGCACGTCAGGTCAACTGTACGTGGTACCTGAGGAAGGGGATTTTTTCCGTGTTGTATCCAATCGAGAGTTCGTTGTATACGAGACTTCAACGGCTGGAAAGCGTTGGAAGAAGCTGGACAAAGGATTACCTAAACGCAATGCTTACCTGGGTTGTTATAGGGAAGGACTTGCTTCCGACTGTCTCGAACCGGCCGGCTTGTATGCAGGGACTCGGATGGGGCATGTGTTTTCAAGTAATGATGAAGGCAAAGATTGGAGCGTTCTCGCCCAATGGCTCCCACCAGTGTACTCCGTATCGGCAGCCACTCTGAATTAACTGAACTAAACGAAAAGATCAGCCGATCCAAGTTGACACGTCTATGCATGACTCAGCTATACTAGAAACCTGGAACTAGCTTTCGGAATCTTACAAGTCCTTATATCATGCCATCACTGAAAACCTGATCAATTCATTTAGACCGTGATGTGGTTGAGAAGTTTTCTTCTGATTAAAACGCAACCTGGACTGGAGAAATCAGTGTTCGATCAAATCCAACCTTTTCCAGAGGTCCGTGAAATACATCTCATTACAGGCGAATTTGATTTGCTTGCCGTTCTTGAGTTACCGGAAACACCGATCGATCCTCGAAGTAATGTGGTTGAAGTGGTCGTTGATCGGATTAGGAAGTTGAGTGGAATAGTTGACACGCGAACAATAATTCCAATTGAATCACGTATGCGAGATGCACCCCCTCCCAATCGCCCAACTATCAGAGGATTCGTTTTCATCCAATGTGACGTAGCGAGAGCGAAAGAAACTATGGCGAAATTGGCTGAACTTCCGGAAGTTCACGGAGTCCATCGCTTATTCGGGAAAACCGATATGCTGGCTGAACTGGAAGTGGAGAAGAGTTTCGTACTGCCTCCACCGCAGCACATTTCAAATATTGTCGAGACTAAAATAATGAAGATTTCAGGAGTGCATGACACTAACACTACTGTTCCGTTAGAATCCAAAATCAAGTAGCTTGAAGCTACGCATAGATGGACAATGTGGATTCGGTCGTTCATTTCGATGCATCGTTAATATGAAACCGTATGGTTTGCATGTGGTCTGCGGCAAGCCATAGGTCAGGAGGAATAATCGATTTGATGAAGAGATTGGTCGCTACGATAGCGATCGTGGTCTTCGTTTTCAGTTCGCTTGCAGCGGTTTCGCCTGCCTATCCTCATTATACGTTGGGTAATTCATCGCCTAACTCTCCATTTCACGTAAACAATTTCGACCCTCACGTCAATGGTCTGCTTGGTTACGTTTGGCCTGGTGCAGGTGAGAATTCCTATGCCGGATTTCCAACAGTCACCTCTTCTGATCTTTCTCCAGGTTATGAGCCACCAAATATTCAGGGAAGCGCGTATTCTCCCTATGGTGCGATCTTAGCCGGATCAACTGGTGATCTGATCTTTGGACTCACATCATCCGACTTCACGAGCAAATTTGGCTGGACTACGTTGGCTATTTTGATTCCGCCAGAGTTTGGTGGCGTAGTCAGTGAACAAGTCGTTTCAACTCTCACCGATAATTACGCGAATATCGTCACGAAGACTCTTTCGCCGTATGATCGATACGGCCCCGGATGGACGATTGTTTACGTGACCGCTGACTCGAACACTCGTAATCAATTCATCAACTTCACGACGGGTTCGGAATGGTACTATGTTAGAATCAACGCCGTGTCGGCTCCGTTGATCGCCGGGACATATTTCTTCAAGATGTATCTTTACTCTACCTCAGCCGGATCTGGTGAACTAAACAATACTTGGGTGCCAACTCAAAATTGGCCTGTTCTGCTTGTGAAGGGTGAAGTTGATCCGGCCGTGATAACTGGGACAATTCGATACGGTACGTACAATCCAACTTTGAACGGAGGAGCAATTCAGGAAGCTGGGAAAGTGGTGGCGCACATGAAGGTCAAACTTGATCCGTACACGGGTGCTCAATTGATTTCATGTCCGTCTATTGCGCCTTCGCTTCCTGGATGCACGGATGCTGTAGGCTACTTCAACGCCACTGCACAGGGTCATTATGAGATTGAGGGAGTAGCCACAGGCATATACGACCTCTACGCTGAGGCTGCTGGGTACCCTCAACAATTGATTGCATCAGATGTTACTGTGTTAAAGGGGCAGTCGCTTCACTTTGATGGTTACTTAGACCCTGGAGTTGTAATTAATGGTGCAGTGTACACTAAACATGAGTTCGGAGAGGAACCTTGGCTTGCAAGCTCCTACATTAAGATAGAACTTTACGATGCCCCAACGGTGAATCATCTCCCTGATCCTTCTGCCAATTTAGTTTCTTGGTCTCCTTTGCCCTGCATCGCTGGAGGTCAGGAAAGTTATGCTGGAGGATCGCATGCAGGTTCTTGCGGTGATCCACGATCCGGGAGCGCGATCGCGTTTCCTTGGCACGATTATACTCCGAGCAACGGATTTTCATCAAGTCAAGTTTCCGATTCAGTACCAACCGATCAGACTCAGGATCCACAGGGGGTCGGTCCGCCGCAGCACTGGTTTGTTCAGGGTGGTACCAGCAACCCATTCAATTTCCAGTTCGGAATGACCGGTCTATATGGAGCCCCTAGAGATCTCGACGGCCACGTGCCGCAAATTTATGCGACTTGGGTCAACGGGTTAACTCCTGGCACATATTATGTGCGAGTTTGGGTTTTCAGGTATGTTCAATCAGCAGTTGATGGAGCAACTTTCCAGGAGTTCTCGTTTAACGTAACACCAGACGAATGGGCTGGTGATGTCTCTGTCCCGATTGACTTACGACTCAGTAGTTGGGTCAACACCACTGTCTACTTCCATAACGTAGCAGGAACAATATCTACAAGCACGATAAACACGGGAGCAGGATACGTGTACGGCGCACTTCTAGATGCGGCCGGCCACATCGTATCCTTCAACGTTACTTCAGTTGGACTAACAAACAGCTCTGGAACGTATCGACACAATGGTTACGATACGATTCTAACGAAACAACCTACGACTAGTGATCCTAACGATCCCTCAGGTGTAAACAGCAATGCGATCCAAACTGGAATTGCATCTATCCAGTTTTGGGGTACCAACGACACCTGGAATGGAGAAAACTACGGAATACCTGCAGGAACATTTGCTCCAAACCTTTGGGCAGCGGGCTATTTGCAAAATGAAGTTGACCCAGTCTCGGTAACGCTGAGCGGAACAGGGATCAGCATTAGCGAACATCTCAATCGTGGCGCTGGCTTCCTTTGGACGGTTAATAGCAAAGATTGGGAGCAGCCCAGTGTCTCTAGAAATTGGGTTTGGAACGGACAGGAAATAGACATTGGAATTTACCAGAACAGCACCTTCGTAGATTGCTTCGGCGAAGAACCATCGTTCAGGGCAAACGTCGCACCTTTCGGCTCCAATCTGTTTCAAAACAGCGCGGTAACATCACTGAGCGTAAATGGAGGTGGTCAAAACATCCAGCCAGACGATGGCGCGCAATCAGCCTTTTTCGGTGAAGAAGGTGAATACCAAAACGTTGGAGGCTACACATCATATGCGCTAACAATTTTCAACGAGAAGTCTCGACCGTCATACAGTTACTTACCGACAGCGTTTCCTTCCGGAGTTTACGAGTTTAGAGGTTGGACCTACGGGTACATTCAGAGTGAAAGCTCAGTCGTTTCTGCAGAGCAGGGACAGGTTGCCGACATTAGTATTAATCTTATAATTGGAATAAACGTTAACATCCAAATTGGTTTTACGAAGGAGAACATAATCACTCCAACCGGCACAATTCTCTCAGCCCGCCTCCGCTTATTCGACGAAAATGGTAGACTCGTTGGAGAATGGATGTCAAGCGAAGGTGTCTACTCAACTGGAATTGGAGTAGCGAAGGCGGCAGATGGAACGAATGGTTTTGATTTCGGAGCAGGCAACGGCAGCGAATCAAGCACCCAGACAACTAACTACCTGCCTTCTGGCACGACTCAACTCAACGTCTTGATGTCGGGATTACCTCAAGTGCCTCCGCGAGGCAGGCTCACACCAGATAATACGCTTCTCTACTATGGTGATCCAGTTTTTACAGGAGGCGCTAAATCAGAGAGAAAAATTGGTGGGAACGACTTTGAGGTTGATGAACTTGCATTTCCATACTTCCTCAACACGGGTATCGCGGGAGGACCATACTATGCCGGAGGTTGGAGCGCCGAATTGGATACAGTGAATTGGTATGCATCAACCTCAAGTAACACACCAAATTATTTCCCACCCGTTGCAGGTATCCTGCTTGGAGAATCATATCACATCATTCCAGGAACCACTTCTGTCTCCGGAGTAAGCTTCACGGAGGATGGGGCGTTGAATGGTCTTTTTGTCGGTCACACGATGTCGATAAATCATTTCGGTCCGTACTCTCAGCTAGGGGTGTGGCTTTTGAATGGCGGACAAAGTAGCGGTGAAGTAAGTGGAATTTTCCAAGTGAACCTCAACGGCTTACTCTCAGGAACGGTTTTAGGTTTCACGTGGACTAGTGAATTTCGGCCTCTAAGCTGGTCTCCGGTCTCAGTTTCGAGCATCGGAAACTTAGGATGGACTTATTACACATATGACGGAATTTATGAAATGTATCTGCCACCAGGTAACTACGCTATTTCTGTAACGAGCCCAGGTTTCCTTCCTGACAACTTCAATGTATCCATTACAAGCGGAACAACATCATCTGTCCGAGAGGTTGATCTTAATCAGAGTAACGTACCTGTTCCGGAATTCTCTGGAATCTCCGTGATTTTCTTCACGGTCGCCGGGCTGTCGACGTTTCTGATTTCCAGAAGACGCAGAAAGCGCTGCAACTGAACTTCATGGAATTAAAACTATCTTGCCGTAGGCTCCAGGTTCCATTATTTCACGGTGAGCTCGTGATGCTTCCGAAAGTGACATCTCCTTACCGACAACTGGTCTTAAGGAACCATTTTCCAATCCGGCAAACAGCGCTGCATGGATTCCGGCAGCTTGACGATCTGAAACATTGAATAGGAGCATACCTAAGATCGTTGCATCCCGTAGCATTGCCTCGCGAGGATCAATTTCGATTTTACCTCTGCTGCCAATTACTACTACGCGTCCACCCATCGCCAAAATCCTCAGATCCTTCGCAAGATTCACGTTTGCGAGCATTTCAAGAACAATATCTACTCCTCGACCGTTGGTTAACGCGAGCAATTGATCAAGGTAATCTGGTTTCGAATGGTCTAATATTTGATGTGCTCCTTCCTTCAGCACCAGTTCTCTGCCTTTCGTAGTGCTCGCTGTTCCGATAACTCTCATACCACTTGATCTTGCAATTTGAACAGCCGCTATCCCCACGCCACCCGACGCACCATGTACTAGAGCCACCTCTCCCGGAAGAGCGTTTGCGCGTTGAAACAGAGCACGGTAAGCGGTAGCGTAAGGTATGTTGATCGCCGCACCCTGTGCATAAGAAATGTTGGCAGGTAGTGGATGAAGTTGTGATTCCGTACAAAGAGCCCGCTCCGCATAGGCGCCGGTAATAGTGCCTGACGTGTAAACTCGTGCGCCCACAGCTAGGCTAGTTACGGATTCTCCGATCGATTCAACAACACCTGCAGCATCAATTCCAGGCGTATACGGTAAGGATACTTTCTTGGCGCCAGCTCCTGATCTAGTGTATGTATCGGTAGGGTTCACTCCAATGGCTTTAATTTGCATTAGAATCTGACCTGGACCAGGTGTGGGATCAGGAATTTCTTCGACGTGCATAACATCAGGAGACCCAAATTCATGGACTCGAATTGCTTTCATCGTTACTTACTCATCTTGATTAGATCATCTAGAAATATTATCCGCTCTTCTTTAGCGCATTTTTTCTGGTAGGTCTCAAAATTTTTGAAGGGGATTATAAATCGTGGCGCGGTTGCTTCGCTCATAATATCTAGAATGATCTACGGTGTTAACTGGTTTAATATGGCGTCAATTTTCGTGTTGGTCGCCCCTGATTTTAACCAGAACATTTCAGGACTAGGTCTGGTTACGGGCAGTTTCTACTTGGGTTTAGGAATATTCCAAATTCCTGGAGGTGTGCTGGCAGCTAAGTTTGGTCCGAAGAAGACCGCGGTTTACGGAACCGTGATAGCTTCCCTCGCGGCCTTTCTCTGTGCTTTCAGTACAGAGTTCTCCGAAATTATCTTGCTGAGGTTTCTTGTCGGTTTAGGAATGGCGCTTTTCTTCCCTCCGGGTGTAACGTTGATTGCTAAGTATTTCCGGAGAGAGTCCGAAGGATTGAGCGTCGGATGGTTCAATGCGGTCTTCTACCTAGGAGGGGCGATAGGCTTCTTCGTATGGTCCGTTCTGGCCGAGGTTGTAGGTTGGCGTCTGAGCGTTGTCATCAGTGGGGGTTTAGGTCTTCTTACCGCACTTTCATTGATAATTCTCGTGCCGAAGGATAGTGTTTCAGAAAATTTTACGGTTAGAGTCTCTGACCTTCGCAGAATTCTATCAGACAGATGGCTGTTGCTTCTTAACTTGGAACTATTCGGTGTTTTAAGCGGCTCGAGTCTTGTAACGACCTTTATGGTATATTATCTTACAAATGCACTGAAAGTGAGAACTGCTCTCGCAGGATTGATAGGAAGCCTAGCACCGCTTTCAGCAATCCTTGCCTCGCCAATCTTCGGACTGCTGCATGACAAGACAAGAAATGCAAGGAAATTGCTTTTCATTTCAGGAGCGACTTTGGCCTTAGGATTATCAATAGCTTCACTCGGGACTATTTATTTCGCGGCTATCTCATCGATGATAGTCGGGTTCTGTCTTTCCGCCGCTCTGACAATAGGATTCGCTGCTGCGAGAGAAGTTCGTCCCGCGGGACCTGAATATGAGACTTTGGCAGTAAGTTGGGTTAACAATATTCAGATGTTCGCTGGTTTCTGGTCTCCAATAGCTTTCTCAATATTAGTCGTTTCGTTTGGATATTCTCATTCGTGGTTGATCGCAGCATCCTACACTTTCCTCCTGATATCGATAATTCTTCTCAGAACGGGCAAACGTTCGATTAGTGTTTGATTCCGGACGAGTCAAACACATAGCATTCTTAAATTGACGTGAATGGTCTACACAACCGTTGGTCCTTGGCCGACACGAAAATTGAAGATATTCAAATTGCCGGAGTACAAGGCAACAAGCTAGGAACAGAGAAATTCATCTATCTAACAACCACGGGTCGAAAAACACGCAAGCCTCATCGGGTGGAACTATGGTTTGCAGTCTGCGGACGACCACATATATCTGAGCCATGAAGGTCGAGAGACCGATTGGATGAGAAACATCAAGAAGAACCCTGAAGTCAACTTCGAGATCGGCGGAACCAAATTCACCGGAAACGCACGGTACTTACAACCCGATGAGAGCGAAGCTGTAAAGGCGAAGCTTGCACTCTATCTGAAATATTATGGTAAAGCGGAAGAAAGAATCATCGAGGACTGGTTTTCTCTTTCAACCTTAATCCTAATAGAAAGAAAAGCCTAACTTTCTCTAGTCCCGGTTTTGCCATCCCAGGCCCAACTACACATACATCCCTTCTCCAAGCAACGTTTTCTTATCGGAGAATTTTCAGCGAAATGATTACGCGCAGCGTGACCACAGTTCTGGCAGCTGACATGAACCTGTACCGCTTCCTGATTAAGTGACGGGATGTTCACAGACACAATATTGTCAGCGATTTTTTCGATTTCTCTTGATGGCGAGTTAATGTGACCCGGAGATTGCATGAAAGCTTACACGTAATCCTTAGCTTGATAATCCTACGGGACAAAGCCATCGCAATTACTTCAGCAACAAATACCTCTCTTTACATGAGGTTGTGTTCTTTTACCTCAACTTCATGTGGAGAATACGGGTCACAATTGTGAGAACGACATTTATCGTATCCCCACTGAATCCGGTACATTTACCTAGAAATATCAACTCGTACGGAGACTTGAATCAAGTATGCATACCAGTTCGTCGGTTCGACTATCTCTTGATCTTGGTGAAAACGAGAAAGATCCAGCTGAATTTCGCGATTGCGTTGCCTTGGCGGACAGTCTTGGGTTCGATACTGCGTGGTTAGGGGATCACTTCATGCCCTGGTTTCACAGCAGCGATCGTTCAGCATATGTATGGTCACTCATCGGAGCATCTCTAGAGCGAACAAATAAAATTCGAGTCGGCCCCTACGTCACCACCCCAATCGGAGCACGATACCATCCTGCTATCGTAGCGCAAGCATGCGCAACACTTGACAACATGTATCCGGGAAGATTTCGTGTTGGCGTCGGCACGGGTGAAGCGATGAATGAGACACACTTCCTAACCTCTTGGCCAAACTGGCAGGAACGCATGGATAGACTAGTCGAAGGTGTCGCACTAATGAGGAAGCTTTGGTCAGCTGGCTCTTATTTCGATTTCAATGGTAAATATTTCCGAATGAAACAGATCTATCTGTACACCAAACCGAAGACCGAACTTAAAGTATACTTTTCGGGAGTGGGAGTGAAATCAGCACTCTATGCGGGCAGAGCTGGTGACGGTCTCATAACACTGAGCGCTAATAACTCGTATGAGAGATGCAAGAATAGAATCTTCCCAAGCTTCGATCGAGGAGCACGAGAAGCCGGCAAAATCCCGGAGGCTATGGAGAAAATAGTGTCGCTTAGCTTCACTATGGAGGACAAAAATTCTTTTCTGAAATCGGCACGACAATCTGCAGGAATCCTTGCCAAAGGATCATGGGATGAACCGGATCCAAGAAGGCTTGAGTCCATGGGAGAGACCGTGACAGAGGATGAGTTGGTAAGAAGCACATACTTCTGCTCAAATTGGAATGACCTAATCGACATCATTTCAAAGTTCCACGAAATCGGAACCACTGAGGTATCACTCTATTCCGGCCCAGATCAAGGAACAATTAGGATGTATGCGAAGAAATTGCTGCCCCATTTTGAAACAACAAACCGTAAACACGATTCGTGAAGCAATTATTCGGACAATTAATCAAAAAACTGAATTAGCTTCTATCCATATTCGTATCATGAATGATTATGAATCGATAGGCATAGGTTTCGGGGGCGATGTTGGCTGTCAGAAATTTGTGCGATTGGCCGCCCTTGCTGAAAAGTTGAAGTTTAGTAGTCTATGGGTTCAGGAAGGCGATGATAGGAGTTCCATGCAGCTTTCGGCTGCAGCCTTGCATGCAACACGTCAAATAGTAGTCGGAACAGCCATTACGAGTCCGTTCCGAAGACATCCTCACACTCTAGCAGTCGAGACTGCAACCTTGAATGAAATGTCAAACAACCGATTCATCTTGGGCCTCGGTGCAGCAGAACGATTGATCAAGTCTTTTAGGCTTAATGCAAGACCAATCGAAGCCATTAGAGATGCCTTCGCAATCATACTGCGGGATGTCCGCTTCTGACAACTTTACTTACGATGGTGAAGTTTTCTCTCTAACTACTTCTCAACCACAACTGAAGCCCAATCCACGAGTATTCTTGGGTGCCATTGGGCCCCGAATGCTAGATCTTGTGGGCGAGTTAGCGGATGGACTGCTAATAACTCGCAGAGGAACTTTTTCGTTAAAGTACACGAAATATGCGATTTCCAGGGTCGTAGAGAAAGCTAAACTTGTCGGACGTGACCCATCAAAGCTTAACTCTTTAGGTTTTTTCGAAACCTCAATATCAAAAGATGAAAATGAAGCGAAACAATTCGCGAAAAGAATCCTTGGTACGTACACAATTCCACGAACACCAAAGATAGTTCTTGGCTTGGCTGGTATTCCAGAGGATACGGTGGAGCAGGTTAGAAGAAATTACTTTCAGGGCGATATACAGGCAGCTGTGAATTGTGTTACAGATGAATTAGTAGATCAATTTGCTCTTGCTGGCACGCCGGATCAATGCCTCGAGAAGCTCCATCGATTCGCCGAAACAGGATTAAAGTGTCCAGTGCTTTACATTCATGGACCGAATCATGAAGTTGCCGCTGAACTTGCGGCTGAAAGGATGGTTCCAAATCTCATTTAGATGTATTCGTAGATAGTATAACAAGTACGGAGTTCTCTAGCCGTCAGCCGATGATTGGTAGAATTATGTGGGATGCGTTGACGCGATCATGGTAAATTGTCTGTGTTGCCTCGACTAGCTCTGCGTCTTCACCGAACTTGTGGCCAGTATTCGGATTTCTATCATATTTAGGAAATGAACTGCTGGAAATATCAATTCGTATCCTGTGATCCTTTAGGAAACAGTTGCTGATTATCCATAGATCTATGGGAAATTCGTAGACTGACCCTGGCTCGAGGAGTTGAGGAATTTCCAGAGAGTTCCGGTATCTTCCGCGTAGAATCCCTTCGGTCAAGTGCATCGAATATCCATCAGGATAGACGTCAGTCAATTGAACCCAAAAATCTGTGTCAATAGCTGATGTTGATGCAGAAAGTTTCATGCGGACTCGTCCTGTAACTTCAACTGGTTTTTTCAGTATTGGCGTTGTGTAAACGAGAACATCGGCTCTAGACTCAATAGGGCTCTGATCAAATGGGCCTTCGGCTGGCATCTGGCTTTCTTCGCAAATGTTTGGGCATGGATCACGAGGGTTGTATGTGTAAGTATCTGGCTGTTCTTCGAGCGTGGGAGCGTTTGTGTCAAGTGTCCCATCACCATTTACTGAATTCGCATTGCCGTTGCTGTGTAGAAAATAGGGCACGTAATTGGTTCTCGCGAGAGGCCATTCCATTTCTTTTCTCCAAACGTTTGCTCCGATTACGAATATCTCTACTGGAGGTTCATTTTCTACGTGATTGTCAATTCCCTTTAGCCAATGATCGAACCATTTCAATTCTGCAGCTCGCAAGTCGATGAGAGCTTTTTCACCAAAATCTATGTCGGCGAGTTTTCTGGAAACGTTAACGTGATGTTGCCAAGGGCCTATGATGAGCTTCTGGTTGCTCGCGGTTGTTGATTGATTTTTTGTCGTCGATTCCTACGTAGTTCAAGTGAGTTCCTATGATGTCGTCATCGTACCAGCCGGAAATGTGGAGGGTGGGGACGGTTATTATCGGATACTTGTCTTGATAGAATACTTTTTTCCAGTATGAGTCTGCTGACGGATGGTCAATCCAGTTCTGCCAGATTTGGGATTTACGTCCATAAGCTTCGTCCATAGTCCGCAAAGGTAAGTGTTCGTATAGTGACTTTGTATCATAAATTGATGGATCCGTATTTCGTCTTCCCTCAACGATCGCCATCCATTCCGCCATCCATAGCACAAGCGCTCCGTTCTGGAACGGCACGTTCAGGACTGGATCGGGCAATGCTACGATTGAGATCATTGCTTTTAGTTGAGGATGGTTCAGTGTTGCTGTTGCCCACTGATTCCAAGCTTGATAGGATGCGCCGAATGTTCCTATATTGCCGTTACCCCATTCTTGATTTGTGCACCATGTGATCGTGTCGTAACCGTCCTCCGCGTCGTTGTGGAATGGGTGGAAGATCCCTTCAGAGTCATTCTTGCCTCTGCAATCCTGAATGACGTAGGCATATTGGTGGCTCACGAAAAATTTTGCTTCGGTTACGAGTCTTCTTTGGTATCCTTGGACCGTCATATAGGGCGTTCTAGTCAAAATGGTAGGATGTTTATCGCTATCGTCGGGTCGATAAATATCGGACGAGAGGCGAGTCCCATCTCTCATGGTCTGTTTAATGCCTAGTTCAACTCTCACTCCACATGGCGAATTTGCCTTTGTCATCGTTTTCACTCTCCCAAAATTTTCTCAGTTCTGTAAAGCAGCGTCAACGTTAACATTTTGTGATTTCCATTGCCAACATCGCTCAAGCGCGTGTGCTTAGGACGTGCCAGTCCGGAGCCGCGTGTGTGACGCGTTAGTAAGTTTTCGTTTATTCGGGTGGGATGGCTTTCTGGATTAAGCTGAGATCGATGCCTTGTCTTCTCCGAATTGCCCAAACTATCCCGTAAATGGCTCCGCCCACAACGAAGGTTGGGATTATCCCCTGTGATAGTACGGTCACGAATGGGCCACCGATCGCAGGCAATAGGACCGCGTAAATTACTATAATTGAAATTACTAAACTGATGATTCCAAGAATGCTGATCAGCGGGATTCCTCCAATTCTTTTCTTTGCAAGTGCTGGAGATGATTCAAAGATGTCTTTACGCTTGTATGGATACACTATGGCTGCCAAAGCCACAACTATGTACGCTATGAATGTTCCAGCTGTACCGTATGAGAAGAGCGACGCCATGAGACCGAATTGGTAGAGAGCAATATACGCGAAGAAGACGGATACGATTACCATTATTGCCGTCGCCTTGAGTGGCGTGTGCGTCCTCTTATCGACATCTGCGAATGCTGTTGGCATCACTCTGTCGAATGACCAGGCAAAGAGGTTTCTCGCCATGGTGAAAAGAATTGAGATGTTCATCATCTCAATATTAATTCCGTAACCTAAGTTGAACATTGAAACCAGAAATGGGTTTTGAGTCCAGAACATTGACATTCCGGACACGAGTGGAATGTTGATGTAAGGCAGCTGCGACGATCCGCTCACCCATAGCGCGGCCATTGCGTTTGCAAACGCTGGTCCCTCTCCGAAGTACTCAACCGCTACCATCACTGTGTAAAAGACAGCGAAAATTATGATTCCCCCAATTTGCAGCGAATATCTGCGACCGCTGAGAGTTCTTCACTTCTCCAGCGAAGTAGGCAGATGAATTGAAGCCTAGGAAGGCTAGTAGACCGAGAGCGCCGGCATACATACTCGAAGAAGAAAGCGCAGAAGGTACACCGTTAAAGGAACCCGCTTGTTGACCGGCTGTAATGATGTCATTATAGTTAGCCCCTGAAAGCGCGTTGAAGTTCGTAATGAAAGTTGACGTTCCCGCCGACACAACCGTGGCTATGAAGATCACTGCAATCGCAATCGTAATGTAAACCCAGTAACGAGTTACTCTTGCCGCAAAATCGAGACTTACCATTACAATTACGCCTGCAATCACGATGAGTAGAATCGATAGCCATAGCGCCGGCCCGGTCCCTTGCAGATAGTTGGCTATGTCAATGTAGTTCTGGTTTCCATATATTTTGCCTAAGTCATAGAACATCTCAGCTCCAGACCACTGTACAGCTTGAGGGATGACTATACCGATCAGAGACAGGTTCAGAATTGTAATCACAAAACTGGTTATGAAGCCTATACTTGGGGTGAAGATTCGACTGACCCAAACATAGTCTCCGCCGGTTCGAGGCATAGCCACGGATAATAGAACATACATCCCCGCCAACGGGACCGTGAATAGTAAACCAACTAAAGCCGTCACGAGAGGATTCGCTGTCGGATAGTAACCTGGAGTGTATACGATTACGTTGAACACATAAAGCAAGCCCATTCCGTTCAGAGCCATACCCAGCGCGGTCATACCGGAAATTTGGCGAGTTAGCCCTGTAGCGTCCCTAACAAAGACGGGTCTCGGAGATGCTTTAGCCATATGTTACCCTCATCGAGCCGGCGGTATTACGTATGTCATATATAATCTCGTTGTACTACTTCTAGTTTCGAAACCAAGACGTCCAGTGTACTATCACACTGATTCTCTGCTCCGATCCCAAATTGGCATTAAGGTAAAGAGTCACTATTTAAGCTCTGACAAGCTGAGGAATGGAATAATCTTAGATTGAAAATCCATTTTCCGATCGCATTGATTAAAACAGTTGTCATCGGCGCTATCAATTGGGACATCAATCTATTCGTCAAAAAGTTTCCGCGCGAAGGAGAAGAGGTAGTTGTCGAACGCATTTTGCGTGTACCTGGTGGAAAAGCAGGCAACGTGGCAGTGGCTGCAGCACGACTCCTCGGACCAGATCAATCAGCAATCTTCGGTGGACTAGGAAGAGACTCTGTCGCAGTAGAGCAGGTTAAAATTTTTGAGAAAGAAGGCGTGATCATTTCAGGGCTGAAATTTACAGATCAAGAAGAGTCAGGACAAGCCTACATTATCATTGATGAGCAAGGCGAAAACGTGATTCATACTCATCAAGGCGCAAATGGAACCTTCACACCAACTGACTTGGAGGATCCGCCTCGACAAAAACTTGTTTCGGATGCATCAGTGGTTACGATTATGGATCCACCTTTCGATACCGCCGTTAAATTAGCGGCACAATCCAAACGGTTGAAGAAGACAGTAGTGTGGGATCCAGGGGTTAAATCTGAACTTGGGCTCCACAAGGTGACCACTATCTTGGAGAATGTGGATTATGTTGTCGCAAACGAATCTGAAATTCTTAATCTGACTGGCAGCGAAAATTATGATTCAGCCGCGAGTCTATTTAGAAAGATAAACGACGGATCGAAATTGGTTGCCAAACTGGGAGCTAACGGCTGCGTTCTTTTTGGTAAAGATGAGCGTATTTCCTCCAAAGCTTTGGATATAGAATCAGTTGGCTTGAAAGTTGTTAACACGGTTGGTTGCGGCGATGCGTTCTTGGGAGCTTTTGTGGCAGCATTGTCGGAAGGCAGATCAGATGTTGACGCGTTAAAATGGGGCAATTGTGCCGGTGGGCTGAAAGCAACCAAATCCGAAACCAGAGGTAGCCCAGATCGTGACACCTTGCTGCGCCATCTAAAGACCCTGTAGCAAATTAAGTCACAAATCCAGAGCGGTCTGATTTCGTTGACTGTTCAATCCGCAAACGTTGGCTCCATCAACCGACGATCAGCTCACGATAATCTCGGACTCAGACGACTATCTTCATGGATTTGAAGATCGGGATAACTTAAACGGTAGATCACACCAGAAGTGATCAAATTCCTACGAAGTTGATCATGATGCAGAAACGATTCCAAGATCGCGTGGTCTTAGTGACAGGAGCTGCTCGGGGAATGGGTAGAAACCATGCACTCGGTTTCGCCAAAGAAGGAGCGAATATAATCGTTAACGATGTGGCGAAGAAGATGGAGCACATCCCCTTCAGTACTGGTACTGAGGAGCAGCTTCAAAAAACGGTCGATGAAATCAAGACCCTTGGTGTAGACGCCATCGCTGCTCGCGCCGATGTTAGCAATTCATCACAAGTCAGATCAATGGTTGACATGGCAGTTACTCATTTCGGGAGGATCGACATATTGGTGAACAATGCAGGAACGATAACCATCTCCCCAGTAGTTGAAATGAGTGAGGATGAATGGGATAAGGTGATCCAGGTTAACTTGAAGGGAACTTTTCTATGCTGCAAATACGTTGCGCCGCATATGATTCAACAAAAGTATGGCAGGATAATTAACATCGCTTCAACTGAAGGATTGGCAGGTACACCATACATCTCACACTACGTCGCATCGAAACACGGCGTTGTAGGTTTCACCAAATCCTTAGCGCAAGAATTAGGCAAGTATTGGATAACTGTAAACGCTATCTGTCCGGGGGATGTAGGAACAGATCTCTTTTTCGAATCTGCTAAAGGAATGCCGGGTTTTGTGGCCGAAATCTCGAGACTTCAGGGAGCTTATTCGGTGTTCCCGGGATACGCAGAATTCGAAAAACCTCTACTGGAAGCCACGGATATCACAAACGCCGTGCTCTGGCTCGCGTCAGACGAGGCGAGGTACATAACTGGAATAGCTATGCCTGTTGATTCAGGATATATGTCAAAATAAAAAATTGGAGAAATGTTGTCTGAGCCGAGGCTTTTTCCCCAATCATTAGGCTTCTGCGAGAATTCCACGCCAATACTCGCAGTTCAAGCTGTGTGTTCACCAATTTTGCTGGGTTTTAAATACTGTGTCATTAGCATACTGGGTATATCTTTTCAGCCCATAAGGGAAGCGAACCTGGATGAATCCGTATCGTTACATCTTGCGCAGGGTTCTCTTTGGATTCATGGTGCTTACGTGCGTAGTGACGATAACGTTCGTGCTGTCACGAAGCTTCGGAGGCAACACGGTGATTGCCTGGCTAGGCAAAACAGCAAGCATGCATCCAGAACTTGCTAAATTATACGCAGAAGAATATCATCTTAACGATCCGATTCCCGTACAGTACTATTACTACATCGTTAACTTGTTACATGGAAATCTAGGCTTCTCTCCATCACGTGGCTTCGAACCCGTGGTCTTAGTAATCTCGCAGACCTTACCATTTACATTACAAATTGCGTTCTTCGCGTTTGTGATATCTCTTATTCTAGGAGTATCCTTGGGTGTACTGTCGGCTCAACATCAGCACAAGGCACCTGACACAGCCATTCGAGCTTTCTACCTCGCGGGCTACTCGTCCCCACCGTTCTTCATCGCGCTTCTTCTGCTAATCGTCTTCGCATTCAAGCTCACCATACTGCCCACTGGCGGTGCGTTCGACGTCGTACTTACTCCCCCAACCATTATTACAGGGATTCCAATGCTGGACGCTGGCAATTGAAGGCAACGTACCCTATTTTCTAAGTTCTTTGAAGCACGTAATTCTTCCAAGCATGGCCCTTGCACTTGTTACGTTCGGAGTGCTAACTCGAGTCTTGAGAAGTTCTTTGCTTGACGTGATGCACTCAAACTATATTCGCACGGCTAGGGCAAAGGGTGCGGATGAGAATACCGTGTTTTACAAGCACGCCCTAAGGAATGCGATGATTTCCGTAGTTACAATTTCCTCATTAATGGTCACCTTCATAATTACAGGAACCATATTTGTTGAGAACGTATTTGCGTATCCAGGGATGGGACAGTACCTTGTAACTGCGTTATCCGCACAAGACTATCCCGGCGTACTTGGAGCCACAATGGTATACGCTGTTATTATTGTAATCACGAATCTGATTGCTGATATATTATACGGCGTCGTTGACCCACAAGTGAGGTTAGGTTGAGTCGACTGTGAAATCAGTTTTTAGGAAGAAAGTTCTCGGTATACTCCGATTGCTGCGAAGAAACAAAGAAGCAATAATCGGAAGCATAATCGTTGTCGTGTTTCTACTCATAGCGGCAGCCGTCGCAGTGTCCAACCTGTTTGGAGTCCAGATAACCCCCTACAATCCTCTACAACAGAATGTAGGCCCAATAGCTTGCCCCTCCTTCACTTGCCCATCTGATGGGCACTGATCTTCAAGGACGAGATTTGTTTAGCCGCAGTCATAGTAGCGACGCCTAACGACATGGCCGTTAGTCTTGTCGTAGTGGGATTTGCTCTGGCGGCTGGAGCAATAATTGGTTCAGTAGCAGCTTTGCGTGGGGGACTCTTCGATGAGGCTTTGATGAGATTCACTGACGTAATATTTGCTCTACCCGCCATTGTGATTGCAATGGCGATAGCGATAAGCCTGGGTCCAGGTGTGACCAATATGATGATCGCTCTGATGATAATATGGTGGCCGCCCTACGCTCGGCTAGCGCGAGGAGAAGCTCTGAGAGTTACGCATCAGAACTATATTGAGGCTGCCAGACTATCTGGCGCAGGAACGGTTAAGATTCTTTTCAAGCACGTGCTGAGGGGAATTCTTGTAACGCTGCTCGTCTACGCAACGCTTGATATTGGTACCGTGATACTGGTATACGCAGGATTGAGCTATCTAGGCCTATCAGTTCGACCGCCTCAGACCGATTGGGGCGAAATGGTCAGCACCTATCAAGACTATCTAATTACTGCACCTTGGCTCCCCGTTATACCCGGGTTAGTAATTTCGCTGGTCGTGGTAGGATTTAGTCTACTAGGAGACGGC
>CAWKES010000030.1:0-48107 GCA_963848755.1 Candidatus Bathyarchaeota archaeon | reverse complement strand
ACATGAATCGGGAAGTCTGTTCTTCTCCGGCCGCTATGCGGACTGTTGTTGATGTTGATAGTTTCTTAGTAGCCGTCAAGGTTGTCGGGATGTAGTGCTGCTTCGAGAAAGTAGATATTGTATTGTTCGAGTTGGCGTGCGAATTTGATCGCTCCTTTAGTGTCATAGCACATGCACGCGTCAAGCATGATGTCGATTTTTTCTCCCAATTCGTCGCGGGCTAGTTTGATGAACTCCAAGGCCTTTCTGTCATCAACACCGATCGGTTCACATTGGAATTTTGTGGCTTTGAAGTGTTGATCTTTCACTAGTTTGCGACATTTTTCTATGACTTCATTTGCGGTTTGTGCGAACGGATGGATGCTTGAGTAGGGTGTAACATGGTTGTTCGGTCTGCCTCCGAGTAATCGGTATGTGGGTGTCTTGTAGTGTTTGCCTGCTATATCCCATAAAGCGATGTCAATTCCGCTGAGGGTGTTCAACGTCAAACCTCGTCTGCCATACAATATTGAACCTTGGTAGAGTTTTTCCGAGAGATATCCGATATTCAACGGGTTTTCGCCGAGGAGCAGCTGTTCCAATCCTTTAGCCCATGAGTGCGAAAGCGGGGCCTCCATCATCGCTTTGACTACTGTGGGAGGAGCGTCCACTTCGCCAATCCCGACTATGCCTTCGTCGGTTTCAATCCTTATCACTATGTCATCTTGCGTTCCATCAACAATGTCACGAACGTTCGGCAATCGAAGGACTAACGATTCTACTTTTGTGATCTTCATGAAGTTCGGCCAATAGGTTACTCAAAAGGATAAATCAGTTTTGATCTGTTCACAAAATTCAAATGTAATGCATGTGATCAGATAGTTGAGATTATGACACGCCATAACATTCACCAGGTTGAAGTGATTAGGTCAGGACTAGATCATCCTGAAGGCATCAATTTTGGGTCGGACGGTCGACTATATGCTGGAGGCTTCGCTGGACAAGTTTACGTAATGACTCCACCAGATTTCGAACTTAAACAATTGGCTAAGACTGAGGGCTTCATAGGAGGGGTAGCTTCTGACGCTGATCATAACCTCTACCTGTGCAATGGGACACAGCGCAACGTACTCAGAGTTTCTCAGAAAGGTGAATTTTCAATTTACTGCAACAAAGCCCAGGATGGACCTACAATATGCCCAAACTACGGCTCATTCGACAATCAAGGGACCTACTACTTTTCAGATTCAGGTGATTATTGGAAACCTAACGGGAGGTTAATCCGAATCAAACGAAACGGTGTTGCCGAATCACTCATAGGAGGAAACTGGCATTTTCCAAACGGCACCGCCATATCCCCAATTGACGGAGCGATATACATGATCGAATCTACCGCCGCAGACATACTGAAGATCCCTATCAACCGTGACGGGTCGGTAGGAGCAGCTGAGATCTTTGCGCAGCTGCAAGGCAACGTTATGGACGGATTAGCTTTTGCAAAGAACGGTAACCTGTACGTGTCCTGCTATACCCCGAATCGCATCTACGTAGTGACACCCGATCAGAACTTCGAATTGCTAATCGAGGACACAACAGGCGAAATTCTGAATCAACCCACGAATATTGCCTTCGAACCGAGTGGGACAAGGTTATTCATAGCTAGCCTCGGAGGACAACACGTGGGTGCATTGGATGTTGGAGAGCGTGGTGCATCACTTTACTATCCGAAAATGTGAGTTTCGTCAGGACTCCTAGTTCTGTGTTTTTCATTATTCGTGAGACTGCACTGAGTGTTGGAAGTAGTTGACGAGCTTCCAACGCCGATTTTGCTTCAGTTTGAAAATCTTGTAAGATAGATTCCTAGGAAAATCATCGCGCCACCAAGAAGTTGTCTGGTTAGTAGCTGTTCACCTAGAATTTGCCAGGCGATAACTACTGCGATCAATGGAACCAAGTTTTGGTAAATAGCCGTTCGTGCGGTTCCGATTCTTTGGACGCTCGAATACCAAATGGTGTAAGCTACGCCGATCGAAAGTAGTGCTGAGTAGCTTATAATGCCCCAGTTTTCCCAGCTTACGGTACGCAAATCCAGACTAAGAAGAGATGGCAGAGAGGCAAAGATCACAATCGGGCTTCCTAAAATGACAGTATACGTGACGAACTGGAGAGGGCTTACTGAGGAGAGTATGGGCTTGGACAATGCGATGTAGCTTGCCCAGCAGACGGTTCCAGCTACAATGAGAAGGTCTCCAATGAGGGCTGAATTCCCTACAGAGCCTAGCGATTCGATATGAATCATTAACATGATGCCGATAAATGAAAAAATCACGCCAATCCATTCCCGATAACCTATCTTCTCGACGTGCAAAATTGAGTCGATGATCATTACGAAAATTGGAGTTGCCGCCAATATGAGTGCCGTCACTCCAGCTGCTGTTCTGTAAATCCCAAGAATGAAGAGTTCTTGGTAGATCCCATTTCCAATCAAACCGATAGCGAATAGTTGAAGAAAGATGCTCCTACTCGGGCGACTACTCTTTTTGAAACAACTCAGAATGATAAGGAACACACTTGCTACAATGACCCTGAAACAATTGAATATGAGAGGATTCATTTCCAAAAGCGCTATTTTTACTATCGTAAAGTTGACGCCCCAGATAACGACCACTAAAACTAGAAGCAAGTCGATTAATGATAGAGAACCGATTCCGGTCTTCATTCCTGAACCCGCACCCCGTCCTTAGAAAGATACTGTGGTTCGAATGATTATGTGCCTCTTGACAAGAAGGCTTGGTAAGTCTTCTGTATACCATCCTCCATGGAGTAACGTGGTTCGAATCCGATCTCGTTCTTCAACGACGTCGTATCGTACCTCCATGGAATTCCAAATTTACCTCCTTCAACTTCGAGTTTTGAATTCGAAATCTTACGCAGAAAATTAACTCCGTCAATCACCGGTCTAACATCTCCTTGGGTGTTGAAGACGCGGGACCTCGTTTTTTTCTTCAAGTCGCAAGACATGACAACGAGTCTCGAAACATCTTCTACGTATTCCCAGTCAACAATATCATCTCCATACGGCACTGTGTACGCCTCACGTCGAGCAGCCATTTCGATCATCTTGGTAGTGAAGGAGCTCTTTCCGCGAAGTCTCCCCACTCCGTAGACTGCAGTAAATCTGAGGCCGATGCTGTCCACTCCGTACTTGTCGAAGTAATGTTTGGCCATGTATTCGTTAAGCGATTTACACGCTCCGTAGACACTTACCGGATGATGTGGTGCATCATTTTGTACAGGTTCATTACCGTACAGCTCTGGAGGTCCAAACACAGCGATTGAGCTAGCCCACAATAAGCGGCGAAGATCGTAAAGTCTGCATGCTTCAAGAATGTTCAGTGTGCCTTGACAGTTGATTTTCAAAGCCATAGAAGGATTAGCGTCTGAGGCTGGGATCTGTAGTGACGCAAAATGTGCGATCACATCAATCTTGTGCGTCCTGATTGTGTCCAGCAGTAAGGGAAGATCAAGGATATCCCCTGAAACTCGAACTAGCTTCTTCAATCCCTCAGAGTCGAGGGCGTCCCTTAGGATTTGATCGTCGGTGGAAGCGTCGAAGCTAACTACGCTGTCATTTCGGGATAAGAGATCTCTTATGGTATACGCACCGATGAATCCTGTTCCGCCCGTGACGAGGTAGTTCATTAGTCTCGCCTCACGAGTTGGAAGTTGGTCATACTTGAAGTTTCGAAAGCTCGGCGCGATTACTCGCAGTTCAATCAAGTCAGCACATTATGTGAAAGGCAGCTTGATCTAAATGAAGGCAGTAGTAAAAGACAAACCGCAGCCTGGAATTACCGTTAAGGAAGTGCCGGACCCAGTATTCGGAGCAAATGATGTACTGCTCAAAGTTAGTAGAGCATCAATCTGTGGGAGCGATCTTGGTCTCTATGATTATACCCAGGCCTACGCAGGATTCGCCAAACTACCACTCATACCCGGACATGAATTTGCTGGCGAAATAGCTGACGTGGGCACCAACGTGACCGAGTTCGTCAAGGGAGAAAGAGTGGTTGCAGAATCTGTGATCGGGTGTGGGCAATGTAAGTTCTGCCGTGAGGGCCAGACGAATCTCTGCGTGAAGTTTTCAATTATGGGGATTCACAGAAACGGAGGGTTCTCAGAATTGACCGTCGTTCCGAGTAGGCACTTGCATCGTTTAAGAGGAAAAATAGACTTCACGGAGGCAGCCCTCATTGAACCTCTCTCTGTCCTGTGTCACGCCATATTTGACATCTGCAGAATTGAACCGGCTGACTTCGTTAGTATCATTGGACCAGGGCCGATCGGATTACTGGCAGCAGAAGTTGCTCGCGCGTCAGGATCAAATAGGATTCTAATCAGCGGCATTGAGATTGACAAAGAACGCCTCGAACTAGCTCGTAAACTCGGGTTCACAACGATCTCTTCAACTCAAACCGACTCGGTCAAGGAAACATTGAACTCCACAAACGGATCAGGCGCTGATATTGCAATCGTCTGCGGCTGGATCAGGTCAAGCCTTGGTTAACGCATGCGATATGGTTAGGCAAGGAGGAAAAGTTCTCAGCATCGGAATCTTCGCGAAACCAGTTGAACTTAACATTACCAATCTGGTGAGACGACAAATTTCATTGTACGGAACGTTCGCTTCAAACTGGAAGAATTACGAAGAGGCAATGAATCTGGTCGAGCACGGGAAAATAGACTTGAAGTCACTCGTCACGCATCATTTTCCAATAAACGACGCAACTTCAGCTTTCGAAGTCGCCAAAAGTAAAGAGGGATGCAAAGTCCAGATCACTATGTGATCCTATTATTTCACTCTGTATTTCTGAATCGCTGCCTCGTCAAGATCTATGCCCAATCCAGGTTTCTGAGGTAAATCGATTTCCCCTTGGATCATCTTAAGTTCATCTTTGACCAGTTCTTTCCGGATTGCTGACTCTGATAATTCTCCAGGTAAGTATTCAATAAATGGACAATTGGATGAAGCCGCGGCAAGCTGTGCTGAAGCAGCAATGCCTATCCCCGTCTTCCAGCAGTGCGGGACAATGATGCGTCCTCTCAAGCTAGCGTACTCGATAACTCGTCTAGCTTCCGTTATGCCTCCTACTCGTCCTATGTCTGGTTGTGCAACGTCGATGTGTCCTCGATCTATCAAGTCTTGAAATTCGAAACGGGTCTGCAGCCATTCCCCAGCAGCAATCCTGATCGGACTTCTCCGTGACAGTTTAGCGTAACCATCCAAGTCATCTGTAGCCACGGGGGTTTCAACAAAGTAAATGTCGTATGGTTCAAGCGTCTCGATAACCTGCAGCGCGGTTCGCCAATCATTCCAAGCATACGCCACATCAACCATCAAAACCATATTCGGACCCACAGCTTCCCTACAAGAAGCAACTATCCTTGTGACCTCAGAATCAGCCTCCTGGAGCCCACCATGAGAATACGGGCCGTTCACGCAAACTTCCAGCTTTGCTGCTGTAAATCCATATTTTTTGGCTTGCAGCAACTTCTCTTGAAGATTCGAAGCATAATCCTCTAACGTATTCCCGTTCGGCAGGAGACTCGCGTAGGGACGTATACTTGTTTGTCTTGCTCCACCAAGCAGTGCCCAGACTGGTTTCTTGAGTGCCTTTCCCTTTATGTCCCACAGCGCCATATCCAAAGCACCGATCGCGCAGATACCAAGACCCCTCCTTCCAGACATCGCCGTTGAAGCGTACATACGATCCCAGAGCGCTTCAGTCTGCAACGGATCTTGACCCATCAGTAACTCTCGAAGCCCCAACGCCATGATGTGAGTTCCTGGCGATTCAATGTATGCTTTCGTAGCCCACGGATTAGTATCCGTCTCCCCTATTCCGACGATCCCTTCATCCGTCAGAATCCTAACCACAATATCGTCCTGCGCTGAACTACAAGCCTGGCTATCGTAGTCAGGCACTAGCAAAACATAAGACTCAATATTCGTAATCTTCAAAGCAGGTCGACTGACCGAGCATTACACGAGACCGTAAAAAGTCTATGCGAGGAATCTGCATTTCAATTCCGTACATAGAATTATCAATCAGTAGATCCCTCTCTCCGTCGGGAGATACAAGTCAGTCATGAAGTTCACAATCGGTTATGCCTCACAACCCGACCTATATCATCCAAGGATTTTGCTAGACCATGCCACTCTAGCTGAACGAGTCGGATTCGAGACGCTTTGGGTAAGCGACCACTTTCATCCCTGGTCTCATACAGGAGCGCAGGAAAGCCACACATGGGTCTTCATCGGCGCAGCCGCAGCAAGAACAAGCAAGATCAGTTTCGGTACAGCCGTTACATGCCCACTATTCAGATACAATCCAGCAATCGTTGCGCAAGCATTCGCCAGCCTCCGTGCAATGTTTCCCAATCGTATATTCCTAGGAGTCGGATCAGGAGAAGCGATGAACGAAATTCCAGTTGGATACGAATGGCCCTCACTAAAAGAAAGGATAGAACGACTGGAAGAAGCGATTCGGATCATGAAGATGCTCTGGTCAAACGACTTCGTAACGTTCAACGGCAAGTATTACAAGCTGCGCAAGGCGAAGCTTTACACCAAGCCTGAAACAGAAGTCCCATTATACGTAGCAGGATTCGGACCGAAAGTCGCGAAAATAGCCGGCAAATATGCGGACGGATTCTTGACAACCCTCGTAGACCCTGAGAAACTCAAAAACGTCCTTCTCAAAGCCCTAGCCGAAGGAGCGAAAGAAAGTGGACGCGATCCAGAAAAAATCGAGCGAGCAGTCGAATTAGGCGTCTCATACGACCAAGACTTCGATAGAGCAATTAAGAAAGTACGATTCTGGAGAGGTAATCTATTTCCATTCATGTTCAAGCTTCCCATATACGACCCAAGAGAGATCGAAGAAATGGGCCAGATGGTATCCGATGAAGCCCTAGCAAAGGCATTCTTCATCGGAACCAAATCTGAAGACATCCTCAAACCCATAGATCGAGCTGTAAAGATGGGATTCAACCACATCTATCTACAAAGCACAAGTCCAGACGAAGAAAAATTCCTTAAAATGGCGGCGAAAGAAATTGTACCCTACGTGAAATCCACCTACGGAACCAGTAAAAAGGCAACGACGCAAAGGCGAAGAAAATCTTGAAGATCGCCATCGCCGGATCATTACTGTGAAAGCATGAAGTTCATCATCCTCGGCGCAGGATCTCTCGGCTCGATATACGGCGGAATGCTCGATATCGCCGGCCATGACGTAACCCTCGTTGCTCACGGAAAAAACTACGAAGCCCTGAAGAATAAGGGTCTCACGATTAGGACTCCAGAAGGCGAAATAAATCGACACCTAAACGTAGTTTCCACACCTAGCACTGTTGAAGCTGACGTAGCTTTTTTGACCGTCAAGTCACGTGACACAGAGAGCATCCTCAAGACTTCAACACATCTCTTCGGCAAAACAATGTTCATTTCCTTTCAAAACGCCGCCGAGAAGGATGAGTTGCTTTCGAGGTACGCTGGTTCGAGTCACGTCATAGGAGGCGTATCGACTGTTGGAGCGACCCTAATCGAACCTGGAATTGTCGACTACACCGCAGTCGGGTACACTTGGTTAGGTGAAATACCTGAAGGACGGAGCGAGCGAGTAAAAGAGATCGTTGAAATCTTGAATCAAGCGCGCATACCTACCGACCACGCGGGCTAACATAACCGAGATCAAATGGGCAAAATTGGTAGTTTACTGTGCTAACGCCGGACTAGCATCGCTAACGCGACTGAACACGAGTCAGTCACTCCGAGACCCCGTTCTCACAGAAGTCTTCCTAAGAATAGTCAAAGAAGGAGGAAACGTCATGAAAGCAGTCGGATTAACTCCAGATAATCCCCCTCATTTGCTTCCAATCAAAAGAATTCTCGAATCACAAGAAGAAGAAATAATCCAGGAGTTTACGAATCAGGCCAACAAGAGTCACGATGAAGAGAAACAAGTGGTTGTCTCAATGCTACAGGACGTCTTGAATAACAAAGAGATAGAAGTGGAAGAGACCTTCGGATACATAACAAAAATAGCCCAATCGAAGGATGTTGAGATTCCCGCTCTCCGGGTTATCTACGCTCTTCTGCGAGGACTTAATCGACATATTCTGAACAACTCCAACAGCAACGATTCATAATCGAACCAAAACGTTTTTTCGAGACCCGGAATGGAAAACCAACGGAGACGCGTACTACGACGAAAAAGTCTTCAATTCCAAAGTGCTCAAACTGTCATGGAAACTTGACGTATATCGTCGAATTTCAACGTTGGTACTGCAAGCACTGTGAACGTTACGAAATATAATTTGAATTGTCAAGTGAAAGTCTGCCGGTAATAGCAGTGCAAAAATCATTTCAGCATAACATGTTGCGAGAAATCCACGAGCAACCAGACGCATTAACTAGGACACTGAAAGAAGAGTGGGCCGAAGCAAAACGACTAGCTGAAATCCTTCATGCTGAAGACCTAAAACTGATCTATCTTACCGGAAGTGGAACAAGTTACCACGCTTGCTTAGCAGTCAACTACGCAATATCCACCATGACCTCCATTCTGTCGAGTACCCTCCCTGCCTCAGAATTCGCATCGTGGACCACACAAGCTCATACCGACACTGTTCTCATAGCGATCTCTCAATCGGGTGAGAGCACAGATGTAATCAACGCAGCAAATTCCGCGATTCAATCAGGCATGCGCACGATAGCGGTGACAAATACCTCAGCGAGTTCACTCGCGCGAATTTGCGACCTCAAGCTATTCTCACGTGCGGGACCCGAAAAGGCGATAACTGCAACGAAGAGCTTCACCTGCACAATACTGACAGCTCAACTTCTCATACTAGAGCTGGCGAAGTTAATGGAACCGCTTCCAAAATACGACGCTCTCGCCTCGATGATAAGCCAAATCCCTCAACTCGTTGAACGATCGATACAGCTCTCCGAGGAAGATACGCGAATAATTGCTGAAACATACAAGGATAAAGAATTCTTCTTTCTACTAGGCAGTGGCCCAAACTATGCGACTGCGCTCGAGGGAGCATTGAAACTGAAAGAGAGCTGTAACGTCTACGCTGAGGGGTTCGCAACCCGAGAATTCCTGCATGGACCAATGCAACTAGTTGACAGAAGAACACCTATCTTGATCTTGGAGAATCCTGGCAGGAGTGATGAAGTCATGAAATTAGCCGAAAGCTTCGAACGTTTCGATGCGCCTGTGGTCATAATTAATTCGAAACATAATTCAATAGAGCGACAACACATCAAAACAGTAGGAGGCGTCGATGAAATATTCCTCCCACTGGTCGATGTGATACCACTACAGCTTTACTCGTATTATTCATCGGTGGCAAGAGGTCTAAACCCTGATAATCCACCCAAATTGAAGAAAGTGGTAAGATGACAGACGTGAAAGCGATAATCTTCGCAATCGACGACGTACTCTATGACGCCTTCCTTCAGAAATCCAACGTGCGATTAAGCGCAGTCAAAGCTATGATTGAAGCAGGCTTACCTGTTGACGTCGAGACAGGTTACCGAAAATTGGAAGAAATCGTAAAGGAACTTGGACCGAACAACAACAGGCACTTTGACAGCCTCTTGGAGAAACTTGGTCTAAAATGGGATCCGGCCGTAGTAGCCGCGGGAGTAGTCGCCTACCGCAATACGAACCCGGTATTTCTCAAACCATATTCGGACACAGTGCCAACACTGCTCCGACTTAGAGAAATGGGATTGAAACTTGGAATCGCGTCATCAGGCCGATCGGTCAAAGAATGGGAGAAGCTGATCAACCTTGGCTTGCAACATCTTTTCCAAGCCGTTGTCGTATCCGAAGACCTGAAACTCAACCAACTAACGGAACAGGTCCTAGAACAGGTCACCCACCGGTTGAACGTAGGCATAAGTGAAACAGCTTACGTAGGAGTCAACCCTGATAGCGAGATAAACGTAGCAAACCGAGTTGGACTAATCACGATAAGATTGCGAAAAGGCGAAGCAAAGCTTGAGAAGGGAACAAGCAATCCACGATATGAAATTAACAAGCTGTCTGAAATCATCCAACTAATTTCGAAACCATGATGCGGAACCATTTGAGGGAATAATTCTATAGTTTCTCCAATAATGCTCAGATTATCTAATGTTTCCCACTCAGTGAACTGACCGAAATCTATTTACCGTTTTTCAGCACGGATCGAGGCTAGCAGTGTGTTTCCAGAAATGAGCAAAGTTGATGAAAGAACGAAATCGGAAATCATGGATCAACCTAGATCTCTTCGTGCGACGATGCAAAAAGAATCCTCGAAGATCGACCATGCTGCTAAGATGATCTTGGATCATGGTTGCACGAGAATATTCTTGGTGGGAATGGGATCGTCTTACTCGGCCGCCCTGATCGCTAAAGTGTTTGCTGACTCAACCTTAAGCATCCCAGTTGAAGTGTACCGCGGATATGAACTTGAATTTGAGATGCCAATCGCCTTAGGTAAAGAGTCATGCGTCGTACCAATTTCCTTTAGTGGAGAAACAGAAGATGTAGTGTCGGCTCTGAGATTCGCTCGTAAACGCGGAGCTTACATTGTATCAGTTTCCGGGCCTGAGGAGAGCACCCTTGTCAAGGAGGCTGATCAGGCTTTGCAAATAATTTCCGAAGACACGAAGGCCATGGTCGCGGCTCATCTCAGTCAAATAGCAGTACTGTACATGCTCATCGGATCACTCGCCAAATACCACGACAAATCAGACAAGATCGTCGAAATCACGAGGGAACTAAATGATCTCATCGCTAAGCTACCAGAAATCATTGAACGCGAAGAAGAGGCAGCTAAAAAAATTGCTGAGTCGGTCAAGGACAAAGAATTATTCTATGTTATAAGCGGTGGACCGACCTTTGGATTAGCGTACAAACTAGCCATGACTGAGATTACTGAGAACGCATGGGCACACGGAATCGTACAATACGCAGGAGAGTTCAGACACGGAATCGTCGAACAAATGGGCGAGGGACTGCCTGTGATCTTCCTTATCGGAACGGACGCTTCCCAAGTCGACCTAAGACTGAACTTGAAACATGTAAGAAACTTGGAGCACATACCATCATATGGGACGCAAAAGATTTCCCCAGAACAGATCAATACCTAACGCCCTTCTACTTAGCTATCCCAACAGAATGGTTTGTTTATCATCTCTCACTACTCCGAGGAAAACCCCCCTCGTCGAGAAGATACATGGGTTCGGTAATTCCCTACGCGAATATGAAAAAACTCAAAAAATAAGGTATGCGAAATGGTGAAAGTAATTTCTGTTGGCAACACTTGCCTCGACATTATCATGCGATACATCGATCAACTCCCTGACTGGGGAACCGAAAAATTCTGCCAAGAATCAGAGACACGCCTCGCTGGTCAAGCGACTAACTTCGCGATAGCCTCAGCTAAACTTTCAAACAAGACTTACCTTGTCAGCAGTATCGGAAACGATTTAATTGGAAAAAACTTCGAGTTCGAGCTTAACCAGCTTTCATCCCTTGACCGCAGTTTTTTAGGATAGAAAACCAGCCGACCGGATTCACCATAGTCCTAGTTCGAACAGACGGCGAAAGACTCTTCCTCGCTAATCTGGGCCACCAAAACTCGTACTCACTGAAACCTGATTGGAAACGGATTCTTGACCTGATCAATCCTGGCGACTTCCTACACGTCTCAGGATACTTCATGCTTCCAAAACTACGAACGGAACTACTTGCGTTATTCGTAGAGACACAAGAGCGGAAAGCGAGAATCTCCTTCGACCCCGGATGGGATTCAAACGGATTTAACGAAACCAGTAGAACCGAACTATTCCAATTGCTTCCGCACGTAAATTTGTTTGAACCTAACGAACCGGAGCTTAAAGCGATTTCAAGAAAACCAACAATCGCTGCATCCATCAAAGAGCTATCGGCACACTATAATGGAGTACTCGCCTTGAAACTAGGCGAATTGGGGAGTCAAATATATGACCGTGGACAAATCATTGGTGAAGCCAAACCGTTCCCAACGCAAGTGATCGATTCAACCGGAGCAGGCGACGTGTTTGACGCAGGATTCATACATGGAATAATCAAAAACCAAAATCATCTTGAAGCTGCGAGAACTGGAAATGCTGCAGCCTCTATACTAATCAGCAGGAAAGGTACGGGGCAAACGAGGTTTCCAACTTCTATCGAAGTCGCAAATCTCACAAAGAATTAATTCTCAGCAGCGCGAAACTCTCCCGAGTTATATGACCTACAAGGCCTTCACTGAAGTGTCACCTGAATAAACTGCGCTAAGTGATGACGGGCTTTATCCCGGTCATCTCACAATACTCTTCAAGCTGCTCCGATACGTCTCCTAACCCCAACATCCAATGATGACTCATACCTTCAGCTTTACGCAGAAATTCTCGCCAGTGGACTTTGAATCTGACGTTAGCAACTACTCCGCCGTGAAATACTTCTCTAGCGTCGATACTCTCCCCAGCCGCTATCAGCATACGGTATGAATCTCGACGACCAGTTAGACTCGCGATGGTTACTGGCCCAGGTTTTACTTGGTAGACAAGGCTCACTCCCTTATGCGATGAACGATCAGGCTGGAGGCTAATCTTGTTTCGTGACTCGGCAAGGCTTGGTGCACCGACTCCGTAATGGGCGACCAGTAATGCATCTTCCTCCTCGAGTATGCCCAATAATTCACCGTGGAATGCAGGTTTACCGGTCAGCAGAGAGAGAAGATAGAGCGTCAACGTAGAATGCACGTCCGCTTCACACCCCGCTGGGATACCCTCCTCGTTAAGCAACGCAAAACCAAGATTCGGGAGACCGATCAGCTCATTCCAGTCCTCAAGTGCAATTGCATCCAAATGTCTCTCTTCCACAATCCGTTTCATAGCGAGGTAAGTCTTCACGCCTTCGTTGATCTGTTTCTCGTTAACTGACACCGACCCCACGCCCTCGCTAACCTTTTTCCAAATCGGGCTCACCTCCCTATCCTCTATGGACGAGACGGTTGTCACAAAATGGTGCATACTGACGCTAACGACACGGGCGCCCAACTTTCGATGGAGTTCAATTTCATCGAACGCCGCCTGAGTTTGGCCTTTAATATGCGGATAACCGACGACTCCAATCCGGCTATTGGCTATCCTCCTCTTCGCTGCGGCAACTCTTGATAGAGATACTATTTCCTCTACGGCACGAAGGTCATCAAGGTTACCGTAAACCGGTCTATAGTATTGTCCAATCTCAGTGAGGATATCGGAAAGTTGCTGCACGCCGGCTATCGAGCCAGCATCATAATCATTAGTGCCCCATAGGATCGCAGGCAAACCCGACTGTTCAAGCAGGGCACTAGCGAATGTATCATCCGCATAAGTCGCATATAGAATACAAATCGCATCAAGCTCCTGCTTCGCAAACTCTCTTCCAGCTCGGATACCTTCATCGTCATTATCGATTGGTCGAGGTGCGTGGATAACGTTCAGTCCAGTTGCTCTAAGCACTGCGGCTCCTTGAGACAATACTTTTCCAGCGTTCTCTGCTCCGACTTCAAACGGGCTCACTATGGTTGCTAGGCCAATCTTTGGCGTGATGGCATTCAATCAGTTCACCGCGGCTCACTTAGAAACGGGTGCTTATAATTATTCGCCGATCGTGGCGTTTACAGGCCGTTCATTTCTCTTTAATATCTCTCAAACTATAATGAGGCGTGTTTGAAATGGCAAAGCAACTTGATGGGAAGGTTGCAATCGTGACCGGTGCGACCTACGGCATAGGGAAAGCAATCGCTGATCTATTCGCCCTGGAAGGTGCGAAAATGATTCTTGCCGCTCGCGATGAAAGCAAAGGAAAGGCCGCACTGGAAGATGTGAGAAAGAAAACAGATGCGATTTTCGTCAAGACCGATGTCTCAAAATCATCCGAAGTCAAAAAGATGGTTGACGAAGCCGTTGTCAAGTTCGGACGCATAGATATACTCGTTAACAACGCTGCGGTAGCCCCGCTCGGGACTATTCTAGATTCTACGGAAGAAACGTGGGACTATACTATCGACGTTAACCTCAAGGGAGTATTTCTATGCTGCAAATACGTGATCCCTCACATGCTACGAAACCGTGGAGGTTCCATAATCAACATAGGCTCCATAAACTCGTTCATGGCGATGGAGAACGAAGCTGTTTATGATGCTTCAAAGGGAGGCGTCTTAATGCTTACAAGAGCAATTGCTCTCGACTTCGCTAAATCCAACATAAGAGCCAACTGTATCTGCCCAGGCGCCATCGAAACACCTCTGCTCATGACACAACTAAAAATGGCTCCGGACCCTGAGAAGGTAACCAAGGATCTGATAGCAAAACATCCTGTCGGTCGCATGGGGAAACCTGAAGAGATCGCTAAAGCTGCACTATTTCTAGCAACCGATTCCTCATCCTTCATTACGGGAACGACACTAGCAGTCGACGGCGGAATACTCGCAGGCTGGCCATCCTAACTTGTCACTAACCGGCCATCGGGAACTCGAGAAAGATTGGCACATGCCGAAAATCAACATTGACAACGTAACGCCCACGTCGGGGACTGAGAACTATTTCGTCGGCAAAGCTCAGATAAGAGCAGCAATCAACGAATCCGTAACCAAGGACGTCGAAGTCTTCCTGGTGAGTTTTGAGAACGGAGCCCGGACCAAGATCCATTACCACGACTCCGACCAAGTATTAGTGACGGCCGAAGGCGAGGGCGTCCTAGCCGTGCAGTCCAATGTTCAACTTAATGCAGATGGCAAAGCGCAGGTTACATTCGGCGAAGTTCAACAACTCAAAAAAGGCGACTTCGTTTGCATACCTGCCCTCTTATGGCATTGGCATGGGGCCAAGAAAGGCGAAAACTTCTCACATTACCAAATCAAACGTCCCTGCAAAACCGTCTGGCTAGAGTGAACCGACCGTCGAACTCGGCTAAGGTTTTGATCGCACGAATTAATTTCAGAGTCTGAGAACCGTAAATGTCGGTGTGGAGGTCAGGACGTGAATCACCGCAAGCCACAAAACGATAACTGTCAACCCGAGATGAAGATAGTTGAGCAGTCTGAAGCTTCTACCTCCACGCTTCTTCTCGAGCACGATTCCTGAAAGACCCAAAACCAAAAGCAGCGCGAAAGCCGCTACGCCAGCAAGGTAACCATGGAAGAATGACCCGATCGTCCACAGGAATACAATCCCGTGAACCCCAGCGAAAACTGTCATCCGAACAGATAGACCGACATGCAACGCACGCTAACTACGAATTTGTTCTCTCACTTCCAACTGAGGATCATTGTGGGATCTAGTGAGAGCGTGCTCCATGGGATGTCCCCAAGTCTTTATAAAACTCTGAACGATAAGAATCACTGAGATCGTTAGTGCAACCCAACCGAGATCTCCACCGAAACCGCCAAATCGAAAGCGAGAGAATATTGCGAACATTGTTACGATTAGGATTATAATTGCCAGCAACACTTGGAATCGCAGCGCTCTTCCAAGCTCCTAGAGTTCTTTTTGTAAGCGTTCAGCGGCTGTTATGTTAGTTAACGGTCCGTTTACGATTGAATTATTGCTAGTAATCACTATGTTACCTTCACCTGTCTTAATCCACGTACTTCTTAGCCCTATCTTTACCACTTGACCCTTGAATCCGCTAAATTCAATCAAATCGTTAACCCTGAGCGTATTGTCGAGTAGTAACAGGATGCCTGAAATAACGTTCGAGAGAGTTGTTTGAACCGCCAAAGAAAATGCTAAAGCTATAATCCCTGAGATAGTCAGGATTGTGAATTGTGATGCTAGACCGATAATGTGAACGACCACTCCTACCGCGAGCACGGCTATTAGCAGCCATATCCATTCCTTAATGAGACGAATCTGACCCGTCAAAAGCCCAGCCCTCTTGGCCGCTGATGTTATCACTCTGATGAGAAACTCTCCAAATAGCCAGAACCCTACTATCGTGACAGCAACATTAACAATCCAAAGAAATTCTGTGCCCGCCATCTTTTCACGCACCACTTTCTGACTACTTGACAACCTCTGCCTGTCGGTAATAGATATGAGTACTCTGGTTACGCCAAGCATAGTAGCGAGAGGTAAAGTATGATTAATGTCGGAGGGAGTGATGTGCGGACGACTAGTACATGACTTTGGATCTGTTGACCTGCATTTTCCTGATCATCGAATTTGCGATCAGTATTGTGGATAACTGTTTCTACGATCAGCGAACGATGCTCCTACACATCCCATGCGGATCACTAACCCTCTAGCGCTAAATTCTTTCTCAGTTCATTCACACTTATGTTTAGTACAACGATAGTCTTAGTTCGTGAATGAAGGCCACCGATTAATCTTACTTCAGAAGATGGTCTTCGAAGCCTCTTCGCTAACCACCTAACGATCTCTTTGTTTGCCTTACCTTCAGTTGGTGGAGCAGCTACATTCATTCTTAGAGTCCCGTCGGTCTCAACAATCAACTCTGTTTTTCGGGTATTCGGCTTGACCTGAACCGAAAATTTGACCCCGACTTCGGATTCTTGAAGTTCCAAACCTGATTCCGAAGGACTCAAGCCGCAGTATAATTGGGTAGTGGAAAGGCAAAACTTGTAATTCTTCGTCGCAAGCTAGTGGTTTTACCTTGAAAACCGAATTCGACATAAACCTGCAACAAGTCAAAGACTACACATTCACAGTAACTTTCGATGACGAATCCTTGCCTCATATCACAATTGATGAGCCAACACCAATTGGAACGGGTAAAGGACCAAGTTCCTCTAGGCTTCTTGCAACGGCGGTTGGACATTGCATGAGTGCAAGTCTACTATTTTGCCTTCAGAAATCTCGTATACCGATGAAACATGTCTCGACCAAAGTGCACGCAACCTTGGCGAGGAACGATACTGGCAGATGGAGAGTACAGAGCCTAAGAGTGAATATCAAGGCTGACCCGGTTAATGAAGCTGATCGGGAACGAATGCGGCGCTGCGTTGAGATTTTCGAAGATTTCTGTGTAGTAACGCAAAGCGTAAGGAAGGGGATCGATGTGCAAGTTGCAGTTCAATCTGGCTAGCTTCGAGTCAACCCGTTTCAGTAATGTTAACTGACTTCATGCCTGCTATCGTCGCTGACTCGTTAGTGTACGCCAAAATGATCAGTTGAACTGTCAGATCGCGGGTTTCGTTACCTCCTAGACTTGGTAAATAGAGAAGGATCCGTTGTTCGTATGTAGCATTGCCTGGATAAACAGTGAACGCTTGCGGAGTATAATACGCCATAATCGGTCCATCGAACCCAACTGGTAATAACTTGAATACTCCAACCAAGCTGTAATTCATGACAACGTTACAGCCAATAAGTGTCCATACTACAATCGTATCGTAATCTGTTGAATATACAAATGTCCCGTTCTGCAGATGATATCCCGGCTCGTCATAAATCCGCATTGTGGGAACTCGACACATAGCCACGTTCGTAGTCTCTTGCTGGTGTCCAGGTTCCTTGAGAAGCTGTTGTGCGCGCTCATTTTGGGAATATTCGAACACGGTTGCACCGACTAAAATCAATATTAAAACAGCTACTATGTACAATTTGGCATCTTTGGAGTTTTGAAGAAAGCGATTCGCCATCTTATTCACTATGAGGCTTCACGTAGTAAGTAATAATCGATCGCCTTATCCGTTGCTAACTCCAATTGGAACGAGAGTACTGCTAGGAATAAGAGTACTATTAGCAATGAAAGCGTTGTTAGGAATATGAGTACTATTTGAGTACCGTGTTCTCTAGAGGAGGTTTCGAATCTGCTCCAGGTTTCTTAAGAGTCCATCCTCGTTTTGGCTGTCCCGAGAGAAGATAGAATCGATAATTAACTCCTCGATTCCAATCGCGCGAGCTGCCTCTATGTCACGTTTTATTTGTTCAAAATTGCCAGTGAAAGTAGAGCGATCCTTCTCCAATGGTTTGGATGCGACGTCGATGTTTGCGAGCAGAATCAGTTTGAGATCGTCAGGGTTGCGTTTAACACTCTGCGCCATGCCTCTCAGTTGGATTATCATTTCCTTCAAGTTATCAATCGGTATACCTACGGGCAACCACCCATTGGCCAGTGTTGCGGCACGTTTCAACGCACCAGGCGAGTATGCTGCCAAGTAGATCGGAGGATGCGGCTTCTGAACGGGCTTAGGTTGAATAAATGATCGTGGAACCTGGAAATATTTACCGCGAAATTCAACAGGATCAGTAGTCCAGATCGCCTTCAACACACCAATGAATTCATCCGCGCGTTCCGCCCGCGTCTTCAATGAAGCACCGGCAGCATCATACTCGTCCTTCGACCATCCCTGACCAAAACCCACTTTCAATCTCCCGTTAGATAGCAAATCTAACGTTGTCAATTGTCTAGCCAACATGACCGGGTTGTAATACGGCATATCCAAAACACTGGTACCGAGACCTATCCGTTCGGTTCGTCCCGCAACAAATGATAGTGTCGCTAAGGGATCGAAGACTCTCTTGTACTGCTCAGGCAACGACCCGTCAGGCGTTCCAGGATACTTAGACTGCGGCTTCACCGGATACAGTAACCTATCCACAACCCAGAGACTATCAAAACCCAACTCCTCTCCACGTCTAGCAACCCTAACAATAGCTTCACGACTCGAGACTGGCCCCAACTGAGGTAGCAAGAAACCGACAGCGCATAAAGATGGAGCTACTCATTTACGTGCTAAAAGCGTTTGGAAACCTGAGATCAGGAGCTACCGTTATGTTGAATTTTCTTGGGGACAGGCAATCCATCTAGGTCATGATCTTCACGAACATACCTTCTGCTATTGTGTGCACCACACAAAACCGAATAGGCTCTACTCACGTGCACGAAATCTACGAGACGGAATTGAGCTCTGTTTCCATTTCATTTACGTGATGTATTCTCGAGGTCGGAACTCTCGCTGCCAGACAGCATTAATTTCGTTGAAATAGCTAAGCCAGCCCTTACGTTCTTCTTCTGTCTCACTAAAACGTTGAGCAGCCTCTTCTATCCGCATCGTATCCTCCTCCGTTGAATGTATGCAACCCATCTATAAATATGACGTATGTCATACTTTTATCGGGGACTCAGAGTTTAGCGATCAAGATTTATCCTGACGCCCCATATCACAACAAAAACTAGGCTATCCATGATCTCATATTCCTTCAACTCACATAGCTAAATTCTGAGATCTGAAGAGAAATCAGATTCGCAGGCCGGATGTATAAAATACCTGCAGACCGTTAGGATCAAGAGTCTCCAGTCTTGATACGAAACCCGCGCCCCCTTCAAGGGTTCATGTGATGTTTGCCCTATGCATGTTACTGTTCTGATGCCTGTTTACAATCGTGAAAGCTTCATCGGGGACGCCCTTGACTCCGTGGTCGCTCAGGACTATCGTGATTGGGATGTTTTGGTTGTTGATGACGGTTCAACCGATCGAACAGTGGAAGTTGTCAAGTCCAAGATGTCAGATGGTCGAATCACACTAATTCAAATGAAGCATGGAGGTTGCGCTGCAGCTACTGCAATGGGTATTGAACATGCACGTGGTCCTGTAATAACGAGTTTAGATAGTGACGATAAGCTTATGCCAGATGCACTTTCCAGTGTGATGCCGGAATTCGATAAAAATCCTCGTCTCGGTTTCGTTTGGACGAATTGGGTTGATTCGACCGGTGATAAGGGTACAGGAGATTTTCTTCCTGACGGTAAGACGTTGATTGAGGCAATAATTTCAGATTACCCTAGGTGGGGCGCCTCAGCGGAGCGATTCTTCAAGAAAGAATTCTACTTGCAGTCTGAGGGATTAGATACTTCAATGCAATATTTGGTAGACGTGCAGCTTGCTTTGCTTATTGGAAAAACCGGTTGCGATACACTACACATTCCTAAGATAACCTATTGGCGTAGAATCCATCCACACAGAATTAGCAGTGAGCATTTCGATGGACAGATGGAAGCTTGGCGTCTGTTGAGGCGAAGGTTTGGCAGAGGAAGCGTGGCGCTTGCCGAGTTCTACCTTGTCGGATTGGAGAAAGAGAGAGATGAGATCGAGCAAGAGAGAGATGCGCTTAGGAGCGAACTTAGAGGTATCAAGAAGTGTTTCGGTTACAAGTTCCTGCGATTTTACGGTTCCATAATCGACCAAACTCTACCCGACGGCACACACCGTGGAGACTTCAAAAGAAAAGTTGTGGATCTCATGAGAGGGTCGTAATAGGCAGTACGGCTCTAGGCATGTGGCTAATTGTTTGAGAGCATCGACGAAGATCACGAGCGTTTGGATTTGTTTTTGTAGATCACAAAAATTGCACATACCAGCGCTAACGTACTTCCAATCAGGATGATGAGATCTACGCCATTGAGATCGAGTACGACACGCGATAGCAGGAACACTGATGAATTCTGATAATCCACGTAAGTTGCAGGACCAACTATAATTAAAATCAGAATAATGGTCAATACTATTCGAAGTTTAGAATCAGAAAATGAATCTACCATATCCAGTTACAAAGTAGTCGTTTGCTTCGTAATTAAGAATCAGATTCACGATTTCAGGGCCTATAATTTTTAACGGCGTCTGCGGCGTAACAGAATCAACGCGGCCAGCCCTAAAGCGATCCCTACGATGACTGATTCTGGCTGGAAGCCTGGTATAGGCGAAGCGTAGGTTATTGATGTAACCGCGGTGTTAGAAGACATGGCTTCGGTACTGGTTGCAGCCGGAATGGATGTTGAAGTTGCGGTAAAAGTTCTGGGAATGTATGTTTGTGGCCCTACGAAGTTTGCTGGTTCTAAAAGCGGAGGTAACGGGGTTTGATCAAAATTGAACGAATTGGACATGTCCCCAATGTCCGCTAACGCATCTCGATCATTATTGTTCGGAAGGCGTGGAAGGTTCCAATTGTCTTCAACGAGTTTAAGAAAAGACGCAAACTCGTACAGCGTATTGTCAACGTACGCGTGCTTAGCCCAAGGCGAGATTACGAGTGTTGGAACACGGAACCCCTCACCGTAAGCGTCAACTTGCGGTGGAGCGACATGATCATAGAATCCACCATAATCATCCCAAGTAATCAGAATCGCAGTGTTCGACCAATACGGGCTCTGCATCACTTGATTTACCAAATAAGATACGTAATCCATACCGCAATCACTTCGCGCAGGCGGATGTTCACTCACACCACCTTTTCCCTTGCAAGCCGCAGGGTAATCAGGCGGCGCAAACTGGTTAGGTATAATCCACGACACTGCGGGCAGTTTCCCATCTTTAACATCTGACGTGAAAGATGTAGTGGGTTCAACGTGTTGATTGAGAACGTTAACGTTGTTCTGGAAATAACTGAAAATAGGTAGAACGTCCCAAATGTCGGAGAACGTGGGATCGTAAGTGTTTCTTCCATTATACCACGCCCAACTGACGTTAGCTAAAGTCAACTCCTGGGCCATCGTCGCCCATGTAAACGAAATCCCCGGCTGCCATTGACCTGAAAAAGCTGACCTAGGATTGTCGATCACGTGTCCTGAACTATCAATCCAAGGCCCAGTGGGGTGAGTAGAGGTTACAGGGCCATTCGTTCCCGATACGATGAAAAGATGATTAGGTAAACTAGGGCCCATCTCGGACGAGAAGAAATTATCGTCAATCACATAGTTAGAAGCATAATCGTAATAATACGGAATATCGGTCCCATCGTAGTACCCCATCGTAACCGAAGACCCCTCAGCCGTTACGAATCCATCCATCCTACCATCATCATACGCCAAATGCGCAGTCCGCCATGAATGACTCAGATCCTGTAGGCTCTCATTGGACAGATGAAACGGCGTTGTAGAATTGCTCTGTGGCAAATCAAAATCATCAGGATCACTCACACCCGGAGGTAATTCGTCGCCTACAATGTATACTGGTTGTGTAACGTTAAGGTGAAAAGGTTCAGTTATCTTCGAAAACCTGCTGTTAATGTTCGACGGACAACAGATCGGCGCATTATTCAACCCATTAACACCAGGAAACGTACCGAAATAATTGTCGAAACTATGATTCTCCTGGATTATGAATATGACGTGTTGAAGCTTCGTCGTTGACGGGCTCAGCGTCAAAGGGGAAATCGAGAAAACCCCTAGCAGCGGAGTGTAAGGAAGAATAATCACAATTAACAGAACAGCGGAGAACGAAACTAGACCGTAACGAAACGTTTGGCTTGGAGACATACGTGATCTCATCTGATTAGAGTGCTGAACTGCTCGCCCAGAGAACAGGTAGAATCACTAGGCAAAATAGTTGTTTCTCGGGAAATGGTGACTCTCGTAGTGGAAATGAAGCAAGTTGGTTAATAGCAAAATGACCAGTGCTCACGAAGTTACGGACTCCCCTACTTTTTCCAACGAGATGCTGACCGCATCTCGATTGTAATCTAACGCCGTGAGATTTCCAGCAAACGTTTTTTCCATCCGTGACTGTCAAAGAGAGTAGTGCATTGGTAGTCTGCTGTCCGAAGGAAGTCATTTTCGGCCTCTCGAGGAGTGCTCAAAGTGATTTTAGAACAAAATGACTGATCGGGCTCGGGAGACACGGACGGTAGATCTACGATCGCAAACGCATGATTTGTCCTCTCGTTGACTGATAAAAACAAAAGAGGGTATCGTTTTTTGAGCCACTGCTTAAGCGCAACATGATCCTCTTTTATCATTGTTAGGTCAGCTTAATTGTCCAGATCGATTCAAAGCCTCTCTTTCCGGCTCCTTTAAAGACTACACGCAAGCAAGGGCTGATCGTCGGTATTATCCTTGGAGAAGACAAAAGCAAGAATTGCATGTGAAAAGTGCGGTTTCGAAACTAACAGTGAAGACATATTCAAATTGCATGGGAAAAATTGCCCCAGAATCTAACAAAAGCAAACGAAGGGATGACAAAGTACGGAAGGATTACGGCAGGTTAGATGCCCGGAGTGTGGCAAGCACTACCTTTCGGAAGTAGACAGCGCAGTATGCCCACACGAACCAACATGAGGATTTCATAGACTCAATTTTATCGCTGAAATAGTCGCCACGTTTTTTTCAATATCCTAGTTTAAGATGAACCACTCTATCGCGCCTCTCCTTCAGTTTTACGGTATCGTTAGATGCAGAAATCTCTTACGAGAGACAGTGTCTCTTCATCCAGCTTTTTTGTGTGCCCAAGAATTTCAACTATAGGAATTCGTGTCAGTTTGTTATTGCGGAGACAGACCATAACGTTAAACTCTTCATCTTTCACGGCTTGCACTGCTGCGGCTCCCAGGCGGGTTGCCAGTATACGGTCATAAGCTGAGGGGCGCCCTCCCCTTACTAGGTGACCTAAGATTACGGCGCGAGTTTCAATTCCAACTCTTTTCTCAAGTTCCTTAGCCAGTAGCTCGCCGATTCCTCCGAGGCGCGGGTGACCAAATTCGTCGATCGTCTCCGAACTGACCTCTGATGATTTACCTTTGAGTCTGCATCCTTCGCCAACGACGACTATTGACATGGTTGCGCCAGATTTGTGTCGATTCCTGAGAAAGTTCGAGATCTCGTCTAGATCGAATGGCTCCTCAGGAACTAGAGTGAGATTCGCCCCACTAGCAACCCCTGCGTAAGCTGCAATCCAACCTGCATTTCGCCCCATGACCTCCACAATCATTATTCGATCATGTGACTCCGCCGTAGTTTCAATTCTATCAATCGCCTCCACAGTCACGTTAACGGCAGAATCGAAACCGAAGGTGACATCGGTGCCATAAACGTCGTTATCGATAGTCTTTGGGACGCCAATACTTCTTAATCCCATCTGCGAGAATTTGGCGCAGACGCTGAGCGTATCTTCTCCGCCAACAGCGATCAGTACGTCTAAGCCAAGATCCTTCACGTTTTTCAGAACGGCTTCCGGTCCTTGTTGTCTACTAAAGGGATTTGTTCTAGTTGTGTGAAGGATAGTGCCTCCGTCCTTGACGATCTGTGAAACGATGCTCCAGTTCAATGGTACCGTATCAACATCGATCAGCCCTGCCCAACCATGCCGTATCCCGATAATCTCGAAACCGAATTGTTCGCTCTTTCGCACTACGGCGCCACGTGACCGCGTTGAGTCCAGCGCAATCACCGCCGCCGTTTAAGATTCCGATCCTCAAGTTTCATGCGCCTGTTTGACAGTTCCATAAGCAGAATGACTATTCGTCAAATTCAATCGCTCCAATATCTAGCCAACACTATGCCGGTACATATAACTGAATTCGTGGTCAGGGGATCCGAAATGAAGCCGAGTTCTTGGCAGAGAGTATGTTGGTATGAAACTGGCTTCATGTGTTTTAGTGATGAGGTCTGTGGAAAAATCAAATCATGACTTGGCCGCCGGTCACATTCAGAGCTTGGCCGGTCATGTAGTCGGCATCGTGGCTGCAGAGGAAGGCGACGATTGTGGCTACATCATCAGGCGTTGCGAGCCTTCCAAGAGGCACCTGCGTTAAGTAGCTTTTTTTGACCTCTTCAGCGGTGATACCTCGGAGCTTGCCTTCCCACACGAGTTCTCTCTCCTGCATTGAGGTTTGTACGTAGCCTGGACAGACACAATTCACGTATATTCTAAATGGTGCAAGTTCCAGAGCCGCAGCTTTCGTGAAGCCAACAACTGCAAACTTCGATGCTGTATAGTGAGCTAGGAATGGCCCTGGAATTTTTCCGGCCGCTGAAGCAACGTTGACAATCTTTGGTTTCTCTTGACCATAGTCTTCTTTGATCATCCTCTTCAGTGCGGCAACGGTTACAAGGAATCCTCCTTTCGCGTTGACGTCCATGTTGAAGTCCCAGTCTCTTTCGGTAAGATCGACGAGTCGGTTCATGCTCGAAACGCCTGCATTATTGATGAGAAAATCGATTCGACCAAACAGTTTCCAGGCTTTCTCAATAACCTCAGCGACCTCACTTGAGTTTGTTACGTCCAGCTTCAACGAGTTTGCAGTTCCAGTCTTCTTGATTTCCGAAGCTGTTCGCTGAGCTGTTTCCGGGTCAATATCCGTAACGATTACTTTAGCGCCTTCAGAAGAAAGACGTAAAGCAATTGCCCTTCCGATACCCGCGCCGGCGCCCGTTACAAAAGCAACTTTGTCATTAAACCGCAAACAAGCCCGCCGCAGGACGCTTTGTCACGATCTGATAAAAATTCTCACTTAGTGCCCAAAACTCACTCCGTCCGTCAGGTAGGCTTAAGTACTCACTTCAGTCATCGAATTTACAATCTGGTTTTTGTGATGAGTCAAATCCGTAAAGCACCGGTATTCGTGAGAGAGGCCACGGGCCTTGTGCGATCATTAGGCTTCTATGATTCATTCCTGCTTAACATGGCCGTAGTCAATATGGCAGGAGGACTGGCGTATGATGTTCTCCAACTCTTCTTCTTTCCTGGTGCGAATCTAACCTTAGTGTTCCTTCTCGGCGGAATTCCTGCCGTCGGCATTTTTATTGTGTATACGATTTTCTCTTCTGCATTTCCTAGGACCGGGGGCGATTACATCTATGTCTCCAGAACACTTCATCCGGCACTTGGTTTCGCGCTCTGGTATGCTGAACGTCTTTGGATTCTTCATTTTTGCCTTAACCGGATTCAACGCCTGGTACATGGTGTTTACCGGTTTTCCATCCCTGTTGACAGCTTTAGGGGCGGTTACAGGCAGTGCTGGTTATGGCGCTGCTGCATCCTATCTCTCATCACAGGTTTCCTTAGACTTCGCGTTATCGACACTTATGCTGATTATTGGCGGGCTTGTAGTTCTTTTCGGCATGGACGTTTTCCGGTGGTCGTTCAGGATAATCTTCGTCTTCTACTTTGTGAGCGCTGGAGCGTTGGCGGTGGCTCTCTTTGCGACGAATCACCAAGCATTTGTGTCAACTCTGGAAAGCATCGCGGGAGCAGGCGCTTATGACAAGGTGCTTTCAAATGCCGGTCAATATGGCAACTTCCAATTCAGTATGACTCAGACATTACTTGCCTTCGTGCCGTTAGGCTTTCTCACGTTTACCGGATTTCAATCAAGCACCTATGTTGGGAGCGAAATACGGAATCCAAAAAAGAATCAAGCTTTGGCGCTCGGATTGTCTATGGGTATAACATGGATCTACCTTGTAGCGCTCGCGTATCAGTGTGAAAATGTGTTTGGGGATTCATTCTTGCAGGGCGCATCTTATCTGTGGGCTACGAACGCTTCAGCGTTGCCTCTTACGGCGACGCCGTTTGTCACCTTCCTGGTCTCTCTGATCTACCGTAACGTCATCCTTGCGATTTTGTTGAATTCAATTCCAATCGTTGGCGGATTCCTTCTGATTCCAAGTACATTGCTTGCTGCAAGCCGAATTTTCTTCGCTCAATCGTTTGATAGGGTGCTTCCCGAATCAATGTCTCGAGTCAACGAACGCCTTCATTCGCCACTAAACTCAGTACTGATCATGACGGTTATTGCGGAGATCTGGGTCATGGTACTATACTTCTACGGGTTCGTAGCCGCATGGCTCAGTTTGTCTCTCGCAACGCCATTTGCTTGGGCGATTACAGCAATTGCCGCAATCGCATTTCCTTACGTCAAACGTGACCTCTACAAGTCCGCAATCGGAACATTGCCCAAATGGATGCAAGCTAAGCCCCTGAGCGTTCCTGTTATCGTGTGGGGAGGTATACTCCAGTTGGTCAGCATGCTCATCTGGATAGGAGCCGAATTCTCTCCCATCATCACTTACATGTACCTGGGTTCACTCATCGCTTCAGCCATCGGAGTTACCTTCGGCATCTTCATACTTTCAGTTGTCATATACTATGCAGCCCGCCTTGGAGATTGCGTGAAGGTATCGACATCAGCATAGCCTTCAAAGAGATACCGCCAGAATAGAAAATACGCCGTCTATTGGTTGCCCCTTTTCCTGCTCTTATGATTACCGTGACCTCTCGAATACGAAAAGGACCATCGAGTCCCAAATCCTATAAGTCGAACTGGATTCAGTTAGTGGTATCAAAGGAAGGAACAAGTGAATCAAGTTGGCTGACACAAAGGAGTGCCCGAACTGCAAAGAGAACATTCCGATTAGTGCCCGCAAATGCCCTAAGTGTGATCGTTATTTGGAGTTGCTGGAAGATGGAGTTAGTCCGTAGGCCTGTAGCGGTTGCGTCGTGCGTCATCAAGCAATTATCAAATAATCCGTTTATGCAGCAGTTAATTGACGAGATGCGCAAATTATTCATAGAAATTTCGTCAGAGCGAGCATAGTTGCCATCGCGACTCTCTCTAATTGAAGCTAGGAAAGTACTTCACGACAACGGTTATTCACAAGTACGGACGGAAGGGACCGCGACTAAAAATCGAAACCATAGCAAAAGGCGACGATCCGATAGAGTATAGGTTACTTCTGAAGTATGACGAAAAGGAGCTTGGGATAGTGGTTGAAGGTGCTTGGGAGCTAAACCCAATGCGCATACCTGTTGCTGAGAACGACATTACACTGACGTGGGAAAATGAATATCCGGCTATATTCATACAAAAGAAGATTGAGGAACTGGAAGGGCTACTAAAACTAAAGATGTAAGTCGCTCACATTTGGATTCTGACATGATTTTGGATTAATGGCGTTGCAAGCGAGTGAAGCTAACAACCTCAGCTACACTTTAGGAGCATTCTAAAGAAGTAATTTGTTGTTCAATGCGATTTTTGGTTATTGTATTTGCTTATTCGTTCTATGATGAAGGCATGCAAGATACACTAGACGTAGAAATTCTTGTGTTTCCGTTTGTTTCTTATCGTTTGTAAAGTCAGGATTAGTCTGACATTTTCTGTAATTCTTTGATTTGTTCAGAGCGTCCTGTATCGAATCCGGTGGTCAAGAGGACGCCAGCTAGGATCAAGGTTCCGCCTAGCGAGAGTGCTTGCAGTTATCTGTTCGCCTAGCAAGATCCACCCCAAGGCGAGAGCCAGGATAGGGACAATGAATGTGACCGTTGAAACGTTAATCGCCGAGTTCTTCTCCAGCAGCCAGTAGTATCCAATGTACGGTAATATTGTGGCTAGGCCAAGATAGATTGTCGCCACGGTTGCAAGTGGCGTAAAATTGAATGATGAAGATCTTTCCCAGCCTAACCCCAGAATCAATACGAAGACACAACCGATTATGGTCTGCACTAGTAAGTTGGCTAGACGATCAATTTCTGCGTAGAACCGCTTGTAAACCACGATTGCCAATGCAGTAAACGCCGCACTTGCGACTTCGGCTAATGCACCATAAAGTGAAGATAGAGTATTCAAACTGAATACGGACGTAAGTTCATGCCGGAAATATTACAAGCATGCCAGCGAAGGAGAGTATGATTCCAGTTGTCTTCCATTTAGTTATCTTCTCCTCCTCAATTAGGGTGTGAGCAAAAATTACGACGAACAACGGAGCCGTCGCAAAAAGAACTGCTGCCAGTCCCGAGGAAACATATTGCTCTCCCCAGTATTGGAACCCGAAAGCCGCACCCATCATCGTAAGGCCCAAGAATACCATAACTCCCCACGAAGACCGATCTTTAGGAAAGCGTGTGTGTAGAAGTTTCGTTATTAGGAGAAGACATAACGTCGATATTGCGAGACTAATTCCCGCAAATGCGAATGGAGGAAGAAATCGTAAGCCAACCTTGATCGCCATCCAAGTGGATCCCCAAACCAAGCAGAGTGAAACATAAACTACTATTGAGAACCCTCGTAAGTTTTTCAAATATCGCAACTCATTCTAATTCGTCGAACTTTCCACCCATAATTAGCTCGAACCAAGTGAACTGTTACGGCGTGGCTTTCAGTGATGATAATCTTTAAGGTTGCGTGGTCGGAAGAGGTCTTGTGATCTTTTCTTGATTACTGCGTTCGTTATGATGAACGTGGAAAGGGGGTGCATTGCAGAAGTTCCGGATGAACTGCTTAAGATCGGGAGCGTAACAGAAGTGTATTCTGTGGCGGGAGATTATGACTTGATCGCTATTGTGCGAGTTAAGGAAGCTGATGAACTCGCAAACATAGTAACACATCAATTCTCTAAGGTTCCGGGTATAACTAAAACAAAGACGCAGATCGCCTTCGCCTGTTTCAGCAACTATGATCTCGAACACATATTCGAAATCGGACCAACAGCGTAGATTGACGCTTTCTTCTCCTGCAAGAAGCAAAAGTTAGCCTGCAATAGGCTTGTGACTGTCACGGGTAAATTATTAAGCGCTACGGGTAAAAAGTGTCGAAATTGTGTTTTCTGCGTATCCTTCACGCTTCAGGTTCTATGCGTAGTCTGGTATGTGTTGTATTCGGGGGTAGCGCTGTTGGTGCGGGGAGTGGGATTTCAGCACCAGTTTACCGGTACATAATAGCTGAAAGTGGATCCGGAGGTATTCACTTAAAGAATTAAGTGATTTCGACCTTTTTACAACCAAGTCACGTGATGTTCGCACTCATGAAGAAACGTGTGCCAGGCTTCATGGATACATTGGCACTCACCATGAGTTGATGAGGCTCGACTGCGTGAGATACATCGTTTTTCTGTACGCAGGGGGTTCTTTGGGTCCAAGGTCATAACATTTACACGCTTAGCTTCCATTGTTGCCATATCGAATTATTGTTTTTTATTTTTTCGAACACATCATTACGTGAGTTTCACGCCACGGCGTGCAATGGCTTTTTCGTGCTTCTTGAGCCAGTCCTCAATTGCTTCAATAACAGAGGCTGACAGGCCCCCCTTCTTACCGTCCGTCATAGCTACTATCCCGAACCGGAATTTGCGCTCTAAGTCGTCAGGAACAAGAACCAACAATCTACCTAAAGATGTCACCAGAATGCTAAGTGCTACAATGCGAGCAGTATATAGCTCTTTAACTGGATAGAGATATTTATTCATGAAACGTGATGAGCTACATCATTCTCGTAATTAATTGTTGATATAGGCGGCTAACTATCAAGTATTCTGAGCCGTCCTGTATGACTCAAGTGGTTAACTAATAATTCACGATAATGCCGAATCGCAATCGCTCCGGTTTCAGACACATGAATTAGGACGGTGTTGAATCCATGATAGTAAATGAACTGGCGACGAAATCAGGAATAAGTTTCTCCTGTTCACGCTGTAGAACTGTACTTTACCGCATCGGCACAGATAACACGAAGAGTTTGTCGGGAAGACACTCACAGCAATCGTTCTGGAAAACACTGAAGCGTTGTCCTGAGTGTGGCCACGAATTCACCCCCAACTTTGATCCAAATAGTTTGAAGATTACCGCAGCTCAATAATTGATCAGCATCTTCAACTCAAATAGTTAAGTGAAACGTGTTGGTAAAATTCCGATTGACTAAAGTGAATAATTGAGATTAGCTGTTGTGAAACGTGGTAATATTATGCCCTTATTCTTCTTCGTCGTAATGTTCGTACCAATACAACGTGTTGGCATGACCTGCGTTGCATGAGTAATGTCGTTGAAGGACTTTCTTCGTAATCTCAGGATCAGTTGAATGTTCAAGATGAATCTCGTCAGGGGCTACGGCTTCGAACAATCCACGACAACTCCTCGTTTGGCACTGGCAATTGTAGCTGGGTAGTTTACCCGTCTTAGCCATAAGTAGAAGATGGTTGGAGCTCCGATTTTAATTCTTCAATCTAGCTGAATTCGAGAGAATTTGTTGGTCAAGTTTACTTTTCGTTTACTCTCTCGATAGTAGCTCTTGAGAGCTTGCTTGCCCTCACTTGTTATTCTGATTAAGTGAACACGTAGCCCCCACTCCATGATTTCCATGAGATTTCGATCTGCCAAGTATTCACATTCAATCATAACGGTTCGATCATCAATCCCAGTTTCTTTCGCAATCACCGCGGTGGTTATCCCTTCGGGAAAGCTGTCTCTAGCAGCATATAGGATTTTGAGAAGCGTGTCGTCGTCTATCCAAATTTGTGATTCTTGATCGCTTAGTGCGGCGGCTAGCAAAACGACAAGCTCCAGCTAGAATGAACGCATAGCTGAGAATCAGCGTCAGCTTCTTCATGAGCATGAAAAAGGGCTTCTTGTGTTCTTAACACTTGTCAAGAAATCGGTTTGATTTAGTCCTAGAAACCGCGTTTTGACAGCTTCATACCGCCGATAGGTAGTTTCCAGAAATCTTTCGGAGCAGTACAACTACCGTAGACTTGACGCAGCCTTCTTCCGGTACCATAACGTCTTCATCGATTGGTGTTGTAACAAATCGTCTGCACTCACAGGGTTTTTCTTGTTCTTGAGAAAGTATCAGCATAGAGGCTAACGTGTTGGTTGTTGGTTATTGTGAGGATTGTGGAACGGAGCTGGTTAACGAGCCGATCACCAATTGGGGGCGATGCTACGAATGTGATGCGCAAGTATGCAAAAGCTGCTTGGGGAGCTACCATAATGATGAGTGCGAAGAGTTTGATGTTACTGTTTCCAAAGATGATCGCTCACAGTGAGGATGCGTTAGTCTCCGAAGGAATCGACACTCACTTTACAGAAAGTGAACTTATTTGACTTCGTGCTCTAATGTGACTGTATTGTTTACCTTATTACGCGATATGAATCATATTCTCTTGATACTATTTGGCTAAGATGATGACTCGAAAATGTCAGGAATGCGGAATGGCATTCAAACGTATGGCTGACGGCGTATGGGAACACGTGAAACGTCAACATCGATCGTCAGTGAAACATAAGCGGAGAATAGCTGCAAAGTCACGACGACGCTGATTTGCACGACGTTACGTTCGGTTCTGCAACAGAAAATCGAACTTCTAAACCATAAATGCTCGATTTATCGGGCGTTTGCCGTTGTTTCGTATGTTATGAGAGTTTTCTCTTCAAGTGTTTCTTGGAGTTTTGAGATGGCTCTGTGAACCTCTGTTTCTTTCTTGGCGCCGGTACATACGAGTTTTCCGCTTGTGAAGATCAGTATGACTACTTTGGGATCGTCCATTCGATAGATCAGTCCTGGGAATTGTTCGGGTTCGTACATGGTGTGTTTCAGTGTGTAGGTTACTTTTTCCAAATCAATATAGCCGCCTAAACCTGCGGACGCTACTATGTTTTGAATCTGAATCTCAGGCTTACTCAGAATAACGATTCCGCCTCGCTTGAGTTCGTCCACGAGTTTCATAGACGGCTTTGCGAGCCTGTCGTTCCGACTTCGACCCAGTACAGACCATTTTACCTGAACTGAAGATTAGAGTGGTGGCTTTGATTGGTTTCTGCATTCGAAATACTAAGCCTGGAAATTGTTCAGGCCGATACTCAACCCCAGGGTACACTCGAATAATAGAGTTCAAGTCAATATTCTGATGAAGAGCACCTGTCGCTACCACGTTCTCTATGTTGATGTACGTTCTCCTTTCAACACGAGGTGCCACTCCAGAAACCCTTGAGAAAGGACTGAGGGCTCACCGGATATAAGCCATCTTTGCAACCATCAATTCAGCGAGTTCTAGTTCAAACTGAACCCCAGGTGTGCTCGCAATTGCAATAGCTTTTGCCGAAATCATCATTTCTTATTATGCGAGTCCGTAGGTATTCGCCTAAACAATTAGAATTTGTTTACTCGTTTCCGCATTACGGCATGACAAGCTATGTGCATACCGACGACAGCTTCACGTTTCCATAATGTAAAAGCTAAATATGTTTCGAATGCTAAACTCAAGCCATGAAGCTAATTTTACAGGCCGGGCATCCGGGCGACATGCAGGGTGTAATATCTCCCGGCTATCTCCAAGCACACAACGTCCTCAACTGGAATACTCACACGGGTCCAGGCGGGGTGTTCTCGGCTTTTCTAACCCCGGGAACCAGCTGGTACTCAATCACTGGCGTGTTTAGACTAACATTGCAGGCGTTAGACGGAAACCTTGTACTACAATCATTGTTCCTTGACCGATCGATTGGCAATATTAGCCTTGCAAATGACCCTACAATAGATCCCAACAACTTGCCTGGTCCCAGCAGCAAGTGGGTGCCAATTTGGAGCGCTGGTATACAAGCCAAAGGTGTGACGGAGGTAGATATGCAAGTGGATGGAAATTTGGTCGCGTATAAGGGATCAGCATCGGGATCACCCCATGTTTGGGACTCACGCACAGAGGGTCATGATAATGCGGTTCTCGTGGTGCAGGATGACGGGGAATCTTGTGATTTATGATACTTTAGGCACACCACTTTGGAACACACAGACGAATGTGCCTCACGGATAGTGTAATGTCCAACAATCAACCGGACATTTCCGTTGATCGAACTCAGCGTCGGTGTAGTCAATCTAACTAGCGTACATACTCGAATCTCACAGGTGGAGTGTGGGATTTTAGCCCCAATTTACTAGTAAACATAACCTGACTTCAGTCTCAACGAACGACGACGGAACCTAACCCTAGTGAGGTTCTTTTCCCTTGGTGGCCGCGATGATCCTTATCACGTCTCGGTCCTTCAGTCGGTAATCCACTGGTAGACGAATCTTAGTGCGCGCGTCGACAGCATAGATCATTGTTTTCGCGAGTTGTGAATGGATATGTCCGGCCAAGTCCTTCACCGTCGCGTTATAGGGGAGTAGGTGTACGTCGGGAAGTACGTTGCCTTTTTTGTCGGACAGGTTATCGTCATCGTCAACCGGGTATATCGTATTCATGCTTAACAGTTTGAAGACGCATGTGTTCAATGCGAACTGGACGCCTGTACGGATTAATTTGGAGAACACTCTCTTCTCGACGTAGACAAGCGCTTCGCGTTGTTCGACGGTGAGTTTTTCCCGATTCCTTACTCGGAAATCTTCTTCGCCCGGAACATACTCCACGTAACCCTTCTGCTCCGCGCGTCTCAATGCAAGTTCAGCGTCGCTTGACGCCGGAGTTACGAACGCTTGCCCGAACTCTTCGACGAGTTTCTCGTAGTTCTTCTCAGCCGGATAGAGATCCATCTTATTTGCTACTATGACTGTGGGTTTCGAGATTTCCCGTACGTTTTCTGCGAAGTTCCAGATATCGTCACGTGTCCATTTCCCTAGATCAGAGGTACTCAGCGTTTTCTCAAGCGCCCTCGTAATGTGTTCAGAGGTGATATTCAAACCGGCTAAATCTCTCTCCAAAAGCCCCTGTCCAGACGTACCCTTCTTAGGATACTTCTTGATTTTCTTGATTGTTTTTTCTATGGATTTTGCAAACCATCTCACAAGTTCTTCTTCTATGTCGTTAATGTCGGCAACAGGGTTGCCCATTCCCGGTTTCGTGAGTTTCCCGTCAGAATCAACGCTGCCGGAGGCGTCCGCTATGTGGATTAATGCGTCCGCCTGTGATGCTACGCTTAGAAAACGAGTGCCAAGCCCCTTACCCTTCCATGATCCCTTGATGAGACCGGGAAGGTCGATCAGTTGAATGGGAATGAAACGGGAACCGTTTATGCAAGACGAATTTTTCGGATTATCCTTGACGCCGAGTTCTCTGCAAACACACATCGCCTTAACGTATGCCTGTCCAATGTTCGGTTTCTTCGTCGTGAACGGGTAGTTGGAGACCTCCGCGGTTAGAAGAGTGGCTGCGTTGAAGAAGGTTGTCTTGCCCGCGTTCGTCTTCCCCACTATTCCAATCTTTATCAAGAATAACTCTGCTAGATTTACGTGTGAGGCGATATTACTAGTTGACGGGTAAGACAAGGAATGAGTTACGGGCTCGATCATCATAAGCATCTTCGGTACTCAACTGTTGATAACAATTTGTCGAATCCTCAGGACACTGAGAGCCAATTTTCTGCTGTTGATCTTCGGAGGTGGAGCAGGGGATTTTGGCCCCAATTTACTAGTAAATAAAAGCTGAGAATGCACCGGTGAATTGGTGCGGGGAGTGGGATTCGAACCCACGAAGGCCTACGCCACGGGATAGCTCACCCGCGCGCGAAGCCTAGCGCAACGCGAATCTTGAGTGTAGCGCGCGTGGCCAAGCGTAGGCATCAGCATGCACTATGGCACGCGACCCGCCCATTTGACCTGGCTCTGGTACCCCCGCATTACATGCCTAGTTCTTGTTTGGCGGTATGTTAATCTTCGCCATAACGTCCAATAAAATTACTTATTCATCATCACAACAAACTATGGTAACGTCGTGTTTCTGTTGAGGTTAGATAAGAGTCAGATCCGACGCGAACTTCGTACCGTTAAGGGTTGGACGTTGCGAGGTAAACGGATTTCGCGGTTGTTCGTTTTCAATGATTTCATGCAGGGCATTCGATTCCTGAATCGTGTCGCTCGTTTCGCTGAGGACATGTATCATCATCCTGACGTCTCAATCAACTATAACAAAGTCAGGCTCAGTCTAACCACTCATGACGAGGGTGGATTGACCAGGAAAGATTTTCGGTTAGCCAGGAAAATTGACCGACTCATGAGATAAGTCGGATTTAGGTTTAGAGTAATTCTATTTCGATGAACACTTTTTCAGGTGTCTGTATTCGCATCAGGCGTTTAAGGAATCGTTCGTTCGGGTCGACGTCGATCAGCCGTTTGTGAATTCGCATTTCCCAGCTGTCCCATGTGTGTGTTCCTTCTCCGCAGGGACTTTTTCGTGTTGGGACCCACAGGCGTTTGGTTGGGAGTGGTATTGGGCCGCGAAGTTTTACGCCGGTTCTGTCGGCGATTTTCATGATTTCGCCGCATATACTGTTCAACCCTTGCGGGTCGGTGCTTGACAATCTGATTCGTGCTTTGTTGACCACTGTTGTTGTCTTCCTTTCCTGTTAATGCGAAGTATCCCCCATCCTCGGGGGGCCTCTAAAAAAGGTTCGCTGTTATGGAAAGCGGAAAGTTGGAGGAGAAAGAAAGTGGGTTACCCTTTCTTTTCTGGTATTGTTGCTTTCTCGGTTACTTCTGCGACTACGCCAACGGCAATTGTGCTGCCCATGTCTCTGATTGCGAATCTTCCAAGTTGAGGAATTTCATTGTAGGCTTCGATTGCTAGTGGACGCAGTGGGTCTTATTTTGACGAGTGCGGCGTCGCCTGTTTTGAGGAAGTCTGGTTTCTCTTGAGTAACTTGGCCGGATCGTGCGTCTATTTTCTGAAGTAGTTCGGTGAAGGTTGCGGAAGTGGTTGCTGTGTGTGCGTGCATGACGGGTGTGTATCCTGCTGCGATTGCTGTCGGATGGAAGACTACGATGATTCTTCCTATGAATTCGTTCGCGACGGTGGGTGGGTTATCGGACTTGCCTGCTACGTCTCCTCTGTGAACTTCGTTTTTAGCGATTCCTCTAACGTTGAAGCCTATGTTGTCTCCTGGTACGGCTTCTTGTATTTTCGTGTGGTGGGTTTCGATATCTTTGCATTCGCCGCGTACGTTGGCAGGCATGAACACTACGGTCTCGCCGACTTTTAGTACTCCAGTTTCGACTCGTCCGACGGGTACGGTTCCGATGCCTGTGATTGAGTAGACGTCTTGTACGGGTATGCGGAGTGGTTTGTTGGTTGGTTTGGGTGGTTCCTGGAAGCTGTTCAGGACTTCCAGTAGTGTTGGACCCTTGTACCATGGCGTTTTGTCGGATTTTTTGACGAGGTTGTCGCCTAGCCATCCTGAGACTGGGACGAATTGGACTTTGGATGTGTCGTATCCTACGACTTTGAGAAGTGATTCCATTTCTTTTCTGCATTCGTTGTATCTTTCTTCGCTGTAGTTGGTGGTTTCGTCATCCATTTTGTTGATAGCAACGGCGAGTTGTGCAACCCCTAGGGTTCTGGCTAGGTAAGCGTGTTCTCGGGTTTGGCCTCCTGGGCCTACGCCGACTTCGAATTCGCCTTTTTTCGATGAGGCGACTAGGATTGCGGCGTCAGCTTGGCTGGTGCCTGTGATCATGTTTTTGATGAAGTCTCGGTGGCCTGGAGCGTCTATGATTGTGAAGAATACTTTGTCTGTCTCGAATTTCTCAAATCGCAGGTCGATTGTGACTCCTCTTTCACGTTCTTCTTTGAGCGTGTCGAGGACCCATGCGAATTTGAATGTCTCTCCTCTTCCCGACTTGGTCGATTCATCTGCGTATTTGGCGATGGTTTTGTCATCAACATTGCCGGTATCGAATAGGAGGTGTCCTGTCATGGTGCTTTTTCCATGGTCGACGTGGCCTATGATTATAAGGTTCAAGTGCGGTTTCTTTGAAGCGGACATACATCATCTTTCCAAGTATATTCTGACGATTTGGTACTGAAAAGGTACCCGGTATTTAAGGGTTAGAAAATCTGTGAATCGATTTTAACGAGAGGCCAACGCAACTCGTTCCATCTCGTCACGTTTTCTGACAGCGTAGCTTCGATTATCTCGCTGCCCTGCGTATTGGATTTCTTCAGCTAAGCATTCATCGATTGTTCTAGCGTTACTGAAGGAGGCTTGCCGTGCACCGTCAGTCATGAATCGTAATGCTATATCTATTCTCCTGAGTGGAGAAATGTCGATTGAGATCGGGTAGACGATGCCACCGTATGCTATGCGTGTGACATCTTCCGCAGGCGCTGTGTTCTCAACCGCTTTCACTAGGATGTCAACCGGATTCTTGCCTGTTTTTAGGTTGACCAGGTCAAGTGCGTTTCTGACGATCCCTATGGCTTTAGTTTTCTTTCCGCCTGCTCGTCCTGGACGCATCATGTTGTTGACGAGTCGTTCCACGATGTTCAGTGAAGCCTTTCGGAATCGTTTGTGTTCATGTCGGCCGCCGCTGTGAGGAAAGAGAGTTGGCTTAACTGATAGATATTTTTCGAGACCTGGGTCTGTTACTTCGATCTCGTCTGTACTCCATTTGTCGTAGATTTTTATTTCAGGAGGCTTCCGACTCAACGTTCGACCCTTTCCGTGATTTTCTTAGCGTAGACTAGTTTCGTCGTATTAAGCGTTCTCGAGGTGCTTCTGCCAGTTAGCTTATCATGAAGATATGGCGATGGCAGCATCCCCAAGGAATCGGTAGTCCTCGTCACAGCGGTGTCTCCAGAACTTCCTGGACCCTGTGATCCCATCAGCGCCTTGGCGCTCGCCTTACAACTGCTCTCTTCCGAGCCTCATCGGGTTCGACGATGAAGAGGTGAACCTTTCCCTTCAGAAGGATTCCCTCTTACGCTGGCCCGGTGGGGCAGAGTTTCATTGTTAATGCTGAAGGCCTACTGAGGTCCGGAGCCACCTTTCTCTCGGGTTGACGGGTCCCCGCGTGAAGCCGATTTCGGGTAACAGGGAACGGCTGGCTCCCCGATCCTCCTGCCATCGCCAGCTAATTCTGAGTTCTCGTTCTCATATAAATGCGGCAGTGAGCGAGTCGACCAAGGATTGTGGGCTAATTGATTCTAACATGATACAGGCTTCGCATAGTCTATGAGGTGTCGGGTCTCCACATTTTTCGCAATCCTGCAATTCCAACGGACGAATGGTTGTCGATAATTGCTCTCGCAATTTCTGAGCTGTTTTCTGGAGAGTGAATTTTGTTCCAGTATGTTTCTGTTCCATTTGGTTCAGGAAGCTTCTGATGTCGTTTCTTAATGCTTCATTGCCGTGAGGACAAGCCACGGTTTGAAACTCCAATCCTACTAGATACGCATAAAGAACAATCTCCTTTTCGGGTATATCGCAGAATGGTTTGACTCGTGTTATGAATCGGCCTCGGACGTCTTGTAGTACGGGTCCTGAACGTATGATACGCATCGGATCTCCATGGAGCATGTTCAGGAGAACCGTTTGAACTTCGTCGTCAAGGTTATGAGCGGTAGCGATTTTGGTTGCACCAATTTTGCGGCTGCCTTGTTGATTGCTTTTCGACGTAGTACTCCACAGTAGGAGCAGGGAGTCTTACCCAAGTGTTCATCCACAATCATGTCTGTGGTGACCCCGAAGAGTTCCTTGTATGAGACGATATGGTGGGTTACGTTTAGTTTTCGACATGTATCTGATGCGATTTTGAGTGCTTCATCTCTGTATCCTTCTATTCCCTCATCGACGCTTACTGCAGTAATTTTGCTGTTCGGGAATCGTTGTTCCATCTTAACTAGTAGAGTGAGGAGAGTGAGGCTGTCTTTACCGCCTGAAACGGCGACGGCTATGTGGTCATCATGAGCAAGCATCTCATGTTTTGTTATCGTTCGTCTAACGCGTTCTTCGAGGCTGTGGCGAAAGCATTTGCCGCAGAATGATGCGCCTTCGTATTCTTTGGTGTAAATTGCAGGTTCAGAGCAGAAGCTGCAAGTACGTTCGGGCAATCGGTTTAGTACCTCATAAAACCGAATCGGATCAATGATAATCCAATGTTGAGTAGGAGGAGTAAGTAACCGGCGGCGTTTGCTGCGCTTCTAATTCCTTTGGTCTGTCTTATTCCGAGTACGTTCAAGGCTGTGTCTAGGAATTTATCTCCGTCAAACGGGTACATTGGGAGCATATTGATCATCGCTACGCTAGTGAGGACTACTGATAGCCAGAATTCTGAATGAAGAAGAATATTCGGTAGATCGCTTGATAGAAAAGGAAACTTGGGGCCGTAGACAATATTGTCGGTCAGGCCACTAATTCCGATAACCGCGTGAGTGGCATTATTTGGGTCTGTGATTGTCTTAACTGGGAAATTTCCTCGCTGCGTCCCTATTACCACTACTTGTCCTGGCGTGACGTTGTTCATGTACCGGCGTAAGTCGTTAATGCCTGTAATTGTTGTTCCGTTAATGCTTGTCACGATGTCTCCTGCTTGCAAGCCGGAGGTGTGTGCGGGGAGATTGTTGGGTATGCTCCCGATCGACACACCCGTCTGGGTTACGGTGTAGAAAGGAGCTATTGTTGCGGCGAAATTAGACAGGAGGAGGACGAACATGATTCCTATTACGACGTTAGTGAAAGAGCCTGCAGCGAAGACTCGAAGTTTAGCTACGTTTGAGGCCTTACTCAGTTGCTCTTCGTCGGGTTCCACGAATCCGCCCATGAGTATGTGAGCGAAGAATGCTCCGGTTGATTTGAGTGGGATTTTTTCAACTAGGCTCGCTATTCCATGTGACAATTCATGTGTAACAACCACTACTGACAAGGCGAGAACAAGATACGGGAATGTTTCAAAGGAAACGAATAGTCCTGGTAGTGGGACTATTGGTTGAATTGAGACGGCCTGTGGGCTTTTGTAGAACAGATTAACGAGGTTCTCAGCTAACTCGTAAAATATGAATACCATCAGTCCGACGGCTGTAACTATGCCGAGGTTCCATATTACCCGCCATCCGGTGGTAGATAGGTTTGAAATTTTTTCGATCCATCGGTTCAGTTTTGTTGTGCGATATATCAAGTAGAGTGGAGGCCCGGTGATTCCGAATCTGTCAGCTCTGAACGCCCACCAGGCGATTGATATTATTGCCCAAATGGCGATGTATATTGCTAAGATAATTGGTACCGTTGCCATTCGGAGTCTTCGGCTGTGAGTTTAATTTGTTCAACTTTAAGGTTTCTAGCTAGATGAAAACGAATGAATCTTTTGTAATTGACAGTTCCACTAAAACGCGATTTATTTTTCGGAATCTTCGTGTTGGGTAATGAATCATGAAGGTATGATTGGAATTATCAGGGAACGTTTAATTAAGCGGAGTTGCATGGCGGGCTTCTAGTCGAGAGAGCAGGATTGAAACCTGAAGAAGAGGACAAAATAATCGAAGCTCTTGAGGAATTGCGGATTAACTACAACTTACGGCAGTGGCGTGTCTGTTCGCTGATCTGTGAATCTCTCGCTGACAAATTCCGCATGGTCGCTAATGTAGAGATTGACAAGTAATCTCTACATCTGCTTTAGTTTCGTGTAGAATTCGATTAGGGCTCTTGTTTTATCTTCCGTCTCGTTGAGCGTAAATATTTTCATGCCTTGCTCGAATCGATCGTATAACAGAATCTTTTGCTGGACTAATGGTTCGACGATCCGGGCGACTGTGGACGGTGACATTTGCAGGAAGTTTGCCAAGCTTGCTTGACTGAAGACCCGTTGCGAGCCGGCATTATCGAGTAAGTATTCTATAAGTTTCACTTGTGCTTTGGATTGAAATATGTCGCTCAGTCTCATCTGACATAATTCCTTAATCGAAGAGTATCCGTGTCCCAATCTTCTCTCTTCGAATAGCCTTGAGTACGTTGATCGGTGTTCGACCATCAACGATGGTTGTCGGGATTCTTGATCGTTCAATAACTTTCAGAGCGACGGGGTCCATGAGATCGTATGTTCCGGCTCTGACTGCCCCTCCAGACAGTATCTTGGTAAGTTCTGCGACTGTCACTTCTTCAAGTCGTTTTGCCGTAGGGTCTTTGGTCGGGTCGCTCGTGTATACTCCGTCGACATCAGTTGCGTTGACGAAAATCTCGGCCTTCACGGTTTCTGCGGCTATTGCGGCGACTGCGTTGGTTGAGTGGCCTGGTTGAAGACCTCCCATCGCAACGATTTTTCCGGACTGCGAAATAGTGTTTTAGTTCACTTACTGTGAGAGGGATCTCTGGATAGGCATGTTCTCCTAAGCCGTCAGCTATGAGACGTGCGTTGAGTCGACTTACTATGATTCCTAGTTGATCGCATAATGATTCGGGAACCCCCATTTTTCTGGCGGCGTTAATGTAGATGCGTGCGATGGCGCCGCCGCCTGCGATCACGATTAGTTGATGTTCTTTGGATAATTGCTTGAGAAGGTCGACATACTGTTGAACAAGGGATTCCTGTCTACTTTCGGAGAATGCGAATCCGCCGACTTTGAGGACGGTTTTCATGTGATTCACGGATGCTTTGACTACTTCATAACACAACTAATCTATATAAAATCCGGATAGCTACTTGAGAACAGGTGTTCTAAGTGTCAGCGACAGCAGACTCAGTTCTTAGGTTCAAGCTTAAGCGAACGCTAGAGATGCTGGCTGATAAGGAAGGCCGCGGGACCGAGTTGATCAGTCTGTACGTTCCTCCCGGAAGACGAATTCATGAGGTTCTAGCAAATCTTCGTGAAGAGTACGGAACAGCCTCGAACATTAAGTCACGCACAACACGAAAGAATGTTCAGGATGCGATAGATCGGACTAGTCAACGATTGAAGTTGTTCAAGGAACCTCCAACGAATGGGTTAGTGATTTTCTGTGGTGCGATTCCACGGAATGGTGCTGGTACGGAACGGATGGAAACCTTCGTTCTCGAACCGCCCGAACCTATCAACATTTACTTCTACCGCTGTGATGCAAGATTTCACCTTGAACCCTTGCTGGCCATGGTGAAGGAACGGAACGCGTATGGCGTTATCGTGATTGACACTAGTGACGCTGTTGTAGCTGTTGTTAGAGGTCAGAGAATGGAGATTTTGCAGAAGTTCAGCTCAGGTGTTGCTGGTAAACATCGGGCCGGTGGGCAGTCGGCGAGGAGATTCGAGCGTATTCGTGAGCAATCATTGAATGCCTATTACCACCGAGTCGGAGCGCATGCTTACGAATTACTATCGGAGATCGAAGGCTTGAAAGGATTGATCGTAGGCGGCCCTGGCCCGACCAAGTATGATTTCATAGAAGGAGACTACTTGAATTACATGTTGAAAGAAAAAATTCTCGCAACCATAGATACCTCCTATGTAGGAGAACAAGGGGTTGAAGAGATTGTATCGAAGAGTGGTGAAATTCTTCGGGGAGTTCGGTATATGGAGGAAAAGAAGATTGTTCAGAAGTTTCTCTATGAAATCGGACACGAAACAGGCCTGGGCGTGTACGGCGAAACGCAGGTGAGGAAATATTTGAACGCTGGAATCGTCGATACGCTCATCGTTTCGGAGAAGCTGAACACGATCCATGTCTTCGTTAAATGCAAGAACTGTGGGAACGTTGACGATTCTCTTATTCCACAATCTGGGTTTGTGAAATTCGAACAGGATTTGTTGTCAGCAGCCTGCAAGAAATGCAATTCTGTCTCGTTAGCTGTTGACGATAGGAAGGATCTGGTGGATGAATTAATTGAAATTGCCGATAAACAGAATGCAAATGTCGCTATTATTTCAACTGAAACGGATGAGGGTGTTATGTTGAGAGATTCTTTCGGTGGGATTGCTGCGATTCTTCGCTACAGGGCCTCTTAACAGAATCTGATCGTTCGAAATTCACGTCTCAATCGGTTTACGTCCTTTCTAATTTTCTTGGGATTTTCATTTGCAACCCACACTCGTGATATGAGTTCGGCAATTCTCTGCATCTCCGATTCACGCATTCCTAGCCTAGTTTCCTCGCTTGTGCCGATTCTAATTCCAGTGTCAACTATGATGTTTGCTTCTTCGAGTCGCCGTGCCATCCGCGTTGCTTGTTCAGGATCGGATTCATCTACTATAATCTGATGCGATTTGGTGAAGCCTAATTCTTTTCCGATTAGTCGGACGCCGCTTTCATCAAGTGCTTTCGCTAACGCCTGGCTATTGCGGATTACTTGACGCTGCGTACCGAGTGCCGAATTTCTTCATTTCTGCTAAGGCGACGTATAGGGCGGCTATTCGATTCCAATGTGCGTTGTCTACTATTGCGGGGTTTACCTTGCCGCGAAGGTTATCCTGATACTTGCTCGTAAGGAGAACTCCGCCTTGTGGACCTGGGAAACTTTTGTGGGTCGACCCGATCAGTAAATCTGCTCCCTCTCGAAGTGGATCTTGAAATTGTTCGCCCGCTATGAGTCCTAGAACGTGAGAGCCATCATAAACAACGTGAGCGCCTACGCGGTGGCATACTTCGCCTAGCTCTAGTAACGGATGTGGGAAAAGGATGAAGCTGGAACCAAAGATAACCACCTTCGGTCTTTCTTGTTCAATCGCCGTTGCGGCCCTAGGTGAGTCGATGTTGAACTTGCGCTTGTTGAATGGAAATTCGGTTACTTGTAGACCGTAAATTTTCGGGTACCCTTCTGGTGAGATGCCGGGGTATCCTCCGTTCGATTTTCCCACCACCATTATCTTGTCGCCGCGTTGGGCCAGGACGCTGAGGGCAATTATGTCAGCAACGTGTCCTGACAGTGGCGTTACGTCAGCATAGTTGCACCGAAAGAGCTTCTTCGCCAGATCCTCTGTCTTAGCTTGTATTTCGTCGACGTATTTTGTGCCCATGTAGAATCGGTCTGGTGAGGTGTAACGATTAGATAGGTCGCTGCCGAGCATTTCGCGAACATTGGTGCTGCTTCGATTTTCGGACGCGAGGAGGTTCAAACACCTTTCAAGCCTCCAATTCTCGTGTGCCCTCAGCATTTTTCGAAGTGGGGCAGCCGGATTGCTTGGACGATGTGTCGTCAAATCTTAGCACCAGAATTATGCCGGTTGGCTTCCGAAGAAGTTGTAGGTGTTTTGAGAGTAGGTTTTTGGGAAGGCGTTTTAGACTCTTCTTCCTCGTCTTCCGCCTGGTCGTCTGGTTCCGTCATGAGGAATTGGTGTGACGTCCTCGATCCGTCCGATTCTGAATCCCGCTCGAGCTAGCATTCTGATTGCTGCTTGTGCTCCAGGTCCAGGCGTCCTTGCCTTGTGTCCGCCCGGTGCTCGGACTCTTATGTGGAGAGACGTTATTCCTCTGTCCTTTGCAACCCTTGCGGCGGCGGCTGCCGCTTGCATTGCTGCGTAAGGTGAGCCTTGAAGTCGGTCCGCTTTGACATGCTGGCCTCCAGCGCTGCGGGATATTGTTTCGGCACCGCTAAGGTCGGTGACGTGAACAAGAGTGTTGTTGAAGGAAGAATAGATGTTGGCTATACCCCAGCGTTGTGGACTTTTCTTCTCAGACACGCGCTCGTCCCCGATGGCTTTAGGCACGGAACTTTCGATCCGCTATATTTAACCTATCTGCGAGCGAGATATTTTCCAGAAGATGAAGATTTGGGTTCGGCAGTTTACACGGTTCGGCGCGCATTGGTCGCTGATCTCTACGATGTTTGCATGATTGAAGAGAACTCGTTTGATGATCCTTATCCGCGTGTTCTCTCGCGGAGCTGCTCAGGAGATGTCCGGCGTCCTTTGTGGCTGTAGATGTTGACGGCCGAGTTGTCGGATATTGCGTATCATCAATAAGAGCCGAGGAAGCCCACTTGATTTCAATTGCAGTTCTGCGGAGTCGACGAAGGATTGGGATCGCTCAGACGTTGATTAATGAATTGAAGAGATTTCTATCAGATCGAGGCGTAATGACATTGTTTCTGGAGGTAAGGGTAGATAATGGCACAGCGATCCGTCTGTATTCTCGACTAGGTTTCCGTCGGGTTCGCATTTTAGACCGTTATTACTCGAATGGGGCTTCGGCGCTGAAGATGCAAATTGGACTCAATATGTCGTCTACGAGCTGAGTGGCTCCCTACGCAGTGGGTGGACCTGCTACCTCAGGAAGTGTCATGATTTTGATAGTGCCGGGCCTTCGTGTTAAATCGGCTATGCGGTCGCCGATTACCATTTTCACACCTCGTTCCTCGGCTAAGTCGATCAGCCTTTGAGTTACTACTCCGTCGAAGACGATTGTGTCGACTCCCTGGAAGTCCGTTAGCTTTCCAGCTAACTCGCTTACTGGTAGCCTGGCTATTTCATTCAAGGGTTGGTCAAGGAGGGCGCCTTCTAGCGATCCTCGAAGTTCTCGTGCTTTCGCGACTATGTTTGGGGGTAACTGTACTGGTGGTGGTCGTTGCACTGGGGCAGGTTCAGGTCGACGGAAGGTTTGACCTACGGGTGGTGTTCGAGCTTCTACTGGCACTTTTTCGCGTAGGCATTTCATTATTTCTTTCGGGGTTAGCTCCTCAACCTCTTTCCCGAGTGGTGCTCGGGCAACGTAATCAACCGGCGCTACTTGCATTAGCTCTTTGAGAATTAGATCTCCACCTCTATCTCCGTCCAAGAATGCTGTTGTTTCTTTTGTCTTGCATAGTTCGATAATTGTGTGCGGGATCTTGGTTCCTTCTATTGCTACGGCATTTCTTGATGCCGCAACGAAGGAGCAGTACGATGTCCGCTCGGCCTTCCACGAGGATTATTGACGGACTTGAGGATACCTCAGGTCCGGAAGGCAGATGATCGGGACCATACTCCACGACGTCAGATCCGATCGAATTACTCCGGAAACCTCTTTGACCATCTCATCTGTGCTAGGAGAGACTTCAACAACCCAGGTTCGAAGTATGTCTTTGGCTTTGTCTAAGATCAGTTTTCGTTTATCTTCTCTGATATCGGCAACCTTTTCAAGATGTTACCTTTAGCAAGGCATGGACCTATTCGGTCTACGCTTTGTATTGCTGCTGCTATGATCGCGGTTGATGTTTTGTCTAGGCTTGAAGGTATTGTTATGGCTCCGGTTGTCCTGTCCTGTCTTGACTCTAGCTGAATTTCGATGCGTCCAATTCTGCCTGATTTTTGTAGTTCGCGAAGATCTAAATCCGGTCCGAATAGGCCTTCGGTTTGGCCGAAGATTGCGCCTATCACGTCAGGTTTTTCGACTACGCCCTCCACATCGAATCGGGCAACTATCATATATTTCGTGGTTGAATATTGTGAATTTGTCCCCAATTAGGGATAACCCTCCTGTCATGCTCACGTTAACGTTTGCTACGAAAGTATAGGACATGAGCAATCTAATCGTACCATCATCCGTTGTCCATATAAACGCTGTGTACAACTGTGGCATGAATTTATCGTCGAACCTTTCTGGGTTGATCACGGGGCGGGAACTTGTGCGGAAATGTGTCGTTTGGGTTTTGCACCTCGAGTCGAAGTTTATCACGGTATCCTGGTAATTCCTCGATACTGCGAAGGTTTGATCGGGTTAATTCGCGGAGGCTGCGCCAGATGATAATGTTGCCCAAGGTTCCACGTGAGTTCAGCGTGCGACTTAATCTATGAGCTAGTGAGACTCCTTGTCTGTCGAAGTCAGTGAGCACTATCGCATGTCGTAGATCTCCTAGCTCTTCTACGAATTCTAATGGGTTTAGTCTGCTGCTCTGCAGGCACAGTATAGTGCCTGTTATTCCAATCGCACGAAGGGCATTCTTGTCTTTAGAGCCTTCAACGATGATCGGGTTGCCTTTTTCAGATTCGTTGGATAATTGTTCGAGGATCTTTTCCAAACGCTCCAGTCGGACGTTTGCCGGGGCACGCATGGTCCGTGGTTACCTTGTAAGTCGAAGTTGCTGCATTTTGTGTAGGAGTTCAGGGTTCTTTTCAAATTCGTTTCTCGCAGGTTCTAGAATGTCGATCAGACTGGTCGCCACGGCGTTTTTGAGGTCCGCAGGGTGGATTCTTCCTTCACGGTAATCAATTTCTAACGTTTCGAAGGTATCGTATGATATCGCAGCCGCCGTACTTTTCTGGTCTTTCGATCTTAATCGTCTGTTTCCATGGGAAGGAGATGTAGTGAGCCATGTCGACAATACTGTTATTCTCAATATCCTTGGGCAGGCAGTAAGCGCTTCGAATTTTGTTTCTAATCGCCTCTGGGTCGTCGTGGATGAGGATGCTGCCTTCAGGCATGCTTTTTGACATTTTAAAGGAGATTTGGGTGTTTAGTTGAGTGTCTTCGTCATATTTTGCTGAATCCATTTTTTTTGCTCCCGCTAAGCCAATTATGAGGTGGGTGTGGAGACTGGTTGGTTTGCGCCATCCAAGTTTATCTGCTACGTCGCGGGCTAACGCATGTGCCTTCCTTTGATCCATTCCGGCACATGCTACGTCGGCTTGTAGTTCGAAGATGTCTGCAACTTGCATGCACGGATAGAAAGTGGAGGCGGCTTCGATGTCTTTGCTGTCTAGTTCTCTTCCCATTATTGGGAGAGCACGCCAGATTCGATTTACGTTAACCGATTTTGCTATGCGAATGACGCGTTCCCAGTATTCTTGTCGCGCCGTCAACTCAGATGCCCACGTGTACGTTGCCTGAGTCGGATCTATGCCAATCGCAGTGAAGCACTGTTTGAAGTATTCTCCGCAGAGGCGGATGTCGTCCATGTGTCCGCC
>CAWKES010000029.1:0-80448 GCA_963848755.1 Candidatus Bathyarchaeota archaeon | reverse complement strand
CCTACGAATGTTACTGTGTTGAAGACTACGGTTGAGCTTGTTGATGTGAACAGCGCATCAAGCAGCGCGCTTTGTACAACATTCTTATTGTACGCAACCGACCCGCCCCCGAACACTAACTTAACAGTGCCAAGCCAAATGTACGGTGCATCATTGTAGATTTGCTGCTGAGCTGCTGTACAAAGCGTCCTGATTTGAGTCACATCACCCGTTGACGTCCACGCGTTAACACATTCTGAACTGTAGGGTTAGCGTAAACCGCCCAATCATTCGAAGTCGTATTATAATTCGCGAATAACACCCAAGCATCAGCAGGAGTAGCCGCACCAGGAGCGAACGTCCCAGTACCAAACCAGGTGAGTTGCGATATTGAATTAGCATCCGCAAGCGCAGCGTGATAGGAACTAGTACCACCAGTATTCGGCAAAGCATACTCAGTACCAGGCAAAATCTGAATGTTAACTGTAATACCGATCTGCGCTAGATCCGCCTGAACTATTTGCGCGGCTGAATTACAATACGTACAACCCGAAACAACATTGAAAACAATAGGCTGCATCGTAGCCACATTAACACCCGACTGGGTTAGGTACCATTGCGCTAACGTTAGATTGTAACTGTAGGGCGGTAGGTTTCCGAGATCATACCAATCCTTCTCAGCCGGATACTCGGGCCCAATCATTTGACCTAACTGCCCAAAGAACACACGTTGGGAGATATCAGTTATGTTTACCGCATGCTCAATCGCTAAACGAAAATCAGTAATGTTAGTTGGGAACCTATGCGTATTCATAGCGATACCAACAAACACCATCGACGCATCAGGCATCACCAAGTAACCATACTTATCCGGATTAGCGAGAATAAGAGGCCAGTTCTGTTGTTGAATCGCAGCAATCTGCGCCTGCCCGGTGAGAGGTCAGTGTAACGTGCTACATCATCCGATTTAGCGTTGATAATCACATTCTTAACATGACCAGGATCAATGTACGGATTCGCCTGAATCTCAGCTGCAGTAAGGCTTTTACCCCAATAAGTTGGGTTTTGAGTAAACGCCACATACGAACCCTCAGAAACCGTCGTCACAACATACGGACCAGTTCCCGGCATAGGATGCTGGTTGAAGGCGGTGTTATATGCGACCGGAGTACCAAAACCACCATTCTGCAAAACATACTGAGTATCAAACAGCAACCCCGCCCATGAAGCTAAAACATGAGGTAACCATTGAAAACCAGTCTTCATACGAAACACAATCTGATAAGGTCCCGTCACATAAATCGGCCAATTACTATTCATCATCACACTCATCAGGGTAGAGGAGGGGTTGATGAGCCCACTCTGAGCCATCAATGCGAGAGTAGCTGGGCCGAAGGTAACGTTCGCCATGTTGAATATGTTGTATGCGTTAAGAAAACTGGAACTATTCCCTGACAAATAATAGAACCCGTACATTTGACCCCACACCTGATACGCATTAAACTGATCACCATTACTGAACGTCACATTCTGTCGCAGATCAAAGGTGTACGTGGTCCCGTCCGGCGAAATCGACCAACCAGTCGCAAGAACCGGAACAACCTGAATATCCCCAGACTGATACAGGAGGCTTCCATTCAGCGTTGTGAGTGGCTGGTAGACTGTGTTCGCAGCCCAATTCGGATACGGGATCTCACCCAACGCACTAAGCTGATTCAAATCCCCACTAGGCCAAAAAGCATCATCAATAGTTAGGGTGGTAGGAGCCGTAGCCATAGCGCTCGTTGACATCGTCGAGCTTGACGAACTCGGTTGCTGAGTCATGAAGTAGACTCCGATGCCGGCTATAACAATAATTACAATAACTACGATTGCAGCTAACGGTTTTTTTGACTTTGATGCAGTGCTCATGACAACTGGGATCTCAGAGTTTTACTTATAATACTTTGCAAGATAATTCGGTTGTAAAAAATTTATTACAAACGAGTTGACGGGCTCACATAAATTGTTATCAAGGATCGTTTCTATTCACCCTCATTACCTTCCTGATTGTGATGCCTTTTGACCGAAGCTGAGGTGTTAATTATTGGCGGCGGCGCTGTCGGAACCAGCACAGCCTACCATCTTGCACGACTAGGCTGCAAAGAGGTTATGTTGGTGGAGCGAGGCAGCTTGGCCTCTGGTGCATCCGGTAAAGGAAGCGCCATCGTGAATGTTGGGATATGGCATGCAAGTAAACCACTCGTGAAGATGCTCGTTGAGAGCATCGAAATATACAATAATTTTAGCGACAGGATCGGTGGAAATTCTGGATTCGTTCAGTCGGGTTGGATCGGACTGAGCGGACCCAATCGTGAGGCTCAAATCAGGAAAATCTCTGAAATCGAAAGAAGCCTAGGAGCAGATACGAGAATATTATCTTTAGACGAAATCAACCAACTCGTACCCGGACTCTTTACAGGCGACCTGCAAATTGCAGTGTATGAATCACGATCAGGCTATGCAGATACACTTGAAACCACAACATCTTTCGCTGATCAAGCAGCGAAATTGGGCGTGAGAATTCTAACCGAAACCGAAGTAACCAAAATCCGCGTTGAAGAGGGACCGTGCGATTGGCGTTGATACTAACAAAGGCCCCATTAACGCTAGAAAAGTGGTAAACATAGCGAACGTATGGGCTACGAAGCTACTACACGATATTGGTGTTGAGGTACCAATTACCACTGTCCGTAAGCAGGTTTGCACCTTCAAACTGCCGAAGAGGTATGGAAGAATTCAACGCGCAATGGACGACTTTGTTGGAGACCTCTATATGCGCCCTGAGGGAGACTTTACGCTCGCAGGCGAAATTGAGACACCGGGCACTCCTACCGACTTACAGAATTTTCCTGCCGGATTCGATAACGACCTTGCGCTCCGATTGGCTAGAAAGCTTAGACATAGATACCCAGTCATGTCCTCAGCCATAAATAGAGGAGGATATTCGGGTCCGTACGACGTGTCACCAGACGGACATCCAATACTCGATACGGCTCCAGGAATCAAAGATCTGTACATGGCGCTTGGATTCAGCGGTCATGGATTCCGATTCTCGCCAGTCACTGGAAGACTGATGGCAGAGTTCATCATGAACGGCAGAACCGAGGGAATCGATATCAGAGAATTCCGACTGAGCAGGTTTGACGAAGGCAAACCCATTCAGCCATTAGCTTAAGCATAACCCGGCGAAAACGAATGATTCCTTGCATAAACCAAGCAACAGTGCTAACTACCGACACTATGAAGTTTCTACAGGCCGCAAGGAGACATTCTTTTTCGTTTGTGGAATTTGATATCGCAAAGGTCGAGGAGTGCATCGCCAAGAACGGTACTCCTCCACTCAAACAAATGCTGAAGGAGAATGGAATTAACGTAGTGAGCCTGAATGCAATTGAGAATTATCCGATACTCAGCGACGAAGACCTGGAAGGGTCTGTTCAAAAATGCAAACGAGTATTCGAACTGTGCAATATACTTGAATGCGAAATAGCAGTTGTCAATCCCAGTGACGCTGAACCCGCGGAACGATCATTAGTGCATGAGAGGTTCGATCGTTTCATGGATGAGATTATCAAAATGGCGGAGAAATTTAACGTACGCTTGGGATTTGAGTACGTGAGTTACGATAGCAGAATCATAAACTCTCTTGCTAAGAGTATTGAATACGTCGACAAATGGGGTGAAGGAGTCGGATTGGTCCTGGACATCTTTCACATGTACCGTTCGGGCGAATCGATCGATGCGCTTCCTTCACGGTTGATGGACTGTTTGTACGCGTTCCATGTTAACGATGCGCCTGCAAAAAAAATCGTAGACCTACTGGATTCCGATCGATTATTCCCATTGGAAGGTGTCATCAATTCGCGGACATCAATCACGATGCTGCGTGAAAAGAAGTTTGTCGGACCAGTCTCGGTAGAATTGTTCAATGAAAAATATTGGGGCATGGACACTGACTTGGTCATCGCAAAGGCCAAAACCAGCCTTGAGGCACTTGGCGTCATGTGAGCTTATTCAGGGGGAATCCCGCATCACGAAGAGAAACAGAAGTGTCGCCACGAGCAGTAGTAAATAGCCAATTGGTGCTACCAGTGATGTGTTCAACCACGTAGATGCCCAACCGAAATTCCAGTATGGTCAAATACACGAAGAGGACGATCCCAATGAAAATCGAGCGCCGCTCCATTAGGTTACGATAAAAGATTTTGCTCCAGCTCTCTTTGGGCGAAGTCAGTCGATCCGAGATTCAAATTTAATAATCAAACACGCGTCCGGACATTGTGGGTTGTACAGATGAACGATGTGAAGGCAGCAGTCATGACCGCACCAATGAAGATGCGGACTGAACGATTCCCTGTTCCGGATATCAGCGCAGACTCCGCGCTGGTTCGGATGTTAGGATCGGCAATATGTGGTACGGATAAGCACATGTACTCTGGGCAAACGAATCTAGGGTTACCGGGTGCAGTCGTTAGCTTCCCTGTAATACCAGGGCATGAAAATCTAGGCGTCATTGAGCGAATTGGGCCGAAGGCAGCGGAGTGGATGAGGACAAGCGGCGGCATGTTAAAGGAGGGTGAGAGAGTCGCGATTTCGGCTGACATCGTTTGTGGCCACTGCTACTATTGTAGAAATATCTACGGATATCCCTGGTGCCTCAATCATCGAAGCTACGGGGACGTAATCAGCTGTAATCAAGCTCCACACCTGTTCGGTGGTTGGGCGGAAAAAATGTATGTGCTACCAGGAACCTTCATGTTCCGGGTCCCTTCGGTCTTAAACGATGAGGAAGCGGTTCTCGCGGAGCAGATGGCTGTCGCGTATGGCGCATTCGGGCGCGCGTTTCAGAATCCGAACGCGAAGGAAGGATATTCTCCAGCAGATACGGTGGTCATCCAAGGCGTTGGTCCACTGGGTATCTGTAACGTATTCATGGCAAAGATGCTTGGGGCGAGTAAGATCATTGTAATCGATAAATCCGAATATCGTTTGAATCTCGCGCACCAGCTGTGCAACACCCAGTCAATTAGCATCAAAGATTTTCCGAAGACTCCTGATAGAGTAGAAAGAATCATGGAATTGACAGACAATTTAGGTGCCGATCTGGTGGTGGAATGCACCGGCGCACCCGATATTTTAGCCGAGGGCCTTGAGATGATGAGGTTAGGAGGTACGTACCTTGTCGAAGGAGCGTTCGTGGAGGAGGAACCAACGAGAATTTCCGCCTCGCGGATAGTTTCCAAGAATGCGAGGATCATCGGAGCCGCGGGGATGCCGTATCAGGCCTACGGGCGTGTTCTCGAAATGATGGCCGCGTTCAAAGATCTAATTCCTTTCGATAAAGCCGTTACGCACCAGTTTGGGGTAGACGCTGCAGAAGAAGCGTTGAAGAAATCAATGTCCCCGGATTCCATGAAGGTTGTCGTAACATCGAAACTCAATTAGACTTACCGAACAGTTAAACTGCTTCGTGCTCTTTCGACTCAGATAGGTAAGTAGCTTGTCAAAAATGTTTGGTGCAATGTTCAAAGGAACAGGAACTAGCGTTAGTGTTGTTGAAGTGGACGCTCCAGTCATTTTAACTCCTAACGATGTGCTGATTCGCATGCGCGCCTGTGGTATGTGTGGAACAGATCTTGCAATTTTGGAAGGCCGACATCCTGCTAAACCCCCAGTCATTTTGGGGCATGAGTGTGCCGGCGAGGTTAGTGCTGTCGGGCAGGGGGTTACGAGCGTGGCGGTCGGAGATCATGTTGTGGTTGATCCAAATCTTCGCTGCGGAGTTTGCAGATATTGCAGGTCTGATAGGCCGAATCTTTGTGAGGCACTTGTCAGCATAGGGGAGGATCTGAACGGAGGGTTCGCAACTTACATGCTAGCTCCCGAGAAGGCGGTTTACAAGCTACCCTCTAGGATGAATTGGATCACGGCGGCTCTAGCTGAACCCTTTTCGTGCATAGTTAACGGTTTTCTTCGCGCCAGAGTGAGACCGTCCGATACAGCGGTTGTTTTCGGAGCCGGTCCGATGGGATTATTCTGGGTAAGCTTGTTCCGAAAGGCCGGTGCACGGAAAATCATGTCCGTTGAAATTGCGGCAGTTAGACGTGAGGCAGCGAAACGAGTTGGAGCTGACGTTACGATTGACCCATCTCGAGAAGACCCGGTAAAGCGGGTACTTGAAGAAACAGATGGATTCGGCGCGGATGTTGGTGTCGAAGTCATCGGTAAAGTTGAAACGGTGGAAGCGGCGATCCAATCGTCGGCTCATGGCGGAAGAGTGGTAGTTATGGGTACTTGCAGACCAGATGCTTTGGCGAAATTCAGTCCGTTTGATTTAATGCGCTACGAAAAAGACATCCTCGGGTCGCACACGCAGGCAGCCACTTTTCGTACTGCGATTGAAATGTTAGACGCAGGATATGTTCCGGTTGAGACAATTGTGACCCATCAGATCCCCTTGAAGGAGATAGACAGGGCGTTTATGTTGAACAAGAAAGGCGAGAGTGTTAAAACGGTAGTGAGGATGGACTAAAGAGGGAACTCAGGGCGGATACGCTATAGTGTAAATGTGTTTTCCGCCCTTCAATGGTCCCTTTACTACCGCTTCGATTTCCTCTTTGCTCCGCTGAGTAACTTGTTCTACTGGCGGCAGCACGCCGGCTGGGAACTTTTTCATTATATCATCGTGCAATTCGACCATGTAGTCGAGGATAGCTTCGACTCCTGGATAGGCCTTTTCTGCTTTCGCTAATGTTGCTTTTCCGACGACACCCTTCGGATAGGCGTAAATTTCAATTGGAGAAGCTCCCATTTGGCCGTACCACGCGATTGGTCGCTGATACGCGTTTCGCTGCTTTGTCGATGTGTCGTCCGTGATTCGGCAAGAATCCGTACGTGTCAGCGTCCACTGCATCTTCCATTTTCATTAGCTCTGGGAAAAGTGCGAGACTGTAGGAAGTTTCGACTTCATCGGCATGAATGAATGGGGTTTCGAATGGACCGCCATGTTCCTTGTCTTTAACATGTTGAGGAGAGATAGCCCACCAGTTCAAGTTGATGAAAATCCCTGGAACTTGATATCGTTTAGCGAACTGGTGAATCGCCGATGGAATCACATATTCCTGGCCGTGACCGTTGAATAGTATTTGTTTACGGAATCCGGTATTCCAGAATCCAGCCATTATTCCACGAAGCGTCGCTTTGAAGGCGTCGTCATCGATGATGACAGTTCCAGGCATCCCCATGTGATGGTACGGATGTGAGCCATACCATAATGGTTGAGCCACAGTGCAGCCCGTCTTTTCGGCAACCATTTCGGCCATGCGGCAAACCAAGAAAATGTCTTCACCAACTGGGGCGTGAGGCCCGTGATTTTCGGTCGCACCAACGGGTATTATGATTAAATCGTTTTTCTTTACTCTCTCTTCGACTTGTTTCATTGTCATATTCTGGAAGTAGATCACCGTCCTGTTTCTCCATATGCCCTCCAGAGGGCGGAAGTTTCCATTTTGCCATTGGGATCGCACTGCGTCGACACTGTTACGATTAAGTATTAAAAGTGAACGAGCGCCCTCATTTGAAACAATTCAGTGCAGAAACGTCATTAACAACTTCAAAAGGCAATGCGGAGTGGATCGAGAATGCGGAAACGTCTGCGAATTGGAGTCTGTGGTCTCGGAAGAATCGGAAGCTTACATGCTAAGAATGTCTCGAGCAGCCCTTGGGACGCGGAACTGGTATCGGTCGCGGATCCGATAAAAAGCTTGCCCGCAGCATTGCCGCGAGGTTTGGGGCGCGTGCATATTTCGATCCGTCGCTTATGATTAGCAGTGAAGAATCTGGATGGCGTTATTATATGCACTCCGACGCCGATGCATGTTTCACATGTCGAGCTTGCCGCAGAACAGAATCTATCAATCTTCTTAGAAAAGCCGATCTCGCTGACCTTGAAAGACGCGGACAGAATTGTTTCGGTCGTTAAGAGGAGACATGTTAAGTGTATGGTTGGATTCAATAGACGATCCGATCTAAGCTTCGGGAAAGCGAAACGGGAGATAGTCAAGGGTAAGATTGGTAAACCGATTCTTGTCAAGACTTGCGCGAGAGACCCACAACCTCCACCAGAGAGTTATATCAAGAATAGTGGAGGTATTTTTGTCGATGAATGCATCCATGACTTCGACGTTGCACTTTGGTTAATGAATAGTCGAGTTAGACGGGTTTCTGCTATAGGAAAGACATTGATGTATCCGCAATTTGCGAAGTATGGTGACTATGACAACGCGGTTGCAATTCTGGAATTTAGAAGCGGTGAACTCGGAATAATCGAAGGAAGTCGAACGTCAAAGTATGGCTACGACTTGCGAACGGAAGTCTTGGGAACAGAGGGTTCTGTGAATATTGATAATTGGCGTGATGATTCGACACGTCTCTTTACTGTCGCGAGGCAGCATTGCCGAACCGGGTTCTTGGTTTTTGGAGAGATTCGCTGATTCGTATAGAAACGAACTCGATCGATTCTACGCATACATTAGGAAAGATTCCGTTTCTCCTGTCTCCGTTGAAGATGGTAGAGAAGCATTGAGAGTTGCGCTTGCCTCAACAGAGTCGGCGAAGAAAAATAGCCCAGTGACTTTGACGGATTGAATTCAGCCCTTAACGGTGAGCCACCGTTCTTGTCTAGCTGATTCGATTATGGCATCCATTACTAAGCAGTTTTTGTAACCGTCCAAGAATGTTGCGCCAATCGGTTCCACTTGCTTATCGTTGACTATACAGTCTGTGAAATGATAGACCTCATTCACGAATGCGTGATCCCAACCGAATCCGCCGCCTTGCTCGATCCAGAAGTTTTCCATAAACGGGTGTATTTTGGAGGTCGTCAGAACGTCACGAAATCCTCGGTTAGCATTCGCGTCCTTCAGAGAGAATATCTCGAGCTCATTGATCCGTTCCAAATTAAATCGCAGGGACCCTTCACTTCCGTTGACTTCGAATCTGAGGAAATCCTTTCTTCCAGGAGCCATCCAGCTCGTCTCGATTGTGCCCAAGGCACCGTTCTCAAATTTTATTGCTGCCACTGCTGCATCTTCAACTTCGACTTTTCCTTTCTTCTCTGGTGCTCCTGGCATAGGGCGTTCTTTGATGAAACATGCTGTTGCTGCTGCGACGGAAGTTATGTCGCCGCTTAGGAATCGTGCGATGTCAATTATGTGTGATCCCAGGTCAGCTACGGCGCCATAGCCAGCGGTTTCCGTTTTGAAATGCCAGTCGAGTGGAGCGTTCGGATTCAAGTATCCTAAGTCGCCAATCTCAATATTGAGGTATGCTCCACGAAAGTTGAGAATACGACCAATGAACCCTTCCTGAATTAATTGTCTGGCGTAGCTTACTGCCGGAATGAATCGATAATTGAACGCAGCCATATGTTTGACTCGGGCTTTTTCGGCTGCACGGAGCATCAGTTCAGCTTCTTTCGCCGTTCTGGCGAGGGGTTTCTCACAGATCACATGCTTGCCAGATTCGCATGCGCTAATCGATACGTCGGCGTGAATGTTGGGAGGAGTACAAATGTCAATGACTTCAATCTCCGGATTCTTAATCATGGTAGTCCAATCTGTGTACGTTTGTTTGTAGCCGAATTTCTCAGCAAATTTTTTCACGCGTTCAGTGTCTCTTCCGCAAATGCCCACTAAAATTGGTCTTGCCGGAGGAGGGTTATAGTAGAGTGGCATGTTGAGCCATGCGTGGCTGTGAACTCTTCCTATGTTGTATCCAATCATTCCTACTCCTAGGGTTTTGGAGCCAGCATGATCAGGCATGTCTTTCACTACTAGTTCTTAGTGACGGAAAGACATGCAGGTGATTGTTTTAGGGTTTGATTGTTACTTTCGCGTCTTCTCGGTCCTTTAGTTTTTCTAGTGCTTTCGGCACGTCGTTGACTGAGTATCTGTTCGTTATGATTTTGGTTGTGTCAAGTCTTCCTGAGGACATAAGTTTGATTACGTTCGGCCAGACTCCTGCACCAGCGTGTCCTTGACTTCCGTAAGCTTGAAGCGCTCTCACCTGATACATTTCAAAGAAGACAGGTGCGGCTTTATCGGCTCTTCCGATATCAACAATTTTTCCTCCTATGCACATCGCCTGTTCAGCTTGTGGCATGATGAAGGTTGGGTCGCCGGCGGCTTCCACGTGCATGTCTACTCCCTCGCCTCCTGTAACTTCCAAGATTTTCTGCCAAGGTTGGGTTCCAGCTTTCTGTAACTCGAAGGGATCGAATACTTCGTCCGCTCCGACTTCTTTAGCGATTGAAGCTCTACGTTTTCGTGGTTCGAATGAGATTATCTTACTCGCTCCAGCTGCTTTCGCCAACCCTATGGCTCCGAGTCCAATCGGGCCTGCTCCCCAAACTACAACAGTTGATCCTGGTTTGAAACCTCCCGCCCGGATGAACATGGCATTGTATGCAACGCATGCTGGTTCAACGAGTGAACCTGCTTCGAAGATTTTATCTTCGGAGCTGAATACTTTCTTGAAGTCGTTGATTTTCCAGCAGAATTTCTGTTCAATTTTCATATACCGCTGGCAACCTCCGTCATCTGTGAAACCCATTTCGGCCAAGTTGATGCACTGATTGAAGTTACCTGTCCTGCATGGATCACATTCGCCGCAGTACCACATCTCTTCGCAGACGACCATGTCGCCTGACTTTAGTGAAGTAACTTGGTTTCCAACTTTCTCAATCTGTCCGGAAAGTTCGTGACCGAGAACCACGGGTGTTTTGACTAATCCCGGATATAGAATGTAACCATCTTTGTCGCTTTCAAAGAGATGCATATCCGACCCGCAGATACCGCATGCCTTTACACGAACTACAACTTCCTTGGGCCCAATTTCGGGAACCGGAATGTCCTCTATCAGCACTTGCGGATTATGCCAAATTCTACTGGCATATGTCGCAGCGTTTAGTTCTAATTTCTTCTTCTGTCGGTTTATAATTTGATCTAGCTTTCCAATCTGCATGTAAGACAGCAGCTGTCTGTTTCTGATTCATCGATGGTCAGCCGCCGGATCTGTTCATCAAATAGAAAAGAGTTGTGTGAGCGTTATCTGTGTTGAATTTATTCCGTAATCATATTAACTCAGATCATTAGTGCTGAACAAAACCTCCGTTGAATGATGAGAATGGCAAAGATCCTTCGATTTGGCGTCATCGGAATGGGAAGGATGGGACTCTGGCATGCCAAGAACCTGAGATTTAGGGTACCTGGCGCTAGACTCGTTGCGGTCGCCGATCTGGATAAGGCATCAGCTAAGAGAGGAAGTTTGGAAACGGGAGTGCCTTCGTTTGCGGATTATCGTCAACTGCTTGGCTTGAAAGAACTTGATGCCGTATGCGTAGTAACCACTACCGATACGCATGCCCCGATAGCAGCTGAGGCCGCCGAACTGGGCTTGAATGTCTTTGTAGAAAAGCCCATGGCAATTACGACGAAACAGGCGGATCGGTTGGAAAGCACGGTTAAGAAACGAGGAGTAAAGCTGCAAGTTGGATTTATGCGCCGTTTTGACCCCGCCTATGCTCGGCACGGAACAGCATGTGCTTAGAGGTGACATTGGGAAACCAATAGTTTTCAAATCAACCAGCAGAGATCCGTTTCCTCCTCCGGCGTGGGCGTGTGATCCGAAACACGGTGGCGGATTGCAGATTGAGATGCACGCGCATGATTATGATCTTGCCCGTTGGTTCATGAAGAGTGAGGTGGATACTGTGTTTACCAAAGCCGAGTGTCTCGTATTTCCGCAACTCAAGAAGAGTGTGCCCGACTTTGTAGACAATACTCTAATCACACTTGGATTCGTCAATCGTGCGATTGGAGTGGTTGAAGGCAGTCTAAACGCAAGGTATGGATATGACGTGCGGGCTGAGATTTACGGCACTGATGGAATGATAACGGTTGGGAGCATCCAAAGGATTCCTCTCGTGATTTACACTCCGGCCGGAGGGAATGCGGAAACTTCCTTCCTAGGGGACAAAGAAACACCGCATTTCGCGCAGAGGTTCGATATCGCGTACCTTACTGAGATGCGGAACTTTGTTAACACGATCCGTAAGGATTTGCGTTCGTCGCCAAGTCTGAAGGAAGGGAGAGCAGCTCTCGATATTGGCCTCGCCGCTTTCCAATCTACTGAAAGAAAACAACAGGTACGCGTCGTAAGGTCGTAGGACCCGCGACCATTCAACTACACAAACTTTGGTAGAAGTTTCTTGGTTCTATCCTTTTTCAGCCTAGCGTAGATCGGTAAGGCCTCTCCGATCAGCGGTCTAGCATAATCAAGATACTCCTGCGAAACGAAGTTTCCCATCCCGTTAATGTAGGCATCAGGTACCTTCTTGGTTCTGAGGGCTACTTTTTCCAGATCAACTAAGCCAGTTTCACTTTGGTAAGGATCGTTTCGTTTCCGTACGAGTGTAACCATCTTATCCGATTCACCTTCTACAGCTTTAGACATGGCAACTTGTCCGACTACGTAGGCTTCATCTAAATCAACTGCTGACGCGCATTGCATCGAGACACGTTGGATAGTTCCTGGCTTGTCGCAGCGAGCCTTAATCTTCAGCTTCTCGGAGACGAGCCCGACTAGATAATCGCCCACTCCACCCAATTGTGCGTGTCCGAACTTATCGGTGTCCAACCCTTTCTGCGAAGCTTTTACGAATTCTCCATTTTCATCTTTCAATCCTTCGCAAACGGCCACAACAACTCTCCCTACGTTATCGTGGACGGATTTTACATCATTCAGGAATCTGTCCGAAACGAATGGACGTTCGGGCAGATAGATCAGATGCGGTCCTAAGCCATCCCCCGTCGCTAACGCCGTGCTTGCAGTAATCCAGCCCGTGTCTCTTCCCATCGTTTCGATTATTTTTACTGTGTCAGAAGTGTAGATTGCTTCTGTATCCAGACTTGCATCTCTGGCCGTTATCGCGTTAAACCTTGCAACGCTACCGTATCCTGGGCAATGATCAGTAACCATTAGGTCATTGTCAACCGTTTTGGGTACACCAATTACGTGGAGATCAAGCCTTTTCTCGACGGCAAGCTTTGCCACCTTGTGCGCCGTATCCATAGAGTCGTTCCCGCCTGCGTAGAGGAAATAGCCGACGTCGTGGGCTGCGAGGACTTCTATTATTCGTGCATATTCTCGTTCGCCAAGCTTGTATCGACAGGAACCTAATGCAGCGGAGGGAGTTCTCCTCAAATTCCATAAAACATCTGGATCTTCCTGCCTTAGATCAACAAGCTCTTCCGATAAGACCCCAAGGATCCCGTTTATCGCGCCGTAGATGCCCCTTATTTTCCCGCGTTGTAATGCTTCGGCTACGATGCCGCACACGCTGCTGTTTATGACGGCAGTTGGGCCGCCAGACTGGGCTACGACTAGATTCGCTGGCAAGAATCTACACGAAATGCTTTGTTAGGTTCTGCATTCCTTGCCCGCGTGCGGCCACAAGGTGTTGTAGTGCATCTTGCACCGTGAAATTCTGATGCACGATACCGCTTACGGCATCGGCGACGGCTGACGGATCTTCATTCCCGGGATAGAGGACGTTACGTCCGACCAAAGCTCCTCTTACGGTCTTTCCGGCGATCATGCCTTTTGCAAATTCCTTGAAGATACCAGTGGGATCACCCACTGACTCACCTCCAAGCATCAGGATTGGGCATGTAGTGGCCTTGGCTACGCGTTCGAATCCTTCGCAGTATGGAATTTTAAGCCAAATTCCTTGAGAGGAGTCGCCGAGCGCAGACGCTACCCCAACGACTTTAATCATCTCGTCAGCTGTCTTCAGGGTCTTGTATCCCTCAGGAGTTTTCTGGACGCTGAAGGTCTCCAAGAATGATGGGATCGAGAGCGCGTTGAGTTCGGTGATTGCGTTCGCGCATGATACGATAGTGTCTAGTGAAGTGCTATCTTTCAAATCCAATCTGAACATGAATTTTGCTGCATCTAATCGGAGTCGATGAATCGAAGCAGCAGTGAATGAGGTAAACCGATCGTCCATTTCGTACGAAGATCCGCTTAGTCCTCCTCTATTCATGCAGCCCACGAGAACTTTTCCATCAAGAAAGCTTTCCCCGCCACGCTCAAGGACCAGCTGGTCGACAATCAGCAAGTCTTCTAGTATGTCTGTCGTGCTCATCACGCCGTCGAATTTTGGGCTTGTTACGACACGAAGAATTCTACTCAAGTATTCGTGTCGATTTCCCATTCTTATCGGTTCATTCCCGTTCTTGGTTACAAAACGACCTGGGTGATCACAGGCTAATATTGCCAGTTTACCATCAACAGTCAGCTTCTCACGTCTTTTTCGCCGCTGAGCAGACTTTTGAATTATTTTCGGGTCTCCGACTCTCGCCTCGGTTATGAGGTTGAAAATTGATTCAGGGAAGAACATTTGGTAGGCGAACTCGTAATTCGATGCCAATGCGCTCATTTAGATCACTTAGATTGAACGCTTTGAGTGACATGAGACTATTTGAGAATTCGGGTTGGATATCAGTCGTTCATTTTACGTCATGTACTTAAATCTCGAAATCACTACTGCCGCTGCGATAGAACTGACAGAGCGGAAATAAATGAAAGACTCCTGGGAACCTTTAGTGGATTTGAGCATCGTTCACTTCATGATTTACCCTGAAACAATGGCTGGTTCAGGACCAATACATGAAACCGTATCCCAAATAGTGAATGATGACTTCTTTGGAATGATTGAAATTTCTCACATCAATGACGCTGCGATCAGAAAGCAAGTTGCCGACACAATTCAAACATCACACGCACGCGTTGCCTTCGGTGCCCAACCGACAATTCTTCGTCAAAAACTTGATCTAAATTCAGTTGATCAATCCAAAAGAATGGAAGCCATTACGAGTACTCGAACCTCAAATTGACGAAGCTAAGGAGATTGGCGCGAAACGATTCACCGTTTTGAGCGGGCCTGATCCCGGTCAAGAAAAGAGAGAGCATGCGAGAAGCTTGCTTATCGAGTCGCTCCTAGAGCTTTGCGGTTACGCGAAGGATAGGGAAATTAGCCTTACCCTCGAGACATTTGATCGGACGATAGAAAAGAAGAGCTTGATCGGTCCGTCCGAGGAAGCGTTGGAAATATCAAAGTCAGTGAAAAAGACTTTCCCAAATTTCGGGCTAATGTACGATATGGGTCATGCTCCATTACTTGACGAAGACCCAGCCAAGGCGTTGAACCTGCTGAAGGACCAGCTTGTTCACGTGCATGTAGGAAACTGTGTTAAGAAACAGGGACTGCCGGCCTACGGGGACCAACACCCTAGATTTGGAATAAGCGGCGGCGAGAACGATGTTGCTGAACTTGTAAAATTTCTCAGGGCACTTATTGCGATTGGATACATTCCATCAACCCCTAGAGAAGTATCTCCCGTCATAGGATTCGAACTTAAACCAGTGCCTGGCGAAAAATCCGAGACCGTTATAGCTAATGGTAAGAGAACATGGAAGAAAGCGTGGAGTCTTGTCTAGGTGACTAAATATGAAGCCTAAAGTCTACGTTACTCGTTTGCTTCCGAAAGAAGCGATGGATCGAATTCACTCAAACTGTGAAGCAACAGTTTGGGATGGCGAGCTACCTCCGCCGCGTGATGTTCTCTTGAAGAATGTTGCCGACGTGGAAGGGTTGCTTTCGTTGTTGACCGATAAAATTGACGCTGAGTTGATGGATAAGGCACCCAAATTGAAAGTAGTGAGCAATTATGCGGTTGGATTTGATAACATCAACATTCCCGAAGCCACAAAACGTGGAATAATTGTCGGAAACACACCCGGCGTCTTAACTGACACAACCGCAGACTTCGCATTCACATTAATCATGTCAGCCGCTCGTAGAGTAGCTGAAGGCGACCGATACGTGAGAGCAGGAAAATGGAAGACGTGGGGTCCTATGCTACTACTCGGGCAGGATGTGTACGGTTCAACGCTCGGAATAATCGGCTTAGGGCGAATCGGCGCCGCAGTAGCACGTCGTGCGAAAGGCTTCAACATGCGGACCATGTACTATGATGTGATTCGCCAAAAGCAGTACGAAGACGAGTTAGGCATTGAATATGCTACGCTAGATAAAGTTCTCACAGAATCAGACTTCATAACCGTCCATACGAACTTAACTCCGGAAACTCATCATCTGATCAGCACGAAACAATTCGAGAAAATGAAACGGACATGCATCCTCGTAAACACTTCTCGAGGTCCAATAGTCGATAACATGGCGTTGTACGAAGCGCTCCGTACAGGCAAGATCCTGTACGCGGGGTTAGATGTTACCGAACCAGAACCATTGCCAGCCAATCATCCACTACTTACCCTCGACAACGTTATCATAGCACCCCACATCGCCAGCGCGTCAGTAGTGACCAGAACAAAAATGGGATTAATCGCAGCCGACAACCTCATCGCGGGACTCAAAGGTCAACTGGGCCCAGCCCCAGTCAACCCTGAAGTGCTGAAGAAGCGCTAATTCTTCTGGGTAGGTAAGACCGGAACTATTCCGCCCCACCATTCTTCCCAGGGCGGGAGTTTTATTTTGTCGACTTCCGCCGCGTTGCGGCTTACTTTTTCGAAAGCCTGTGCATACTCCTCCATCAAGTCAAGTCCATTCGGAGGATGAAGAGACAGGTTGAATGTTTCCTCACAGATCTGTTCGGTTACGGGGCACAGGCCGCGATCGTATTTTATTTGCCTGCTTACGTACGGACTCTTCCACGGGAAGCCTTTGCCGAATCCTTCGAGCGACTGGAATGCGGGTTGCATGTAGATCGGTTGCGTACACCAAATCGCTGCTCTGACTCCTTCTGCCTGTAAAGCTACCACCACGCGATCACGGAACTCTCTTGCTGGAAGCTTGGAACCAGCTGCAGCTGGGTCGACTCTTATTTTGTAGTAATGATAGACGCTTTTCGCGTAGTCTGGAACGTATGGCGGAATAAGGCCTGGCAGCTTCTTTAAGCGGTTAGTTAGAAATTCAGAGTTATCAATTCTAACCTTGTTCGTTTCATCCAATCTGCTGAGTTGGACTCGCCCTAGAGCTGCATTGAGTTCGGTTGACTTGTAATTCCAACCTAAACCATGGGCCATGTATGGCCTCGGTACACCCTTTCGTAGTGCTTCGCCGAAGATTCGAACCCTTTCTGAACTCGTTGCGTATTCATCACTGTTGGTCACGAACATGCCGCCTTCTCCCGTCTGCATGTTCTTCGATCCGTTGAAACTGTAGGCTCCCATGTCTCCGATGCCACCAACTTTCTTACCCTTATATTCAGTCCCATGAGCTTGGCATGCATCTTCAACTACGACAAGATCATGCGAATTAGCGATCTTTAGAATTGGATCAAGATCGGCTGGAAGTCCATAGATATGGACTGGTTCGATGACTTTAGTTGCAGGTGAGATTTTCTCTTCTATTTTCGAAGTATCGATTGTGAAAGTTCGAGGATCGATATCAACGAATACTGGTATTGCGCCTTGCTGCAGTATGCTAGATGCTGAACCGATAAAGGTGTAAGGGCTCGTTATCACTTCGTCTCCTGGTTGCACACCGGCGGCGGCCATAGCACAATGCAACGCGGCAGTTCCAGAATTCATGAAGATTGAGTGCCTGACTTGGAAATATGTAGAGAACTCACTTTCAAAAGCAGAGATCTCTGGCGCGAAGGTTCCCCAGACAATACCTCGTTTTATTACATTTGAAACAGCGTCAGCCTCTCTCTGGCCGTAACGTTTCAAAAATTCTACTGGCCACTCATACGTAGGCTTTTGAACAAGTTTCTTACCGCCTAGAATAGCAAGCTCAGGCAAGATTTAGACACATCCAATTCGGTGCGGCAGCAGACAGCATCATAGGTTAATCAAGCTTACGACGATTTATCAGATGCTCGAATCGCTCGATTCAAGACTCGCCCGAGTGAACGAATACGTTGCGTATCGTTCATATCAGTTCAGCAGCTTTACGGGAAACATTCCTGGATTTGGCATAGAAGTGATCTCTCGACTTATTTCTAATCAGATGCCTATCCGCGGTATTGCTCGATAATGGAGCTCTTGATCTCAGTACCAAGTCCGGGTGCGGACTGGAGGAGGAATTTACCGTTTTCGATACGGATTGGTTCTTTCCACACATCGGTGCACCACGGGACGTACTCGACCATTATCACGTTTGGTATTGACGCCCCAAGCTGAACGTGAACTGGATATTGGATGTTCGTGTGTGGGACGATTGGAATATTATTTGCTGATGCCAACGACGCTACTTCAAGCCACTCGGTTATTCCCGTAACTTTTGTAGCGTCAATTTGGGCTATTTCGCATGCGTTCGCATTGATATATTCTCGGAAAGTGTATTTTGAGTAGATTGACTCTCCAACAGCTATAGGGGTTCGCAAAGCTCTTGCTATTTTTGCGTGGCCACTAATATCTAGAGGCGATATCGGTTCTTCCAGCCAGAAGATATCATGATCTTCAAGCTTCTTTCCCCATCTTATCGCAGTATTAACGTCCCATTTGGTATTGACGTCTGCCATAATTTTCACTTTTTCTCCGACCGCTTCCCTGACACGTTTTATCCTATCGTAGTCTTCAGAAGGGTCGCTTTTTCCAACCTTAATTTTCACGGCCGTAAAACCATCGCGAATAGCGCCGCGTATGTTGTCGACCAGCTCGTCTTCGCTCCACGAAAGCCATCCTACGTCCGTGTTGTAGGCTAGCACGGAATCACGGCAACCTCCCAAATATTTCCACAATGGAACGCCACTGGACTTGCAACGAATATCCCAGAGTGCCATATCGATTGCGCACATTCCCATCTGCGCCAGACCGGTCTTGCCAAGTCGATAATCCCAGAGGAACGAATTCCTCTCATAGACTTCCTCGGGTATAGCCCTAGATAGATCAAGATCCATACCTCGAATGGTCGGTATGAGATATCGTAATATCATATCACGAACTATGTCTCCTCCAATGCCGATAGTCCAATTGAAGCCCCAGCCCTCCAGTCCATTATTTGAGATAACCTTCAACACGATCATCTCAATTCTGTTCCACTTGCTGATTGAGTCGGCAAGAGCTTTCTTCAAGGGAATTTGGAGAAGGAATACTTCGGCGTCCGCAATCTTCAACATGACTTACCTACAAAGATTCATCGGCTTGAGATCTTAAAGCCATTGATTTAATTTGACGAACAATCCACGTTAATCAGAATGATTGAATAGTCGAAATGCAACATCCTCACGAGTCGCGTGAAAGCATGCGTTTCTCGTTTCTCGTCTCTCAGATGCTTGGTTTTCAGATTCCCAACCTTTTTTGTACTCCTGAATCGTTCGTCGAATTTGAAAAAGCGCTGAAACTTCTTAGTGAAAACGGGTTTGAAGGCGTCGAGTTGAATCTCAATCTTGATGATGAGCAGGTGCTCGCACGAATTGGGAGGGCGCTGGAAAAATCAGAGTTGAAGCTTGCAGCGGTTGGAACAGGCTTGTTGTATGCTGCCGACAAACTATCATTCACTGATCCAGACCCAAGTAAACGATCTGAGACTGTGTCTAAGGTCACGAAACTGATCAGATTCGCAGCGGAACATCAAGCAGTTGTGATCGTAGGATTAGTCAGAGGGACCGGTTCATTCGAGAGCATGAAGAATGTAACGGCGTTACGAGAATGCTTGAGAGCGTGCGATGCAGAGGCATCTGGTTGCAACGGCAAAATCGCCTTGGAGGCCATAAATAGGTACGAAACTAAATCGCTTAACACTGCTGAACATGTGGCGAAATTCATCGACGACTCAGGCCTCAAAGCAACTGGAATTCTGCTAGATACATTTCATATGAACATAGAAGAGAGATCTATCGAGAGCACAATAAGATCCTACATTGACAGAATCGTCCACTTTCACATAGCAGACAGTAATCGGTGGCCGCCAGGATACGGGCACTTGGACATCAGAGAACATTTGAGAATTCTTGCAGAGATGGACTACCAAGGATGGGTGTCAGCCGAGACTTTGCCAAGACCTTCAAGCATGGACTCCGTCGTGGCTACGGCAAAGTATCTTGCGAATTGTAAGTTGAGTCGAGGCTGAATCTAAGCTCTTCACTTATCGACTTTAACGGTGATATATATGTCACCGACGTTGGTCCCGGTTCGACCAGTAATTATGTTATCGTTCAGTTTCTTGAAGAAATGAAAAGAGTCACTTCGAGCGATGAACTCTTGCGGATCAACTTTTCTGCGTCTCGCACGTTTACCGGAATTGCCGTCGACGATTGCTCCGGCCGCCGGACTGTTTCCATCAATTCCATCAGTACCGAACGCGGCTATGGCTATACCGCTCTGGCCCTCAATATCGATTAGTGCAGAGAGCGCAGTGTGCTGATTCCGTCCGCCCTGCCCATTTCCTACGACGTTAACCGTGGTTTCTCCGCCAACTATTATTGCTCCTGAGTCACGTATCGGTTCGCGGAAAATCTTGCTGCTGACTCCGATCGATGCCAACAATTTCCCGAGGCTCTTCGCCTCCATGTCCGCTTGTGACGTCAATATTTTCGTTGGCACGTTGCGGGCCTCTAGGGCGCTTTTTGCCGCTACGCATGCATATCGATTGTCTGCGATTATGAAATTGTGAACTCGATCGAAGATAGGAGAAGTGGGTTTAGGAGTTTCATGAATCTTACCGGCTAGTCCACGCTGTAGATGTTGTTTCACATTTCGAGGTATCTTTCCCCAAATATTGTATTTGCGAAGTATTTGCACGGCGTCGCTATATGTGGTTGGATCGGGGGCTGTGAGCCCAGAAGCGATGTCGTGGAGAGTGTTGCCTGCAACGTCAGAGATAATGAAAGAGATGATTGCTGACGCCGCACATTTCTCAACCAATCTGCCACCTTTGAGAGCAGAGATATGTCGTCTGACTGTGTTTATTTCATGAATTGTTGCTCTTGTCCGTATCAACTCTTCAGTAAGTCGACGTTTATCCTGCAATGTGATGGAATCGACGGGAGCAGGCAGAAGGGCAGATGCCCCGCCGGAAATCAGGCAGATGAGAAGGTCCTTCGGTCTCATAGTACTCAGCATGGCTATAACACGTCGAGCGGCACGAAAGCCCTCTTCATCAGGAAGAGGGTGACCCGCTTGGAAGATTTCTACTCGGCTATCGAAACGAGGTATCTTCTCCCCCTTCGGGGCGACCAAGATTCCTGATACGTTGTGTCTTATTGAGTAATCCTAGAGCAGTGTCCATCATTGGGACACTTGCCTTGCCGACCGCAATTATGTTGATGTGACTGAAATCAGAGATAGATAGAGATAGATTACGAATTATGATGCGTTCATGATCGAGCTTAAGGCATGCTGTTAGGCAGTTTGACGGGTCAATAGCCACCAAGGCCTTTTGAATGGCATGAACACAGAGTCGCCGAGCTCGCTGATTAGACGGCGAGCCACCGTTACGAATGAGCCTCGATCCATCGCTTATCGTGAAGTTTCGAATCATTGAAAAAACCTGAGATCATCTGATTTTCTAAGACATTTTAGATCATCGCATTGAACGAGCTTAATACTTCTTCCTCAACGGAACTCTGCACCGTTTGGCCTTCAATAAAGGTAGAAATATTGCTAAAATAACTCAGCCGTAAGATCAAGTTGCAAACATTAGCGGAAAAATTAGCGAATTACTCTCTGAATATCAGATTTGACGAAATCCCAGCCAACGTTGTGCACGAGGCTAAACGTAGGTTCATAGATTCAATTGGATGCGCCTTAGGTGCCTTCAACGCTGATGCACCAGCCAAGTGCAGAGAACTGGTCAGCAAGCTTTCGAGAAGCAGTCGAGTCCACAATAATCGGTACATCAGAAAAAACGTCTCCCGATCTGGCGGCTTTCACGAATGGCGCAATGATTCGCTATCTTGACTTCAACGACACATACTTGTCGAAGGAAGCATGTCATCCCAGTGACAATCTCTCAACCGCAATTGCGCTCAGCGAGAGCGAGAGAAGAGATGGACGCGAATTGATTACGGCGCTCATCGTCGGATATGAAGTGCTTTGTAGGCTTTGTGACGCTTCGAACATACGTGATCGCGGATGGGATCATGTCACTTACGGAAACATTTCAACAGCAATCGTTGCCTCTAGGCTTCTAGGATTGACACGCGAACAAATTAGCAACGCGCTTGCGCTCGCAATCACTCCAAATAATGCACTCCGACAGACACGGGTTGGTCAACTCTCTATGTGGAAGGGCTGTGCGTTCGCTAATGCTGCACGCAACGGAGTCTTTGCAAGCCTACTTGCCCGTGAGGGATTAACGGGACCTAGTCCAATTTTCGAAGGCGAAAAAGGTTTTCAAAAAATTGTGTCCGGAAAACTTCAAACCAACCCAAAGGAATGGACGAGATTCAAGATCCTCGAAACTTCAATCAAGTATTACTCCGCCGAATATCATTCCCAAGCAGCAATAGACGCTGCCTTACAATTACGGAAAGAAATAGCTCGAGAACGAATACGCGAAATCAAAATCTCCACCTTCAAAGTAGCAGTACAAATAATCGGCGGTGAACCCGAGAAATGGAGCCCCAAAAGTCGCGAAACAGCAGATCACAGCCTCCCATACATGGTAGCAGTTGCGCTTCTCGACGGTGAGCTCGGTCCAAACCAGTTCACGGATGAAAGGATTCGAGATCCACAACTCAAATCCATGATAAAAAAAATCAAGGTACGATCCGACCCTAATCTTACAAAACTTTACCCCAGAGGAATACCAGCAATACTAGAAATTATCGACAATGCAGGCAAAAAACATAGGAAACGCGTCGAATTCCCTCGAGGTCATTACAGAAATCCTATGACAGATAAGGAGGTTGAAGAGAAATTCTGCAAGCTGACCATGAAAATGATTACGAAAGACCGTGCCGACGAATTTTTGCGAAAGAGTTGGAAGCTCGAGAGCATTACAGACATTTCCGATGTGCTTGCTACGTTGATTAAGTCTTAGCTAACACAATTGGAACAGAGATAACGAAGATGAGCAGCAAGAGCAAGGGTGGACTGGAGGATGTCATAGTAACCTCCTCAGCCATTTGCAACTTGAATGAAAAAACAAACACCGTCGAAATACGAGGGTACGATCTACTAGACCTAGCTGAGCATTCGAGTTTCGAAGAAGTCTGCTACTTGCTTTGGTACGCCAGACTACCGTCTGCAAAAGAACTTACCGAGTTCACTCAAACCCTGGCGAATCATCGACAAATTCCTACGGGTATGATAGAACTGATCAAACGACTCCCTAGAACTTCCACGATGGACTCATTACGAACGTGGGTTTCAGCTCTCGCCGCTTATGATTCCGAACCCGACAACTCCAGTACCGAAGCAGTTCTAAGAAGAATAACGAAAATTACTGCTGTAATGCCAACCATAGCGGCAGCCGCGTACAGGATATCTCAAAGGCAAGAGGTGATTCAACCTGATTTGCAACTGAGCCATGCCGAAAATTTTTTGCATATGATACTCGGAAAAGAAGTCAGCACTTCCCTTAGTCGAGCATTCGAGAAGAGTTTAGTGCTCTACAGCGAACACGAACTTAACGCGTCCACGTTCAGCGCTCGAGTTATAACTTCAACTCTCTCAGACGTATACTCAGCAATTACCGCAGCCATCGGCACACTGAAGGGCCCGCTTCACGGAGGCGCCAATGAAGAAGCAATGAAGCTACTGCTAGCCATAGAGTCTCCTGAGAACGCTGAGAAGTATGTTAGATCCCTTTTGGCTGAGAAGAGAAGAGTGATGGGTTTTGGTCATCGCATATACAAACTCGGCGATCCCAGAGCCAAATTGATGAAGCAAATAAGCAAAAAAATTGGAGAAGAGACAGGACAAATGAGATGGCATGAAATCTGTGAGCGAGTTGAGGAAGTTGTAGTTGCTGAAAAGAAATTGTTTCCGAACCTCGACTTTTACTCAGCCCCGGCCTACTACTGTTTGGGAATACCGATCGACCTGTATACGCCAATTTTCGCCTCAAGCCGAGTATCCGGATGGTCATCCCACATTCTGGAGCAGCTCCAGAGGAACCGCCTCATCAGACCTCGCACAATGTACGTGGGTCCGAGCGGATTAAAGTATGTCCGGTTGAGCGAACGATAGCAGACTTTTGGCGATTTGTATTTCTAAATCGCACCGAGTTCAACTTTTGCGAAGCAACTTTCGAGATGCGGACGTAACTTGCTTGTCCAGATCCGCGTAGGAATAATAGTCGATGAGTCGATATAATTCATCTCTTGACATCATTTGACCCAACAATTTCTTCTGCGTGCCGGTCCTCTTTAGTTCTTGAAGAGTTTGCCTGACGGCAAATAGCATTGTTCTAAATGCGGTCATGGGGAAGATGACGATTCGGTAACCTAATCGATTGAATTCTGAGACTGTCATATAGGGCGTTTTACCAAATTCCGTCATGTTGGCAAGTAAAGGGGCTCTAATTTTTTGTGAGAACTCGGAGAATTCGTCCTTACTTTCAAGAGCTTCGGGAAAAATTACTTCAGCCCCAGCCCTTATGTAAGCTCTAGCTCTCTCGATAGCGGAATCAAGGCCTTCAACTCCACGAGCATCGGTCCGCGCGATCACTACCAATTGGCTCGACTCTCTCGCTATGATAATTTTCTTAACCATCTCAGCAACGTCCACCAACTGTTTTCCGTCGAGATGTCCGCAGCGTTTCGGCATTATTTGATCTTCGATGTGTATTGCCGCTGCACCAGCCCTTTGCATCTCTAGAACCGTTCGTGCAACATTTACCGCCTCCCCAAATCCGGTGTCAACATCGACGATAACTGGAAGAGTGACTGCACTCGTAATATGTCGAACTGCGTCTGCCACTTCAGTTAGCGTTGTGATTCCCAAGTCTGGCAAGCTAAGCAAGTTAGCGAAACCTCCTCCTGAGAAATACAGCTCTTCGAAGCCAACATCCTGTGCAAGTCTCGCTATCACCGGGCTGAACACCCCGGGAGCAACAAGAATCTTCTTCGCAGAAATTCTGTGTCGTAAAATTGTGGAAGCTAGTTTCTCTTGAGGATATTGCAGAACAAATTTCACCCGGATAGATAATCACTTCTTCAGCGAGAGTCATCTTAAGTATTACGTGTGACGTCTGATGACTTGATTTTAATTGAAGATAACTGGCCTAAAAACAACCGTAGTGGCCATGCCCTTGAGCAAGGTTACTCCAACATCTATTGTAATCTTCGGTGAATCTCCCCTGCTCTCCGTGTTAGTTGAAGTCACGACTGACGCGGGAATTACAGGGATTGGCGAATCACCGGTTGTTAACGGAGCAGAGATCTGCAAATCTATGATTGATTCCGTTAAACCGTTACTGATCGGAGAAGACCCGTTTCAGGTTGAAAGGCTGCGTAAGAAACTCTACGCGCGGTTTAACCTAGTCCACTTCCATTTGCATGCGGCTAACTGGGCGTTTAGTGGAATAGACACGGCGCTCTGGGACATTGTAGGTAAGTCGTGTGGGCAACCGCTCCACAGACTGTGGGGTGGAGGTTACCGTGACATGGTGAACTTTTGGGGATGGGTACCACATGGAACGTTTCCTATCATACAAGATGAATCTAGAAGATATGTTCAGGAAGGTTTCGATTGTCTATATTTGAAAGTTGGAATCGATCGAAAACATGACGTCGAGAGTGTTAAAGCAATCAGAGACGCCGTCGGGTATGACGTAGATCTAAGGATCGATGCTAATCAGGCTTGGACTCCAAGCGGAGCAATCCGCATGATCAAGAAAATGGAGAAATACGATCTGGAAATGGTGGAGCAACCGGTCTTAATGTATAATCTAGACGCCCTCGCTCGAGTCCGTAACGCCGTATCAACACCAATATTATCACACGAGAGTAGCTGGACGTTCTATGATACTTTGAATGTCTTGAAACATGACGCTGCCGACGTAGTACAATTGGACCCTAGGTTTGACGGTGGAGTCTCGGGTTTCAGAGTCGCAGCTGGAATGGCCGAAGCGGCTGGCATAGGTGCAGTCGCCCATAGTTTCGGTGAATTGGGCGTTGCTACGGCATTAATGATTCAAGCAATCGCCTCTTCACCATCTTTCATTTATGCAAATCAAACCGCATACCCATTCCTAAGTGACGACGTGATCAAAGGAGGAAAAATGAAGTTTGAAAACGGTCACCTGCCTGTACCTAAGGGACCGGGGCTAGGTGTAGAATTTGACCCGGTAAAGGTCGAAAAATATTCTAGACTCTATGAACAGGAAATTCGAGGAAGAGAGTTTCAGACACCTTGGCAATCACCTCGCAAATTCCTAGGACTGAAGGATGAGGCTACAGACTGGATCCCTATGCCAGCTCAATACTGAATTGCGTGATCAATCCAAGGAACACTCATGCTGCGTAACCGCACAATAAACTCCCCATATCTCTAAGGCTGAGCTTTCATGATCAGTCTTGTTCGATTTGAAAAATCGGTGGCAGACAGCATTCTTAGTTCAGCTTTAGACACGTATCCACGAGAAACAATTCTCCTAATGCGCGGAAAAGCAGAGCGAGACGAAATCCTGATCAATGATTTAGTCATACCTCCTCTTGCTAGGCATGGCCTCGGATTTTCCGGTTTCCCCAACATAATGCTCCCCTTAGATCTGAAGGTGATGGGAGTTTCACACTCCCATCCCTCCGGAATCCTTAGACCATCAATCCAGGACCTCAACCATTTCTACGGCAAGATCATGGTTATCGCGGCATACCCGTTCCAATCCTATGAAGATTTAGGCGCCTTCAATAGCCATGGAGACAAACTTCAGCACCGAATAGTGCCTGACCACGACGATCCAGAAAATCGTTGACCCAATCGATAGTCGCACCATTACGCTAATTCGGCTATGCGTAAATGACATCATGACACCGAGTTCTGAATGAATCATCCACAACATGTTTTATCGTCACTCGTGTCGAGGTTAAGTAATTCCGATATGAGTGAGTGAAAAGAATGGAGTTTCGTAAACAAATTAAATTGTCATATTCGTTGACGATCATCGGCATAGCTATTGAAGCCTACGTCACCATCACTAACTATATCCGCTCTATGATGTTCAGAAGTGGTGGTTATACGCGAGGAACCTTCAGCGGCGCGCCTAGACAATTTGGATTCGGCGGGCTGATCGGTATTGTGGGAATGGCAATCGCAATAATCGGAGCAGTGTGGCTAGGCTTTACGATAGCGAAGCAGTTCAAAACACATCCTAAACCTCGAACCTGATTCAAACGCAAAACTTAGGTGAGAGATAAGTGTCAGATTGAGGGCAGTAATCGACGAAAGGAAACGGGTCGGTAAACAGCAACTTGAATGGAGAATATAAACTACAACACGTAGTGTAGTTGAGTGAGAGAACCATGCAAGTGTTTGACGTCTTCAAGCTATCGGTTAGGGCTCTGATGAGTCGTAAGACTAGAAGCGCGATTACAATTCTCGGCGTTATGGCAGGTTCAGCGTTGATTCTAGCGTTGATAGCAAGCGGTAACGGCACCTCTGCAGCCGTCCAAGCCCAAGTGGAGAAGATCGGCGCAAACACACTGATCGTAAGAGCGGCATCAGCAAATTTCGTATCAGGCAGCCAATCAGCGTATCAGCTCACCAGCCAAGATGTTACAACATTATCACATCTTTCACATGTCACTAAAGTTGTTCCGTATTATTCGAAGTCAGTATCAATCACAGTTGGAGGGCAAACGATCTCCGGTACGCTGATAGGGGTCGACCCAACTGATCTTACAACAATTTACAAGGGGCTTAGCTTGGCGGCTGGGACACTACCATCATCCTACGATCCAACATCAGCCACGATAGGATATGGGATCGCATATCCGGCAACCTCCACGAGCCAACTGATTGGTCTTAATCAGGCTGTTTCGATGAAGATAGGCTCAAGTAGTACAGGTTTGACGTTCCTCGTGAAAGGTATTCTTAACGAGTATGGATCTGCGTTATTCACCAACATCGACAACTGCGTATTTGTTTCATTTAATGCAGCAGAACTTCTTCTGAAAACCCCATACTTCAGCGCAATGTACGTGATCATTGACTCAACATCCGACGTCGCCTCGGTGCAGACGGCGATCAACAGCCTGTATAATTCTAACGGAGTGAATAACGTGAACATAATCAGCGCAGGATCTATCGCTAACAGTCTATCTTCAATTACGGGCGGACTGACAACGCTAATGGCCAGTATCGGAGCGATCAGCCTCGTGGTGGCCGCGAGCAATAACACGAACACAATGATGATGGCCGTGAAGGAGAGAACCAAGGAGATAGGCATTTTGAAGGCTATCGGGTACACGAGAAGACAGATAATGCTTCTTTTTCTCGCCGAAAGCATACTAATCGGAATTGCTGGCGGAATTCTAGGAACACTACTAGGAGTTGCGCTGGCTTATAGTGGAATCGGTAGTCTAAATTTCGGTGGCGGGGGAGGCGGAGGCGGTGGGGGTGGTGGCGGTGGAAGAGGCGGGGGGGGTTTCGCTAGTGTATTCTCATCAGGATCATCCGGCCCAGTATTCAGCACTGGGTTGATAGTTTTCAGTCTTACATTTCCAATCTTCATAACAATTCTTGCCGGAATCTATCCGTCCTGGCAAGCGGCGAGAATGAAACCGGTTGACGCACTAAAATACGAGTAACCGACAACCGCTTGAACACTCAGCATTTGCACGACTATACGATCGTTGATCGACGACGAGTGTAATCGTGCAGTGCACCGATTGAATCGGCGCGGGCTACGCTAGAAAGTGGTTAGATTTGGCGTAAATTGGCTGAGACGAAATTTATACCGGCTTGATTCTAAGGATTGTGACGAGGATTGTTCCAGAACCATTGCATCTTCGGCGGTTCAAAATTCTCCTGCCACATTAAAGCTATTAGTTCACCCAAATGATACAGTTGCTCGGTAAATGTTTGGATTAGACATTCTTCCACTGAAAGATCGAACGTTTTTCCCGAGGCTAGAACAAAATTCACTTTCCTATTGAGTTCGTGCTCATCGATATTTTGTAAGAATAGTTTCGTTCTCTCTTCGACTTCAGCGAGATGCTCGAGCACCATACCCATATTCGTATATTCCTCGGACTGTCTACGGGAATATTTATTCGCCTTCTCCGGGATAACCCAATCTACGATCCAATCTTCGTTATCGATCATGTGAATGAGAATATTCTTCATGCTGTAGAAACTGGCTTCACGATTTTTTTCCACTTGTTCCCACTGCAATTCACTCAGTTTTGTTGCAAACTGGTATCGTACTCGTCGTGAATATTCAAACAGTTCTTGGATTGTTAGCAAGTATGCAACCAGATTCGGTGAATCGTCAAACCTGCCACTCCGAAAGTCTCTTCCAAGATCCAACAAAAGCGATCGAGTTTGGTCGGAATCTCAGTTCGCGGAATCCCATTAGTTGCTAGATGAGAATAGAATGCGTCGACGACACCAATACCTAGAAGGTCCTTGATGGTCTCATCAACTGATGAGCTCAACTGAGCATGAGTTTCATCATCGCCTACTATTGGGTAACTCAAAGCATCACCGAAAGAAGCGCGGTTTCATCAAGAATCAAGAAAGTTTAGTTCAATTCATCTCATGAACAATATATAATATGTTTCAATCCTGTTCAACAATGATCACCCTGTACCGTGACTACGAGTGTCAACCCTAATTTGACGCTTCGGTGAAATGTCTGAAGACGGCTAAGGTCGAGAAGCTTACACTCACACATATTGACTGTAGATATGCTATCGCGTTTGTCCCTAGGAGGACGCCGAGTGCTAAGGTCGATAGGACTAGGTTAGCGGTTGCAGCTCCCAATACTTGCGAGTCCGTGAAGCATGCAATTTCAGTTACCACCACACTGACTCCAAACCAAAGAATCATATGCATCATGTTCATCGACGCAAATTTTGCGTATCGACGGAGAGCTCGCTTTGCAAGATAAACTAGTGGAGCCAAGTACACTAGACCGAGCATTGAAGCCGCAACGATACCAGCTAGCACGACACCCGCATCGGCATTAAAGGGCGAGACGAAAAGGTACGCGTAGTATGACAGCGTAGAGAATTGCAATGAGTGGATACAAACTGTACCTCAACAATGCTCGCTGCGTTGGACGCGTGCTGACATACTGCGTCAGATGTGGACTAAATGAGTAGTACCAAGCGTTAAAGAGAATCATGAACGCCTCTCCAGAGCGCGTTTTCATGATTGACTGATCACGAAACATCCTCAATCTCTGAGCAAACGGAGCAAGTTCGGACCCGGAGACCGCATAGGAAACAGGACAGTTAGCAGGAAGTGCGGGCAGCGATGTTGTGGAAGAAAATTCAGAAGACGCTGAAGACACAGAAGAGGTTGAATTAGTGACACTCATCACGGTGGTGCTGTTTGTTGTCGTTGTACTCATCGTGCTAGTTACTTGCACAATTATATCGGGAGTGAGAACACGTGTGAGTGAGCCACTCGTTCCGGTCACGCGAAGTGTGAAGTTTCCTGGAGAGGCACTAGATCCCGCGGTGATGGTCAGGATTGAAGTGGCCGTACTATTTGAAACAGGGATTACGGGTGAACCGATCGAAGCTGTGATGTTCGCGGGGGCGCTTCCAAGCCACGAAGCAGTTAACGTGACCGATGAATTGAAACCGTTCATCGAGTGAATCGTAATCGTGACAGATCTGTTCGTGCCCTGAGATAACGCGAACGTAGAGAGGGAGGAAGAGATTGAGAAGTCAGGAGCCATAGTGGTGTTGGTGCTGTTCGTCGAAGTCTGAGTTGTTGTTTGATTTGTGGTCGATGAGGTTGACGTTTGGTTTGTGGCAGCCGTGGTTGTTTGACTTGTAGTGGGAGTGAGGTTGAAGACTGTTGATGCGACATCGTTGTTAGGGCTACCGGTAACTGCAATGCTGTATGATCCAACCGCGGCGTTAGCGACTATAAACGACGCAGTTATCGCTCCGCCGGAAACAGAACAGGTCTCCGATGCCATGGCTCCTCCGCCGGTCAACGAGCAGCCTGTGTCACTGAGCGCAAATCCTGAACCGGAGATATTTACAGTCGATCCGGCCGAAGCCGAAGTTGGGTTGAGCGTGATGGTCGGCAAACCTCCACTAATGGTGAACGAAGTTGAAGCATGATCACCAGCCTGAGTGCCTGTCGCAGTAATTGTGTAGGAACCGAGTGCTACGTTCGCTACAATGAATGAGCCGACCAATGATCCGCCACTATACACTGAACAAGTTGGTAACGAGACGGGGGTTCCTGACAATGAACAACTCGTATCGCTGCTTGAGAAACCTGAACCAGACACTTGAACTCCCGTACCTACAGCAGCCGAAATTGTACTCAGCGATATGGAGAGACCATTAGAATTCGAACTTCCACTCACTATGAGAGTGGCAGAAGCAAAATCTCCACTCGGGCTACCAGTAAGTGTAACAGTGTATGAACCTGCAGGTACGTTAGCAACAAGAAAAGAACCAACAAGTGAGCCTCCAGAAACAATACAGCTCGAGGTGGTACCGACCGCGCCCCCTGACAATGAACAAGCTGAATCCGTTGCCGAGAAATTTATACCCGACACATCAACAGTCGCGCCAACCGAAGCAGAAGAAGGACTGAGCGAAATTGATGGGGGGCCAATAAAGGAAGTTGTCTGAGTTGTGCTGGTCTGCGAAGACAGAGTAATAGTAGTTGAGGTTGAATTTGTAGTCACTTGGTCTATTGACATGGAGTTTGGATAGAGTCGAGCTGCTAACGGAGTCGAAACGTTTTGTTGTGCGTTGGCTCCCAAATTCCCGACGAACGATAGTACTCCAACTAATAGTAGAATAAGTATGCATAATTGCTGTGAGCGGTGCAATCAAGACTCACATGTATTAAGCCATATACGTCCAAATTTATGATGTCTTAACGCATCCCAGTCCATCTGGATCGGTCTTAGGTCACTTCTTTGATCAATTAAATGAGACCCATAAATAATGGGTCAGAGGGCCAAACTCACGTCAGTCAGTCGAATTAGCGTTTCGTGAAGTAGGAGCAGTCAGTTCTAAATTCACAATGAGCACATTTGGGATCACGAATGGTACAAACGGTAGTAGCAAGAACGAACAACGGCCAATCAAGCACCCAAGGATTCGACGGATGCATTCTACGAGTTACTCTCGTAACCTCATCAACCTCGCGTTCTGAGAACCCCCGCCCGACCAGTAATCTCCCGAAAGCTCTTCTGATATGACGATCTACCTTAACATCCCCAGAGCCACGGATATGCCCAGAGTCGATCAAGGAACCAACTATCATTCGGCTAAGTTGCTTCCCAACCCTGAGATTTCCAAGTCTTCGAAGGACGATTTCGGAATTTTGATTTTCCCAAATTTCGCGAGCGTCGCCATGGTACTGTAGGACGATGGCTTTTCCAATTCTCCAAATTCGATCATGCGCTGCAGGAAATCTATGAAGCGAATACTTACGCCATTTCCTTTGCCAATGTGATTGTGATTTTGACGTGACTTCTTCCCATAGACCAGCTGGATCGCCAAGAATTTGTTCCGCTAATCTACGTGCATTCTCCCACGCAACGTGCCCAGGAATCTGATAATCCAGTAATGATCCAAGAAGAAATTTGTTCGCATTCCTCTTGCTAAGACGCCCTAGGCTTGAGGGCAAAAGCCAGATTGAAGAATAGTTCTGGGGTGCGGCGTTAAGACGACGGGCATTTAGCAGGAGTCGGCTTTTGATACGATCAAGTCGCCTAGTGTCTACATTAGTTTTCAGGATTCGCACTTGAGTCCTCACACGTCATTACGAGACGATTCATTCATCAAATCACTAAATCATTATCGACAGTCACATGGTCCACATCCACGAAAACACCACGCCTATTTTAGGGAATGTGAAAAACGATAAATCAATGGATATACACTCAGATGGTCAACGTAGGAACAACCTTTGACAATTCGCCGCAGTATACTATTGTCTATGGTGCTTATCCTAGCAATAGCTGGGTTCCTTAGTACTAACACCATCAATGCATAAAGGGATATCATCCCGTTACCGACTACGGTAATTCCTCAAACCAGCCGATTTTTGACCACGTTTAGCAGTTATCAAATTCCTTCCCCAGTGACGACCATATACCAGAATGTAACTACCCCCACAACTAATCAGACCGTACAATCGTTAACGAACCTTACGACCACTAATTCTGGAATCATCACAATCACAATAATCACTACAACTTCCTACAGTCCGACAAGTTCAAGCTCGACCACATTTACGTTCCTTACCTCAACAGTAACGGTTACACCTTCTAGCAGCGTGGTAACGAGTACGGGAATGCCAGACTTCGCGGTTACGACATCTAACGTAGTTAGTCTTCCGCAGGGTGGCCAAACCTCAATTACGGTTTCTGTCCAGTCAATCAACGGTTTTAGTGGGCAGGTTATGCTTACCGCCGTTAATCTGCCGAGTGGAGTGCTAGGAGGGTTTGTGCCAAACCCGCAATCGAACATCGTGCCTGCGGCGTCTCGGAATCTTGATTGTACCAGCTGGAGGAGTGGCTACTTCACAATTAACGCTTAACGCCGCAAAGAACACCGTGGCTGGAGCATATACGTTCACGATTATGGCTCGTGGTCCGGGAACAATCAAGTATGTCAGCGTTCAACTGTTCATTTCAAGTCGACCTGGATGCCTGATAGCCACAGCTACGTATGGATCGGCACTATCTCCGGAAGTACAGTTCCTCAGAAACTTCCGTGACCACGCTATACTGCAAACATTCGCAGGATCAAGCTTCATGATGATCTTCAATGATTGGTATTACTCATTCAGCCCGCAAGTCTCACAATACGAATACACACATCCCGCTCTGCAGACACTGATGAGAGGGATCCTATATCCGATCATAGGAACACTTCATGTCTCAGCCACAGTATTCTCTCTACTGTCATTTCAACCGGAATTCGCAGCTCTAGCGTCCGGCATTATTGCAGGATTAGGCGTAGGATTCATCTTCTTCGCAGTGCCAACAACGATATTGACGAGCAAGATTCGCAAACACGCAAAGATACGGTACGCCAGATGGTTGTTAACAGCCTTCGCGGTTCTTCTGGCGACTTTCTGCTTAGCTGAACTAATTCTACTACCTGCCCTAATGATGTTCGTCAGCTCATCACTCGTCCTGTTAGCATTAACAACTGGCGCCCTTGCTGCCGACCATACTGCTGAGAATTCAGAAGAAGTAAACTAGCGAAAACTCCACGACCTCGGGCACTTCGAGGTTCATATAATCTTCGTCAGAGTGACGCTCTGTGCGAAGAACATATGCCGGACATGATGGATTCTGCATGGACTAGTCGAAGTTCGTCATATCGAAAATCAGAATAACTCTCTATAACGTTCAGTTACACTAAGCATCTAGCGAGGTGCCAGACTTGTCCGATGATTTCGACGGATTGGATGAATTATTCGATCGTGGCGCCTTCCACAAATCACATGGCCTGCGATCTGAATTGAAGCGAATCCTGGCTTCAGTTGCCCTATAGAGTCTATCTTCCGGCCAAGGTTCGCGTTTCGGATAAGCATACTTCTTATCCGAAACCTGAGGTTGAGCATGAAAGCCAGTAAGCTCACTCTAACATCGCAAGCGCTAACAACCGACCTAACCGGCTAATATTACACGGAGGAGCGGAGCGGGCGCCGTTTTGCGCTCCGCTTTGCCAGTAGGACGCCAGCCAAGGCCAGCATCAAGACCGCCGGGATCAATTGTGGTTGGAACTCCGGCACAGGTACCTGTGACTGATAGAGGTACAAGCTGATGACGCTGGTGGATCCGTTGGAAACGGCGACCGATTGACTAGTCTGCAAGTATCCGGGCTCACTCGCCGTCACATTATAGGTACCAGGCGGCAAAAACAGCTCATACGCACACGTGCTTGATGTTCCAGTTGCGCCTTGAAACACCATTTGCCCATTTGAAGCCGTAACATTAGCCCATGGAACCGGTTCTAAGTAATTGAGATAGGTGAAGCCTAAAACGTTCACACAAACGTAGCCTCCGCCTCCGTACTGCGTTGGCTGACTCACGGCGAAGACCGAACCCGTACCTAATCCTGCACACAATAATGAAACAGCAACAACCACGGTGAACAAAACAACGTACGAGCTAGTCTTCATACTTCTTCATTAAAGGGGCACCCAAAACAGACAATAAACGTTATGCATGATTGATCCGCACACATGCATCTTCGCATGCATATGATGAAGACCATACCACAAGGCTTACGCGCACTCGTTCACATGCCGCATTTCCTTGTGAACTGAACCTTTAGCCGTAAACGTTAGCGATTTCTTGCGGCGTCACATTCGGCTCAGTGCTAATCAAGATTGGAGGTTGTCCGTTGACTATAATTTCTCTCTCATAACCGCCGCTAGGCGTTCTGATTAACGGTCCGACCAGAACGGTTATCTGATGTGGTCCGGTGACTGAAACGAAATCTGGTTGGATCACTTCTTGAGTCGCTGCCCCAATTCTGATCTCAAACAGAACCAGCAAGATGATTGTTCCTAACACTATGAGTTTAGGCGACGCTCTCATCTTAGTCTCCGTCTTCAAGTTTCAGCACCACCGGTATCACAAACCTAGCCAGGAAAACCGATACATGTTATTGACACGGTTGCTAACGAGAAGAGAATCAATCATCAATGTCGATGCAAAGATTTACGACAGTTAAGGCGAATGAACTTGAATCGACTATAATCCACTACGAACTGTTAGGCCTGATAGAACTCTCGACGATTCAAAGGTGCATCCTACTTTGTGTACATTTTGATTCATCAATCCTTGGCTTTTCCGCAAATTCAAATGGCCGTTTCACATGCAGATTATAAACGAGGAGGCTACGCCATTTAGTTCATCAAGCGAAGAGATGAACATCAGATGAAATCAACAGTTCCAGTTGTCCTAGCCTTACTGTTCGCATTGTCAGCAATCATAGTCGTAGGCGCGTTATCTTTCGTCAGTGCAAGCCCCCTGGCATCCACGTCTCCCATCATTCCAGAATTTCCGTTAGTCATAACCGCAGCAGCTATAGTCGCCCTCGTCATCGCCGGCGCAGTAGTCGCTTTCAAACATGGGCTTATCAAAATTCATGAAGTTAAGACCGACAACATGCCCACCCCCATGGGAGCTGACAATAACCCTCTCAAGGTGCATCCGGAATGGTTCTGCAGATACTGCGGCGCTGAAATTGCGTTCTCCGGTCAATATTGCGACAAATGCGGAATGCATTTGAGTTAATAACCAGTTTTCAGCTGCGGATTTTGTTCGCGCCCATTCTTGGCAGCGTCAAGAATAGAAGTTACGCTCAGGACTCGGCGAAGTGTCGTGGTCCGGTAATACGATTATTTCTGACGTTGAAGTAGCCGAGTCCTATGCATAATGGTATGGTTCATCCAAGAGCCGAATCTCTGCGTATTCGTGAGAAACTAGTTGACGGGTTTCGGGCAGGGATAGTTGCCGAAGCAGGTCTAATGGCTCACGGTCGGGGTGAAGCTTTCGATTATCTACTAGAAGAGAAAACAGGCCCATATGCTATGCGAGCTATCGAAGCCTCGGCAGCAACTCTGCTACTCGCAAAACGGCCAGTAATCTCCGTCAACGGTAATGCAGCAGCACTCGAAGCCAAAAATTTGGTCAAACTCGCGAAAATTGTCAACGCTGGCATCGAAGTAAATCTCTATTACCGTTCAACCTCTCGCGAAAACGCTATCAAACTTCTTCTAGAGAGCGTAGGTGCAGAACATGTTCTCGGCATAGGGGAAGCTGCTACCGCAAGGCTACAAGGGATCGGTAGCGAGAGAAGACGAATTGACCCTGACGGAATCGCCGTTGCTGACGTAGTCCTGGTGCCCTTAGAGGACGGCGATAGAACCGAAGCGCTTGTGAAAGCAGGTAAACGGGTTATAGCGATCGATCTTAATCCGCTGTCCAGAACAGCACGCGCTGCAACTATAACCATAGTCGATAATATCGTCAGAGCCATTCCGGCATTATTGGAAGCAGTACAGACGCTAAAAACGGATCCCGGAAAACAGCTTGAACTCAAGTTATCTAGCTTCGACAACAACAAGAACTTGAACGAAGCCACGAATGCAATTCACCAGAACCTCCTGCGAATCACACGTAAACCAGCGATCCCGAAAATCAACTGCCCTCTCAATCGACCATCAGACCGAGCAGTCTCACTGAACCAGTTACGCAAAAGAAAGAACGGCCCGAAAATCATCGTGCTTACCGCCTATGATTTCCAAACGGCAAAAATCATCGATCAAACAGGAATAGACATCATACTCGTTGGCGACAGTCTTGGGATGGTGTTTCAGGGCGCAAACGACACAAAAGCCGTATCGATGGAGCAGATGCTCTACCACGCCGAGATAGTCTCAAGAGCCGCACAGAAAACTCCTGTAATAGCTGACATGCCAGCTCACAGCTACGAGAACGAACAAGAAGCGTTGACCAACGCGAAAATGTTACTTGACGTCGGCGTTGACGGAGTGAAAATTGAAGGATACCATCCAGCAGCCATCAAAATTCTGGTTAGCGAAGGAATACCAGTATTCGGACATATCGGGCTCTTGCCACAGACCGCAGATCGATACTCTGTAAGAGGAAGAGACACGAACGAAGCCGACCGAATCTTCAACGACGCCGTCGCGCTCGATGGTTCCGGCGTGACTGCAATTATACTCGAAAGCATCACAGAAAAACTATCAAGACGAATCACGGAAACCATAAAGACTCCAACCATCGGAATCGGAGCAGGAAAATACTGCGACGGCCAAGTATTAGTAACTCCGGACCTACTCGGACTAACTCAGACTCTGACTCCCAAATACGTCAAGAAATACGTGAAACTAGACCAAGCAATACAAAACGCAATTTCCCAATTCAGAATAGACGTAACCCAAGGAGCATATCCAGACCAAGAACACACGTACCATTGACGCCCGTCTAAATCTGCGAATAGATGTTAGAGCTCTCCGTACCTCTACTCTGGATCTCTTGGTCAATCTGTCTTAGCAAGAGAATTCTCTTGAAGGTTGGCGGATGCGTTGCGAAAGCCTCGTTAAATGTTCGCCAATGCGACTTCGCCTCTGCCTCCATAGCCAATTCAAGCTCATGCTCATCTAGCACTCCATCATGATCAAGATCATACTTGCTCTTCTGTTGCATGACTTCAGCAATCTCCTGTTTAGCCAAAACTGGATCTGAGATGAATAGCGCCCTAGCTCCATGCGGGTCCTGCGGAGACAATGATAACCCATACGTTATTCTGGTAAGCGCGCTCTCGAGACTTCTCGGCGATGTCGTGAGATAGGCAGAGAAGACGTCAGCAAAACTCTCACGGAGCCGACTCAGGCGCAGAACTAGAAGTTGCGACAGGAAATATACTACTAACCCAACGATTCCCGCCAAAACAATTAATCCCGCTCCGCCCTGTCGCTGTCCCCTTCGACCCCCTCCTCCGCCGAAGACCTGAAAACCGAACGCCATCCGAACTACTAGAAATGCAATGAGCGGAATCGCTGACATGAACGTCATCACGATTGAATCCTTATGCCGGACATGACCTAACTCATGTGCAATTACACCACGGATTTCATCTTCACTCAGAGCCGACAATAACCCCTGATTCACAGTCAGAGTCATGTTAGATGAGGAATTGCCGAAAACAAAAGCGTTAGGAGTCTGATCTGGAGCAATAGCCAACCGCGGTTCCTTCACTCCCGCCTGTTGCGCGAGTTTACTAACAGTCTCTTCAAGCCAAGCATTCTCACCAGGCTGCAAATATCTAAGATGCGTAGTAGCCCTGACAATGTAAGGGCTAATGGCAAATTGGATCAACATGAAAATAATCGCCAGTACGAATCCTCCGAAGAGTATCGAGAGTGGATCAAGTTCAACACCCACTGCATAACTGATAAACAATGACACAACGGCAATGAAGGCGACAAAAATCACAAGAGCAATGATGACAGTGATATACATCGTACCTTTGAGTTGACCAAGATTACCCAAGCCTAATCCCTCTCACGTTCTGACGCAAAGATGAAGAGGAGTCATTAAAGATTAGCGATAACTACCTTAGAGTTGAACCGATTTGGTCACGCTTACGAAAGACATCAGTTGCTCCCATTGCGGAGCGCCGCTACAAATTCAACCAGGTGAAATCCTCATCACATGCAAATATTGCGGCTTCACCGTATCAGTTGAAACTGGGAAGCCTTTCGAGTTCGAACACTCGCTAATCATGAATACCACCGAGGCTTCGAATGTTTTCAGTCTAGTTCAAGACTGGATGGCGAGCAGTTTCATAGCCTCCAAGGATTTAAAAAAGAAATCCATGCTCGCAGATCAAAACCTGGTTTATCTTCCATTCTGGGTCATAAGCACCGAAGCTCAAACACATTACTCGGGACTGTTGGAAAGAATCAGCCCTCCAGTTCAGCATGAGGGCGATATAACGAACAGATACGATTGGCTTGTGTTGGCTAGAAGGCAGAGCGATTTTCCGACACGTGCATATCACCTATCCCTAACTGGCAAAATACCCTTTGACCCGGCAAGGATAGAGGGAACAGCTAAGGTCCTCAACAGCGAAATCACAGGCGACGAAGCGACATCACAGGCACAAGAAGAAATCGAACATCTTCATGAATACCTTGCAAAAGAAAGAATCGACCGCATAGAAGACACCAAAACCACCTTCAACAACACCGGAAGCTACTACCTTCATGCACCAGTCTGGTTCGTTACCTACAGCTACAAGAATTCACGTTTCCAAGTTCTATTAGATGGATCCTCGGCCAGCATCATAAAAGGCGATTTACCAAGCGATGACTTCAAACTAATTTAATCAACAGGTTCAAACTTTAAGAGTAAATGTAGCTCAAAACCAGCAGGAATCACGCTTGGCCGGTAAACCTCCTCTCGAACGAGTTCAAGAAAGCGAAAGGCTACTCGAACGAATAATGCTCAGTATCCCAGGTTTTCGTGGATACAAACTTAAGGAACAAAGACGTGAAGCGGATAGAATCGTCAGAGATTACATCTACAACCTCCTCGCTCACGCTAGAGACGATCTTTCCAGATGTTTTCAAATCCTCAACGATGCTAAAGTAATTGAAATACTAGAGCCAACAAACCAACTTATCGCTAGACTTGACAGAGTTGCCGAAAAAATTAATCGAGCAGCCTACGGATATAGTGCCTTCTTCGATTCCGTACGCATCGATACACCACAACTTGACCAAATGCTTCAGTACGACACACAACTCACAGACACAGCCCGCAAATTAGCCGACACGATTTCAAGTTTCAAGACAAACCTCACAGAGAACAAACTGGAAGACGCACGAAACATCGAACTTCAGATAAGTAATTCAATTACGGAACTAGAAGATGCATTTGATAAACGAAAACTCGTGATTGAGGGAGTGACGGTTTAGATGCCCCAGGTAATAGAATGGACCTCATCCGGCCCTGACGATATAATATACCGTTACCCAGACGAGAATATTCAGTGGGGAGCACAACTAATCGTTCACGAATACGAATTCGCCGTCTTCTTCCGAGACGGAAAAAGCTACGATACGCTAGGCCCAGGAAGACACACACTCACCACACTAAACCTGCCTCTGATCACTAAAATACTCTCGAGACTCGCTGGGTATCAACAGACACCATTCAAAGCGAACGTTATCTTCGTATCCAACAAACAATTCACCGGGAAATTTGGAAACCGAGCACAAACTACCGAACTCGCACCTCTCATGACATTCGGTTCCTTCTGGTTCAGAATCGAAGACCCGTCAATATTCGTAAACGAAGTCGTTGGCGGACAGAACGCCTACACCACACCCGACGTTAACAATTATCTACGCGGATTCATAAACGAAAAAATGATTGACGTTCTCTCCAAATACGATCTTCAAACCGTATTCACAAAACTCGACGACACATCGAACGAAGTCAAAGCAAACCTTCTCGACTATTTCAAACGAATCGGAGTTCAAATGATCGACCTAAAGTTCGAGGGCATAGACACAACACCAGAATTCAGAGACAGATTATTCTGGCTGAAAACAGGACAGCGTCTCACCCGATGAAGTAATCCGGATGGAGACAGTTAAGCAAGCAGCAGCAGAACTTGGCAAATCCTCAGGCGGAGCAGCGTTCGGAACAGGAATGGTCCTCGTCCCACCCCTATTCCAACCAGCAGCAGGAGCAGGCACCGAAGCAGCAGTCGCATTAGTAGTCTGCCCCAACTGCCAAGCCCATATACCCACAACATCAAAATTCTGCCCCAACTGCGGCCAAAACATGACCGTTGCGCAAACACCTCCAAACCCAGCGCCGGGAAAAAAATGCTCTAAATGCAACAGCCTTAACGCCGCCGGCGCAACCTTCTGCCAAAACTGTGGAACCAAACTGACCTAGCTTACCAATGGAGATACCGAAGAAAGACGGCTGAGCAAAGACTAATCTCGTCGATCATGCTCTCGGTGCAGTGGATGTCTCACAGGTTTTACGTCAACAGCCAATCATCCGTGCGTTTAGATTCGTGCGCACTGGATATGGTTAAATTAAAGCCATGAACTACGCTCAGTAGTTAGCGACTCGGTGGATAAGCTTGCACATTAGTAAACAAATCAGCTACCTCTTCATTGCATTTGGGGCGATACTCCTTGGTTCAGGTGGCTATCTGCTACTGAGACGTTCTAGACATAGGCACACGTATTACTCCAATTCCACATTTTACCAGCAAAATTCCAACTATACTATAAACCAGAATTACACTGCGTTTCAGCATCATGCCTTCGGTATGTTTCGGATTATTTCCATTGCTATGGTCGTCATCGGGATAGTTCTGATTGCGGTTGGGTTGCTAGCGTTAAGGAAGAGCGGTAGAGAATCAAGCAACTAAAGAATCTCGACGTCGATGAGCTTCAAACTTGTGAGACTCATGATAACTGGTTCCATGAAACAGCGTCTTTCATGCCTTGATAGAATTCAAGTTTCGATTTCCTGTTGGCATATTCACAAAACGTCTTATGAATACGGGAACTCCGAGGGCTATGTTTCCCATGCGGAAACGTTTCAGTGCCGTAGCACCTAAGACACAGCCGCTGCTTAAAACGGATATCACTAAGTTAGCGACGACAATACCCATAAACAGTGAATTCGTGAAATATCCAATTGGAACAAGAAGCACACTAACTCCAGCCCACACGATCACATGCGATCTCGTCAACATGGAATGTTCCAGGTAACGACGAAGAATCCGTTGAGTCAAATATCCCAATGGAGCTAGGTAAATGAGGCCTAGGAGTAGAGCCGCAATAACTCCGGCCAACATAACACCAAGATCGCTACTCAATGGGGACATGAACAAGTACGCGTAGTAGGAGGCGTAGAGAACTGCGATAAGAGGATACATAGCATCCTTCAGTAGAATGCGTTCAGTTTGATGTTCTGTAACGTAAGACGTTACGTGTGGGCTGAAGGAATAATACCACGAATTGAAAAGCATCATAAACGCCCTCCCGGGCAGAGTCTTCATTATAGACTGATCGCGGAAAATCCTCAATCGTTGAACAAGAGGAGCAAGTTCAGATCCAGAAGTTGCATAAGACATAGGGCAATTGGCTGGGAGCGGAAGAGCAGAAATCGTGGAACTGGCAGAACTCGTTGTGCTCGTGAAATTTACGACGCTAGTGCTCATGCTGGTCGTCGTGGTAACGGCGGGTGTAATTTGAACAACGAGGTTGGGAGTTAGAGTCTGAGTTAACGTATCACTTGTTCCAGTTACTTGAACAGCGAATGGTCCCGTAGAAGCGCTTGAGGCGGCAGTTATTGTCAGTACGGAAGTAGCCACTCCTCCAGCTACGGGCGTTACCGGAGAGGTGATCGTAAGGCTGGCGCCCGCCGGCGCATTTCCAACCCACGATGGGGTTAAGGTTACGGCTGAACTGAAGCCGTTGAGAGAATACACGGTAATTGTAGCAGACCCACTCGCGCCCTGAGTTAAGGTGAGGATGGAACTTGACGAAGTGATCGAAAAATTCATCGTTGACCCAATAACCGCGAAGCTTGCTGAAGCGGAGTCACCAACTGGACTACCCATGGACATGATCGGGTACGATCCGATAGGGACATTGGCGACAGTAAATGAACCGGTCAACGTGCCTCCGGAAATTGAACAGGTCGAATTGCTTACCGGACTACCAGATAATGAACAAGTGGTGTCAGTTGACGAAAATCCCGAACCCGAAATTACAGCAATAGCGCCAACGGCAGCGGAAACCGGAGTTAGAGTAACGCTTGGACCACTTAATTTGAAAGTTGCCGAAGCTGAGTCACCCATCGGACTACCGGTCGCAGTAATCGTGTAAGATCCGATCGTCACGTTTGCGACGACAAAGGATCCGGTCAATGCGCCACCTGAGATTGAGCAGGTCTGAGAGGCTACAGGAGTGCCAGAGAGTGAGCAACTACTGTCGCTTGTGGAGAAAACGCTGCTAGAGACTTGTACCGTCGACCCAACTAGGGCTGAAGATGGGCTGAGAGTAAGAGACCCGCTAGTACTACTACTCACTGTAAATGTTCCTGAACCTGAATCAGCAGCCTGATTCCCGGTCACAGTAACCGTATACGATCCGACAGCGACATTAGCAACAGTGAATGATCCTGATAATGTTCCTGCAGATATCGAACAGGTCTGAGAAGCGCCGACTACGCTACCGGAGAGCGTGCATGTTGAGTCAAGCGTTGAGAACCCCGAACCGGACACTCCAACGGTCGACCCAGCTGCAGCAGAAACTGGATTAAATACGATAGGTAGCGATCCAGTGCCAACCGTGAAGGAACCCGAAGTTGAGTCATATTCAGGACCGCCGGTAACAGTGACTACGTACGAACCTGCAGCGACATCAGCAACAACAAAAGAACCTGTGTATGTGCCTCCGGAAATTGAACAGGTTTGCGAGGCTATAGGTGTTCCCGACGACGAACAGGACGTATCGCTTGTCGACAAACTGGAGCCTGAAAAATCAACTGTGCTCCCAACCCCGGCAGATGATGGATTAAAGGTTAGAGAGGTTGCACTGCTGACAGTGAACGTTGCCGATGCAGAATCTCCAATTGGACTCCCAGTTGCAGTAATAGTATAGTCACCCGCCACAACACCGGCTACAACAAACGACCCCGTCAATATCCCATTACTTATCGAACAGGACTGAGAGGCTATGGCGGTTCCAGATAACGAGCAGGAAGTGTCACTTGTTGAGAGATCTGAAACAGATGCTTGCACAGTGGAGCCGGCCGCACCCGAAGTAGGGCTAAGTGCCATAGACAGTCCAGCGGTACTACCGATGGTGAAGCTTGCCGATGCTCCATCATCAGCGGGGCTTCCAATCGCAGTAATAGTATAAGTTCCAGCACCGACGCTGGCGACTAGAAACGATCCGGTTAACGCTCCGCTTGATACTGAACAAGTCTCCGATTCCACTGCACCACCTGACAACGAACAACTAGTATCACTCGATGAGAATCCTGAACCTGACACGTCAACTGTGGAGCCGCCAGGAGCAACGGTTGGATTCAAACTGATAGAAACCGTCGCTACGGTGCTTACCGTAATGCTCCCTGTAGCAGAGTCACCCGCAGGATTACCCGTTACAGTTACTGAGTAGGAACCAGCTACAACCGTGGTCACCGTAAAAGCACCACTCAACGATCCCCCTAAAATTGAACAAGTCTGAGAAGCGATCACACTTCCTGATAGCGAGCAGCTGGTATCAGTCGACGAAAAATCAGAACCAGATACATCAACCGTTGAACCGCTTGCAGCTGAAGTCGGACTGAACGTGACAGATGGAAGCACGATCCCGTTCACTGTAAACGAGGCGGAAGCAGAGTCACCGGCAGGAGTGCCAGTCACGGTTACTGAGTAGGAACCGGCTAAAACTGTAGCCACTGTAAAAGAACCAGTTAAGACTCCCCCAGAAATCACACAAGTCTGTGAGGCCACAATGGATCCTGATAAAGAACATGAAGTGTCACTTGGCGAAAAACCTGACCCAGAGAAGCTAGCAGTCGAACCAACCTGACCAGAGGCAGGGCTAAGCGTTACAGTAGGAGGGATAAGAATGGTAGATGACACCGTTGTCTGGGTTGTCGTGACAGCGGAACTGGTCGTGGCCGTTGTCGTTTGCGATGAACTCGTCGACGCAGTTGACGTAGTTAAAGTAGTTGATGACGCGGTAGTCGAAATAAGGGTAGACGTAGCGATTGAAGTCGAAGTTACAGAGCTAGTTTGAGAGACGATGGTTGTTGTTGTCGTTGTCGGCAAAGTAGTTGTTTGCGAGGAGCTTTCCGTGCTAACTGTTGAAGTTGTACTGGATGCAGTGAAGGGGAGGGTAATCGTAGTAGTCGAATTATTTACTTGATCTAGAGACATGGAATTTTGCGAATTTTGTAACGCGTGAATCGCAGCCTGACTCCTATACGATCCGTATTGAGTTGCCGCGATGACCTGGCCGCTCACACTTCCAAATAACGAAAGCGCTGTAATCAACAGCAAGCCAGTTATGATAAGGCGCTGTTGATTATGCTTGCTGCCCATGTAAACTAGACCTATTTGACAAGGAATTATGACATCTTAACGCGTCCTAGTTCATCAGGACCGATGGGTAATGTTCTTTTTACTTGATCAACTACGGTTGGTAGTTTGCTCTGCGGAAAGGTAAATTGAAAAGGAAAGTGGAGGCTTGAGAATGATAGTCCTTTAAGGCGATGAGATTATCGTTAATGATGATGAGCCTGAAAACCAGAAGGGCGGGATGTAGGCATCATCAATATTGCTTCTGAGCTGGTCTTGTACACCTGCCTGATTGTTGAGGTAGTTCACTGAATTGAATACGGCGTTGTAGACGTTTTCTCCGCTAGCTAAGTAATCGATGAGGTTGCTCGTTAGATCGTCCATCAATCCGTAATCGAGATTGATCAAACCGTTACAGTATACTACGGATCCAGCACCTGCGCTGACAAACATCGGCCCGATATCACCCGTATTGCTACCCTCGAGAATCATCAGTTTCACATTGCTGAGCGTATTGTTCGTAAAGTGTTCTGAGATGAAATTCGTTGTGACTCCAAGTATACCTGCATTTGCGTTAATCCAACCCTGACTGAAGTCCGCGGCATACTTTTGTTCAGTGGCTGCGTTGACGGTTTCTCCGACGTAAAAGTATTCGACGTGGCTCCACGTGTAGATATCAGTGCGCCAAATGACGATATCGTAGTTGTTCAGTTGGTTTACTAAGAAGTCTATTGTTACGTTGCCGTCTGTTAAGAATGTTGTAGCGTACCCTGCTTGCTTTAGCCGAAGCGCCATGTACGTCTCATAATAAGCCAGGGGGAATTCTTTGTTTAGCGACGATAGGATCACAGCCTTACCTAGGATCGGCGCCCTAAATGCCCTACCATTCGCCATTACCGGAGCCGTCAGAGACGCCATGGGTATGATGATTAGCACTAGTATCGATACGGCAAACTGTATCTTCCTCAAGCCTCGCACCAACAGAAACCGAGACTACCAAACACAAAGCCTTCTTTCACTCCAGCGCGATAAACGAGAGCTAGTAGTTCACGGTTCTCCACACGCTCGCGTATCTGCATCTACACCAAGTAGCAGTTAGAAGGCGATTTGACCACGCATTCTGCTCATAAGCTTACTCGTAGAGACCAAGGATTGTTACACAAATTTTGGTAGCTTCCAACATTCTGCGCCAACTTAGCAGGTCATGACCATGTAAATTCAAAGTTACTAAAAACATAAAATATTCACAATCCTTAACCCTACTCATATTACGTTAACTACGCCACATAGTTACGAAATGAAACTCGGAATTCTTCGGCCGCATCAACGCGACTTGAAGCAATCGTGTTACGCGAGCTCTGGGAATCGAAGAATCCGCTATCCGTTAAGGAGTTTCAATTAAAGATCTCGCACATCCGACCTGTAGCAGTCACTACTGTAGCCACAATACTCGACAGATTATACAGGAAGGGCATAGTCTTGAGGAAGCTGGTCAGAAATGGGGGACCACATTACGTATACTCCCCACGATTCACGGAGGATCAGTTTAAGTGTGAAGTTGTAAATAGCGTGATGAGCACACTCCTCCATAGCTTCAACGACATAACAGTCGCATACATCGCGAACAAAATGTCTGAAGACGGAGAGAATGACCGCCAGCTATCCAAGTACCTTGAAAGAATGAGCGGAGAACGGTGGAAAAAATAACCCATCGAAAGACCTCAAAATACCGCTGTAGTCTAAGTGATTGAGTCAAAGCCTAATTTCCAAATTTCCGCGCCACATTAGTAGTTTGAATGGGCACATTTTTCCGGACGGTTGTAGTTGAGTTGCACTCGTGACTTTGCAAGTTTTTTTATAGATCCTTTCCACAACTAAAATACACTACAATCTCGAAGTTAAACGAGCGACCCGAGGAACAGAATGTGCGAGCGCTGATCATCCTACTTTTTGTGTTTGGGTTGTTGTTTCCGCCTTTGGGTTCTGTGACGCAGGCGCAGCCGGTGGTGCATGATAATTCGTATATTTTGGTTGGTGGACAGAATGGTACGTGGTTTCAACCTGGTCAGAGCCCTAGGTTGTTTAAGATTTTTCTACAGAATGATTCTGTCACCCAACTAACGCCTGTTCCGGGACAGGGTACAGTTTGGGGTGGGGGTTGGAATGGGAGTGAATGGTTGATTTCGGGTTGGGGGACTGATTCCGGCACATCCGGCTCCAACCCATACATATACCTCTACAATGGACGAGAACAAGTTGCAGGAGAATCGATGAATCAATACAATCAACAATCCTCCTGGCACGGCGGAGACATATTCGCAGCCAGCTACAATGGGAAATACTGGTTACTCTCCGGAATGGGTTCAGACGAAATTCTCACAGCCACAGATGGACCGTATGATTTCGGAAATCATATGTCTCTTGCCACATTTGACGGAAATAAATTCACAGACCTGTCAACAATCGTTCCTGAGCAGGGAGATGCAATACTCTACACTAACGCATGGAACGGAAGTCTCTGGATGGTTGGAGGAGGCTACTATTCCTACGGAACGCTATTCACTTTTGACGGAAGCAACGTTACCGACCTAACCTCACAAATCAATGAAGCGGTTGGAAGTTTCGGTTCGGTGCTATCGGTCAGATGGAATGGTAGCTACTGGTTAATTGGCGGATACGGTTTTCTAGCAAAATACGACGGCCACAATTTTCAGGACTTGACACGGCAACTGTACGATTCAATAGGTAAGGACGTTAGCTCTCCCATCATAGTAAATGCGATCGCTTGGAATGGATCGTCGTGGATGATTGGTGGAGGTTCAATGGTAGCCGAACTCCAAACCCAAGAACAAACATCGGCCATTGCGTGGATAGCATCCTACGGAACACAGGGCTTCAAGGATCTCACGACGTCGCTGCCTACCTACATAACAAAACCGATCATAGGCTCCAGCATATTGACTATAAGCTATTTAGACAACAGATGGATACTCGGAGGATTTTCAGACAGCGACCCAATCCTACTCACAATAGCACCCCACTCATTCACCGACCTCTCGTACCTTATCGGACCGACAATGAGCTACGTAATTTGGATCGGCGGAGCAAGCTGACTACTCGTTCACCGCCGCATCGTCAATTCTTCCTTCTTCGAAACCAACGACTCTTCTAAACCTCTGGCTTCGGCGAAGGTCAACGATTACTCTCGGGTGAAAGCAATCGTGGAGAATCGAAACTGTCCTCTTCTTCTTAAGGCCCCGTAGCTGCACTCAGTTCTTCTGGATTAAAAATCAACGACACGCCTCTCTGCATGGCCGTCGTTACTAGTGTATTGTATAGGAGCATAGCAATTGTCATTGGACCGACTCCGCCGGGAACAGGGGTAACGTAGGCGGCTACGTTTAAGGCGGAATCAAAATCCACATCACCCAACAACCGTCCACCCACTCGACTCGTTCCGACATCTATAACGGCCGCATTGGGCTTAATCATATCAGCTCCAACGGTAAAATGTTCACGCTGCCCAATACCAGTGATGAGAATGTCACCGTCCTGCGCAATTTCTTTGAGACCTACAGTCTTAGAGTGACACACCGTAACCGTAGCATCCTCATTGAGCAACAATTGTGCGAGTGGTCTTCCGACGAGTTTTGTTCTATTGATTATGACTGCATGTTTGCCTCGAATTCCTATGCCATAGTACTTCAACAAAACAATAACGCCCTTTGGTGTGCATGGAACGATTCGTGCCGATTTTTGCCACAACTGTCCGAGATTGAACGGATGAAGACCATCAACGTCCTTTTCTGGTGAGATTTTGTTTATCGCCACGAAGTCATCTAGGGGCTTTGGGAGAGGCAGTTGGAGTAGGATTCCCGTTACTGTTGTGTCGCGGTTTAGTTCGTCAATGGTTTGCTCCAATTCATGTTGCGACGTGTTTGAGTTCAACTCGAGGTTGCGTGACTGGATCCCGACATCTAAGCAGGCAGAATGTTTACTCCTCAAGTAGGTCTTAGAGGCGGCGTTATCGCCGACAAGAATCGTCACAAGAAGAGGATTAATTCCAGAACCTCGGAGCACGCTGGTCTCTTTCTTTACATGATCTTTAATCATCTGTCCTAGCGAGCGCCCTTCAATTATCTTCGCGACCAACGTAGCTCCACACCTCCAACATAGACGCCCCCGAGCCTCAAAAACCAATATGTGTGGAAGGCCAGTCAGGTGCTAATGTAAGAAATGTCGGATGCCAGTGAACATCATGATCATACCATATTCGTCGGCTGCTCGGATTACCTCGTCGTCACGCATTGATCCTCCTGGTTGAATAATTCCTGATACTCTTACTTTGCCTGCTAGGTCAACGGAGTCTCTGAATGGGAAGAATGCGTCCGACGCCATCATCGATCCTTGAAGGGTCAGACCTGCTTCCTGAGCTTTTGTGATCGCGATTTTACATGAGTCCACTCTGCTCATTTGTCCCGCTCCCACTCCTAATAGTTGGTCGTTGGAACATAATACGATTGCATTGGATTTCACGTTCTTCACGATCTTCCAAGCGAAAAGCAACTCGTCACGTTCAGATTTAGTTGGAGTACGTTGAGTGACAATCTTTAGCTGCGACTCGTTGATGGCACTTTGGTCGCGGTCCTGATAGAGCATCCCACCGAGCACTCTCTTGAAGTCCTTCTCCGTATTTGTCTCGGAAGTGTGATTCCAAAATTCTGCTACATCTAGGATCCGACGATTCTTCTTAGAGGATAGCAATTTTAGTGCGTCGGGTTCGAAGCCGGGAGCCAGAATTAATTCGACGAATTTGTCTTCAAGTATCGATGCTGTCTCATGATCGACTGGTCTGGTGAATGCGTAGACTCCTCCGAAAGCCGATATCGGATCAGTACGGAGTGCGAGGCGACAGGATTCGGCCAGAGTTGATGCCTTCGCGACTCCGCATGGATTGGTATGTTTTATGATGGCTGTCGCATTCTCGTTTTTGAATTGCGAGATCAATCTGTATGCTGCGTCAGCGTCAAGGATGTTTGTGAAGCTCAGTTCTTTTTCACCGGCAACCTGTTTGGCTGTAGCAATACATGTTCTGGCAAGGACATCTCTATATACTGCGGCCTTCTGGTGCGGGTTCTCTCCGTAACGTAAGTCTTGTATTTTTTCGAAGTTCATGAGCAGCCGTTTTGGTGCAGGCCATTCACTATGTATGCCTTGTTCCTTCGCCCGGTTCAGAAAGAAAGAGTGGATCGCTACGTCATAGCCTCCTGTCCGTTCGAACGCCTTTAGCATGAGCTGGAAACGAGTAGGCTCAGAGATTGCGCCCCCTGATTGCTCTAGCTCTTCCGCGAGCTTCTGGTAATCTGAAGGGTCGGTTACGATGACGACGCTACGATAGTTCTTCGCTGCCGACCGGATCATCGTCGGTCCGCCTATGTCTAAGTTCTCTATCGCATTCTCGACGTCAGTCGATTGTGAGGTTGCCTTTTCGAATGGATACAAATTAACTACTACCATATCGATGGGTTTGACTCCAAGATTCCGAATCGTCTCCTCATCCTCTGGATGCTCGCGTCGGTAAAGGAGCCCTGCATGGATTTTTGGATGTAGAGTCTTTACGCGGCCACCCAGTATTTCCGGGAAACCGGTATATTCTGAGATTTCAGTTACAGTGACGTTGTTTTCTTTGAGTAGCTTTGAGGTTCCTCCGGTTGAAATTATTTCGATTCCCATCTTGGTCAGAGTTTTTGCGAAGCCAACTATCCCAGTTTTATCGGATACGCTGACTAGCGCTCTTTCAATCTTCTTTGTCATATCTATCATCTGTTACCATTTTTCGATTTGAAGTTCGGTTCCACTTATCATGATGCGTACGTCTCGTGATGTTGTGACGTGTCCCACCTGTTTGATTTGCGGAATGATTCTCTGTACTTTCTGGATTTGATTTGGTGGGCAGATCACGAGAAATCCGGTTCCCATGTTGAATGTTCGATACATTTCTCTCTGGGAGAGTTTTCCCTGTTTCTTGATGATCTCGAAGATACGCTGAGGTTGAAACAGCTTGTCTAAGAGAAAGCCCACCTTGGCACGTTGACCTATTCTCTTGAGTTTCGAGTATGCGCCACCTGTAATGTGAGCCAAAGCATGAATTTCAATCTTCGAGTTAAGTAGTTTAGAGATGTCGTTCACGTAGATGCGAGTTGGACGAAGTAATTCTCTACGAATACTCGTTTCAGTATTGGACGTGGCGAGAAGTTTTCGTGCAAGAGTTAAACCATTACTGTGAATCCCACTACTTCTTAGTCCGAGAATCGCGTCTCCATTCTGCAACTTATCGCCAGTAATAATTTTCTTCCTGTGCACAATTCCTACAACGGTCGCGGTCAGGTCGAAACCCTTAACGACGCTCGGGCATTATCGCGGTTTCACCAGACACTACTGCCACGCTGGCTTCGCGAGCGCCTTGTGCTAAGCCGATCATGATTTCGTTAACTAACCTTGGATTAGCGCCGTTCAAGAGTAAGGCAGTTTGTTAAAGCGACTGGCTCGGCGCCTACGCAGATGATGTCGTTAACATTCATTGCCACACAGTCGATGCCGATTGTGTCATATTTCCTGCAAGCCTCAGCGACTAGGACCTTTGTTCCGACTCCATCCGTATGGAGGGCAAGGGCGTATTCATGAGTCAGGTCGATTAGACCAGCATAGTGTGGGCCAATGTCGTGGACGGCGCCAATTTTGCCTTCTCTACTCATGTATGTCTTTGATAGGATTACGTTGATGTTCTGGTGGATTTTCGTGATTTTGGTTATGTCGACTCCTGCTTTCGCGTAGGATAGGTTCGATTTGGTTCACTCTCATTTCGAGATGTCGAGAATTCTTTTAGCCAGATATGCCGCATTTTCTGCGGCATCTATACCAACAGTGGCTACTGGTATGCCTGGTGGCATTTGAACGATTGAAAGTAACGAATCCAATCCACCAAGTGCTTTGTTAACTGGAACGCCGATGACGGGGCGTGTAGTTCGAGATGCAATAAAGCCAGGAACGGCTGCTGCTAGGCCGGCCATTGCAATGAAGACCTTTGCTTGACTGGTCGCCAAGTGTTCCTCAAGTTTCTTAGGGTCTCTGTGAGCGGATAGTATCTGTGTTTCAAAGGTCACGTCTAGTTCTGTGAGTGTCTGTTCCGTACGTTTTGCAATCTCCAGGTCGCTTTTAGATCCGATTATGATTGATACTTCAGGCATTTGAATTTCCTCTTATGATGTTGAGTAGACGGTACTCTTGATTGGCCGTTCCGTCATGGTGAAGACCTCCTGCCGCTGATTCCATTCATCTTCCCACCCTCCACTTCGGTCTAACGTGACGCTGCCGTTTATGATGCGAATTCGGTCATCGGCATGTAGCTGGAGAGCCTTCGCGTAAGTTCGGTGCTCCTGAACCAAAATACGATGACCAAGTGATTGAGGATCATCACCACTTTCAATTTGGACCCTGCTTTGAAGTATGATTGGTCCACCATCGATGCTCTCGTCGACGTAATGAACCGTACAACCCGACTCCTTCTCTCCAGCTTGGAGAACGGCAGCGTGAACACGGTCTCCGAACATGCCGCGTCCTCCGAATCTTACTAGGTCAATTGAAGGGTGGATGTTCATAATACGAAAGTTGTAATTGCTAACTACTCGTTTACCGAGCACCTGCATGAATCCAGCAAGCGCAACAAAATCTATCCGATTGCCTTCTAAAACCTCCAGGACTCTCTCATCGAAATTGCGGCGTGCAAGTTCTCGGTCTTGTGCGTTGCTGAATCTTTTATTCTGAATTCCCTTCTATGATCGCAAAAGGGATTTGATTTTGTCGTGCGATGGTAACGGCGGTTGCTGTAGGATCGTTGGTAATTAGCATGCTGAGTTTGACATTTTGGAGAATCCCCAATCCTATGTGATCGATGATCGCTTGGAAATTTGATCCTCTACCGGATGCGAGTACCGCCAGGTTCTTCATTCAAATCACGTCTGAGCTGGTTGTATCAATGTGCGGATAGATTCAGTATGACTCGAGTCGTTTGCGGATGGACTGTGCTGAGCCTATGTCTGTGCGGTGGCGCAGTCTCCCTTTTATGTGCCTAGTCGCTGATTCGGATATCTTCTCAGCCTCTTCGATGGTACTACCGGTACCTACAACAGCGAGCGTGTCGCGAGGAAGTTGTTACGATGTTTCCATTCTCGGCATTCACATTGGCGAAATATAATTGGGCACCTTCTCTCTTTACTGCCTCCTCGTTGACGTTGACAATCTCGTTTGTCGCCGGATTCTCTGGATAGCCTTCCGGTACAAGGTATTTGCATACCGATGCTTCTCGTCGAAAGCCTACATCCTTCTGCTTTAGGTTACCATCCCCAATTCGTTGGCAGATATCAAGTAAATCACTTGTGAGGAGAGGGAGCACGTTCATCGCTTCAGGATCTCCGAACCTGCAGTTGAATTCAATTAGCTTCGGAGTAGGGAACTGATCATCACTACTCTTGGTCAGCATGAATTGACCATAGAGGATACCCTTGTACTGTTCACCTATTTCACGTCGACAATGCATTGATCGTCATAGACATTATCTGTGAACTCAATTCAAGGTCACGTGTTGTAAGGAAGGGGAGTAGATGATTATTGTCGCTGTAGCTTCCCATTCCGCCAGTGTTTGGACCTGAGTCGTTTTCATATGCACGTTTGTGATCTTGAACAATGGGCATCACGTGAACATCATGTCCATCAACGAAGGCTTGTAGTGAGTATTCTTCTCCTTCAAGTCGCTCTTCGATCAGAAGTTTCTGACTCCCGCCGATTTTGTTTTGAATTATCTCTCTGGCGTATGCTAATTCTGATTCTTTGGTCGGGAGATCTTCTACGCTGACTTTTACTCCTTTGCCGCCAGTTAACCCGACCGGTTTCAGGACGACCGGTTCTTTAGTGGTTCTGAGGAATGCTAATGCTGGATCTAGATCTGTGAAGATTCGATATTTCGGATTACCAGGGATCTTGTGTCGGCTGAGTAGGTTTCTGCAGAACGCTTTGTCGCCCTCTAGTGGGGCGAGTTGCTGTGTTGGGCCTACGCAAATAATACCCTGTTCGGTTAAGACATCGACCACTCCGCTGACGAGCGGGGCTTCTGGTCCGATGATCGCCAATTCGATGTTACGTGATTTTGCGTACGCTGAAACCTGAGCTGGATTGTTAATTGAGCAGATTCTTGTGTCCTTCGCTAACCTGATTATGCCAGGGTTCGAAGAGCTCATTGCTGCGTAGAGTTCGAGGTTAGTGGACTTCGTTAGCGCGGATGCGATCGCATGTTCTCTACCACCTGACCCGAGCAGTAGCACGTGGATCATTGTTGTGTCTCCCAGAATCGGATCCCCTGATCTTGACTGGTTGACATCCTTTTCGTTCGCAATTTTTTGTGCGAGTGGAGTTGGATACTTACCGGTCAAACATGAAAGACACGTTTCATTTTCTGTGAACCCAATTGCGTTTAGGAGGCCATCCATTGTTTGATAGCAGAGCTCATCTGCTCCGACGGTCTGTCGTATCTGTTCGACTGATAAATTCGAGGCGATGAGTTCCGAATGTGTCGGCATGTCGATTCCGTAGAAGCATGGTGATTTTATTGGTGGACACGTGACCCAGACTTCAATACGTCGTGCTCCGGCGTTTTTCAGCAGGTTGATTATTTTCCGCATCGTTGTTCCTCGTACGATGCTGTCGTCGACCAGGAGGAGATTCTTGTCGCGGACAACTGCAGTGACAGCATTTAGCTTTAGCATGACAGCATTTTCTCTGCCGTCTTGATCGGGCATGATGAATGTTCTTCCGACGTAACGGTTCTTGATGAGTCCCTCGAGTACGGGTATTCCTGTTTCTTGCGAGATTCCTTCGGCGGCGGGACGAGCAGTGTCGGGAACTGGGACGATCACATCGGCATGAGTCTTGTAGGTATGCGCAAGATTCCTCCCGAGCATTATTCGTGTCGAATAGACGTCTCGATCGTCGATTTTCGAATCTGGTCTGCTGAAGTAAACGTATTCAAACATACAACGGGCATGGTTTTTGAGGTTGACAATTTGTATTCGTTCCGGTTCTTCATTACCTCGCACAATAATCAATTCGCCGGGATTTATGGTCGAGTAACTGTGAATCCCGTTGATATCAAGCGCGACACTTTCGGATGCAATCATTAGTAGATTTTCATTTTTGCCAAAACATAACGGCCGAAAACCATGAGGATCTCTGAATCCAATTAACTCACCTTTCCCAGTCAGTGCAACAACTGAATAGGCACCCTCAAACTTGTCCATGCATGCCCTTACCCCAGCTTCCAAATTGTCTTCGTCCGAGACCGCGTCCGCCAGCATCTTGATCATCACTTCGGTATCGCAACTGGCAGAGAGGAACGTTCCTTTCGAACGAAGGTTCGTCGATAGGGTTGGATAGTTTACGATGTTACCATTATGACAAAGTGCAAATCCACCCCTTGGATGGTCGGAGAAATATGGTTGAGCGAATTCCTCAATCTTGGTTGGATCGTCATAGGGCGCTCGATCTGCTCGCTTTCCGGCTGTTGAGTATCTAACGTGTCCGATACCCGTTTTACCTTTGAGATCGTTGTATAGTTGAAGGTCTCTCACTAGACCCATCTGTTTTCTATGATGGAAGGTTATGCCATCGAAAGTGTAGATACCGAACGCTTCTTGTCCGCGATGTTGCAACGCGAGAAGGCCAAGCTCAATATTTCGTGTTACATCGTCCTCACCCATGCAGGCGACGACGCCGCAGTTTTCCCTTACTTCCGCCAAGGTTCGAGAATCATCTCCAGTGACCTAGTGTAGGCTGTTTGTAGTTTACTCAGATCGCATTCGAACTTGTCGTGCGGCAGGATAATTTTCAGCGATTCTCCTCCGACTAATCCGATCGCAGCAGCAGGCACATTGAAACTCTGAAATGTTCTAAGAACATCGTCGCGTCGCATCGTGGTTAGGATAAATCTGGAGTTGGACTCTGAGAATAGGAGTTCATCATCAGTCAATGGTTCCATCGGTGATTTGTTGAGATCAACTGTTGCACCTATCTTTCCTGCGATGGCCATCTCAGCTAGCGTAACGGCAAGCCCTCCGTTCGCACAGTCGTGACAGGCCGTGGCGTACCCGTTTCTTATGCATTCCAATACTGCGTTCTGGGTTTGTCCTTCCAGTTGGAAGTCTAGAGTCGGAGGTGTTCCTCCGTATAATCCGAGATGGTTGTAGTATTCGGAGCCGTAAATCTCCGGTTTAGTTTTACCTACGGCTATGATACTTTCCTTGTTATGTTTGAAGTTCAATGTAGTTACATGTTCGGGCTTCTCTACTGTGCCGATGACGGTTATGACGGGGGATGATTTTATTGCTTGATGTTTTTCTTCGTCCTCGTTGTAGAAGCTTACTTTCCCACCAACGCACGGCAAATGCAAGACCCTTGCAAGGTCAGCTATGCCTTTCACCGCCATTGAGAAGGACCAAAAAACTTCCTCATCGTTAGGGTTACCGAACTGGCAATGATCCAAAAGAGCGATAGGTTTGGCTCCGACGGCGATAATATTCCGACAACTTTCAGCAAGTACACTCGCCGCCCCGATGTATGGGTCAAGGTCGCAAATTCTGGAATTGGCATCAGATTTGATAGCGACGAATTTCTGATTCGGCAATCTTAGAACGGCGGCATCTCCCTGCCCCGGTTTAACGACGGTTCTGATTCCAACTTCATGGTCGAATTGGCGGTAAACCCATTCTTTACTAGCGATAGTTGGAGAAGAAAGCAACCTTATGAGAATTTGCTGCAAGTTTTCATGACGCATGACCTTTCCTGGTGGCGCTTCATGTTTTGGTTGTCGAGCTATTCGTTGTATTATTGGAGCGTTTGCTAGAAAATCTGTTGGAAGCTGAGCTATTGCCTTGCCAGCTCGGAATATTGTTAACATCCGGGTAGAGGTGACTTCGCCGATTCTTGCTGATGAAACACCGTACTTTGCCATAATTGCCTCGAGTTTTCTTTCTGATCCGATCTTCGCGATGAGAAGCATGCGTTCCTGTGATTCGGAAATCATGATCTCTACTGCGTTCATGTCGGGTTCGCGTAGTGGAATCATTTCAAGATGTACGTCTAATCCGGTTTCACCCTTGTCAGCGATCTCTGAGAGACCCGTGGCTAATCCGCCTCCGCCCAGATCCTTACATCCGCGCATTACGCCTGCTCGGTTAGCTTCGAGCGTAGCTTCAATGATCATTTTCTTCGTAAATGGATCAGGTATTTGAACAGCGGATCGTTCACGGTCAGAATCGGCAGCCAACACTCGCGAAGCAAAGGTGGCTCCTTGAATTCCGTCTCTACCAGTTGATCCTCCTATCAGGAAGATACTGTCACCGGGTTTCGTTGCCTGAGCCAACAGCAACTCGTCCTTTCTGCCGAGACCAACGCAGACAACGTCGACTAAGCAGTTCCTCTCGTAGCATTCATCAAATTCGATTTCTCCGGCAACTGTCGGCACACCGATACAATTGCCATAGTCTGCGATTCCTCGAACTACATTCTTCAGGAGCCACTTGGAATGTTCGCTCCTCGTAATGTCACCGAATTTCAGTGAGTCAAGTAGAGCGATTGGTCTTGTACCCATGCAGAGAATGTCACGAACGACACCCCCTATGCCAGTCGCAGCGCCACCATATGGATCGACTGCGCTAGGATGGTTGTGGCTCTCGATGTGCGCAGTTAAGATTAATCCATCGCCGATGTCGATAACTCCGGAATCGTAGCCTGGACCAACCAGAACGTGATCGCCGCTGGTGGGGAGTTGCGATATAATCGCTCTAGATGACTTGTAGCTGCAGTGTTCGCTCCATTCCGCGTCTATCAAAGCCCACTCAAGTTCGTTCGGTTCACGTCCCAGACGTTGGCGTATGATTTGGATTTCGTCGAGAGTAAGACTGCAAGTGATCGTGCTAGCTATCATCGCATCCATTCCAACATTGATCCGAAAACTCGGAGACCATCAGTTCCCCCCAGCAAATTGTCGCTAGCTCTCTCCGGATGTGACATCATCCCGACGACGTTTCCTTCTTTGTTGCTGATCGACACTATTCCTTTGGACGTACCTGTTGGATTTTCGTTTGGATAATGCATCACGACGCGGCCGTCAACTCTCAGGTTATCGAGAAGTTGATCCTCAGCGAAGAATCGCCCTTCGTTGTGGGCGATCGGCATTCTCACTTTTTCACCGCGCTCAAATGAACAGGTGAACGCTGTATCAACATTGTCAACTTGAAGATCCATCCATTTGCAGACAAATTTTAGAGACGAATTTCTGAGTAATGAACCGGGTAGGAGTTCGGATTCAATTAGGATTTGAAATCCATTACAAATCCCGAGGACGGGTTTGCCCTCCTTAGCCATCTTTCGGACACCTTCCATCGCTGGTGAATGAGCAGCGATTATTCCGCCTCTAAGGTGATCGCCGAAGCTGAATCCGCCTGGTAAAATAACGGCGTCATATACGTCTTTGAATTCGTTATGCCAGACAAGTTTGGCTTCAATCTTCATATTGTCCTGCAAGACTTGAAGAGTGTCTCGATCGCAGTTGCTTCCAGGAAATTGGATAACTGCTACTTTCAAGCATGTCCGACTCTGATAGAGATTGAATGGGCTACTGGATTATACAACCTCAGGTCGTTGCATGCGGAGAATGTCAAGTTGCGTGCGTCTTCTTGGCTCTCAGCTTCAAGCTTTAGTGTGAGTAATTTACCGGTGTGTACTTCCTTAATGCAGTTAAGTCCCTTCTTGTGAATTAGATCTCGAATTATGGTTTCGCCTTCAGGATCGCGCGCTTGCATCTTGTTTGTGATTGTGACTTCAACTTGGTAGAGTTGATTCACCTGTAATTCTCCTGTAGGGTTCGGCGTATCCCAGCTCGAAAATTTGCGGAAGGTCCTTCCTGAATCTATCTTTATCCAAGATCTCCCTCGTTTTCTTATCCCAAAGGCGCCATGAGTCAGGGCTGAGTTCATCGCCTATCATAAGATTCCCCGCTGCGTCTCGCCCGAATTCAAGTTTGAAGTCTATGAGGAGGGCTGATCGTTCTTCGAAAAATTGTTCGAGTATTGTCGCTGCCTTAGAAGCCATTTCTCGCATTATTTGAATCTCGTTCTTGTTTGCGAGTTTGAGAAGCTCTATGTGCTGATCTGTCAGCATTGGATCGTGTAGAGCGTCATCCTTCAAGAAGAATTCAATGCTAGGAAAGGGTAGGCGATCGCCATTTTTGAAGTACTTTCCGATTCCTACGAAATGTCCCGCTGCGCGAATTCTACAGACAACCTCGATAGGGATCATCTGTAATTTGGTTACAAGGAGTTTGTTTGAGTCGATCTTTTCGACGAAGTGTGTTCTGACTCCATTTTCCTCGAGCACTTGATAGAGTTTCTTGGTGATCCCCGCGTTCACCTTTCCCTTCCCGGCGAGAAGGGCGTGTTTCTCGCCATCTCCTGCCGTAATGTCATCTCTGAAGGTCAAAATGACTTGGGTTAGGTTGTTTGATGGCGTTACTGTCTTGGTTTTACCTGTGGACACCTCAATAGTGGACATATTTTGTGCAATATCTTGAGAATATTAAAAGCGCTTTTTGACTTATTCGCGTTAAGAAATTCGAGAACGTTCAAATCTTTTTGTACGAAGCTAACGTTGCAAAAATCATCTGAGTTTCCCACAAACCGGTCATAGTTCTCGTTATATGAAAATTGAAGATTCACATGCGATAAGCGGGTTTGAAACTAACAGTGAAGAAATCTTCTTGTCATAAGAGAAACTTTCCGAGAGTATCACAACACCACTCTATGGCGAGTGATCTCAGCCAATTTCACAGATGAACAGAAACGATGGCAAAAGATTATCAGTCAAGAAGACGAAGCCGAACGAATTCCTGTAATGCTAACGAGCGAGATCTGATGCCCAAGAAAATTATGATAATCGACATAGACGGAACCATATGCGAGGACATTGAGAATGAAAAAGGCACGCAGCATATGGCGAAGGCAAAACCTTACAGGGATTCTATCCGCCAGATCAACAAGTGGCATAGTGAGGGACATTTCATATGTTTCTTCACCGCTCGAGAAGAAGTTCACTCCGAGGTAACTGAAGCGTGGCTGAAGAAGGAAGGCGTCAAATACCATCAAATTATTTACGGCAAACCGCGACGAACTAAGCTTCATTCAGAGTACCACTTCATTGATAACTGCAAAATTAGGGCGACAACGTATAATGGTAAATTCAGTGAGTTTGTGAAAAAGAAAAGCCACATCCTAGTGTTTCCTAGCGATTAGACGTGAAAGATCGTGCACGGAAACCAACTTTTATCGGACGAAAAGCAAAAAGGGCTCCCATAACCCGTTTACTTAGAAACGAGATTACCGAACATGACAAACAGAACCAAAGATGCGGGCCGTGATCATGAACTGTATTGCGATGAATGCCCAGACATCGAGTTTGATTCTGAAGACGAATTGCGCGAACACATGATCGAAGTGCACAACTTCAAGTTTCCACAGCACAGTAAGTAATTAACAAGCAATCATTACCACTTCCGAGAAGGGTATGTGTGTAATCGGGATCGGCTCGTCAAATGCGCCTAGGGAGAAGCGCGATTAGCTGCAACTTCGAATACGAGTCAAATCCCGACTACAGTTTGGAACGTACAGGCTTCACATCGCTTTTCAAGACGGCTATCCGGTCGTGTATCGAGTGACGTGGTCTATGCGTGCACGAAGCTGCTTTGTCAGAGCATAACCGCATTTACGGCAATGCCAATTGTCCTGATAATCATGCGCGCAACTCTCCGCAATCTCGCTCTCTACACCTCGAGACCTAGGGTAATGCCCGGCCGTATGAAGTGACTTAATTTGATGTCTTGCGGCAGCCTGCTCTTGGTCTATGAGTGACGGTCGACGAACTTCAGTGTCGGTCTCAAAACCTGATTCTGCATTAACGTATGACTGTACTTGCTTCAATCCATTCACCTCCTGTGCCTGCTCCAATTCTAACTATTATCTGTAGTTAGCAGCTTCGACTTATAATCAGAATGGATGAATCGTTCAGCAAATCCGTTGATTATGGGCATGCAATTATTTCCGAACTTTAGCCGGATTTTGACATCCTTGGCGTTTACTTTTCGCCAGATCTAGGAAGCGACTGCAAGTGCACAATTTTAAATCGGAACGTCATAGCTCAAAGCATGTTTCCTCACTGGCACCGAAAAATGAGCCCTCATCAGAGATATTCTGAGGAAGGGGATACGATAACTCATGGGACCTGGCTGGCTCTCATCGCTTTGGGGTTAAGCGTCATCATCCTGGCATCGAACCAACTGTAGTGACTTTGACTTGACGCGAAGTGTAAGTGGAGTCGAGGACCTCGTAAACTCGAGGTACCGAATGCTCTTTCTCATTGTGTCAGTAGCAGCGATCAAGCTTGTTACCGCGAGCTGGATCCTAGAGCGTCTTCTAACAGAAGGCCGATCGTCCGGACAGGTTTTCGTGGATTGGGATTCAGGGTTTTTCCTCTCGATCGCGCAGAATGGATACCCTCCCTGGGAGGGATTGAGTAAACGTTTGTACGCTTTCTTTCCAGCCTACCCGGCGTTGATTCGTGCAAGCGCATACATCTTCCACGACTATTCGCTCGCAGCATCTGTGCCAGCACTCATTTTGGGAGTGGGTTCGGTGGTGCTCTTCCAAATGATCGGAGAACTATACCTTTCGAAGCGAGATGCGATGATTAGCACGATCGTCTTCGCATTCTTCCCATACGTCTTCCTCTTCACCTCAGTAGCCTACACGGAACCGCTTTTCCTTTTCTCGACGTTGGCATGTTGGCTCTTGCACAAGAAACAGCATCCCTACGCCTCAGCCGTCTTCGCCACCATCGCAACCTTAACCAGAGAATATGGAATCTTAATCATCGTTCCAGTCGCATTCGACCTCATCATAACCCATCGAGTCAGAAATCTTTGGACGCTCACGCTCCCGGTCGCCTCCCTCCTGGGATGGAGCTACTTCTGTTTCAGCGCAACCGGTGATTGGTTGGCTCCACTGACTTCACAGAGAATAGCCTGGGGAACGATTGGGCTGGGAGAAATCCTCTATCAAATCCTATTCAAGAACAGCAATCTTCCACACGGAACTGACGTGGCGTTAATCGCCTTTTTAGCCATCCTCGTATTCCCAGTTTTGCGTTCCTTCAAAATCGACCGCGCATTAGGCGTTTACTCAGCATCACTCTTTCTTCTTCTACTATTCGCGGGAAGCAGAATATCGATGGTTCGATACGCCTCATTCATCTTCCCATTATGGTTCGCGTTTCCAATGAAAAATTTACGTTCAGCCATACTATGCATCCCAATCTTTCTCATCGTCTCAGCAGCACTATGGTTTGAGTTCGCCAGCGGGCTCTGGGTAGCTTAACTCATCCAAGATAACCGAAAATCAATCCATTCCAAAGCAGCAGGCTCATCAAGAAAAAGAAAAACAACAGCCCCATGGTTAGGAGGGGGCTTCGGATTCGCAAATTTAACCACACCGGAAAAATCAACGACAAAAGTCTCGGAAGAGCACCGACCGGAACCAAAACCGCACACGCAACGACCATTGAGATCGCGTAACTTCCCATCACACAATTAACCCTGTAAACACGAAACGCCAAGAAACCAACAATCATCAGAAAACATAGAACCGAAGAAGAAATTATTGGATCAAAGTAAACCTGACCTGACACTAACGTCAACCCCGTAAACCCGAGTAGCTCAGAAAAATATTCTACAAGGTGTGGACCCGTGCCAAAAACATTCATCCAATTCCCACTCACAACCTGAACGTAACCAAGCCACGAAAGAAAGGCAGCCACTGGCATGAATGGATAAATCAACATTTTCTTTGACATACGAATACGAATCACCTCTGCAGCGAACATAATCGATATGGCAACTCCGCAAAGTTCCGTGAGAGAAAACAAGCAAGCGGCAAAAATCCATCCGACGTACGCTTTCTTAGTAAGCAGTACCCACGCGACCAATTCAATTAACAGAAAGTACGCTGACGAGAAACCTAGAGAAGAGAAGACAAAGACTTCTGGAAAGAAGAACATTACTAGAGCACAATTCATCGCTTCGACTCTGCTCATCACCTGCTCCGCAATTGATTGAAAGATAGGAACCGCAACGGTCACCAAAATCCAGGAAACTATCACAGCAACCACCCACGCGGATCTGAAGACCTCGATTATTCCTCCATTCCCGAAACCGAGCAATGGCATCATGATGAGGCGTAGCAATGATGGAAAGGCAGGCATGACCGTCCAATACGCAACTGTACTTGAACCGTAACCTGCCGCAACCAACAACGCATCATAGAACGCGCTCGACCCCCAGCTGGGATAGAATAAGTCTGCCAAACCACGACCCGAAGACCCGATACTCACAAGCACCATCGCGAAACGCGCAATTGTGAATACGACGATCGTAAGCAGGAAACGACCCTTCGAATCCATAATTTTTGTAGCGTACCGGAAAATCCGGGAATGAGAATTATGAACCGACAACCGATCCGCCGCCAAGAGTGGGTTTCTAAACTTGCCGTTTTCTCTTAAGCTCAGCCTTCGTAGGTGATTTAGGAAGCGGGTTTCGTACGTTCTCCGCGTGAATTACGAGAAGCAGATAGCCGAAGATCCAGATTATGAAAAGTACGTCACCAATGGAATTGTGGAAAGCATCTACGACTGAATAAGCTGAACTGACGTAAGTTGCGTAGAGCACGATTAATGTGATTCTGAATACGTTAACGAAGAAAGTGCCTACGGCTCCAATACCGGCGTAGATGAGCTTACGCCTTCGTGGCGCATCCAACTTCACCATTAACACGATTATTACGAGACTGTAGATGATCATACTCACGATTCCGGAAGAAGGCCAGAAGATCACTAATTCCACGAAACCCTTCAACCCGTAAATGCAGAGTATATTCGGTGGGACGTACGCTACGCTTGGCAACGTCTGCTCCATAGGACACTGCTGAGCGGTCGCGAGAAAGGTTGCGTGGAATCCAATAATCCTCAGTACGAGAACTACCAGATTCCAGACCGTCGGAACCCAAATTTGTAGTGGAGGTAAAGCGTTCTCGGGAAAGTAAGCGTCCAGTAGGGCGAGGATCCCGTTACCGATAGCGTAGATAACTGGCGTAACCATCAGCAGAATCTTTCTCGGAGAATAGAGAAATGCAGTGATGAGTAGGCAGTAGATGGCATAAGCCATGTATTCCATCGCTACCAGAAAGCTGAGTGTGGATTTCTGCGAGACACCAAGCTGACTGGTCACGTAAACACGAACCGGATCCGTGTAGAATAGATCTAAACAGTAAAACCCGATTAATCCAATCAACGCTAGGGCGGCTAGAACATATCGCCACTTGGCACGTGTTAGATGGAGTTGGATACGTGAATCATGCCAATCCCACGCGACCAGGAAGAAGACGAAAACAAATCCAGCTCTCCCTATCTCTCTGCCAACGAAGGAAACCAAAGTGAACGAGACTGGATCCATTACTATGAGGAAGAGAATTGGGCTTACGATCACGAGTAATGGGATAGCGTCACGAGTACGAAACTCGTTAACGAGTTCCATGAGACGGTTTTTGAGTTGCTTTTTTGGTTTGGTTGGCATCGTGAAATCACTCGCTATCCTGAAAGTTTGCAGGCATGAATGCTAGTTTCAGCTGTTGATATGGTCAGCCTAAGTAATCCTTGCTGTTCCTCCATTTTGAGTACAGTTATCCGACATGCGTACCTGCGCATTTATCGTAGGTTCATATGTAAGTAGGAACCGAATTCGTTGACCCATACTGGTCCGCGGCGTAAATCTCGCATCTTCCTCAACGCACTTGTTGCGTCCGACGACATTTATACTTCATTCCATTTATGAAATGTGGCCAATCTTGAGTAATTCTGGTCCGAGAATAATCGTTAACCCGCCTGGTCCAAAGGCAAGGGAGATAATAGCGCGTGATGAGAGGTTCCTTTCTCCATGCAATTGGAGGTACATCCCCCTCGTTTTGAGGGGCGGAGAGGGAGTTTTTCTTGATGATGTCGACGGTAACCGCTATCTCGACTTCGTGGCTGGTGCCGCGAGTCATAATGTTGGTATTCAGAATCAAAATATTTCTAATGCAATAAGGAAACAGTTGGATGATTTCGTTTACATGGCGGTGCCCGGATACTTCTATCATGAAATCGTAGTTGAGTATGCACGCAGGTTATGTGAGATCACACCTGGGTCGTTTGAAAAGAAGGTTTTCTTCGGTCTCTCAGGGGCTGATGCAACTGATACGGCAATGAAGATGGCCCGAAAACATACGGGCAGACAACGGTTCATTTCGTTCATAGGATGTAATCATGGATTGGCTACATACGGAGGTACTTCATTGAGCGGATTGAACTCTACCCTCGTTCGACACTTCTCTCCTCTAGTTCCGGGGGTTACGCAGATTCCGTATCCGTATGGTTACCGATGTATCTTCGGGTGTGAATATCCAGAATGCGGCCAAGCGACGTTGAACTATCTCGAGGATTACTTGTTTAAGACCGTTGTACCACCCGAGGAAGTTTCTGGCATCTTCGTCGAACCCATACAGGGTGACGGCGGAGTTTTGGTTCCCCCAGACGACTTCCTGCCCGGCCTGCAGGAGATTTGTCGGAAACATAAGATCCCGCTAATAGTTGACGAAGTACAGACTGGTTTCGGTCGAACCGGACGAATGTTTGCAAGCGAACATTGGGGAATAGAACCTGACATAACTCTACTCGCAAAACCAATGGCTTCAGGTCTACCTGTTAGTTGCGTAGTTGCACGAAGCGAAATCGCTAATCTTGAGAAGGGTTCACATGCAATCACTGGAGGAGGATATTTTCTCGGTTGTGCCGCCGGCCTAGCAACGATAGATGAAATTCTTAATCGAAAGCTAGTCGAGAACGCTCGAGTGGTTGGAGATTTCATGCTATCACGGTTGAGGGATATGAAGCAAGCATCATGAGCTGATCGGCGATGTTCGAGGCAAAGGATTACTGCTAGGCGTCGAAGTGGTCAAGGACAAGGAGCATAAGACTCCAGGTAATCGAGAAATTGCAATGATAAACTATCGAGCATTCGAGAAAGGGCTAGTGACTGCTTACGATGGCCTTCGAGGCAACGTCTTCAGAATTATGCCAGCACTGACCCTAACAAGAGACCAGGCGAAGATGGGTTTGGATATTTTGGAAGGCGCCTTCGTCGATTTTGAAGCAGGCCGGATCCACGAAACGACACAATAATGACAGCGAGAACCCTATACGTCTTGGAAAATAATTCGTGACGTACCTTCTCATTCACAGTTCTCGTCAGGCCGGTTGCTTCGAGAATGTTCCATGGCACGAAGTGCCGAGATAGCTATGTGAGTTCTGATTTGTGGCCTTAGAGTTTAAATCTGGATAATCTACCTGCAAGCTTGGAGTCAGATGCCCGCCAAAATTGTAGTCGACCCACCTGGTCCGAATGCTCAGAAGATTATGTCCACGGAGACTGACTACTTCACCCCATCGCATGATCGTCTCTATCCTCTCTTCGTTAAAGAAGCTCGAGGAACCACGATCGTGGATGTTGATGGAAACAGTTACGTGGACTTTGCTCAGGGGTCTGGCTGTATCTCCGTTGGACTCTCTCATCCTGAAATAGTCTCTGAAGTTCAGCGGCTGGTTGACGGGTACGCTGTTACTGGTTTTCCGTACTCAAGTGAGCTTATTGTAAAGTTGTCGAAGAAGCTTGCCACGATCTCTCCAGGATATGATCCTAAACGGGTTTGTTATGGCTTGTCTGGAATGGAGGCTTGTGACGGGGCGTTCAAACTTGCTCGTTGGCATACGAAGCGTCCGCAGTTCATCTCATTTTGGGGTAATCATCAGGGTTTCACGATGGGCGCCGCATCGTTATCTGGGCATTATTCTGCGCAGCATCTCGGTTTCCATCCTATGGTGCCTGGAGTTGTCCACATGCCGTATCCGTACTGTTATCGCTGCCCTTTCGGAAAGAAGGATGGCTCACCAGAGAACTGTTGCATGCAATGGAAAGAACACTTAGATACTCTACTCAGCACCGTTGCGCCGCCTGAGAATGTTGCGGCAATGTTCGTAGAGCCTTTCCAAGGACCGGGCGGTATGATCGTACCGCCAAAGGAATTTCCACCGCACCTCAAGAAGATATGTGAGCAGTATGGGATAATGTATGTGGATGACGAAATTCTCACGGGCCTAGGTAGAACCGGCAAGATGTTTGCCATAGAACATTTCCAAGATGTGACACCTGACATTGTGATTTTGGGCAAGGGATTGGGAAACGGTACATATCCGATCAGTGCATTCATCTCAAATCGTGAAGTAATGAACTGGGAACCCGGTGCGCACACCACAACCTACCATTGTCATCCAATTTCCGCGGCAGTAGCAAGCAAAGTCATAGAAATAATTGAACGTGACAAACTCGCCGATCGATCGGAACGATTAGGCGAGCAAGTCAGAAAGAGATTGAGAGAAATCGCTGAGGAACACGAACTCATAGGTGATATTCGAGGCAGAGGACTGTTCGTGGGAATCGAACTTGTAAAGAATCATCAAACCAAGGTACCGGCTACCAAAGAAACGATGAAGCTTGCATGGCAAGCTTTCAGGAAGGGACTTATACTTCAGTGGAACGGCCTGAAGTTTAACGTCTTCAAGATGTACCCGTCGTTGAACGTTGACGAGAAGGAACTTGACGAAGGTTTGGACATATTCGAGGAGTCGCTACGGGACGTAGAGCAGGGCAAGGTCTCTATTCCGTCGCTGCCACCGCAGTACCTAGTCCAGTCAGCATACAGATGATGAAAATTCGCATAGCGGAATGACGCCTTTTTTCACTCTAGCTCAGTTATGTAGAACAAGTATGGTTGGTTTGGCAGCGGGTTCGGATCAGTGGCGGCGTAGTTCATTCTGCAGATCAGTACGCCATCGAGTGGCGACGTGATCGTTTCTACTACTTCTCCATCTAACGAAACGACCTCACCGATGACCTGCCCTTTCTTCACTCTCTCGCCTATCTCGACGAACGGCTGGAACAGCCCGCCTTTTCTGGCTGAAACGAGCTTGGCGTTTTTCAGTTTCTTAGCGTTGACGCTTAGCTCCGGCTTGCCTTTCATCATGCCAATGTATTTCATTACGTTGAGGCAGCCCTGATACTGTTTATCTACTAGGTCCTTCTCGATTTTGCCCTCTCTCCCAATCTCGCTCATCGTTCCGGGAATGCCGCGAATTGAGGCTTCTCGGTAGATCGTTCCTTCCGCGGATGTAGTGTAAGTGGTGCCTTTGGGGGCGGCGTCTAGACTTTCTGTGACCTTTCTCTCCGTCATGGGGTAGATGTAGTCGACTGGGAAGCATCGAGCCATGGCTTCGGACACGTCGTCAACCTCTTTCTTGCCGGTGATGGCGAAGTAGGTGAATGGGACCAAGGCTTCGTTAACGTCGGCGCCGTGCATGTGAACCACGTAATTCGCTTTCAATACAACCTCATCGAAGATCGTCTTCGCGATTTTGTATGTGATCGACCCTTCGGAATCACCTGGGTAGGTGGTGTAGATGTTAACGCCATCTATGGGTGTGACAAACAGGCTGCGGCCTTCAAACATGAGAATGTTGGCGATTGGGACTATGATGAGTGTTCCGGATATCTGCTCTGGTTTGATTTCTTTGCAGAGCTTAACGGCAGCGGCTATGCCGCAGTATTCGCATCCATGCTCACCTGCCAGAACGGCCAGAGTTGGGCCATCATTGTTGCCTACGACAACTGTGATAGGTGAGCAAATATCCGTGAACGACCTGCGAGCCACGACGAGCTTACCACTTTTCTTTTGGCCCGGTTCAACTGAGAGTTCTCCGATCTTCACTGCACTCAGCCCTTTCATTCCCCAATATCGAAGGAGAATTTGTAGTTATTCCACTCGCTTAGCCCGGTCGTCAGTCCGGTCCAGCACCGAGCATGCCAGGTCACGGAGAGGCAGAGTCCAATGCTGAAGCCGCTGCAAACGCAAACTGTGGATGCGTGTCTACGATATGTCCGAGTCTAATCATAGGACGTCGGTTTCATTCGGGTGGAATTTGCTTGAATCTCATTGAGAGGTCGAGTCCTTTGCTCTTATGATAATAGACAGATACCTCATAAATTACCAATCCTGCAACGAAAACTGAAGCCAATCCTATGATGTAATACGGATTGATCGGTGCACCTGTAAATATTGGGCTAGCAGCCATCACTGCCACGAAAATACCCGTCAAGAATGTGATAGCGCCGAGTATTGCGACTACCGGAACTCCACCGAGTTTTCGTTGGACATTAGGAGGCGCTTGCTTGAAGAGATCTTTGTGTTTATACGGAAGGAGAATTCCTGCTATTCCCACAATCGAAATCGAGAGGAAGATCCCTGATGTGGTGTACGCGAGAAACGTCAGAACGTTGGCCGCGAAATTCGAAAGAATGACGTACACGAGACCTATAACCGCGACCACAGCAAGGGCATAATTCGGAGAACCACTCTTCTCGCTAATCTGAGCCAACTTGGTTGGAGTGACACCGTCAAAGCTCCAAGCGAATATAATTCTCACAGACAGCAGGACTATTGTTTCGAGAGAGCCTAGCACGAGAGTGATTATGGCCAACGGGACCAGCACTGCGACTATCGGACTTGGATTGGCAAATATCACTAGGAACGAACTCACCGGCGGTGAAGATAGAGTGTACGCAGAGTTACCGGTTCCAGCTAATTGTGAAACGCCATTGATGAAAGGCCCTCCCATAATATAGTATGGCGCCTCGAACATCAGAAAAACGACTATGGCGAAGAAGACTGCTGACCCGACTATTCCTATGAACTGAGACTTCTCACTGTGTCTAACTTCTCCGCCCATGTATGACGAAAACTGAAAACCAATGTAATTCAGAAAGCTGTAGAAAGAACCGATGAGAGTGCCAGCTAAAGTGAAGCCTGTAACAATCCCCGCATTGTTAGCTGAATTAACTAATCCGTTATAGTTAGCGCCTGAAAGTTGATTGAAATTGTTTTGGAAGGTTGCCGGCGATGAACTGGCCAGAGCGATCAAGAAGACAGCTAGTCCAACGATCATTATGATGAAGGTTGCCCACTGATACCTGAAGGTGTTCTTTAGACCAAAGGCTCCGGCCGCAATAATCGCTACAAGCACAAGTAGGCTACCTATGAGAACGGAATTTTGGCTCGCTACAGCGGTAGCAAGACCGAGGTACGAGCGGTTACCCGTCGTAATAGCGAGGTCTGTAAACATCGTGCCGAATCCATAGGTCATGAACCATCCTGAGACAGGCCCAATAAACGACAGATTGAATACCACAATACCGAAACTCTCCATGAATCCGATAGCAGGGTGTACGATCCTGCTCACCCAGACGTAATCGCCACCGGTACGAGGAAAAGCGGCGGTTAGATAGTAAAAAAGAAGCGCAATTATTAGAATTGGAAAGAACCCAACGAGAACCGTGACCGGTAAATTCACACCAGGATAGGCGCTGGCTCCGAAGAATAAGTAAAGCATAGGCCAGGCCAAACCCATGTTAAGCAAATTGTACATGAGAACATCTTTAGCAGAAAGCTGACGTGTTAGGCCCGTAGCATCTCTGATAAAAACCGATTTCGCCAATTTCTTCTCGCCACAATGGTGGGGCATTACATATTTATGATTGTTCACTACGCCTTCGAGGCGGTACCGGCTTCAGCCTTGACCATTTCGTAATCGGACGCAGGTATGGAGTGTTTGCCTCACAAATGCTATGATATCACGTCGAGTCTTTCAACTTCACAGATCCGGGCGAGTCTTATTTTTTGGGCGTTGTGCACGAATTTTTTTGTCCGAGTGAGGTTGTGTTAACGATGTTAACGGTTTTTGTTAACAGTGTCCCACTTAAATATGCCATACGTCATGTTGTTTTCGGTGTAATCCATCTATGGCCAGCTTTGCAGAGATGCTGTTCTTCTCTGCAATCATGGGGCTGTCCATCTTCATTTCACTCCCCATCGTGCTTCGAAGCAAGATGGATGTACGGTATACGATACTTTTGAACGCTGTCGCGATAGGGATACTGGTCTTCTTGTTGGGCGACATTTTTTCGAATGCTGCTCCGGTTCTGAGTAACGGGTCCCTGTATGGTTATGGAACATCCCTACTCAACGATCTCCTCTTCGCCGCGTCTTTTGCTGGTGGATTCCTTGTGTTATATTTCTTCGAAACCCGCTCCAAGAGCGGCCTGACCCCTACCTTGACGGCCCTGATTATTGCTCTTGGGATTGGGTTCCAGAACCTTACCGAAGGCCTCGTCTTCGGCGCTTTAGGAGTCACTTTTGGTTTTGCCTCCGGCGCAGCTCTAGTTGTCCTGATTGGATTCCTGTTCCAGAACATTACGGAAGGATTCCCTATCGCCTCACCGTTTCTCGGCAGAAACGACAGGAAGATTGGGGTTATGTTCACGCTGTTTCTAGTGGGAGGAATCCCTACAATTCTTGGCGGTGCCGTGGGGTTCTACTATAACCTACCATACTTCGCTATCTTATTCGATGGGTTGGCGATCGGAAGTATACTCTACGTTCTAGTTCCAATGTTCAAGTCAATTTTCAGGCAATCAGTAACGATGCAGAAACTCGTTTACTTAGGACTCTTCCTAGGATTCATCTTAGGCTTCATCGTCAACCTAATCTAACTTACGGCGCCAAAACTTTTGAAATTTCAGACAGAGTCTTTATTCCAGAACCAGTCAACATCGGCACAATTGTTTCTTCCCTGCCAACTCTTCCATCGACCTTCAGTTTCTCCACGGCAGCCAAGCTTGCCGCGCTTGTCGGTTCGATGATTAGCCCCTCGTTGACCGCATACCCTAAACTTCTTTTGATTTCTTCGTCAGCAACGCTCACAGGAAATCCTCCTGATTCTCGCAATGCTTTGACAGTCAATATGCTGTTATAGGATTCGCTGGCGACATTTCCGCTCTTCTATCAGAATTAAGAGTTCAGTCCGATTTGTGATCCTTTGTGATACTTTGCGAAGCGTTCAACGAAATGTTTGACACCTACGCAGTATAGACGTAAAATCTGACCGACCTAGCGTGATCCACTAGCGGAAACGCTTTGTACGACTAAATTAGTTAGCAGGCCTTAACATTTAAAGGGTAGACTATAACGGTGTAAGCCAGACTCGTGCGCCAGCCTAAGACAAATTGAAAAACGTAACTCGATGAGATAAATGGGAAATCCAACGAAGACGAATACACTCGTTCTGCCTTCGAGACCTAACCCAGCCTCTGATCTTACGCGTGTGGAAGATTATCTTGAGGTCGTTTACGACCTTATGCAGAAGAAAGGGTACGCTAGGTCAGCAGATATCGCAGAGCTGCTTGGCGTTAGACCCGCCAGCGTTACCGTCATGCTGCAGAGATTACACGCAAAGGGATTCATTGTGTATGAACGTTACCGAGGCCTCACTCTGACAAGCAGTGGCGAACGGTTGGCGAGATCGGTTCAGCAGAGGCATCTGACGATTCTCAGATTCCTTCAGATTCTAGGTATCGAAGAAAAAATCGCCAAGGAGGACGCTGAGGGTATCGAACATCACGTTCACAAAGCAACCATCGACCGATTCTCGCATTTTGTCGACTTCGCACTCCAGCATCCAATGTGGCTCCAAGCCATGGAAAAGAAGGATTGAAGTAAACGACCGTAACGACATGCACCAGTACGTACACTCAACTAAAATCATCAGCAGTCTGAAGCGTCGATGAATTGGTTGCTAAGGGCCCTAGTACTTCAAGTCGCGATATTGGATTTCAGTCGTGGAAAAATAACTGCTAGAATAGTGAGGTTTACCTAAATTTGCAGGTCGGGCGATTCGTTAGCAAGTATCGCTCGCTTTTCCTCTTCGCGGGTCCGGCATTGATCGTGAGCATGGCATACATGGATCCGGGGAACTACGGGACGGACATTCAGGCGGGAGCGTCGTTCAACTACGGTTTGCTCTGGACGGTCTGGATGGCGAACCTCATGGCGATGCTTCTTCAGTATGTCTCAGGAAAGCTAGGAATAGCAACAGGCAAGGATTTGGCGGGACTCGTCCGTGAGTCTCTTCATTCTAAATTTGACGTTTACCTGAACTGGATTGGTGCCGAAGCGGCAGCCGCAGCCACTGACCTCGCGGAGTACCTAGGGACGGTCATCGCGTTGAACATACTCTTCAACATCCCCCTCCTTTATGCGTCGCTATTCGGAGCAGCAGACATCCTCATCCTATTAGCATTGACATCTCGGCGTTTCAGGGCGCTTGAATATTTCTTCATGTTATTCGTATCGATCATAGCTTTCGGTTTCCTGTACGAACTTATCGTTACCGGCCTAAACATACCTCAGATGGCTCAGTCCTTTATCACGCCAGTATTTGGTCTCAGCAGCATAACCTTGATAGTTGGCATCATCGGCGCGACCGTCATGCCACACGCACTGTACGTACATTCCACGTTGACTAAGGATAAGCTGGTAGATGGCACCGATCAAGAAAAGAAGCGATTATTGAAACTACATACCGGCGAAAGCATGATTGCTTTTACGATCGCCGGAATGGTCAATGCGGCCATCCTCATCGTAAGCGCCGTGACTTTCTATCCGAAGTACAGCAACGTCTCCGCTGTAGATACCGCGTATCGCATAATGATACCCATCTACGGACCTCTAGCCGCCATTGTCTTCGCCGTGACATTACTTTGCTCCGGCATCGCCTCCTCGACCACCGGAACGTTAGCCGGCCAAGCGATCATGGACGGGTTACTTGGAACAAAAATAAACAAGACCCTCAGGCGGGTTATCACGAGAGTTATCAACGTCTTCCCAACAACGATAGCGGTGCTTCTAGGTTTCGATCCGCTGCTCCTGTTGGTCTACAGCCAAGTACTCCTCAGCCTGATGATCGCGTTACCCATGATACCTTTGATAACATTCACCGCGAGGAAGGATCTCATGGGACCGTTGGTTAACAAACGGTCAACCACATACCTCGCTGTGTTAACTGGTGGGGTAATTGTGGCGCTGAACACTTACCTGATATACTACCTTATGTCCACATTCAGCATCTACTTGCAGGCTGCGGTTCTAGGCGCATATGGCGCCTATCACCTGTATCTCGTCTACGCTACGATACGATAACGGCTTGTTACGACGACTGACGAGTCGTTTAGTCCATGCGTTATTTTGTTACATTATGCCGATTTGTTTCAGCATTCCCATCAAATCGTAGTTCAGTCTCTCTTCAACAATCTCTCCATTCTTCCAGGTGGCGACTGTGCAGAATTCGAGTCGAAACTTCTTGTTGGTGGGAGGAATCATTTTCCCATCGGCACCCTTCATTGGTCCCGTCATGGTTCCTGTGAATTCGGCTACTGAGCAAGTGTAGTCGCCTTGACCGAATAGGATCTTGTACGGATTATTCACTAGGTGATTGTCAGGAAATATTTTGAAAAACTCCACCGCTTCACTATCATGATTATGCCGACCTCTTGTTGGTTCGGGTTGACCTGGCCAGTACACGGCAACATTCTCAGTATGACGCTTCCTGAACGTCTCCCATTCCTTACTTCCCGGCCCCGCATTCCAAGCATCATCCAACGTCTTCATTAACCGTAGATTCTCTTCCACGCCCATTCAAACTCCTCCACAAATACCTCTCTATATAGTAGAGCGGCTGAATTGATAAAAGCTATCCATCATCCGTTTTCGTGCTGCGACATATGGTCCTTGAACGGTAGGTTTTCCTAAAAAGTGGGAATTGCGAACAGAGAAAGGATTCTCTGTCGTTATTGTGGTTTAGCGTCGACGGCGACGTAGGATATATGCCGAGGCTGCGAGTGCTGCGAAAGCTATGATGGCCATGCCGCTGAATTCTGGTACGGGTATGTTGCTTTGTTGTAAGTAGACGTTGCCAGCCGTACCAACTTCACCACCTGTAACCGCTACGCTCAACGTTTGCGAAGCTATGCCTGGGCTCGCGATTGTCAACGAATATGATGCTTCTCGATGAAAATCACGAAAAATAAAACTGCGTTCGCTGAAGTGTCTGACCTTGTGATTGTTTATACTTTGATTAAACACGCCGCTTCGAAATTCTCAGAAAAAGTGAGAAGGGTGAACTGAAATGAATGTGTAACCAAAAGCAGTCCCGAACTAGGACGATGCTAAGGATATGATCAGCCGAGCTTGTAAAGGTCAGGTCGGCGGTCATTAAGAACTTTCATTTTGGAGCGAACTTGGTCGACCTTGTCGATCTCAATAGTTGCGGTCAGTAGAGATTCTTCTTTCTCCCCAGCCTCAACTACAGTTTCGCCCCATGGGTCGATAATGGTTGAATCGCCGAAATACGTTATGACTCCGTCGGATCCGAAGTCTTCAGATCCAACCTGGTTTGTTCCAATCAGATACATCTGATTCTCGATAGCTCGAGCGCGAATCAGAACTTTCCAATGCTGCAATCGAGGATATGGAAATGCCATGGGGTTGAGTTGTATTTTCACACCTTTCAGCGCGTAGGTGCGGAACAGTTCAGGGAACCGGATGTCGTAGCACACAGAAAGCCCAACCAACCCCCACGGTGTTTGAACTGTGCATAGAGCATTTCCCGGAGCCATGTGATCATCTTCGTGGAACATTGTAAAGAGATGTGTCTTGCGATAGGTACCTGCTCTCTTACCGGTCACGTCGAAGAGGATGGAGGTATTGGCGACCTTGCCTTCCTCATTCAAGGCGAGCATGGAGCCGTTGATCCAGATGCGGTATTGTCTCGCCATCTCGGCTACGCGATCAATAATTTTCTCTTGGTCAGTTGCGATGCGTTGATTCGAAGCCCAATCGAATCCGGTCGTCCACATCTCTGGGAAACATATCATGTCGCTTCCTCGGCGGCTTGCTTCAGAAATCAAACTCTCAGCTTTCTTGAGGTTCGCTTCAGGATTTGCGCGCGTCACCGTCATCTGAGCAAGCGTCACCGTGAGTTTCGTCATTCTCCAGTCTCCCTACGATTGCGATTTCAGCCTCAGCAATAAATCGTTTGTTAATATGCTAGCACGTAAAAATAGAGAAGTCGTTATCACGTCTCGCGCTTAACGCCTTCTATCCAGCCAGTTATATTGTGGTTCCCGAATCTCAGAATCATCCACGTGTAAGAAGATAGAAGCAGACTAAACTTAACAATCAAACCAAACTATTTCTCTTTCCACGCATGGAAGACCAGTCGCTCAGGAGAATTATCTCTCCCCGGTGTTGTTATCCCGTTACCTAAGTCAATCGTATGCCACCAAGCGATTTCATTAACGTTCTCTCTGAGGCTATCTTTCATGGGGGGTTCATGTCATCTTCTGTGCCACTCGTAATCATCCAAATGCCATATAATTCAATGTTCATAACTAAACGGGGAGACCATGCCCACCACCGAACTTACGATGCCCGCACCCGCACTAGTACCTCGCCAAGAAAATTAGAGTTCAAGTTCAGATACCCGCATCCTCATAGACCAAAAGATAGCTTCACTCGATCATTCCATCTGAATGACAATTCTGGAATATTGCAAACTATCTTGACTAGTCACAAAGAATGTATATGCCGTTCATAAGGACAATCGACGACGGGGCTGCTTGAAGAGTCTAGCGATTATCAAGTTTGGCGGGGGCCTCATAGACTTCGCTGGCACCAACATTCCATTAATTGTGGAACGCATCACAGAACTGAAAAAGGCTAACGATCTAGGTCCTCTTGCAGTATTCTCTGCACCGAAGGGCGTCACCGACAGACTTCAGACCATTGGTGAAGCGAGGGCGCTTGGACGAGACTACGATCTAGACTCCATATTTTCGTCTTACTCGAATCTCGCCTCACACATTGTAAAAGCGAGTCTTCTCAAAGAATTCCAGAGCATGCTTGGCAGGTATAGGAATGATGTTGAAGAGACTCTTTCGAAGGTTGACAGACGATTTGATGGTTCGATTAGAGCAAGAGTTCTAACAACAGGTGGCGAATTACTCACAGCGACACTGATGAGTTATGCTCTCAATTCAAGTAGGATTGCAGTCATGCTTTCTTGACAAAACAGCTTGGCCAATCATAACAGACGACAACTTTGAAAATGCTACGCCAGATTTCGAAATGAGTCGCAAGAAGCTATCTGGCCTCATTCACCTTATAGAGGAAAAGAGAATCATTTCCGTTGGTGGGTTCATGGGTGTGACCCATGATGGTTTGGAGACACTTCTGGGGCGGGGTGGATCAGACCAGACGGCAGTCTTCCTCTCCATCCTCTTAAGGGATCATTATGAGGTTGAAACAATTCTATTCAAAGAGACACCCGTCCGGAGCGCCGATCCAGAGATCGTCAAAGACCAGCAACTTAGAAGAGTTTCCTCGATGACCTACAATGAAGCCCAGAAAGCAACAATATCTGGCATGAATATAGTTCAGAATGCTGCCGTGAGAATTGCTCAATCACACAAGCTCCCGGTAACGGTCGCGCCATTATCAGATCTGAGACTAGGAACATTAATACAAACAGAAGACCCAAAACCGCAGGCGGTTAAGTGTGTGACTGGTCTAACCAACTGTGCTATTATTACAATGAGCAACGAAAGGAGTAGGTCGCTTCAAGATTGTCTCGTGCTTTGGGAAGACTATGACGCTTTCCTTGATCTTGGAGCTGAAGTGATGGATACGGGACAGGTTCTGCGAGATTTCCTCGTGCTAGACGCAAACTTTGTACGAAAAAACGAAGAGCGACTCAGATCATTCGATAAGGAAATGAAAGTTGAATATGGATTAGGCGTAGTGACGCTAGTCGGAGACAAAATGAGAGATACTCCTGGAGTTGCATCAATTGCAATAAGCTCGATTCCCAGAATAAACATCAAAAGAGGCATATTCGCTCCACATACGTCACAAATAATAATTGTAGTAAATGAGACGGACATTCCCGATGCCATCAGAGAGATCCACCGCCAACTCGATAGCAAAGGATACTTCTGCGAAACGACATATTCCTAGTATGATTCTAGTTTGTTTCATGCATCTGTACCTTTACGTCATTGAGAGTTTGCATACGCCGCAGGTTTTTTCAGACAACCGCTTCATGGATGCTGCTTCTAGTCGTCGCGAGATGAATCTAATGAATTCAGTGTATGCTCCACATCGAAAATATGTTCCCTAATCCCGGGATGGAAGAAAATGCCTTCTCAAAGTCGCCTTACCACACGAGAGGGCACAAGTGGAGCGGACCGTAGCTCTATTATCTGGGCAATTAGGGAATGGTCTAACTCTAGTGAATCTGTATGATAACCGCTAAGATATTTTCTGATGGAAAGGAGATTGCTGATGTGGCATTGGAGTCCAAAGTATTTTCGACAGGCAGTAAGGGCTTTCACAGATCATCGAAGGTAGAGATCGATGGAGAACGGTATCAGCTCAACTTCATGCTAGTCAAGATCGGAAGCAAAACCAAACCGGACAATCCCACAAACAAGTAGCATGTGAATTCGTGTGAGCCCACCACGATCGGTTTTACGGGTAACATGCTTTGAGTGGTACCAGATAGATGGTGTATACTGCGGTATATGTTGAAGAAGCAGCCACAAGCGAGTTGCTGTAATACCCACTATGACTTAGCGTAATCGTGATCGACCCGGATGGCAAAACCATGAAAGTGGTTGAACCAGAGGTATTCGTGACATAATGTAATCGTCCCACGGCCACAATTACTCCCGGAACACGTTGCCCCGTACATGAATCCACCACGTTAACTATCATTGAACCATACCCTGATCTAGCCTGAGCGATAATCACATTTCCAGGGCTCACGACACCGTACACGCCGGATATACCGGAAAACGCTAGAATCCAAAGAATTAGGAAAACAGCTGAACTTAGAGCTTTGCAATCCTAATCGTATTCAACGTTGTACGGACAGATAATGGCTGCGGCATCTCTTATGAAACTTTCATTCGAAGAGAAATTAACACATTAACCGTGATTACAAAAGATTTTCACGAAAGGTCATATGTATCACATATTCGAACTAATCTTAAATATATTGAAAATGTGTTTTCCTCAAAGTGATAGTTTTGGATCGGACGGTTGTTCATTTCGAAATTCCAGCCGATAACCCTGAGAAACTTTCAGCGTTCTACAAGAACCTATTTGGCTGGAAATTTGAGAAGATGACCATGGGGGGAATGGATTACTGGATGATTGAAACGAGACCCGGAACAGCACAGAACATGGAGGAGGCGATGAAGCGGCCGGGTACCAATGGTGGGATGATGAAGAAAATGGACGCCGGCCAGCGACCGGTTAACTATGTAATGGTCGAGTCAGTGGATGAATTCAGCAAGAAGCTTCAGACG
>CAWKES010000028.1:0-5574 GCA_963848755.1 Candidatus Bathyarchaeota archaeon | reverse complement strand
CAATTCACCAGCGCTTCAGAGTGGAATGGCTTCATCGATAGGAGTAGGCTAAAAAGAATGCCTCCGAATCTTGGATATTGCCCACCGCGAAAGGAGGGAAAGATTGGGGGTTGGGAAACCGTTTGGATCGGCCCGCAATTCTTCAGATGCGAGTCGACGTTTGGAGCGTTTTTCGTGTACTAGGCAGGTACGGTGATTGTGAGTTCTCGAGAAATTCGTTTGCCTGTAGCGTAGCCTAAGCCCTGTCCGAATCGTTCGAAGTGTGAACGGCACATATAAGCGCAGGATCCGAATACAGTCCTTCCATCGTATTCAGCGGAAATGGTGACGCCACTATCCCTGCAGAAGTCGCATAGCGGGAACTGCATTTTCTTTTTCCTCAAGAAGCAACAATCAATCAAGGTTAGAAAAGGGCCGAGGTCGTACCTGGCTCATACTCCTGAGTGAAACAAATCGATTCTAAACCCTAAAGTCAGGTAACTTGGTTATTACTCTGAAATGAATTGGAATTAGATCTGTGGATACAGTCATACAATCGTTTTGATCAAGCCATGTGATGTTGTTGATTGCGAAACGATCGCTCAATAAGAGCATCAGGTTACGGGAGGGCATTTTCATGTACGTTGGATCAGTGTTAGGAAGCGGAATCTTAGTTACCCCAGCGATTGCGGCGAACATTGCAGGACCAGCTTCCATCGTAGCTTGGATCGCGTTATCGCTGGTAAGCTATCCAATTGCTTACACCTTTGCAGTCTTGGCCTCTACCTACCCGGAAGCGGGAGGAATATCGGCGTATGTGAAGCGCGCATTCGGTTGGAAGATCGGAACCATAGCTGGATGGCTGTTTGTGTTTTCGTTCTTCGTTGGTGCTCCTATCGTAGCCATAGTCGCCGCTTCCTATGTTATAGTCTCACTCGGACTGGCGACGAGTCTACTCTATCCGATTTCGTTCGTTTTCATGTGCGGTACGATTTTGATCAATCTCACTGGGATAAAGATCGGTAGCCGAATCGAATCAATCATGCTTGGAACCGTCGTGGTGGTTCTCTTTATCGCTGTGGTTCTAACTTTGCCACGGATGCATGCGGACAATTTTGTCCCGTTCGTGCCGAAAGGATGGTCTGCTGTGGGCGTTGTTGCCGCGGTAATTTTCTTCTCGTTCCTCGGTATGAGAATGTTCCACATATGGCTGAAGAATTTCGAAACCCTCAACGTGATTTCAGACTTAGCATTGGAATTAGCGTTCTCATAACGAGTATATTGTACGTTTTAACCTCGCTCGCAACCGTCGGTACCGGGATCTACGAAAATCAGAGTCTCTACGCACCGATCGCTCTGATGTTCTCGCGCTCGCTCGGTATAAGCACCGTAATAGTCGTGTTGTTTCTAGCCATCACAACGTGTTTCGGAGCCTTGAATGCCTACAGCATAGGCGTATCTCGTCTCGTCTTTGCGCTAGCACGCGATAGAAGCATGCCTTCCGCATTGCACGAATTGAATTCTCGAGCCGCTCCGGCGCGAGCAATCGTGCTCATCTTCGTCGGCGCAACGGTCGGACTAATCATAGACGCCATGACTAATGCGAGATTGGACGATTTGTTTTTAGTCTCAGGGGCGGGATTCATTGCGGTGTACATCTTTGGATCAGCATCAGCCGTCAAATTGCTGAAGTTGAATGGTCTGAAGCAATTTTTTCCTTATCTGACGCTTATCGTGTCTGTCGTAGCCTTCTGTTTCGTTGGGAAATTTGCGCTCTTTCCTTTAGCAACTGCCATGCTGGCCGTAGTGTGGATCCGAAGAACCAAATCTAAGATTTGATTTTGAGAAAATAAAAAGGGGAGGAGGTTCTCGCAGAGAAACCTCTAGGGGAGTTTGTTGTACACAAAGAACCTTAGGCGCCCGCATTCACATGGGAGCCATTGGGCACTCTTACTTGGCGTTCAACGAAAAGCCGCGGCGACTGGAATTTTACAACGCCGGTTATGGCGGTCGTATATTTCAGGGTCTTGTGTGCTGAACCCACAGTTGCTGCATTCGAGATCGAACTCTGCGAACAGTTGCTCGTCAAGTCCTTCCTGAAGCTGCGTCTGGATCGTTGCCATCGGTCATCAAAACACTATACAGCTCTCGCGGGATATTAACGTGCTGTTTACGGTACAGTGATGTATCATACGTGCATGGATCTGAATGAGATCTAAGTCAAACCCAGATTCTAAGGAGTAACCGTTTTAATGCCTTGCCATACGCACTTCTACGCAGAAATGCCTAGACCAATCGAAACGCTCCTTTCACTTCCACGAGTCCGTCTTGTGGATCGTGTTCCAATTTTAGAGACTAAGGAGTATGTGAGACGATTCCTGAATCGATCCGAGCACACTCCAAGGCTCATCAATCGAGCCTTGCAGGTCTCGAAAGGATCCGCCCAGCAATTCTCAGCCGATGAAAAAGGATTATCGGCTTTGCTCGAGGAAGTTGACTCAGCGGAGTACATTGTCACAAGACGCTCGAAGAGGGTGATGGAAGATATGCTGAACGGGATCTGTGCTGACGGCGGCATCTACAAAGGTTTTGAACGGGAAATTGAACCTCTATGTGACGCCTCTCCGCCTTTACACTACGTTTCAAGAGTAGCTGATACCCTGGCGGATAAGGCTAAGGAAGGATCCATGGATTTGGCCAGAGCCTTACTAATTGACTTACCCTACAAGCCAGTTCTCGTACGGTAAATCGAGAATTAGGAAACTAAACGGACGCCGCCACAGGATCATTAATCCACTAAAAAGTCAACAAGCCATTAGACTGATGCAACCTTTAGAAGGAGATTGCACACAAAGAAATCGACAACCTTCAGGAAAAAGCGATGAATTCTGATTCAGAAAAATAACAGAACAAATGTCAAACTTCTTCAAGGCAAGATCGCAATCGTCACCGGTTCTACGAAAGGAAATGGAAGAGCCATTGCCGAACTATTTTCTGCACATGGATCAAATGTCGTCATAGTGGGAAGAGATGAAAAAGAAGCTGACGACGTAGCTCATCAAATAAAGCGGAAATACAGGACGCATTCAATTGGCGTTCGCGCCGACATAGCCTCGCAAGAGAACGTAGTCGAAATGGTGAAGAGAACTCTCAAACAATACAAAAGCCGGATCGATATTCTTGTGAACAATGCCGGTTTCCCGATCATAGGATGAATTATGGGATACGCCGCTTCATGAAATTTCAGATGAGGCGGTGAAAAAAGTGTTGGCTGTTGACACGTTAGGAACATTTCGGTGCTGTAGAGAGGTCTTGCCGGTCATGATGAAACAAAAATACGGCGTGATCGTCAACATTTCTTCAACCCCCGCTATCGCCGGATACGATAAAGGTGCACCGTACACCATTGCCAAATCTGCAATCCTGGGAATAACAAAACACATCGCGAAGGAATATGGGAAATACGGAATACGCTGTAACGCAATTGCACCCGGATCAATAGCTACACAACGAAACTGGAATAGGCTATCGAAAGCAGAACGGCTGGATTTGGTTTCGGGCATACCTCTCGGCAGACCTGGTCAGCCAGAGGACATCGCTGGAGTCGCACTGATGCTAGTGAGTAACTACAGCGCCTTCGTTAACGGGCAAACCGTCGTAGTTGATGGCGGAGAAGTGACTCTTTGACTAGTTCCGGTCTGTACATTAGTTAGCCCTTCTTCTACGTGACCGTGAGTTACGTTTTCCATGCCTTGTCCTGATGATTGAGTACATTTTGTTTTTACGTAAATGAAGTGCGAAGTGACTATCAAGCTCTAGCGGCGTTTAGGATTGAGAGTCCTATGAAGACCGTGAAGGCACCGACGAATGATTCGATCGTGAACTCTCCAAGGATGAAGTAGGAGAGAAATATCAATGGAACTATCTCGGCATTCGCTAGAATCGCTACAATGGTATCTTCAATTCTTGATTCTCCAGAAGTCATCTCATATGCCTTCAGAGTAAGCATCACCCCACCAATTAGGAACAGCCCCGCCATCACTGGGAAGAAGTCGCTCAGTTGAGAGAAAGTGGGTAAGGGAGTACGCAATCCAAGGAGAGAGTAACTTAGCAACGCGATTGCCAGTGCCGCGAATGAGTAGCTAAGCAAGACGGTAGAGACTGTCGACCTGGTCTTCTTTATTGCAACGAAAGAAAAATACGCCCAGAAACCGATGCCGATCGGTATCGAGGGATGCGATCATCAAGTAGTACGGGCTGATTGAAGAGTTCGTTAACAGATTAGTTATTCCATTCATCGATGTTGAAGCAATGAACAACCCTGCGGTAGATACGAGAATCCCGGTAGCCGCCAGAAACTTCTGCTTGCGAGATAGTGTTGGTTTTTCGAGCGCCAGCATGATCAAGAAGAAGACTACTGATGAAAATGACACAAACGAAAAAACGACTAAGACTTGATTTGAGACCAACATGAATAACATTATCAGTACCGATCCGCCGGAGCAGAGACCGGACAAAAATCCTTCCTTAGAAAACGCGATCTTTCGCTCGATAAGCAAAGATGGAATGATTCCGCAAATCCCGGATGCGATGAAAATGATCAGGTTAACGATCGAAGGTTGAAGCGTTGAAAGTTTGCTAAAGAGACCGTAAAATGCAAAGAACAGTGTCGACAGCATCCCCATAACCAGCCAATTTATGGGTTTTCGGCGCCCAGCGTTCAATTCTGTTCGTCGCCCCACTAGATCCACACATACTAAAACGATTAAATCCTTAAGCTATCGAAATCGAACGAACTTACATCTCTTTGGAGTGTACTAGTGGAAGCGATAAGATACTAGACGATGGATACTAGAGTGAAGGATGAAGCTCGTCGCTAAGAGTCGACTTGGCTGAGATGAGTAATTTGTCTTTCACTTATGCTTGCGCTTTGATATCACTAATGCGACGAACAGGGCTAACACAGTCACCATAGCTGTCGAGACCGGAAATTCTGGCAGCACCATGAGTTGAGCACTTGTTGTTGCCAGGAGTTGGGTGTTGACAATCGTCTGTTGTGCGTTGCTGAAGTTGACACCAATGCTTGGAGGATCACTGTAGATGGACACGGCAAAATAAATAGAATGTCCACGATCGCGCCGCGGGTATCACGAAGACAAGTTGTCCGTTGAACTGGTTACCTTTGTTAACTGATGGCAACGTGCTAAGCACTGACCCAAGAGACGTGTTCGTTGAATTGTCGAATGCATCTCCGACGGCATACAGCTGGCCTTGAGTAAAAGAACATGTTACAGAAACAGGCATTGTGACGGCGATATTAGAATTCGGGTTCAACGTCGCCGTCGACATGATGGTGTATTGATTTGCGCTACGCATGGAGCTAATGCTGAGGCTACAACTAGATTTACAATCACCACTGCTGTTATGACTGTGAGTACTGCTAGGGCCACTATCGCCGTTGGGTTTCGATGCATAATTCGTCAGAAAATCATTCGAGGGCTTGCTTTTTGACAGTTTCGGTTCTACGACTTAAAATGACTGTGTAATTGGTTGTATCACGTAGTGTTAGTGGTGTTTGCGTGTTCATAATCGTAG
>CAWKES010000027.1:0-8986 GCA_963848755.1 Candidatus Bathyarchaeota archaeon | reverse complement strand
CGTTGAACTGGTTACCTTTGTTAACTGATGGCAACGTGCTAAGCACTGACCCAAGAGGCGTATTCGTTGAATTGTCGAATGCGTCTCCGACAGCGTACAGTTGGCCGTGAGTAAAGGAACATGTTACAGAAACAGGCATTGTGACGGCGATATTCGAATTCGGGTTCAACGTCGCCGTCGACATGTATGGGGTATTGATTTGCGCTACGCACGGAGCCAAAGCTGAAGCCTACAACTGATTTACAATCACCACTGCTGTTATGAATGTGAGAACTGCTAAGGCCACTATCGCCGTAGGGTTTCGATGCATAATTCGTCAGAAAATCATTCGAGGGCTTGCTTTTTGACAGTTTCGGTTCTACGACTGAAAATGACCGTGTAATTGGTTGTATCACGAAGTGTTAGTGGTGTTCGCGCTGTTCATAATCGTGGTATTAGTTGGTTGCGCTTGTGTTATGATCGTTACGAAGGCCGGGTAAGTCAATTCAACCGTTGCGTAACCACTCGTGAGTTCCGCTATACCATTGTTATGGTACACGAAGACGAAGTAGTAAATCCCGCTCGTTGGAATCGGGGAGCTTCCATATGCGTTATCGTAAGCCCAGACGCCTGTCAAATCGAAGAGTGGGTTAGCAGCGTATGGAAGGCCGCAAGTATTTTCTTGTGAGAGTGCGTTGAAGTCGTTCTGTGACAAAATATAGAAATCTATGACTGAATCTGATCCGAATGTTCCCCCGATCACCTGATTTGCTTTTGCTGAGAAGGCCAGGCCGAGGACTGAGCATTGGCCTGTTGGGGGGGTTTTGATAGTCGTTGTCATCGAAGTGGTGTTCATTTGGCTGTGAGCGGTCGGTAGTCCGAAGAATGTAAAGCAGATTGCAGCGAGTAGGAGAACTGAGATGGCGGATTCGTGTTTCGTGTAGGTCACCGGCAAGTACCCAGAGAAGATTTGTTTAGGTTAGTAATCTTTGCCGTTTGCTTTAATCTCAGCTACACGTGGAAGCAGATAACGGACCTACTTCTATGTGGAATCAAGCATTGTACCATTTTGTTGCAGAAAAGTTACACGCTTTAGCAAAGCAAATTACCTCAGGCCTCCTCTGAGTGTGCGCTTCGGTTAGAAAGAGGAATTGGTAGAACGATGGTCAGGTTCTCAGTTTGCATCGAGATGTTGTTGACTGAATATCCGTTCGCTGAGAGAGCTAGAAAAGCAGCAGGATTAGGATTTGCTGCGATAGAATTTTGGTTGCCTGATGAAAAAGGTAAAGACATGAAAGCCATGCGACAGGTGACTCATGATTGCGGAATTGCGGTCTCTAACATTGTCGTGAATTCTAACGCCGGAGACATCGGAGGTAGTTTAGTAAAAGCGCGCGATAAGTCGACATACTTGAAAAGACTGAGAAAGACAATTGAAATCGCACGTATGCTCGACTGCGAGAAAATAATCACTTGCAGCGGAAACACCTTGAAGGGTGTGTCGATGCGGCAGCAGACAAGAAACATGATTCACATCCTGAAAGAGGGATGCAGGATGGCTGAAAAAGCGGGGATCACACTTCTCCTGGAACCGTTGAATACAATAGTTGATCATCCAGGATATTTTGTCGATTCAGCAGGGTTAGGGTTCGAGGTCGTCCGTGACGTAGGAAGTCCAAACCTGAAATTGGTTTACGACATATATCACATGCAGATGATGGAAGGGAATATTCTACAAACGATCGAAAGGAATCTCAAATCCATTGCACACATTCACTGTGCGGGCGCACCTGGGAGACATGAATTAGACTTGGGCGAGCTTGATTACAGGAACATTTTGAAGAAGATTGACGAGTTGGGCTATGAAGGTCTTTTCGGTCTCGAGTATAACCCGACAGTTAGTTCCGAAGAGTCGTTGAAGAGAGCCATGCAAGTAGCGCGCTAGGGCAATTAATTTACGAAATCTCGTCGGTCAAATATTCTGGCCGTGTTAGCCTTCGAAGGAGAGGGCAGGTAAGCCCTTAACGCCTGGACTAACGGCGAACAGTCCACCTGCTTTTGGTTGTTTGGATAGGGTTGCAGCGTCAAGCCCGGTGGTCGCCGAGGTTATGTAAAGTGTATCGAGATCCGGGCCTCCGAATGCGCAGGAAGTGGTTAGTGTGGCTGGCAACGAGATTTTTCGTAGGAGTCGACCGGTGGTTGGATCCCAACGGCAGACGCATCCTCCTTCCCAATGTGCTACCCATAGTTTTTCGTCGATATCCATGCTCATGCCGTCTGGGAGACCATATGTTTCGGGTACGTTTACGACGGTACGGCGGTTAGAAATTGTGCCCGTCGTGTTGTCGTAATCGAACGCATCTATCTTAGCCGTGTTGGTGTCAATGTAATACATTGTCTTCTTGTCTAACGTCCACGTAAGCCCATTTGAGCATCCTACATTATCCAATACTCGATGAACCGAGAGGTCAGTGTCAAGACGGAACAGAGCACCCTTACGTGTCGTCGTCTCCATCGTCCCAGCCCAGAACCGGCCGGCCGGGTCGCATTTGCCGTCGTTGAACCGGTTTTCGGGATTATGATCGTGCGGTTTCGCCAGGAGCGATGTTTTAGCAGTTTCCGGGTCGAGGGACATGAAACCGTTTCGAACAGCCAACATAAGACCACCTGACTTACGCGGCACCACGGTACCTACGGGCTGTCCGACTGAAATCGAACGATCTTTGCGTGTGGCAGGATCGTAAACGTGAACCAGCCCCGGATCGATATCGATCCAGTAGAGCACCTGACGCTTGTTATCCCAAATGGCGCCTTCTCCTAATACGGCACGAGCATCAAGGACCAGTTCCACATTTTCCACATTTTCAGTCATCAATCGCAACTCGCAGTGATAACCGTAAATGTAATCACTAATATGGTATTTCCGATCTGACAGAGTGACTTGCCTTGAGAATCACGTTAGGGATTAGTAGCCGCCTCCGAAGAATATCATCCATCGCAGCTGGTCAAGTATGGGCTAAGCGCGGAGGGCAAGGGTTTGGATGCTGTTTGGGCTTCGGATCATTTCCATCCTTGGTATGACACGAACGCACATGGTGCGTTCTCATGGGAAGTGCTCTCGGCGATCGGAGCGTTGACGAAAAATGTTATCCTTGGCACGAGTATCACTTGTCCGCTCTTTCGTTATCCACCACCAATAGTGGCTCAGGCTTTTGCAACGTTATCCTGCCTTTATCCAGGTCGGGTTTTCCTCGGCGTAGGTACAGGAGAAGCCTTGAACGAAATTCCGTGTGGCTTCGAATGGCCAGCTACAAACGCAGAGCGTCTTGAGCGTTTGAAAGAGGCCGTGGTGATTATCAGAATGCTTTGGAACCGAAACTTTGTGACTTATGTAGGAAAATTCTACAAACTTTCCAAAGCAAATCTTTACGATAAACCGAATCCCCCCGTTCCAATACACATCGCTTCCACAGGACCTAGAGGAGCTGAAGTGGCCGGCATGCTAGGCGACAGTTTCATGTCGCTTCCAGTTGAAAACCCTTCACTCTTCACGGAGAAACTATTTCCTGCTCTCGATAGAGGGGCAAGAAAAGTTGGACGGACAGCTGATCAGGTCGAAAAGTCGCTCCTCGTCCACGTCGGATACGCGCAAGGAGATCATGAGAAGGCGCTCCATTCGCTCAGATTATGGAAGTCAACGCTGCTTCCAGTCTTCTTCGATCTGGGAGTTTCAGATCCACGGTACGTCGAAGCACACGGTGACAGAGTGTCGTGGGAGGCTGTCGAGAAGTACTTTCTGGTAGCCTCCAACGCTGAGGACATCATCAAATTTTATGAAACTTACATCAAACTAGGCTTCACACATATCACGGCAGCACCCAGTGGAGACGTGGAAGGTTTTCTGGATACTCTAGGCCGGAGCGTATCTCCCTACCTCCAGCAGACATACGGCGACTCGACCCTGAAATCCATACCGTACGCTGGCACTTACACGGACAAGAATTTAGCACAATATCTTGAAGCAATAAAATGAACCATTGACGAGGGAATGGGTTTAACACTGACCGAAATTAAAACGGTTGAGCGACTAGAAACTTGGTAGACGTCAGACTCTCCGAACTAGATCTCCCCACCCCAGAAGTTCCTTCATTAGAACCAACCGTTCCCAGCACAGAATTTCATGCTCGAATATCACATCTCAGATCACTAATGAAGACACGCAAATTGGACGTGATGATCGTCTACGGAGACCGGGAACATTTCGGCAACATAACCTACCTATCGGGTTACGATCCGCGATTCGAAGAATCCATTCTGATTGTCGGTAAGACCAATGCTCCGCCAATACTCCTCGTAGGACTTGAGGGAATTGCATACGCAAAGTGCGTCGCCCAGATCCATGCCAAGAATCGCATCGTCCCATACTTCTCACTCATGGGCCAATCACGCTCAAAATCAATGAAACCCAAAGAACCGTCCGAACTCTTCCGTGAAGCAGGCATCAAACGCGGCATGAAAGTAGGCGTCGCAGGATGGAAACATTACACACAAGACGACTTCAAGAGCTCTTCACTTGCAATCGAAATTCCCAGTTATCTAGTCAGACGCTCTAAGACAAACTACGGGATCAAGAGCGAACGTCACCAACGCTAATGACCTCTTGACCGACCCAAAGATCGGATTGAGAAATTCACATTCTGTCAATGAAATCGCGGCGTTCGAATTCGCAGCAACCACATGTTCTCGATACATGCACAACCTGATAACGCATTTGCAGGATGGAATCACCGAGTACGAAGCGGTTCAACTCATGAAGTTAAATGGCATGCCCCTCATCACTCACATAATGCTCTCAACCGGCGACAGAGCACGAGTCGGACTCTGCAGCCCCTCAATGCGGAGAATAAAACGCGGTGATCCCCTCACCGCGGCGTTTGGCGTTCGAGGATCGTTAGTTTGCCGAGCTGCTTATGTTGTGGAGAAGGAGAACGAACTCGAAAACATTCAACCTGACTACTTATCCAAAATTTGCATACCTTATTTCAAATTGCTCGCTACTTGGTACCAGTCGATAAGGGTTGGCGCCAGCGGCAATGATGTGTTCAACACGATAGATCGACAAGCGCATTCACTCGGACTAAAACTTGCGCTGAATCCGGGACATTTGATTGATTTGGAAGAATGGACTAATTCGCCATTTTACCGAGGGTCACCTTACGTTCTGAGGTCAGGAATGATGCTCCAGAGTGACATGATCCCAATAGTTCCATCGTCCAAGTTTGGTGTTAACGTGGAGGACACCATCGCCCTCGCCGACGAGAACCTTCGCAGTTCGGTAAGAAATCAGTATCCGGAAATGTGGAATCGGATCGAGAAGAGACGTGAATTCATGATTACCCGGCTTGGGTTATCGCTTAATCCAGAAATCCTTCCACTGTGTGATAACGCGGCAGTTCTGCGACCATTCTTGCTTGCGAAGAACTTAGTCTTAACGCAATCGTAGAATCACGAAGACCATTGCACGTCATCGCTTCCTACTCGATTGAGAAGAGAAAAAAACGGAAGAGATTCCGGGAGTTGATTTAGTGCTTCTACTCCGGCGGAATCTCTTTGAAAACGAACCCTAAGTCAATGCCTTGTTTCTTATTGTATATTTTTGCGGCGTAGTAAATCGCGAAGCCAATGCCGTAGACCAAGACAACTATGAAGCTGCTTACGATCGAACCGGAGCTTACTCCTACAACCGGTGATGCGAATAGTTCGTAGAAGACCACAAGTATTGCGATTGTACCGAAAATCCCTGCAATTGACATTATTGGAAATCCGCCAATCCTCTTGTTAGCTGGAGGTGGGAAGCTCTCGAAGGTGGCTTTCTTAATGAACGGGAATATTGTTGCAGTCAACATTACTATGAGGTATACTGATGTCCAAGCCACGATAGAGTTAACGTATGTTCCGAGGAAGTTGTACGCTGACGCGACTAGGAAGACAATGGCACCAATCCCAGCAATTATGTTGGCTTTGAGTGGTGTGTGGAAGCGTTCACTGATGTCTGCAAATCCGGATGGAATGACTCGGTCGAACGCTAATGAGAACACCAATCTCGACGCGATGAAAGAGCACGAGACCATGAGTAACAGTTCCCATGCCTCAGCTGACAATAGCATGAATGCGTTGAGGGCTGCGTTATTGAACAAGATTCCGAAGAACAGATTTGTGAAGGGCGGCGCGGGAAGCGGGTAACCTGCTGCTCCTGAGAAGCCATAGAACGCTGTTGCTTGTATGAAATTGAAACCGAAGACCCCGTAAGTGACGAAGCCCATTAAGTATGTAGAGACACATATGACGACAACACCCAGACCCAGTGCGACAGGAATTGCTCTCATTGGTCTCTTGGTTTCTCCTGCGGTGTATACTGCGCTATTCGGAAAGGCTAATGTTGCATACACGATTGGGAGGGCGGCTAGTGAGGCTGCCCAGCTGAAGGGTGCGATGATAGCGCCCCCTTGTGTCGCACTATTGATGATTCCTTGGTATGACGTCGAGTAAAGCGCTCCGTAAGTGTTGAAAGCCGATTGGAAGGCTGCGTTTGAACTAGTGAGTAACATACCGATGTAGATGATCGGATATCCAATTAGAGCAATTGGTGACAATACCAAGAAGACTTTGTGTAATGCACTGGTCGGGACCAATGTTAGAATGAAAGTTATTGCAATCAATACCAGTCCTATTGCGACTTGTAAGTTGGCATTAGTTCCAGTCATTGTTGCCCAGCTTGCTAAGCTAGGGCTGTTCATATTGTAGCTCAGTACGGCGAGACCTGGTGAGAGAGCTGTCGTTACTGCGAACCACGCATTCTGACCGTATGAGAAGATGGCGAAGAAGATCATGAAGACGAATGCGACGCCTGTTCCTAGTGGTGCTGAGAGTGCTCGACTGACGAAAACGTAATCTCCTCCAGCTCGAGGCATGCCCATAGCCAAAAATGAGTATCCGATGACTATCGGGATGTCTATTAGCAGTCCGATTACTCCAACCGAGATTGCCATGTTCGCACCGGGAAAGAGCCATGAGCCCCACCCGAAGACAATGAAGGCCGCGACGGCAATGTTGTAGTAGGCTAAGGTGAACATCATTCCGTCGAACCATGTTAATGATCTGACAAGACCGGTTGCGTCTCGAACGAACACTTTACGGCTAACTGCCATTCAAAATCACGTGTGTTAGCTCCTGAATTGAACGGTTAAAAGAGTTTGGTGTGATTTCCAACGACGAGAGTAATTACTACTTTGATAAAGACACTGGATAATCACCGAAACGAAATAAACCACGCCAGTTGACTTGAGGTAGCCGATTTTGATCAAGATGGATCACGTAAGCATCACAGTTCGCGATGTTAATCGGTCTATCAAGTTCTATTCAGAAGCTCTCGGCATGAAACTCCTAAGAGTGTCAGTGCTCAATCCGAGCCCAGAAACCAAGTATAAGAACGCATACATGTACAGCGGTGCGCTTACACTGGAAATAATCACTGCTGTCGAATCTGCTGAGCCAGTCGCACCTACGCAATCGTGGCAGCAGACCTTACGTGGAAGAATGGGGATTACCCATCTAGGAGTGCGTGTTAGCAATCTCGACGCGGCCATAAAGAAACTTGAAGCTGCAGGGGCAGAAATGATCGGAGAGCCTTTCGCAATAAATCGGGACAACTTCAAGAACACATACGTGGCAAAGAGAATGAATCGTAAGATCAGCTACGTGAAGAGACCGGGTAAGAGAATAGCCGTATTCTCAGGCCCTGACGGTGAAATTATCGAACTCGCAGAACGTTAAGTATTCTCAATCAGTCAGGGACTTAATCTAGCAGCTGCTTCTCAACCACGGTTAGGGATTCATCCAGGATTGTGATGAGTTGATCCACCTGTTCTCTTGTGATGATGTAGGGTGGAGTCAGCAATATGTGATCCCCGACTATTCCATCGGCGGTCCCAGTTCCAGGATAGATTATTGCTCCTCGCGTCATACACTCCCTCGTCAGCCTTCCGCTCACTTTTGCGTCTGTTGGGAAAGGTTCCTTTGTGCTCTGATCTTTAACGAGTTCAAAGCCTAGCATCAATCCCATCCCTCTTACGTCTCCGATGATTCGATGGTTTGCCTGAAGCTCAGTCAACCGCTTCTTCAAGTAAGCCCCTGACTCAGCGCATTTTTCAAGTAGATTGTTCTCCTGGATGTGCTTAAGAACAGCGATTCCAATGGCGCAAGAAACTGGGTTGCCGCTGTACGTATGACCTCCAACTATGTTTGATTTTCCGCGTTTAAAGCTCTCAACGATCTTATCTCTGACTATTACTGCTCCCAAAGGAGTGAAGCCTCCGCTCAATCCTTTGGCAGTCGTAATTATGTCGGGAGAGACATCCCAGTGCTCCATTGCAAACCATTTCCCAGTCCGTCCAACTCCAGTTTGAACCTCATCAGCGATCATTGTCATTTCATATTTGTCGCAGATTTCTCTGATTATCGGAAAGTATTCTTTCGGTGGCGCTGTTGCACCCGTCGTGGCGCCGACGATCGGTTCTGCCATAAACCCTGCTACACATTCCGGCCCTTCCTGTTTGACCACTTTCTCCAGGAACCGAGCGCACTCTAGGTCGCAGTCTGGGTATGTTTTGCCAAACCAGCACCGGTAGCAGTATGCCGGAGGAATATGAGGCATATCCTTCAATAACGGAATGTATTTGCTACGCCGAAAAGTATGTCCTCCCACTTCGAGAGCGCCTAGGGTATTTCCGAAGAAGCCCTGCCAGCGAGAGATGATCTTGAATTTCCCCGTATTCCCGTTCTGAAGATGGTATTGACGTGCGATTTTGACTGCGTTATCCGCAGCTTCAGAGCCACTATTCACAAACCAAGTCGTGGTTAACCCGCTAGGAGTAATCTTGGCGATTTCATCCGCCAAAATCTCGGCAGGTTCATTTGAGAAAAGGTGCATCGGTACGAATGCTATCTT
>CAWKES010000026.1:0-14998 GCA_963848755.1 Candidatus Bathyarchaeota archaeon | reverse complement strand
ATGTGACCATCATATACCTGCTGGAACTCAGGTATCGCGAGCGATAGACTATTATATTTTCAGCCTGCCGTTTCCGAACTGTGAATCTGTGATGCGAGAAGATATGGAGGTTTTGCAAGGCGCCATTGATATGCACGCTCATACTGCGCCCGCTTTATTCAGAAGACCAATCGATGACTTGGAGCTTGCAAAAATTGCACGTGAATACGGAATGCATGGGTTCGTTTTGAAAGATCACGACTCGATGACATGTGGTCGCGCCTATTACGTCAAGAAGAATGTCCTCGGGATCGATTCGATCGGTGCTGTCGTGCTAAATCGTTCCGTGGGCGGAATTAATCCGTACGTTGTTCAAGCGGCCATACATTACGGCGCTAGAGTAATCTGGATGCCTAGCAACCATTCAAAGTATCACGCGGACTTTTACGGAATATCCGATTACCCTCAGCTTGGTAGACCTAAGAAACAACTGAAAGGCGCAGGAGTGACTGTCTTAACCCCTGCCGGAGAACTAACACCTGAAACTCTACAGGTACTCGACATCGTCGCAGAAAACGACGTCTGTTTGGCGACTGGACATCTCAGCTATGAGGAAATCGATAAGCTACTAACCGAAGCTGTCAAGAGAGGCGTAAAGCGAATGATTGTGACTCATGCCAACTGGTCACTCTGCAAATTATCAATTGATAAGCAGAAACATTTGATTCAAAAAGGCGCTTACATTGAATACGTGGCCGTCTCATGCGTCTCACCCATCTTCTACGAACAAACCCCTAAGGAATTGGCTGAATGGATAAAAACCGTCGGAACCGACAAGCTACTGCTCTCATCTGACCTAGGACAATACTCCGGCCCCTCCCATCCAGAAGGCCTACGAATGCTGTCTGCCTCACTACTCGACGAAGGAGTACGAAACCAAGACTTAGTAAGAATGCTCAGCGAAAATCCGGCTAAGGTACTTGGATCGAATTGAAAAACCAGGAACGTAAAACGAAATATTCCGACATCAACCTGAAAGGACAAACTTCGTTCGTGACCGGCGGAGACTCAGATATCGGTGAGGCCATATGCCACGCTTTCGCGGAATGTGGTGCGAACGTAATCATCGGAGCACGCAACGAAACGAAAATGCACGAAGTCGTCGATAATCTAAAGAAAATTGCGCCAAAAAGTCTCATGTTACAAACGGACGTCATCAACGAAAAATCTGTCGACCAAGCCATATCTACGGCACACAAAAAATTTGGACGCATAGAAATTCTGGTTAATGCTGCGGGTGTAACCGGACCAGTAGAAACGCCACTACACCGAATTACAGAACGTGACTGGGATTACGTAATAGACGCCAACCTCAAGGGCACTTTCCTCGTCTGTAAGGCTATGGTGCCAATCATGATCAAACAAAAGTACGGCAGAATTATCAACATTGCCGGCACATCTGGGCTACGCGGATACGTAAACCGAGCCGCTTACTCATCCTCAAAATGGGCAGTGAGAGGTCTAACGCGGACCTTAGCTCTCGAAGTTGGCAAATACAATATCAACGTCAACGCAATTTGCCCAGGAGTTGTTGAGGGCAGAAGAATGTCAAACATAATCGCAAAGAAAGCTGAGGCTTGGAAGTGCACCGAAAAGGAAGTTTACGAGAAATACACTAGTGAAATGGCGCTAGGACGGTTTACCCTTGCCGAAGACATCGCCAGAACCGCGCTCTTTCTAGCCTCAGAGGGCGGCCGCCAACTCACAGGACACGACATCATCGTAGACGGCGGCTGGGACGTATAACGCCCTAACGAAATAGCTGGTCGATCGAACTTGCCTTAGTCTGGAGGGATCTCCTTGAAGGCTTGGCGAATGTCAATTCCGGTACTCTTCCTGTAAGCGCTTACCACATGGTAGTAAATGATGCCTACCGCAAAGATTCCTACCATGAGTCCTTCAGACTGCGGAGTTGTAGCCAACAGTGCAGGTACGGTTACTAGATAGTACATGATGAGAATGTTCACCGCGATCCCCAGTACGGCGAGAGGAACAGTAAAAGCCCGATAGTTCCGAGCTGGTGATTGTTCGAAATGACGCCGCATCCTCATCGGAAAGATTATCGCGCCAATCATTGTTAGTATAATGGCCAGAGAAATCATGAATTGTGTGGAGGCCATGTAGGTTGAAAGAGTCGATCCATAGAACAGACTTGCGTAAGTCCATATACAGGCCGCTATGATCATCACAATCATAATGTAAATTGGAGTTCGACTCCTTTCCGTTATGTAAGCCAGGCGCGGGGAATAATCGATCAAATGTTTGAGCGAATAGCATCCTCGAAACGAGCATGTAAATTGTGAAGTTAGTTGCGAATATTGTGATGGCGCCTCCGATGGCCCAGACTGTCGCTAGCGCCAGGTTATTCGTGCCGTAGAGTAGGAAGAATGATGCTGGCATCGAGTAGACTAGGGCCGGTAGTTTTCCGAAGAGCGGATCGGCATTCCAAGCCAACGTCGCAGCGGCATACCAAAAGTTCTGCCCTGTCATTCCGATGAACAAGTTCCAGGCAGCAAACAACCCTACCACGACCAGGGCTAGAGCGCCAAGCATCGTGATAGCCTGAGTTTTGAACTGGTTGGCCGTCTTCATCTCTCCACATAATCCGAGATTGCCGAAAACCGTCCACTCCAATGCGAATGTCCACGGTGTGATCATGGCCCCGATCGATGCGTATAACGTCACGGTGGGAGATAGATTGATGCCTTCGCCTTGAGCCGTTCCGATAATTTTATTGTAAACGTCGGATGAGCCGATGAGCCCTGAAAGATTCGTGCTCAAGTTGCTTGCGAACGCTGAATTAGATGTGGACGCCAATAGAACCAATAATGCGATAACTGCTGCAGCAGCGAAACAGAAAAGAACCGTTTGAATCTTTAGATACATACGAATCCCGCCCATTACAATCAACCCAGCAGCAATAACGGCCACGAAACTGAGAATTGCCATCGAGTTCGTCGTGGCCAGCGCGTTTGCGATGGCTGCGTATCCCGCATTATTAGTGCCTTGGGCTATCGCAAACAGCCATGGCACCAGAAACATTTCAACTATCGAGATACCGTTGAGAGAAATATACCAGAACTGGAAGAACACCCACGCAGCGAACGTTGCCGAAAATCCAATTCCAGGATTCAAGACGCGACTTTGAAACACATAATCCGTGCCTGTCTTCGGAAAAGCCGTATAAACGATGCAGTAGGTCAAATACATTGGAACGGCAAGAAGCGCGATGATCAATAGTCCGGTGTTAAAGTCAAACCCTGGAAACATATTCGGATTCCAATTAAGTGACCACATCAGCGTGGTTACGATGGGGGCCGTAAGGAAGTTGAAAATCATCAGCTGGTAGGGGGAAATTTCTCTAACTAAACCGGTAGCTTCTCGAACGAATACGACGCGACTTCCGCTCAATCGTATGTGTCCTCAAAAAGTCTTTTATGCTGCCCGTTACGTATATAGCACTTCTTGTATTTCTAAGAAAGTTACGTATATAGCACGTCTTGTACTTCTAGGAAAGGAGTCCTCTTGGAACAAGATTACCTCAAAATCGTCGAACACTTCTACGAAAAAAGGGATCTAAGAGTCGTAGGAAAAAGTGTTAGACGAGTCGGTGCAGTGGAAGGAGTATTTGGTAGAACCAAATACACAACCGACTATTTCTTCGATCGCATGCTTCATGTAAAAGTGTTACGAAGTACTCAATCACATGCCGCCATAAAGCGAGTGGATACACGAACAGCAGAAAGAGCTAATGGCGTCGTGACCGTCTTGACCGCGAAAGATATCCCTGGGATTAACGACTGGGGATTCACTTTTGCAGACCAACCATTACTCGCCTCAGACAAAGTGAGATTCTCCGGCGAAGGTATCGCTCTGGTCGCGGCTGAGACACCCGAAGCGGCCGGGGAAGCGATTAAGCTAATTCACGTAGACTATCAACCACTTCCAGCCGTCTTCGACCCACGAGACGCATTGAAACCGAACAGTCCGAAAGTGCACGAGAAAGGCAATGTCATGTTCCAATGCCAAGTCAGAAAAGGCGATGCCGCAGAAGGATTTCGACGATCCAGTGTCATCGTCGAGAACCAATACACGACTCAAAGACAAGAGCATGCGTATCTAGAGCCTGAGGCCGCAATTGGTTTGCCAGAACCTGATGGTTCAGTTACAGTAATCGCGGGAATGCAATCCCCATTTCTGGTTCAGATGAACGTGGCTAAGGTCCTAGGCGTCACGCTCGACAAGGTCCGAGTTATCCAAGCCGCCACGGGTGGAGGATTCGGAGGCAAGGACGATGTCCCACCTGAACTCTGCTCGCGCGTTAGCGCTAATCGCTACCGCGAACTAACAGACCAGCAATGTTAACTCACACTCGTGAGGAATCAATGCGATGCCATAACAAACGATATCCATATTTCATCAAGTATAAATCGGGAGCATCAAAAGATGGAACGCTACTTGCTACCGAAGTCGAATTGATTTCCGATACTGGGGCGTTCGCTTCACACGGACCATACGTGCTCTGGAGATCAGCCGTCCACGCAACTGGACCATATGTTGTTCCAAACGTCAAGGTTGACGCTTTCTCCGTCTACACAAACAACCTCTATAGTGGATCATTTCGCGGATTCGGAAATCCACAGGTCCAATTCGCTGCTGAATCACAGATCGACGAACTCGCCCATGAACTCAACATGGACCCAGTAGAATTTCGAATGAAGAATGTACTGAAAGATGGATCATACACCGGCACAAACCAGCTCCTCGATCACTCTGTAGGAGTTGAAGAATGCCTCCGGGAGACCGCTAGAATCTCTAATTGGGACGCCAAGAGAAATGGCGAACGGAAAAATGGATTGAAAAAACGAGGGATAGGGGTTGCGCTCATGTATCACGGAAACAGCACAAGTAGAGGAGCACCCGATTATTCAGCCGCCTATCTCATGGTAAACAAAGACGGAACCGTTCGCTATCGAACCGGAATAACCGAAATCGGTACGGGAACTCACACAGGACACATGCAGATAGTTGCGGAGATACTTGGAATTCCAATGGACTACATTCATCTAGAAAGCGTAGACACTTCAGCTGTCCCGGACAGTGGACCAACACATGCTTCACGTGGTCTAGCCCGAGGAGGAGCTGCGGCGATGGTCGCAGCCTATAAAGCCCGTGAGGGTCTCAATGCGGTTGCCGCCGAACTTCTAAACAGTAGTCCAGACGATATCGAGATCGTTGATGCTCAAGCATTCTCAAGGAAAAACCCTGAGAAGAAGATATCCTTCAAGGATCTAGCGAGAGAAGCATACGAACGCGGCATGAACATCTCACATACGGGCTACTTCAGAGCACCAAAAAACGTCTTCGATCAACAAAAAGGCCAAGGACAAGCCTACGCAAATTACACATTCGCATCTCACGTGGTCGAAGTTGAAGTTGACACTGAAACCGGCGAAGTGAAAGTTTTGAAGGTAACCCCAGCATACGATATTGGATTCGCTATCAACCCGCTCCTAATTGAAGGCCAGATACACGGCGGAATTGCACAGGGTCTCGGACTGGGCGTAATGGAGAATCTGATTATCGAGAACGGAGTAGTCCGCAATCCAAATCTCATGGATTACCTAATACCAACATCCATGGACATGCCAGAGATTGAAAATCCAATCCTGATTGAGAAAGCATACAAGCTCGGACCGTTTGGTGCTAAAGGGGTCGCAGAGCCACCTCTTATCGCAATGCCATCAGCAATTGCAAATGCAGTATACGATGCGATCAACATACGAATCCGAGATCTTCCGATCACCCCCGAACGAGTCCTGACGGAAATCAAGAGGTCAAAAAATGCCTAACATCCAATCTCAAACCCAAGTTGCACATGTAACCGTCAGACTATACACCGCCCTAAGAGCAATAGCAGGAGAAGACGAAGTTCAAGTCGAAGCGCTCAATGTACAAGACGCACTTACCACGCTAGCGAAAAAGTATGGACCCGAATTCAAGGACAGCCTTTTCGACTCTCAAAACAATATTGATTTGAGATTCTACCGCATCTTCGTTAACAAAGAAGTGCTAACGCCAGAAACTGGACTCTCAAAACAATTGAAGGACAACGACCTTGTCCAAATCTTCCCACCAGTGGTCGGCGGATAATGAGAGAATTCGATTACGAACGCCCAGATAATCTCGACAATGCACTAGAGCTCCTGGCAAGTCTTCGTGATAAGGCAAAAGTCATCGCCGGCGGAACCGACCTACTGCCACTACTCCGTGAAGACATGCTCATCCCAACTCACATAGTTGACATCAGCAGACTAGCAGAACTAAACTTCATACGGAAAGAAGAGAGGCTCATAAGAATAGGCGCAGCAACCAACATGCGTTCAATCGAACAATCTGACATCGTTCGACAAACGATCCCAATGCTTGCCGACGCAGCACAACTAGTAGGCGAGATCGGAGTCCGAAACCTCGCAACCCTCGGAGGCAACTTAGCCAACGCTTCCCCTGCAGGAGACAGCGCCCCACCACTTCTAGTCCTCGACGCCAGCACAACCATAAGAAATCGGAAAACCGAAAGAACTATCCGATTAGCAGATTTCTTTCTACATGTGAAGAAAACCATTTTGCGACCAGACGAACTTTTAACCGAAATCAAAATTCCAATTCCACCCCAACATAGTGGAGGAGCCTTCCTCAGACTGGCGAAACGTGGCGGGAACATCATCTCAATAATTAGCGCGGCAGCGTTCATGTCGATAGACAATGGTCTCTGCAAAACGGTAAGAATCGCCATGGGATCCGTCGCTCCAACTCCAATCCGAATCCCAACCGCCGAAAGCGTCCTGGAAGGCTCAGAGCCGACTGAAACCAAAATGCGTGAAGCAGCCGAGACAATCAAAGAAACGATCAAACCTATATCGGATGTTCGAGCATCCGCCGAATACAGAAAAGAGACGGGCGTGGTACTCGTTAGACGAGCACTAGAACAAGCTTACATGCAAACGAAGGGAACTAGAACATGAAATTAGTTCAAATCAAATTTGTATTAAACGACAAAGAAGAAAGCATACTGGTAAAACCAAATACCACCCTACTTGACATGCTACGCAACGAATTCAGACTAACCGGAACAAAGAAGGGCTGTGACCGTGCGGAGACTGTGGCGCGTGCACCGTACAGATCGATGGAAAAGCAGTAAATTCATGCTTAATACTGGCCCCGCAGATCGCCGACAAAAAAATCGTGACAATAGAAGGAATAGGTTCACCAGAACATCCACACCCCGTACAACAAGCATTTTTGGAAAAAGACGCTGATCCAATGCGGATACTGCATACCCGGAATGATAATGTGCGCCAAAGCACTGCTGGACGAAAACTCCAATCCAACGAAGCAGGAGATCCAGACCTACATATCCGGAAACCTATGCCGCTGCACCGGCTACCTCCATCAAATGGATGCAATACTGGCTGCTTCCAAAATTAAGTAACCCCTGATCGGACGAGTAGGCAAATCTTGCTACCTGAATCACTTACTATCGGAGTCGTGCAGTTCAAACCTCGATGGGGAGAGGTTGAGAGTAATCTTGCCGCAACATCAGAAATCCTCTCAGCAGCAGCAATGGAAGGCTGCAAAGTTGTCGTTCTGCCTGAAATGTGGCCGACAGGAATGTATGGCGATCTAGATTTTCATAAACTCAAACAAACGGTTCCAGGACCTTTTACAGACTTCCTAACCGATCATGCGAAGAAACATTCATTCTTTGTCATCGCAGGTATCCCTGAACGTGGAGTTGGAAACGAACTGCATAACACATCTGTCATGGTAAGCGACGAAGGTGTTATTCTAGCGAAACATAGGAAGGTGCAAGTGTACACTTTCCTCGGAGAAGAAAAAGTTTGGACGCCAGGTAACAAATTCACCGTTTTTAACACAAAGATCGGAAGAGTAGGCTTGCTTGTTTGTTATGATGGCGATTTTCCAGAATCATGGCGTATAAACGCGCTGATGGGCGCAGATATCGTATTCCACATATCTGCCTATGAAAGTCCATGCGAGAACTGGTGGGAAAAATTCTATCCGGCCGCCGCATTGCAAAACGTCGTCTGGGCGGTACTCTGCAACACCGTAGGTGACACTGTGCTTGACGGCAAACCATTGCACCTATTCGGACGTAGCCGTATTATCGCCCCCGACGGTGAGATAGTTGCTGAAGCTCCATATGTTCCTCAAGGCGCCAAAAGCGACTCGTATCTTCTAGTGACTACAATCCAAGCGAAAAGAAGGCTAGACGAGGCACGTACCAAGTTCGGCAATTTCGTAAAAGACAGAAGACCGGAAGTCTATGGAGCGCTTCTCGAAAAGCCACAATCTTAGCATACGCTCAAAGGCTTATGCGGCATCAGACTGTAATTGTGAATATGAATGATCCCAGATTCCCTTACCCTAGCAATAATTCAGTTCAGAACTAGACCTGGACAAGTTGAAGAAAATCTAGCATCAACGACTCAACTAATTGAGAACGCCAAGAGCAAAGGCGCTGAAGTAGTCATTCTTCCTGAAATGTGGCCAACAGGCTATGGCGACATAGACTATCGTCACCTGAGTGCACCTGTCCCAGGGAGATACACGGACTTCCTAACTCGCAACGCAGTGCGCCATAAAATTCACATCATCGCGGGATTCCCGGAAATGGCCAACGGAAGTGAACTCTACAACACCTCCGTACTCGTGGACGATGAAGGGAAGATCGTCGCCAAACACAGAAAGATTCACTTGTACACATCGATGGGTGAGGACAAGATCTGGGCACCTGGAGACAGCTACACCGTCGCTGACTCCAAACTTGGAAGAGTTGGACTTCTCACGTGTTATGATGGCGACTTCCCTGAATCCTGGCGTGCGACAACGCTAATGGGAGCTCAAATAATATTCCAAGTAAATGCATACGAATCACCCTGCGAAGATTGGTGGAACAAATTCTACCCGAGCGCGGCTCTTCAAAATGTGGTGTGGGCTGTTCTATGCAACGCAGTCGGTAAAACTGCCGGAAAGAAACCTGCCCATTTCTTCGGTCACAGCCGCATAATCGCACCTGACGGCGAAATCGAAGCTGAAGCACCATACGTGCCGCCTGAAGGTGAAGCTGAAACGTATCTGCTAATCAAAACGATTCAGGCGAAGCGTCGATTCGAAGAAGCTCGCAGCAAATTCGGTAACTTCCTCAAAGACCGACGGCCGAAAGCTTACGGTGTAATTACCAAGGATCTTCGATAAAACCACGAAAGAGCATTTAGAGAGTTCCTTCCCACATTTCATCAAATATCGAAGTGATGTTCGTTTCGGTGATTATCCTAGGGTTCAGACTTGGTAAAGCAGTTTTGCTGCTGTTCAGTCGCGATGAATGTCGCGATCTCCTTCAGATCTTCTTTAGAGATGCCATAGTCTTTCAATGCCAAAGACACATCCAGATCTTCAGCCAATTGTGTGATCACTTTGACTACTTTCTCAGCTCTAGCTGTTGCCCCTGTGACTTTTTCGTCCGACAAGTGCGACAACAGGGATGCAATTTTTTCGGGAGCTGCGGGAATGTTAAATTTGATTACGTATGGTAGCGCTATGCCGCAGGCTAGACCATGTGGAATCTTGAAACGTGGTCCGATGGTTTCGGAGATACAGTGACCGAGTATTACTCCTGCGACGGTGCTTATTGCGATGCCCCCGTAGAAGGCGGCTAGGGCCATGGCGGATCGAGGTTCGAGATCGTTCCCATGATTATATGCTCGCCTTAGATTTGGAGCTATCAATTCAACTGCTCTAATCGCGAACGTGTCTGAGAAGAAGTCGGCTCCTAGAGACAGATATGCTTCTATCCCCTGAGATAATGCATCGAGACCGCTCCCCGCTGTCTGCCTAGGTGGACATGAGATCATAAGTGAAGGGTCGAGCACCGAAACGTCAGCGACAATTTGCGTGCTATTAATGAAGTTCTTGAATTTTCCTTCTATAACCACGGCGTACGTGGTCGCTTCACTGCCTGTTCCAGCGGTAGTAGGAATCAGGATCTTTGGAAGAGGTTTTGATTCTATTCGGTCCTCCATGTGCGCTATGTATTCCTTGATCGGTTTCGAATTGGTCGCCGCTACCGAAGCTATCTTCGCCATGTCCATACAACTTCCGCCGCCCAGCCCTACTGTCAAGTCGAATTTTCTGGCTCTCACGAAATCAGTGACCGCCTCAGCTGTAGCCAAAAGCGGTTCACCACTTATCTGATCAAACACCTCAATCATGTGCCCTTTCTCTCTCGTCGCAGAAATTACTCGATCTGCGATTCCTGAGTTGGCTATATCCTTGTCAGTAACGACCAGAACATGACTCCTTGGTTTCGCCAATCTTACGATTTCATCGGGCACCTTCGTGCAAGCATTAGCACCGAATATGACTTTCCGCGGGAAACAATAAGTAAACTCGACCAAGGCTCAACCAACGAAAAAGGAAGATTCCACAGGATTTATTTCCTTTCATCAATACCTGAATGCGCCGATTTTAATATCAAAATCGCAAATTACATTGTCCTTAGCGTGAATCGCGATGGGATCATTGAGGGCAGATTTAGTTGTTAAGAATGCAAGAATTTGGACTAAGAGCGGTCTAATTGATGGTGGCTTAGCAGTTCAAGATGGAAAGATTGCCGCTATCGCTCATGATTCTCTGCTTCCCGATGCTGCAGAAGTCCTAGATGCAAACCGTGATCTGATTATTCCTGGTCTGGTCGATGAGCATGTCCACCTAGGTGATCCGTACGAGGGCCCTGGGAAGGAAGTCGCGACGTTACGAGAAGACTTCGCCTATGGAACCAGAGCGGCGGCAGCAGGTGGAATTACCACAATAATCGAAATGCCAGACACCGTTCCACTAGTAATAAGCCTGGAAGTTGCGAAGGCTAAACTGGAAATAGTTAAGCAGAAGGCCTACGTCGACTTCGGATTACACGGCGGCTTCACCGGCTCATCAGACTATCGACACGAAATCAAACGCCTCTACGACTTCGGAATAACTGGCGTCAAAACATTCACCTGCTATTCAATCCCTGAATGGCCACCATGCTACGATGGTGATCTCTATGAGGCATTAAAAATAGTTCACAACGTAGGTGCTGCCGCCCTACTGCACGCAGAAAACGATTTCATACTCTCTACAAACCGAAAGCGTCTCCAAGAAGAAGGAAGGGTCGACATCAGAGCCCACCTCGAATGGCGACCTGCAATTGCCGAGATTGAAGCAGACCACAGAATGGTCTTTTTCCTAAAACAGACACGAGCAAAAGGACTCATAGTCCACACAAGCGTACCCGAAGGAATTATGGAGGTGAAGGCTGCTAAAGACGAAGGCTACGAAACCTACGTTGAAACCTGCCCGCACTTTCTATTCCTGAACGAGGATGACGTAATCAGAATGGGACCCTGGGCAAAATGGGCACCGCCACCAAGAGATAAGGCGAGAGTGGCTAAAATGTGGGAACTACTCAACCTAGGCTACATCGACACATTAGGATCGGATCACGGACCATACACGAAGGAAGAGAAACTCGCCGGAGTCAACAATATCTGGAACGCATTCAACGGAGCTTCAAGCATCGAAGCTACGCTCCCATTAATGTTGGATGCCGTAAATAGCGGCAAAACTACGTTGGATAGATTCCTCCAAGTGGCCTGCGAAAACCCAGCAAAACTATTCGGATTATATCCACGTAAAGGAGCACTTCAAGTCGGCTCCGACGCCGATTTCCTCATCATCGATACAAAAGCAGATCACAAGATCTCAAACGATAACAGCAAATCGAAGTGTGGCTGGATACTCTACGACGGCATGAAGACCAAAGGCGAATTGAAAATGACATTCCTCCGCGGCAAAATGATAATGCAAAACGGAGAGATCATAGGAAAACAAGGATACGGTACCTTCGTAACCCGACAGGAACTGACACCGAACATCCGAGGCTCATAATTGCGCATCAAAATCATCAACCCCAACACCAGCGAACCAATGACCAAGGCAATAGATACAGCAGCACGACAATACAAACGCCACGACACCGAAATTACAACCGTATCACTGAAATCCGGCCCACCCATCATCGACTCCTACTACGATGAAGCTCTAGCCTCTGCAGGCGTCTTGGAAGAGATCAAAAAGGGGTCACTTGAAAATTTTGATGGATTCATCATCGCCTGCTTCAGCGACCCCGCGCTACAAGCGAGCAGAGAAATATCGACTGTCCCGGTCGTTGGAATAGGCGAAGCTTCAATGCTACTTGCCTGCACGATCGCTTACAAGTTCGCCATACTCTCAATGCCCAAAAGCGCCACAGCAAGCATGCGCGCACTTCTAACTGCCTACGGCCTGGAATCGAGATGTGCATCAATCCGAATGGTAGACGTATCTGTAAGCAAACTTGAAACCGGACTAGCTAAAATCAAAAAGTTGCTCCTTCAAGAAGCTCGGAAAGCAATAGATGAAGGCGCAGAAACCATCCTTCTAGGATGTGCCGGACTAAGTGGACTAGACAAGGAATTCGAAAAAGAATTAGGAATTCCAACAATTGACGGTGTAGTCGCCGCAGTGAAACTGCTCGAATCTCTCCACGATTATGGAATTAAGACAAGCAAGAAACTGACCTATCGCACACCTGAAAGGCTTCAAAATTCCTCGAATCCCAAACGATGAAGTTCATCTACACATGCAGGTTCGACAGACATGACTACCTCGCGAATAACCCCGGCCCGCCTTCACGAAACTATAGCTGACCTATCAAAAATTGGACGACAATCGACTGGAGGAGTAACTCGTCTCACGTTCTCTAAGGCCGACATCGAGGCAAGAAAATATGTTTCCGACCTAATCCGAAAAGCAGGAATGTCCGTTAGCATAGACAAGTTCGGTAACATCATAGGTAGAAGTTTGAATGCCACATATGATGCTCCAACAGTAGCCTGCGGTTCCCATATCGACACCGTCCCGAACGGCGGCGCCCTTGATGGAGCTTACGGAGTTCTAGCAGCAATCGAAGCAATTCGCACCATCCATGAACACCATACACCAACCAAAGCTCTGCAGATCATGATATTCACGGAAGAAGAAGGTGCAAGATTTGGAGCATTCATAGGAAGCAGAGGATTCGCCGGATTACTCAACACATCAACCGCCTATGCGATGAGAGACAAGGAACATGTGACCTTTCAAGACGCAATGCACGAGGCCAACCTGAAATCCACTCCGCAATTATCTAGACAACACCACGACATCAAAGCATACGTCGAATTGCACATTGAACAAGGACCCATACTCGAACATGAGCGTAAATCGATCGGCATCGTCGAATCCATAGTCGGACTCGCAGACCTCGAAATCGAAATCGAAGGACAAGTCGGACACGCCGGAACTACACCAATGCAACTCAGATGTGACGCGCTTGTCGGAGCAGCAAGAATCATTCTAGGCGTGAATCGAACCGCCCGAAAAATCGGAATACCTACAGTTGCCACAGTTGGGTCAGTAACCGCTTATCCCGGAGCCCAGAACGTTATCCCTGGACTGCGCCGTGATCAGCGTAGATTACCGAGACACAACTCTTCCTAGAATGGCACGGCTCAAAACAAAAATCAATTCAATCTCAAAACAAGTCGCAAACCAAAGTAACCTGAAAATTGTAGTCCGCCGAAAGAGTCTCACTAAACCCGCTAAAATGTCAACCAATATCACCAGAATAATCGAAACTTCATCGCGCTCCCTTGGGTTATCATTTAAACACATGCAAAGCGGAGCAGGACACGACTGCCAAAACATGGCACGCATTACCGAAACCGGAATGATCTTCGTGCCAAGTCGCAATGGGTTAAGCCATGCCCCGAATGAATACACCAAACCAAAACAACTTGAGGATGGCGCAAATGTGCTTCTTGAAACTTTACTCAGATTAGCCAATGATTGATAGAATTTGAAGAAGAGCGATTTCGGAATACTCACCCCACAAATGTCGCTTACCTATGAGCAGATACGCAACATATGGAGGGAAGCTGAAGCATGCGGATTCGATTCGGCATCACTGGTAGATGACTTCTTCCCATACGACTACCCCGACAGGCCGATTACTGATACGTTCCTTGAATGTTGGGTTACGCTCTCAGCCCTCGCCAGAGACACAAAAACAATCCGATTAGGATCACTCATTTCATGCAACTCTTTCCGAGCTCCCATGCTCCTCGCCAAAATGGCCGCCACGCTTGATGTAATCTCAGACGGACGACTTAACTTTGGAATCGGAGCCGGATCACTAAGGTTCGAGCATGAACCCTACGGGTTTCCGTTCCCTACAATTTCCATAAGAATGGAGATGCTAGCAGAAGCTATCCAGCTAATCAAACTAATGTGGACAGAAGAAAAAGCGACATTCAAAGGCAAATATTACCAGCTCAGTGAAGCCGTCAATAACCCGAAACCAATCCAGAAACCTAATCCCCCCATCTGGATTGGCGCAGAACAAGAGAAAATGATCCGATTCACGGCAAGATATGCAGACGTTTGGAACTTCACAGCCGACCTAAACCCACATCCCTTATCCGACTACGAAGAACGAATCCGCATCCTCGAGAACGAATGCGACCTGATCGGACGCAATCCACGATCAATCAGAAAATCCTGGCTCGGAGTAGCTCTACTAGACCAAAGCAAAGAGAGTATCCATACAAAAATTGTCAAGCTGAAAACTAAGAGCGCCGCCCGAGGTATCACTGAGGGAATCATTGGAACAGCCGAGGAATGTATCCAAAGGATCGGAGAATTCCTTGACCTCGGCATCTCCGAATTCATCATAGTTATGCCCGAAATTCTACACACAAAATGCTTGCATGAGTTCCATGATAAGGTGATTGCCAACATCTAGAGCCGAGATCGGGGG
>CAWKES010000025.1:0-27237 GCA_963848755.1 Candidatus Bathyarchaeota archaeon | reverse complement strand
GATGTGCTGCTGCAAGATCAGGCTTGGGAGCGCTAATGGGGTTCATGCGGCTGAAAGCTATAGCTGCTCAAGGGAATGCCAGAACCACTGCAATAAAATCTCAAGACTTCATCAAAGACGCATTATTAGCACAGAAAGAAATCCTCGACAACCCCTTCACACCCGGGTTATCCAAGTATGGAACTGCTCAGCTTTGCGTTCCGATGAGCACAGTCGGACGTTTCCCTACAAAAAATTTCCAGCAAGGAGATTTCGAATTCGTGGAAGACATTAGTGCCGACGCTATTGAGAGCAAATATTTCGTGCGCAGAATTGCGTGTTCCGCCTGCCCAATCGGATGCCACCACGTTGTGCAAGTGAAAGACGGAAAATATGCCGGATCAGCAAATCGAGTCATCGAATACGAGTCAGTTAACGACGTTTGGAGCCAGAGTCTGGAACAGGGACCTGCCCTCAATAATCGAAGCGGATAGAATGTGCGATGATTACGGATTGGACACGATCTCAACAGGTGCTTCCATAGCCTTCGCCATGGAGCTGTGGGAGAAAGGAATACTGACCGACGGCGACATTGATCTGGATCTGAGCTGGGGAAACCCTGATGTTGTTCTCGAAATGATCAGGAGGATTACGTTCCGAAAGGAACTTGGCAATATCCTCGCTGAAGGAGTGAAGAGAGCTTCTGAGAAAATTGGTAAGGGTTCGGATTACTTCGCGATGCACATCAAAGGTCAAGAGATCCCATCTCAGGATCGAAGATCGCAACAATCGATGGGCCTAGCCCAAGCTACCTCGAGTCGAGGCGCAGATCACCTGAAGGGGTTCCCGACTATAGATGAAACAGGGTATCCGACAGAAGCTGTGAAGCGTTACGGAGAACAATACTTGCCTGAGATCGTCGACGGCATACAGACCAAGTACAAGGCGATGGTGGTCAAGGATGGAGAGGAGTTTGGGACTGTGATTGATTCGATTGGGATATGCAAATTCGGAACATTCTTCCCGCCAGCTTTGTATTGGGACCGAATTGCGACCGCCCTATCTCTCATAACCGGGTTCGACCTGGACGTCACTAAACTAAAGTTAATTGGTGAAAGAATCGTTAACTTGCAACGAATGTTCAACGTCAGAGAAGGAATAACTAGAAAAGACGACACACAACCACGCCGCTTGTTAGAAGAAAAATCTCCTTCCCCAGGGCGGGCCAAAGGTCACGTGGTCTATCTGAAACAGATGCTTGATGATTATTACAGACTTAGAAACTGGAATAACGAATCAGGCATTCCGACGAATGAAAAACTAAAAGAATTATCTCTAGAATATACCATACCGACAGCTGAACGCATGAATGGCAACAAAAACTCAAGCTAATACTCGTTGCCCTATGCGATCAATATCAGGATCGTTTCCTTGGTGACTTAGATCTATAATTGAGACTGTGGTGCTTCATTGTCGTCTTTGCATATCGAAAATGAAATTCGAACTAAACGGCTAAGAACCACTCTGAGCTCCGACCAACCATAACGTGTTTGCTATGGCGTTGCGAGAAGTTCTTCCTACCTCTAAGCTGATCCTTGCACAACAGTTAGAATTTATCGGAACAATCACGCTCAATCAACCAGCTAAAAGAAACGCACTGAGCGAACCATTGGTAGAGGAATGGCTCTCGGCACTGGCCAGCTTTGAGAAAAATGGCGTCAGGGCAGTGGTGATTCGAGCAGCTGCTGATGCCAAGGTTTGGTCGGCAGGACATGACATTTCAGAGCTGCCCCAAGGAAAGGATCCATTACCGTATTCTGATGCGATTAGAACGCCTAATTACGCGCCGTAAAGCGTTTCCCTGGTCCAGTCATCGCTATGGTGCATGGCACCGTATGGGGAGCAGCAACAGACCTCGTCCTGAGTTGCGATATTGCCGTAGGTGATGAAACCTGCTCCTTCGCAATCACTCCAGCCAACATCGGATTGGCGTACAATACTGCAGGCCTACTGCAATTTATGAGGCGATTCCGCTAAACCTAGTCAAGGAAATGTTCTTCACGGCAAATCCAGTGAAGGCAGAGGATGCAGCTGAATGGGGCATTCTCAATCATCTGGTCCCCGCATCGGATCTAGAACAATTCACGTATGATTTGGCTCGACAAATTGCTACAAAGGCACCCCTTGTTTTATCCACGGTAAAAGAACAGCTACGGATACTCACTGAAGCACACCCCATACCTCCCGACGTCTTCGAGCGCATACAGGAACTGCGACATAGAGTCTATCAAAGCAGAGACTATCAGGAAGGAATCAACGCCTTCCATGAGAAACGCAAACCGATCTTTACTGGAAAATAGCAGAATATGCGAACCGTTGAACCACTTTATCGATGCGGTTACAAGGTTAAATATAGTTAATTCGAATTTCGAAGAATATGTCTTTCGAAATCATTTTCACAGATAAAGCTCCTCAACCTACGGCCTTGTACTCTCAAGCTACAAAATTCGGAAAATTCCTCTTCACAGCCGGGCAGATTCCGCATAATCCTAAGTCAGGAGAAATAGTGGGTTCGACCATCGAAGAACAGACGAGACAAACATTAGAAAACTTGAAAAATCTACTTGAGTCGGCTGGATATTCCCTATCAGATGTGTTAAAGGTACTTATCTTTCTGAAGCGGACCGATGATTTTGCAGGCATGAATCGTGTCTACTCTGAATATTTCAAGACGAACCCACCGGCACGAAGCACAGTTCAAGCTGAAATGATGAATCCGAAATTACTTATCGAACTTGAAGCCGTAGCATGTAAGAATTAGAGATTAAGAATACCTTGTAATATGGCTCGAGAGTTCTCAACTCTTTCAAAATTTACGTAGACACGCTTTGCGACCCTGTTATGCGTTTCCACACCTCGTCAACTGCATCAGAATCAAGCATTCCTTTTCTGGACGCGATTGCACCTGCAAGAGCCATTAAGGCATTAGTTTGAAACGTTTCAACACCCGCATCGTGCAACATCTTAGTTTGTTTGGAAAGCCTCTGCGGGTCTTCTTCAGTTCCGCACACGTGCGCGAAAATTGGGAGTTCCCTTCCATCTCGTCTTGTGGTCTCTATCGCCTCTTTAATCGCTCCCAGCATTACTCCGACTGGATCCTTGTTAGAGCCATATCCGAGTACGAAATCCATCATGATCACTGCTACTTCAGGATCTTTAGCTTCGTCAGCGAGTCTAATCTTTCGGATAGTTGGATCAATCATTGGATGGGCTCTCCCCTGCGTAAACTCTTGCTCGCCAAGATCAATAATTGAATCTCCAGTGCTGCGAGATCCCACGGGCAACTTGAACTTTGGATTGAGGGGAACGTTTGAGTAAACATTTGGGATGAGCGGCTGGAGTATGACGAGCGTTTCGTATGCTAGCGTTCCTCCGGTATACAAACCTCGAACGTACTTCTGCTTTCCAGTCAATCCCTCGGCGGCCTTGGCTGCGAGCGACCGCAATTCATCTTTGCCGATGCCAAATCCTGCAAGCTTCTCATGATGATTCGTTATCCTCATAATTTCCGTTACGGCCGCATGCAAGGTCTTCACCTGCCTAACACGTCCCCTTAATTCGCTTGGTAATGCGTAATCTTTGGCGCCAACGAAGCATGCGACACAGGGTTTTCTCTTAGACTCTACCAACCGTCCAATTATGGAATCAAGCACATCATCGTCGGGAGGTTTCGAAACCACAAGCACTGTTTCTGTGTTCGGATCTTGCTCGATCGCATCAATACACTGGAGCATAGTCATTCCGCCGATTCTTGATTTGACATCGCCGCCTCCGGTACCTAAGGCCTGAGAAATTCCAATGTCCGCTTCGCTCAGCAGGACACTGACTTCTTGTAACCCAGTTCCAGCCGCCGCAACGATCCCGACCGAACCAGTTTTCACAACATTCGCAAAAGCAATCGCTTTGCCAGCCACTATTGACGTTCCAGCTCCAGGGCCCATAACCAGAAGACCCCTCTCTCTGCGAAGATCTTGAGCTCGAGCTCGTGTTCAGGCGGGACATGATCGCTGAATAAATGGACATGTATCCCTTTCGCGAGTAGCTTCATCGTCACTTCTTTGACCGATTCTCCTGGAAGTGATACTATCGCGAAGTTTGCGTCTGGCAACACTTCCAATCCTTCGTCAAGACTGAGGGAGTAATTCTCTGTGTCAGGAGGTCCCAGATACAATTCGTTCTAAATGCTGCAAAGCGACCTCAGCGAGCATTGCTGAGCCAATTTTGAAGGCAAGAATCATATCATTCTCTAAAGCGCGCCGACCTTCTTCCGTGAGAAGCCCAAGTTTTTCGAGAATCTGCTTATTGGTCGAGGTCCCCATCACCACGGCCGCATCCTTGATTCCATCAATTCGTTTGGCTTCTTCCGAAAGATGGAGCAATTGAACAGAATCTCTGTAAAGGTTCGGCTTTACGACATTCTGAACGTCACCCAACAGCTTTCCACTCGAATAACGTATCGCCTTTATCCAATGCATAATTAAATCCTAGCGGGCCTAGTACACAATTGTACTAGGAATTCACAGGAGTAGATACATAATGGATCCAGTGACACCTACGACTTCAACCAACATTAAGGAATTGATCGAAGAAGCAAATCGCAATGCCGTAGAATTAATGATGGAAGCAGATCCGGTTTGGGTCGACATAGGGCTCGCACGCAACATGATTCCAGGAATGAAAGAAGAGATGTTGCTCCATGCTGGACCACCAATCCGATGGGAAAAGATGAGCGGCCCTATGCGTGGAGCAGTCATTGGGGCTTCAATTTACGAAGGATGGGCCACAAATGAGATCGAAGCAGAAAGACTCGCTGCATCAGACCGGATCTCATTTGCACCAAATCATCACTACAACGCAGTTGGACCAATGGCAGGGCATAATTTCTCCGAACATGCCAGTGTACGTCATCCAAGATCGAAAGCATGGTCAACAAAGTGTATTCGAACTTCAACGAAGGACTTGGAAAAGTATTGAGATATGGTGCCTACTCGGCTGACGTAATACAAAGGTTAACCTGGATGCGTGACATCCTTGCACCAACACTGAAGCAAACTATTGAATCGGTGAAAAAGCAGAAGAACGGAATCGCGCTCAAACCGATCATCAGTCAAGCACTTGCAATGGGAGACGAGTGTCACAACAGGCATAATGCAGCAACATCACTACTTCTGAGGGAACTCACCCCGCACATGCTAGAATCTGGAATAGACAAGAAGAATCTCATCTCATGCTACAATTTCATGAATCAAAACAACTTTGGATTCCTAAATCTCGCTATGGCGAACGGGAAAGCGATGTGTTTAGCCGCACAAGATGTCGAGTACAGCACCATCGTAACAGTATTGGCCAGAAATGGTACGGACGCGGGAATGTGGGTTAGTGGATTGGGTAAGAAATGGTTTACCGCTCCAGCCCATGTTCCGAAGGGAGTCTTGTTTCCAGGATTCAGTGAAGAGGATGCCAATCCCGACATCGGAGACAGCGCAATTACCGAGACCGCAGGGTACGGTGGTTTCGCTATGGCTGCCGCCCCGGCAATAGTCTCCTGGGTAGCTGGTTCAACAGCATTTGCCGTTCAGAACACAAATAAAATGTATGAAATCACGCAGACGAAACACAGGTATTTCCTGATCCCATTCCTCGATTTTCAAGGCACTCCGACGGGCATAGACATACGGAAGGTTGTACGTTTTGGGATCGTACCCACGATTAATACTGGGATAGCCCACAAGCTACCTGGGATAGGACAAATTGGCGCAGGAACTGTATCTTTCCCAATGGAACTATTCAAGAAAGCATTGAAGTCTTACGCTGAACGCTATACGCAATAGAGAAACGCAATTTCGAGAAGCAAGCTATTGACTCTTGAATTGCAAACCAATTCCATAGGATCCCTAGCAGCGGAAGCGATACAAGCGCCAGATTTTGAAGGCATAGTAACAAACATTTTCACAAATTCCTTCTACCTAAAAACGATGAAAGGCGACATCATCTTCTTCACAACCAACCCAACGCGGTCACCGATAACAGTAAACCTAGCTACCAACTTCAGCAAAATACATCCACTCCAACAATTCACCAGTAAAGCGGGACATATCGATTGTGGGGACGCTCTGATTCAAATCAAAGATGCTAACATTTTTCATCAGCAAGCAATCAACCCTCACCAACTAAATCCACTTTCGCAATTCTCACGCATGCTTGAAATCGGATCCTTCATATTGGAAATCATAGACACCAGCAAGAGCGGACTCGACGAGTACACTCTAACACATGAACGCATCGCCAACTTCATCCAATCCACGATCTTACTCCTCCGAATCAAATCCGCGCATGATGAATTCTATGAGCAAGCGCCCACCCTGATTGGACTCGGGTCCGGCTTCACACCATCAGGTGATGATTTCCTCGGCGGCTTTCTCGCTACGTACAACACATTTGCCACTTCACTAAATAGACCACAAATCGTTCTTAGCTTCGATTCCCTTGAAACAAAGACTAATTGGATCAGTGCAAAACTCTTAGACTGCATGCAGTTGCGAATTCTGGATGAAGAAGTGACAGGGTTGATCAGCTCTGTAACATGTGCTGATGAGAACCAGTTCATCTTCAGCCTGGAGTCTCTGGCATCTCGAGGCCACACGTCAGGCATTGACATAATTACAGGAGTGATCATTGCTTTAAGCATCATATTCGATGCGAAATACGGAACGAATTTAACAACAAAAATCGCTAAACAACTTAGCATGCTATGATAACCGAGCAACATGTCTCCGGAGCAAACCAAGAATTATCTAGACAAACGAAAAACAGTATCCAGGTGACTATTACACGTCCGAAAGAAACGAAATAACGTTCCACCCCATCGGAATAGTTAGAGTGAATGCGTCAGATGACGACGTTCGAGCCCATAATCACGAACATGAAGCAACAATAGAAATTTTCCCAGAATTCAAAGAAGCTCTAGAGGGATTGGATGGATTCTCACACGTATTCATCTTGAGCTATCTGAATAAACTTCGTCCCGACCAAATAGGACCACTCAAAGTCAGGCCAAGACGGTTCCTGAGAAAGGGCTTCAAACTCGAGGAACTGCCACTCGTTGGAGTATTCGCACTAGACTCTCCAACTAGACCAAACCCAATCGGATTGAGCGTTGTCAAACTGATTCGGATTCAGGCCCCCACTAGGCTGATCGTCTACGGATTAGATTGTTTTGACGGAACACCTGTACTCGACATTAAACCATATCGAGAATCTTACAGGCCGAACCAGTTCGAAGTCGCAGATTGGTATCGAAGCCTCCTTCAAAAAGCAGGCGGCGACGTTTAACCTGACCTTTGAAAAAGGATCAAAGTGGAGGAAAGACTCGTGTGTGAGCTCCTTGGAATAAGTAGGAGTCATGAAGGACCAGCGAGATTCTCATTCACGAAGCTAAGACAAGAAAGCAAACGCCACCCTCACGGATGGGGAATAGCCTTCTACCAGACTCATCCCACTCAGAAGAATAGATACGCGGTAATCTTCAAAGAACCATTGGAAGCATCTCGCAGCAAACTTTGCCTTGCGGTGAGAGACATGAATATCGTTCGGAGCAAGATAATCATCTCACACATCCGGGAAGCATCAGGAGGCTGCCACATTCCACTCAACACACACCCTTTCGAACTAGAGCTGGACACGAGAAAGAACAGCGTTCGAGAGAAGTCATGGACCTTCGCCCACAACGGAACCATTCCATTCAAAAGAAACAGAAGGACAGGAAGAATCGACGACAAGCACTTCCCATTAAGAACACTCAGACCTCACGGAGATACAGACTCGGAATATGCCTTCTGCTACATCATTAACAATTTACAAGAAGCCTACTTGAACAACGGGCATCGACTGACACCCTCACAAAAGGTCGCACTCATTGAGAAGGCCGCCAACCGCATCGATGATAAATACCCTAAAACAATGAATTTTCTTCTTTCCGACGGATATCGAATTTACGCGTATTACGGTGGCCTCGATAAGTCAGGCGGTCTCTGGTATCTACTAAGACGCCCCCCACACAGAAGCTTGTCGCTCGTTGATAAGAGCGATGGCCAACGGATAATTCTAGGCAGATCAGAATCAGGAACAGCGGCCATAATCGCTACAAAGCGGCTTACGAAGTCCGACGAGGTTTGGCAGAACTTCAAAACTAGAACAGTCTACGTCTTCCAGAACGGCGCCCTCATACGCCCGACACACATCAATTGATGTGCCCCACTCGTTCAGATCATCTTTCCTCTCGCAGATATTGGCCAATTCTCTACGACCTCATCACCCTTCACCAAATACAATTGATCGAACATGTTAGTAGCGGTGCATGCATGATATGGTACAAACCGAACTTTATCACCTACACGCAATTTGGTTTTCTTCATTTTGCAAGCCAAGTGTTCTTCCGTAATCGAATAGGGAATCAGATCTGCATGATGTAATGCTCTCGGGAACATACATTGATCATTAACAAACGCCTTGCTTCCTGCATCTACCACACATCTGTCGTTCGTCGGTGTGCTGATTACTGTCGTTAACACACTTTGCGCGCAGTTCTCGAAGATCGTGGACCCACGATCAACTTGCATGAGATCATAGAAAATGTAATTGCCGGGGTGCAGTTCAGAGACCCCTGGGACTCTAGCAGTGACCGTTGCGGTGAGGGTTGAGGCGCAACAGATTTTCGGTATTTCAACTCCGGCTTTTCGAAGTCGATTTCCTACGTCCACGTACTGTTTTATTATGTGAGTTGCAGCTTTAGCTCTCTGCTTTACGTTCTTGATCTTATACAGGTGGCCTTCGTAGGTAGTTAGACCCTCCAAACGCAGGCCCTTAATCGTCGCAACTCGCTTTGAGAATTTTGCCACAGACGGACCGAGCGGAATACCGCAGCGTTTCATTCCAATATCCACATCGACGTAAACGGAAATGGTACGCCCGAGAGACGCAGCAATTTTGCCGATGGATTCAGCGTTTTCAACCGAATCGACTGCTACCTTAATCGTGGTCTTCTCCTGAAGTTCTACCAGGCGTGTTATCTTTGTGGGTTGAACGATCTCATTGGGAATGAGAATGTCCTGAAAACCTGCTTGCGCCATAACTTCGGCTTCGCCGAGTTTCTGAACGCATATTCCTCTAGCCCCGGCTTTAACTTGGAGCTTAGCAATTTCCGGACACTTATGCGTCTTAGTGTGCGGTCGCAATGTCACACCGGAAGAATCGGCAACTTCCTGCATGTATGTTATGTTCCGCATGAGCCTCTGTTGGTCAATCAACAGAGCAGGAGTTTCTAGTTCGCTAACCTTCACCAGTCACACCGCGAAGGACGAGCATTATCCTAGATTTTTGCTTTTTTACTTGGATTAGCATCGGCGATTTGAATATCGAACTGACGAAGAACCGCAGGAATTTCGGTAATTATGTCCGTGGCGAGGAGATGAAAACCCTTGCTTTTAACTGCTAGATCTCCAGCCACGCCATGTATGAAGGCGCCAGCTGCTGCCGCGTAAAACGGATCGTTCCCTTGTGCCAGCGATGCTCCGATTATGCCTGATAATACATCCCCCGAGCCCGCCGTAGCCAGACCGGGGTTTCCCGTCTTGTTCACCTTGAGCCGATGCCCATCAGTCACAACGCTCTCGTGCCCCTTCAGAAGTAGTACGCACGAACGGCTCCTCGCAAATTCAGTGCAGACATTTACCCGCTCCTTCCATTTCAGTGATGGTTCGATTCCCGTGATTGATTTGAATTCACCAGCGTGTGGAGTCAGCACAGCTTTAGCATTCTCAAAACGCGTTCCGTCAAGTGCCCTCAATGCGTCAGCATCAATGAGTATAGGTTTTTTCATTAAGATTGAAGCTGCGACGATTTTCGGGATAACCTCCATTGTTGGAGGTTCGAGCCCGATGCCGGGTCCCAGCACGATAGCGTCGCATTTCTCCATTAGAACGCTGATTCTAGACAAGTCTTCTAGGCAAATTTGATCGTGATCTAGTGCATGCACTATAAGATTTGGTGAGTATGATCGGATCGTAGAAGCTGTTGGTTTGGGCGAGGCTATTATTGAGAGCCCTGCTCCACAGCGGAGTGAAGCAAGCCCAGCCAAAGCAGGTGCTCCCGAGTACACTGCACTGCCTCCAATTATGAGGACATAACCGAAAGTTCCCTTGTGTCCATACGAGTTCCTTGCTTTCACAACACGTCTGACATCTCCTGGCCCAGTGAACAATTCCGCTTCGATCGGTATCCCTATGTTCGTCACAATCACCTTGCCAGTGAATTCCTCTTTTCCTCGGAATCCCTCCTTGATTTTGTGAAACGTTACCGTCACGGCTGCCCTCACGGCTATACCGTGGACATCTCCGTTTGAAGGGTCAAGTCCCGTCGGCGTATCCACCGCAACGATCGAACGGCCAGAGTCATTCATTAACTGCCACAACTTTTGAAATCTGTTGCCGCAATAGTCCTTTGACTCCAGTTCCCAAGATTGCGTCGACTAGGATGAAGGATGATTCAATCCATTCTTGGAGTGACTCAATTTCACGGTTGTCTTGAATTGATAATTTTTCTACGTCAACATCCATTTTCGAGAGAACTGTCCAATTCCGCTTAGCCTCCTCTGTCTTTATGTCACCATCCCGCCCCAGTAATGCTACCCTTACAATTGCGCCCAGGTTGGCAAGATGTCTTGCAATTACGAATCCGTCTCCGCCGTTGTTTCCAGTTCCGCCAATGATGACTACAACTTTGTTTTTCAAGTCATACAGTTCATTTATCGTGTTGGCCACGCTTGCTCCCGCGTTCTCCATCAAAACCGACGCGGGTATCCCGAGATAGTGGGAATTCTCGTCAATTACAGCCATGTCTTCACTAGTGATACTCTTTCGTGTGTACTGCTGAAGTAAGTCACGCAGTCTTTCTGGCTGGTCCAAAGTTAACCATTGACAATAGTGGATCATGACGGATTAATGTACTAGTCGTCTTCACTAATCCACTAAACTTCCTTGAATAACGTGGCGCCCATTGTTCGTATAGTATCCGGATTTGAATCCGGAAATAGAAGCCTCTGGGTGGCAGCTATGCTGCTCAATAGACTATTGCCGTCTTGCGGCGTAAAACAATAGCCTATGACTTCATTCCCGTTTCTAACATGTAGCGTGGGTAAGACAACGACCGTTTGATTCAAAATTCTTCCGAACCTGCCGTGGTCTCGGCCGAACGAGAAGACTAGACTGGCCATGTCCTTGTACGTCACGGCTACGAGAGGATTTGCAGCGATTTTCTCCGTTACTTCATTTAGCGTTATTGCCTTGTCAAGCACCAAATCAAACCAAATGCAGTGCATGTATTGCGAATTCAGTTTTACTGCGCTAGAAAATAAGTTGACATTAGCTCCGATGGTTTGGAATAGATAGCACGCGTCTCTTGCGTGATGTGTTCCCCAAGGACCGTCATGTTTGCTTACCTTTGGAGAAGGAACAAAATCTCCGGGATCGCTTATGTCACTTGAGCGTCGCATGCATAGGAATCTCCCCTCCTTCAAAAATGGTGAGTTATGGTCAAAGGCTAGAGTTTTCAGCATTGCTGCAATGTTATGAGTGTTGCAGCTGACAATCTGTACGTACTGATCCGTCGGTCGGATTGCTTCATCATTTATCCTGTACGCGAATGGTTTTCCGAATCCGAATTCTGACCCTTGTGCTAGGAATCCAGTCACTTTGTCTGAATATCGCTTATAGTACTGTTCCTTGTGTGCAAGGCCCGTGCCTTCGGTAGTGCAATCGATTACAACCGAAGCTCTAGCGATGGCCTCTTCATAGTCATATGTCGGTTCCATTCCAACCTTCCTGAACTCTGGCCACTTGCCTTTTTCGGCTGCGAAATTTGCTCCGTCATGGATCAGAGAGAGAACTTTTGGTCGCTCGACTTGGCGAGGTGTACTCTTCGCGAAAGTGACCTCATCTATGCCTAGAGGCTTCTTTAGAACACTCAGAATTTCGATCAACGGTTCCCCTATGGTGCCTGTTCCAACGACATGTACAACGTTCGCCAAACGGCTTCAGCAAACACCGGACAAGTATTACGTATAAACTTGATCGGTAATACCTATTCCACCAACAATGGCACCGGTTATCGTACCTCAACTCATCTTTCAAGGCGACCTCGCGTGTTCATTGATGAATCGCGTAACCCAGCTAGGCAGATGTCCTGCATACGCCCTCTGAAAATCTACGTTTAGACAGTCCAGACTCGTGATCTTTGTTCTGCAATTTCTTGAATTACAGCGGCATGCCATCCCCTTCCAGCGTATGTCGGTTAGGAATGTTCCATAGTCACAGGTTACTTCGTCACCTGCAGCAATATCTAGCCTCGCGTCGAACGAGGTATCTCCGTTTGCCCATGTGTTTGGGTTACAACTGTGATTCATGTATTGGCTGTCGTCGGTCAGGATGACATAGAGATCAATGCCGCACTGGTAGATTTGCTTCCACATTCTGCGTGGTAATCGCTTCGCGTCAGTCCAGGTTAGAAGTTCTACGTTCGGATCGAGTTGCCATATTCTTTCACCTTTACGTATATCTTGCCACGCGAAGAGGCCGTGTTCGTCGATACTGCTTTTCCCAACTGAGATATTTGGATGCAACATACCTCTTAAGTTCCGAACCCTGATTTGGCGAATCGATCTCCGACGATCATCATGTCAAGGCCCTAGCCAGGGAACTGTCTGAGGATATCGCCTCATCACACTATGTTCATCCCAAAATCTTCTGAACCAATTCGGAACTTTAGGCGATTTAACCATATCATAGTAATCATACGGTTTGATGTCCAGAATAGGCGTTCCAATCCATGCATCAAATCCCCTGACGTTGATACAACAACCATCAACAGCTACTAGTTCGACGACGCTCATTCCTATCGGATTTACTCTTGCAGGAAAACGCGAAGCAAAAATTCCGACCGAATCCTCTCGTTGATGGAACGGGTTAACTTTCAGAACTGTGTGATCTGCTGCTCTATGCATCCACCATAGAATTACAACATGGGAGTATTCGTCGAGTCCTGTAAGGCCTTCGCTATACTGCTCGAAAATACGTATTCGTGATACGGTTTCATATCTGGAATTAGTTTCTTTCTTGTTTTCGGAGAGACCGACTTCAACGGTTCCTATTGGTTTGCATCGAAGTTCAGCTGGATTCGCCATCCGTAATCATGCGAATGTCATGAACGTTCGGCAATCTAAATCTTCATGGTAACATATTCCAACGTTACAAGTACGGTGGCCGTCAGGAGATTTCAAAAAAGTGGGAGAAGTGTTTGTCGTTAGTCTCGTGGCGTCTAGTTATGGAGCCGTTCGCCCAGAGATTGCGCGAGGGGTACGGTGATGTTTACGTTGAAAGTACCGTCGCTCGGGATTCCGTTATAGTACACTGCCCCGTAATTCGTCTGAGCCTGTCCATAGACATGCAACCATGTAGCAAACGCCGTGGTCGAAGAGCCGCATGCAGGTGTGAAGGTTGCACCATCTGAGCTAACCCATCCGTTCTGTGATTGTACGGAAACGATTCCTGGAATTGATGGGTTAACACACCCGTATTCGATTGTTACGAAGCCGGGAGTCGCTACGCCGCTTTGGTATGTTAGTCTAACAGTAACAGTTCCCGTTTGGCTGACCGCGTGTACGGGGGAAGGAACAGCCAAACCTGCTAGTGCTAGGGCGAGCAGAGGGACAAAGTAAGCAATTTTCAGTTTTGCGTTCAAGTATTTCACTGCCAACGCTCTATAGCGTGGCGGTATATCAACGTTCTGTTACTGGTACAGTGACGTACTATTCCTCAGGTCGATCGGTCGAAGATAGCCTTGCTCAGCACATCATGCAATGTTCTCGGATTCGACAAAACTGCTCCGGCGAGTTTGATCTTTCCGTCGACAGTCACGACGGGTATGATATTACGGAAGCGATTGAGGAGAATCGGATTCGTAGAGATGTCTTCGGTTAGGATGTCAATGTCGACACATGTCCTTGATCCTCTCCAATTCCGCGATAACGTTTTCGCAAAGGTGACACCCTGGTTTACTGTAGACAACGATTGATGGCAAAATAAATCGGGCCTTGAATCGGAATTATTCATAACTCTATGCCCGATACTAATAACTGGTTGACCATATGGCACTCCCATCCGAGAAATACATTCTGCAGACCGCCGACCATCTAATCAGGCTACAGAGTGTAAATCCTCCAGGACGTGAAGCAGAAACCGCTGATTACGTTGGACGGTTAATGTCTCAAATAGGGATGGAGGTTCAAGTGGACCAGTTAGAACCTGATCGAGCCAATGTGATAGGACGGATTGAAGGAACAGGTGGTGGCCCAAAATTGATGCTCAACGGCCATCTCGACGTTGTTCCACCTGGAGAGTTGGACCAGTGGAGACATCCGCCCTTTGAACCTCATGTCGAAGACGGACGGCTGTTCGGCCGTGGATCATGCGACATGAAAGGTGGCGTCTCTGCCATCCTAGCCGCCGTCAAATCAATCGCCGACAGTAAAACCAAACTCAAAGGAGATTTACTCGTCACTTTTGTAGCCGACGAAGAGAGCCTTGGGAAAGGAGTCAACGACATTGTCGAACGAGGATATAGCGCAGATATGGCAGTTATAGGCGAACCAACACGACTCCAAGTAGTTACCGCACACAAAGGTTTGATCTGGGTTGAGCTAACTACATTCGGAAAATCTGCACACGCCAGCACGGTAAAATCCAACGATCGAGGCGACGAGGTGAACGCCATCTATAAGATGTGCAAAGCAATTTCAGCTACGGAAAACTATCTACCTGTCCTGGAGAAAATAAATCATAAGCTCGTAGGAAACCCAACCATCAGCGTGGGAGAAATTTCCGGCGGAACAAAACCCAACGTTGTACCAGATAATTGCCGAGCAATGATTGAGAGAAGAATGTTGCCGGGTGAACGATCAGATCAAGTGATCCAGGAAATTCGCAAGCTATTCGACTCGATAGGAATGTCTGATAGGAAATTCAAATACGACCTGCAGATTGTAAATATTCGTGATGCCGCAGAAATAAGCGAACATGAAAAAATTGTGAAACTTTGCCGAAATTCAGTGAAAGAAGTAACAGGCATTGACCCCGGGATTACTGGGTTCATAGCGACAAGCGACATGGCAACTCTAGTGAATCGAGCAAAAATTCCCACCGTCCTACTTGGACCCGGAGATTTGGCCCAAGCGCATGCACCGAATGAATCCGTCTCAATAAAAGAATTGATACTTGCGGCAAGAATTTATGAACATTTGATAACGACCGCATTGTGCTAATTCGCTACCGATAATCAGAAGAATGATGTGCACAAACCAGGGTGTGGGCAAGTCAGATGATGTGAAGTTCCTTCCCAACTTTCGCGAAGGCGTTTATCGCGAAGTCTAAGTCATCGATAGTCAGAGCAGCATTCATGATTGTCCTTATCCTAGCCTTATCTTTCGCAACCATAGGATACACAATTGGTAAAGCGAATACTCCTTCCTCGAACAGACGAGCGCTTAGTTTCTTCGCAATATCGCTGTCTCCCACCATGATCGGAGTAATTGGAGTCGTGCTCATTCCAATATTGAATTGCAGATCCTTCATGGCTTTCTTGAAATAATTCGTGTTCCTCCAAAGATTCTGCAGATGACTCGGTTCATTTTCGAGCACGTCGATGGCAGCGATGCATGCAGCGGCAACCGCTGGAGGATGAGATCCGCTGAGCAGCCAGGTTCTTGACTTGTTGTAGGCGAAATTCGTTAGATTTCTAGACCCGGATATGTGTCCGCCTACGACTCCGAAGGCTTTTGAGAACGTCCCCATTTCGACATGTACCTTGTCTCGCTTGAGCTTAAAATGTGACACAATTCCTTTCCCAGCTTCGCCTAAGACACCTTCACCATGTGCATCATCAACATAGACCATCGCGCCATGCTCCGCGCCCAGCTTAGCAATCTTGTCTAGAGGCGCTATGTCTCCGTCCATAGAAAAAACGCCGTCCGTGATGATTAAAACGCGCCTATAGGATGGCTTGTGCTTTTCGGATTCCTCCAAAACATGTTGAAGATCATCCGTGTCTCCATGCTTGTAGACTCCTTTTTCGGCATGCGACAGCCTTACGCCATCTATTATGCTCCCGTGATTTAGTGCGTCGCTTATGATTATGTCTTCTTTCCCTACCAATTGTGGGATTAAACCGGAGTTGGCTGCGAAGCCAGTTTGGTACACCAGAGACGCTTCCGCTTCTTTGAACTTGGCGAGTCTCTTTTCCAACTGGACGTGTAGGTCCATGTTGCCTGCAATCGCTCTGACAGATCCTGAACCGGCACCGTGAGATCGCACTGCGTTTATTGCTGCTTCTATGAGTTTAGGATGATTGCTTAGTCCGAGATAATTGTTTGAGCAGAACATGAGAACCCTTTTTCCGTCTACTATGCACCATGTGCTGCTAGGTCCCTGGAGTTCGCGGAGCTTCCAGTCAAGTTCGCTTTTCTTAAGTTCCTCATACTCGTCGGTAAGGAACGCGGTTGGATTTCTCAACCGATAACGCCCAAGGAGAATTATTAGTGCTAGCTTAAAAGTCCGGCTTCGAATTTCTTCGATAACCTTTTGATCATATCTTTTGTCATAGCAGACAGATCGTAGGCAGGTTGCCATCCCCAATCCTTCCGAGCCTCGCTGTCATCAATTGACATTGGCCAAGAATCAGCAATCTTCTGTCTGAAGTCAGGGGCGTACTCACATTTGAATTCCGGCATGTGCTTATTGATCTCAGCCGCGAGTTCCTTTGGTGAGAAACTCATCGCAGTCAAATTGTAGCTTGTGCGACGCTTAACACGCGATTGCTCGGCGCTCATTAAATCGAGAGTTGCTTTAATGCAATCGGGCATGTACATCATGGGAAGTACCGTGTCGTCCCGCAAGAAGCAAACGTATTTTTTCTTCTTGAGTGCTTCGTAGAAAATTTCCACAGCGTAATCCGTAGTCCCACCGCTTGGAGGGGTTTCACTACTGATGATACCAGGATACCGTAAACTTCTCACGTCAACCCCGTATTTCAAGAAATAGTAGTTACAAAGCAGCTCTCCTGCAACTTTGCTCACGCCGTAGATCGTGTTGGGGATCATGATCGTGTTCTGGGGAGTGTTTACGCGTGGTGTGTCTGGACCGAAGACCGCAATAGAGCTGGGCCAAAAGACTTGGATGCCACGTTCCCTGGCAAGATCTAACACATTGTATAGCCCTTCCATGTTCACTTGCCAGGCGAGCTGAGGATACTTCTCGCCAACAGCGGAGAGTAAAGACGCTAAATGATAGACAATTCCTACATCATGTTTCTCAATTATCGCTGTGAGTTGTTTCTTGTCGGAGGTATCCGCAATCTCAAACGGGCCTGAATTGCGTAACGTTTCGCTAGGTTGTCGTTTATGTCCGACCGCCACAACTTCGTCATTCCCGTATTTGTTGCGAAGCTCAGTAACGAGTTCGGAACCGATCTGTCCGGTGGCTCCTGTAACGAGAACTCGCCTAGGTTTTGTCATCGTATAACCTTGAGTTGATTTGCCATAACTTTCGCGAGCAGTTTCCAGGCGGTCGAGTCGCTTCGCCTTTCATTGCTGGCGATCTTCGTGATTGCGCGTTGGGCGAGCTTGACTTTACCATAGATCACCAATCGTCCAGTAAAAATTAGTTTGGACGCTCGGCGGTTGATTGGCTGGATTTGGTAGAGAAATTCTGAGTACTTGTTTGGGCCAGAAATCTGAATGTTATGCCAAGAGAGTGCAGCAGGGTGTAATTTGATGAGTTTTATTTTTTTTATCTTCTTCCCTTTCCGATCGACGACTTCTCTCAGAATTATCGTGTCGCTTGAGATCCTTTCAATTTTTCGTAGGCCTTTCATATTCATCAGAGACAAGTCGTTTGGTTTGTAATCCGTACACCAGAGGTAAGCCTGTCTTGCTGGGACGGGCAACCGTTGACTGAACCTATATGTTAAGGAGTAAGCTCGCATGATGAGCATTGATGCCTGCCAACGGCAGAATTCAACTTTTCGGAATATCGATTACCTGAAAGTCACAACATTCAAGTGCAACATCCGACTGATTACAATTGCTGATTCAACATGGTTGTTGACATTAAAGTAAAACAGTCTCCAAGTTATAGAGTAGCCTCGCTCATTCACCATGGCCCCCATGGCCCGAACATGTTCCGTGCGGAATTTGATTATCTAGTAAAATGGGCGAAGAAGAATAAACTCGGGACCGGGAAATGGATGATGCGATGGCTTGACGAGCCTGGCAGCAAACCTTCCAACAAGATACGATCTGAAGCATGTCTGGAGATCAAAGGAACAGCGAGATTAGAAGGCAAGATTATGATTAAGACGTTCCCGAAACATACCGTACTAAGCGTCACCTTCGATCCGGAAAAAGTCTCACCACGATTAGTCTATTCTGGGATCTATGGGTGGATAAGATACAGTGATTTCGAAGCCACTGACAGCCCACCGAGGGAAGTATACGCAGCGAACCCGTGGACAAATCCGCATGCATGGGCGAATGCAGAGGTTCAGGTCCCCGTAAAGAAAAGGTAACTCACGGTACAATTAGAACTGTCAAAGCAATCTTCTGTCATGAACTCAGACTAGCGATCTGATTCGTTAGTCGGCTCGATTTAGTATTTCAGGATGCTGGGTTAGAAGATCAATCATTTCTTTATCTCGTGGGTCTAGAATGTCGAAATAGAATCTATCTACACCAGCTTTGCGGAACTCTTTTAGTTGAGCGATGAATTCCTCAACGTCACCGCATAGTACTTCCTTTTTCTTCAATTCGTTAATGTTTGTCGGCAGATTCAACTCTTTTAGTAGACGTGATTTTGCTTTCAACTTTCTCTGAAGTTTTTTCGATGATTCGGCCAGAAAGAATATTCCTGCAGGTGAAATCTCGATCTTCTTGTTAATTTGTTGTTTGATTTCTTTGAAGTCGGCGGGAACGCCGTTCCATAAGTTCAATTCATCAGCGTATCCGCTCGCAGTGCGACGTATGAATTGACTCCACCCACCTAAGACCAAACGCAATTTAGTTTGAGGATACGGATAGCAGATGGTGTTGGCTTGGTAGTGTTTACCGGTGAACGTAACTGTTTCCCCTCAGTTAACGGTCGGATGATCTTAAGTGCTTCAATTAGTTGATCATGTCGGTCTTTGAGGGTGGGAAACTCGAATCCCTTCGCCTTGTATTCTTCCTGATACCAACCTGCACCGAGCCCCAGTACGAGTCTTCCGCGGCTGTAGGCGTGCAAATTGCAGCTCATCTGGGCGAGCATAGCGGGGTTTCTGAACCCTACGGGCGAGACCATGGGACCGAACCTGATCCGCTTTGTGGCTGCAGCGACGGCTCCTAGTGTAACCCAACACTCCGGCGAATCTCTGTCCCTGTCTCCTTGGGTCGGTAGGAGATGATCCGAACGCAAAAAGTACCCATATCCATGGGTTTCTGCATATCTGGCCCAGGCGACAACTTTCCGAAAACCCATCCCCAACTGCGGCTCAAGCATTAACCCAGAATCGCCGATCAATCCCATCTTGGATCACTAGCTTAGAGGACACTAGATGTGTAAAAGATTGTTTGCAAATTAGAGCTGCGAAGAAATAGAACTCAAGAGCTACGTTAGGGCACTATTGATGGATTGAATTCACGTGGAATCCTATTGCAGAACAATTTGAACTCGGACCGGAGATGTAGCCGTTTACTGTCACGTATCCAAAGGTAGGATAGGATGACTGCCAGTTTGTCAATGCATAGTATATGTTGTTGTTATAGCCGCTAGGGACTGATAGCAATATGCATCCATTGCTGCTCGCTTGCACGAAACCGTAGAGAGTGCATTGTGTGCCGACCGAGTTAGCACTGTAACAGTAGTTGTTGAACTGACTTTCGTACGGTGTGCAATACCCTCCGTAGCATGGCGCAGATCCATACAGAGCAGTAGTGGTACCTATCGCTGTAGTTACTGTAGCGTAACTTACCGAGGTCCAAACGGACACACTGATGGACGTTTCAGTCTGGAAACTCGTGGCAGTTTGAGTAGTAGTGACTGTGGTCGGATTGAAGCTTTGATACGTGTATAAGCCCACGCTCGCAACCGAGATGATAGCCAAGAGTAAGCAAAGGGGCAGCAGAATTCGCTTACCCTTATCCTTGCGGGCTTCTTTTTCACTCAACTCTCGTACCTCTTGCGATCAGATATCTCTTCGAGTTTGAACCAGCGTTTAAGCTCATCGTCACTCCTTAATCGACCATGATATGAAGAACAACTGGGAAGATGTCTCTGCGTAGTCATTTTTTCACGAGATTCAATCAATCTACTTACCAAAATACGACTTTATTCGAGGTCGGGTCAAATAATATATGATAATTGGATAAATTACGATCCCTACTACTCCAATCCCGACGATAATTCCGGCTACGGACGCAATTAGATTGATGATACACGAGATAAACATCCAAGTCCAAGCCCATCTACGTCCTTTCCAAATACCATATGCAAGCACGAAGGAAAATGCACTTGACACAATTAATGCGCTCGATAGCAGCATTAGCATGATCCAACCAAATGGAGGAAGCGAAACAATGACTCCAAGGATGTGGAACGAGAACGTAGAAAGAACCAGGAACAAAAGCACCATGCAAATGTCGATGATCCCTGCGATGATCACGAAGGCAGTCAACGCGCTTATCGCAGCAGGTCTAGTCGATCGCATCATCGATTGCTCAGGCAGATACGCGTGGATACGAAGCAGGCATCCCAGGAGGACGCTGTGGTTCCGCGTAAATCGGCTCCGCTTGCGGAACAACGGGCGCTCACGGAAGCGAGAGTTCGCCCACACTTAATACAAAAATTTTGGTCGGCTGAGATTGATACTCCGCATCCATCACAATATGGCGCAGTCATCATCTCCAGAGCGTCATGATGAAAATCATTAACTGCGCTGCCACTAGTTAATTGCATCCTTTGTACTCAAGAGAAGAACGCAGCAAAGAATCACAATTATTGCCTGTCCAAAAAATATTTGTACGGTTCCAGGGACCGGGAACCAATGTGAGGACCAAGGTATAGCCCTTGAGAAGAAGATATTAGGCATAGTCCTCGTGTAGACGAGGAGAATGTTGTCAACTATAGCCATGAGGATCAGACCGACATTTGCCAATCTGATCAATTTACCACACATTACTAAGAGTCCCCCGACGACGTATATGAGCGTGGAAAATAGGAAGAACGCACCGATCTGGAAAGAGAAGAAGATCACTCGGATAAGGGGCGCATGCCCTACCGCCATGTAGAACGCGTCGAGCAGAACGAGTGTACGGAGGGCTCTCGAAGACATTTACGCCTCATCCTAACTACGACGCGTCGTTAGCAATTTCGACTTAATAAGTTATCCTCGCGATTAATCGCTAGCTGGAATAGATACTAAAGAAAAAGGGGGAGAAGCCGGCGAATAGCCGGGTTGTCAGGCTTACCAGTGTTTGCCGCCGTATTGTCCACCGTATTGTCCATGTCCCGTATTGACCGTAGTTCTGTCCATACTGCCCGTATTGACCATAGTAGCCCTGGCTTGAACGTCCATACTGCCATGGGCCAAACTGACCGTGCTGGAAGTATTGACCCCAGTTATGCCATGCAAAGCCCTGATGCCACATCGTCTGCATCGAGTTCAGAACCTGTGGGATAAGTTGTCTAGCCATTTCAGCAATCATATTCTCACCTCCTTTCGTCATCATATCGCAACTACACCTTGTAGTTCCCTATAATCAGAATGGATGAATGATTCACATAAATGACCGCGTACTACGCGTAGTTCTCCATGCTCTGAACAAGACGAATCATCCATTCTGGTTATACGTAACTATGGCACGTAGTTGTGGCTGTGATGAAAATGACTCACATATCTATGAAAGCACGTAACTATGCTTTGCTGTTGTTGGTTATGACCGCTGCAGTTGTAGCGGTTGGAGCTAGCAGCAGCTTAGTCGCAGCCGATTCGTGCACGGCAAATCTAAGCACCGTAACTACCACAGCACCGAATAGTGGATCGTACATTGGCATACAGGTACCGGTGTCCGCAAACTGCGCCTCGACCACCACGTCAAACGGTTCACTATACGCAGTTGGAGACGCATACGACACGACCACCAGTACAGACCTTGGCTCCGTAAACACCGCACTGACACCAGTGAGCGCCGCCAACATATACAATGGAGCACTATCGTTCAGTATACCATCAACCGCCCAGGGAGATACACTACAAATCTCCGTATCCATCTACAACAGCCAATACGGACAACTACTAACAACCACCTCTGAAACAATCCAAGCCGCACCCACCAGCTACCTCGCTCAAAACAACTACCCTCAACAAAATAGCGACCCTCAAAACAACTACCCATCGCAGAACAGTTTTGGCGGTCAGAACGGCAACTTCCCATCACAGAACAGCTATGGCACCCAGAACAGCAACTACGCACCCCAAAGCCGATCGCGGAGCTCGCACCACAACTACGGCTCAAGCAACTCCTATCAGTACCAACAACAATCGACCGTGACCGTCACACAACCAGTACCGCTCTACCTCCCGCCTGACAACACTTGGCTAATCGACACCGTAATAGCAGTAATAATTGCCATCGCAACCGTCGGTGCCATCGCCTTCGCTATACTCGCCACAAGAAACAGACAACCCTACCAACAAACCCGCGCATACTAAACCAAAACGAATCCCAAAGCCCTTCTCCCTTCCCCTTTTTATCTCGTTCAATTGATCCGAGAAAAACTTCAATGACTCTCAAACGCTCGTTAGATATTTCTTAGAACGATTTCTCTGAACGAATCGTCCACAATCCGTTTTATCCACATTAATTCTCTCTCGTTCAGTCAAAACATGGAGGTGAAGTGAATAATGCCACACATAACAGGAATCCTAGTCCTTTTCCAACTCATTCGGCTCATATTCGGCGCGGCAATCGTGGTTGCCGTCATTTGGCTGCTCTTCAAGGTCGGTAAGTTAACGGGAGCCTACACAGAGAAGCTGAAATCCCAAACCAAATAAATACTCGCCTTGGCGCGCATAAAGCGTGCCTCCTAAACCCCCTTTCTAACCCACTTTTGATTTAGACTCCGCTTCGATGCTGAAACTATATTCTCAAGATATCAGCTACGCCTAAGCAACGAAGCCCCGACCAACACAAAAAAAGCACCCAAGCTTATGGATTCAATCTGACGTAGCGAGAGACCGTTCAGAGTGAACCCGGAAACTACGATCGACATGGTACCTGCTGCGGTATTCGGGAGTTGAAAGATGGCAATATACACCCCTACTAGAACAAGAACAACTCCAACTCCCTGTTGCAGCTTCATCCCAAACACAACTGAGATGAGTTTGATCGAGAATTTAAATTAATTCAATTGTAGCTGGGCGAATTGCGTCCCCTACACGAGCGAGAATTAGAATCTAGGCAAGCTGACTAAACGCTATAAGACGCAGTGCTCCTGAAGAGGTGAGCTCAATTGAATTCTCTTCGAAGATACTCGTGGCGTGGTCTAGCGGTCGTGCTGATCGTATTGGGTTTCAGTATGCTCATGTTCGGATTATTCTACCATCCTTCTCAAACCTCCACACCATCCGAAAATACTTGTATCGGCGTTGGAGCCTGGCCATGCGGATATTCGGGCCCATTCACAGGCACATATTACACTGGATACGCTACCTTCGGCTGCATTCCAGTGAACGCTAGCGAAAGCTGTTTTGTCCCCCAAATCGCTATGATGACCAGTTACTTGAACATCAACAACGCATCGTATGTCATCAATTGGGCGAATCGAACGTTTGAAGGCAATAACCAGCTTACTGACGGCAGCATCATAACCATATCAGGGGATTTGACCCCGATCTTCTACAACAAAACGGTCGGAGCAACATTCATGGTCTACAGGTCAAATGCTGGAACGATACTGAATCCCCAGCCTGAATTCGAAATTCAGAACGCCACATTGACGCAATCACCCAGTACAACCTGTACAACCACTATAACGTTCACCGTCAGCGGACCATCTAACGGAGTCTGGAATTTGCCGATGATTCCCGCAGGAGCATGCTATACGGTTGTCAACTTATCACAGCAATCATCTAATGCCGGCAACGCTGACTCAATTCAAACGATCCTTCTCGCCAGCGGGCTAATCCTGATCATCCTTGGTCTAGTACTCATGAAAAAGTCAAGAGCGAAAACACGTAATCCGTAGGCTACTGAATAAACCACTATTTCAACAAGGAAACGAAAGCAGTTCGCCACAATAACAAGATGGAACGCATGAACGGAGAAATTCGTGACCGCGAGAAAGTCATGCGAGGACTAGAACGAAAAGACAGCCCAATACTCACGGGTTATCAACTGTTTCACAACTACATACGACCGCACAAAGCTCTAGACAGGCAAGAACACCTGCCGAGGTTGCAGGAATTCGAGGTCAAGGGTACAGACAAATGGATGACAATAATTCAGAATGCAAGCAAGCACTCGAACAAGAACTAGTTTCGCTTCATGAAAACAAAGGGTAGGTGTATGTGTGGGAGGTGTCGTAATGTCCTTATGTAAGTGGAAAAAGATGACTGGATTAACAAGCAAAGAACACCTCTTCCTACGAGTAATTTCCGTAGTTATTGCTATGAACATCGCTGTCTTCTACGCTATCTCACGCAACCTACAAACCTTCGACTCTGACGTCTTTGAAGCCGCCGCTTGGATAACTGCCATTACCGTCTCCGTTCTTACAGTACATCTGCTCTTTTGGTGGAGGTATGAGCGAAGAACGGACAATCTGCGATTTTGGACTGTTCTACGATTATTGCGGAAGCACGACACCTAAACTAACACAAGGACCACACGCTTCATGAAAACAAGGGGAAGCCGTAAGATGAGCTCCTTGCATAATACTTGCATGGTAAGTGAGAGAAATGGAAGAATCACAATGGGCACAATGGGTAAAACGTAACTTCGTTGATGCAAAACGTTTACCGTTATTCATCTTTGGTGTTGTATTGGGTAAGGAATGGTGGAAGGGGGGGCCGATGGTAAGCCTCGCTCAACGGATCATCATCGTCATAGTCGGCTCATGGGTCATTACCGCCATGATTAGCGCCATATTGCAGTCGCCGTGGCCGCTCCTCGTAATTCCGCTACCTGCCCTAGCTACTTACTTGTTTTGGCGACCACGCTACCAAACATAAGCCATCAAACGAAAGTAAACAACCCCAAGCACCAAACGACAACGACGAGTTACCCCAAACGGGGTAACGTTACCTTGTCGGTTGATAAGTGAGCTTCTTCTTGATGTTACTTTTCGGTTGATGATACTGGCCTCAAGTAGTATGCTCTATGTGGGATTAGACCCTAGGTAGCCAAAGTCGCCACTAAAATCAAACGAACATCACGTGTCGCAGCCGACATACCCAAAATGATCCCCAGAACATTAACAAGACCATCTTGGCTCCCCAAAATAAAATCAGAAAACGAAGAAGAAGCAGTCGAATGCTGATGACCCTTTACTTCCACTTGGTCATTTGATGTTGGAGATTTCATTGCTGAATGCTTAAGGAAGCATCGTGTATTTAATTTCCATATGGTTAAGATAAACCCGTTGAAGTCACGAAGCTAACAAGATATGGCTAGTCAGGATTAGTCTGATGGTTTTCGTAACTCTTTGATGCTTCGATCGGGTTTTGCACGACTTTTCTCAAACGTTTTGCTTGCGCCATGCTCAGTACTTTCTGGAAACCTTTGCTTTCTTGAGCGAGTTCGCGTAATTCGATGTATCCAGCTTTTTCAGCTTGCTTAACCAATTCGAGACCTTCCTCGGTTCGCGTGATTATTGTGGAATATCCGCTTGCGCTTCCTATTGCTCCTACTGAAATGTCTGCGTATTCGGCTGTGAAGTCGTCACACTGTCTACAACTTTGTCGTACGAAAACATCGATCTCCTTTAGCGGTACGTGCAATACTTCAGTGTCGCCAACTAATGCAATGAAGGATCCTTTCTTTATCCCCACCTTCGTTAAGGTGGACGGATCGACTCCTTTTGTCGTGAGGTAGGTTCTCATGAGATTCTCGTAGCCGTAGCTTTCCATGCAAAACAAACCTATGATTAATTTCATCGCCTGAGCCAAGCGTCTGTTGCCCAATCGGTGATGTCTGGATTCTTCTGGCGGCTTTGACTTGGCATGGAGTTCCAACCAGTCCCACGCGGCTTTTCCCATATTCGTATAGAGCGGAACGGACACCCAATAGACTGGGGCTTGGCGTATACTTTGTACCGGCATTATTGACCAACTGTTCGTAGTTTGTCGCGACTGCCGGTTTGGGATGCCACACCGAATCTCTTCCGGCTACTACTGCCGCGTCTATCATCTTGCTGTCGAGAGCATATGCAAGCAAAGCGGTCACCACACCTCCATCTTGGCCATGGGCTTGAGTGTTCGCTGCTGCGGCCCTACCGGAGTAACATTCTCGGATGATTCCGATTGGTTCATCGGATCGCCTTGTCCGCCCGAATACGAAGGCTTCTACGTCCTCTCTCGAAAAATCTACCCTCGGGCATTGGTAGTAACATATCTCGCAAAGCGCGCATCTGTCTACGATGGTGGGTTCCTCGTCGACAGGCCACAACACGTTCACAGGACAGGCGGCCATGCAAGCCCCGCAAAACGTGCATGACTTCTTACGAATTATTTGTGTTACTAAGTCACCGAACAGGCGTGGCCTCTCTAGCATTGCTCACTGTGCTCCTTGCATCTTGATGCGGCTGCAGCCTAAGGCGGGCTATATATAGGCCGAACAATTACCACAATTGAAAAAATTACTTTATTGGCCGACTTAGTCATGCTCGTCCGTTCGAGTCAGCCACTCTGTTTTTTCCCTGGCTCGGTTTAGAACTTCGTAGAGTGCAGGCGAGATCATGATTAGCACTGCAACGATCGAAACAGGTATGATGAAGCTACAGTAGGTTAGATTACTGCAGTTTTCCAAAATTGGAGTCCCCGTCCAACTGGGAAGTGTTGAGAGGT
>CAWKES010000024.1:0-38837 GCA_963848755.1 Candidatus Bathyarchaeota archaeon | reverse complement strand
TCAGAAAAAGGGGGCTTACGGAAATTAGCGCTGAGTAAACTGAGTGGAGTGCTGAGGGGCCGGTGGTCTGAAGCGCACCTAGCGCCTCAAACAGCCGGCTGAGCATTGCGTGAAATGTTTCGGATGTGAGCATCTTTGGTTCATCTTATTTCTGTTCTACGAGATTGAAGAGACGTTGATGTAGTTGCCTGGGCAAGCCGCATTGTAGGTTGATGGAGAGCTGGATCCCTGGAATATGCTCCCGGTTACTGTAACCCAGGATCCAAGCGGCGGATATGAGGATGGCATGTTGTTTAGCGTATAGTACTGGTATACTTGTGCGGCAACCGGGCTGTTTACTGGCACTTCTAATTCCAAACATCCATTTTGTGGTTGGTAGAGGTACCCGGAGCATTGGGCTTGATTTGATAGTGAGTTTGGATTTTGGCACACATTGTAAGTGAAGTCGCAGTAAGCGCCAAGGCTTTGACAATACTCCGCACCCGGATTTCCGTTGTAGTAGCAATTTGGATTAGAGGAACTGCAGTAGGCGCCTTGGTAGGTACAGCCTTGATAGTAACCACAACCCTGTGGATAGCCATAGCCGTAGTACGTGTACTGGTTGGTTGGATTGGTGGTTGGGTAACCGTTCTGGAAATTGACCGGGTTAATCTGTACCGTCTCGCTGACCGACGTTATTAATTGTCCATAGTTTGCTGGACCATATCCCCCCGTTTGGGTATGGTATCCCGTAGTTGCACGCCATCGAAGCCGTGTCGCATCCTGGAAAGTTTCCGGGCGCATAGTAAGCTGACGGGCTGTACGAACTTGGCCCATATATTGAGACCGAGATCTGTAAGGTATGTCCCAACAGTGTGGGTGATAGTTTGAATCCAAGCTGACCACGGTAAGTGTTACCTGAAATCCATGTCAGCATGGTGTTGGCTGAACTTTGTGCCATGTTCGTCGACGTATCATACGAGTAGCCGACAGCATACAGTTGTCCTCCGCTGAATGAGCAGGTTGTGGATACGGGTACTGTTAGACCGATGTTCGAATTGTAATAGTAGTAGGTTGCCGTGGACACGCTGATTTGTGCAGTGCACGAATTCGAAGTTGCATAGACCTGACTGGGCGTTGTTGCTGTAATCGCGAAGATCGCAGCGAAAGTAAGGACCAGCATAACGATTCCAACATTCCTTTGTTTCATGATTTTCAACTCCTGGTGTGTATCACTTACTTGGAATCCTTAATCTTACGTAGCAAAAATCTACTACAAGCAATCGGTTTTCTACCAGGTGGAAATTTGTCTGAGAGAGCTGTGTTCGTAGATCATGATGTCGGCATTAAACCGACTAAGAACATCAGAATCTAGGTTTCAGTAGTTATGTTGGTGAATATTTGCGCATTAGAAGGCCGCATTGTTCGCATCTTTCGAATCTGACGCGTTTGCCTTCCTTGTCGAAGGTTTCGCCAATGTTGCGTATTTCGTTGTGATGACACGATCGTTCAGTCATATAGATTTAGTGAAATCCGATAGGACGGTTTGATTAAATCGGGTTTGCGCAATCTCATTCACCCTAACGTTGCTGTTGTGATGCAGCTTGCGTCTGGTTGGAGGGTTGAGTTATCATGCGCTGCTGATACGCGATGCCAGAAGCGGAAACGTTTGTGTGCCTGAGCGCGAAGCACACTCCGCCAGCTATGAGTATCAGGAACGCGCTCACAGCTGTGAGCAAAGTGGATGTGCCGGCTCCTGTGATGTTGGATGTCCTCCCCGTGATGCTCCCTGCGATTTCGAGGCTGAAAATTAGCAGGAGGGCGCCGAAGATTATGCCCCTAATCCCGGCCTCCGACAACAACCGCTTCGTTGTCAGCGAGTAGCAGTGTATGGCGCCTAAGGAACAGATTAGGATGATTGCGAAGAATGCGATGAAAACTGTGCTGAAGCTGGTGGGTAGAGTAATCGGGTAGAGATTAGTGATCGGAATCGTCAAAAGATTCATCACCAAACTGACAACACCGCCTATAACGAAGAGAATCGCGGCTAGATCAACGAAACCCTGTTTTAATGGTGAGATATTGGTCATACTTCAAACCTGACTATTTCAACCTCCGTAAGAAGTTCCGTGAGAACTAAACGTAGTTCCACTTTGTGGAAAAATATGCGAATCAGTAGAATTTTTGATGAATTCCCTTTGAATTACTTTAGAGGGCTTCGTATAGGTGCTGTAGCTTAACGTAATATAGATTGGATGGACAATGTGTGATGTTTAGAGAGTGTACGCTTGAAGACGCGCATTGGCGTCATAATGTACCAAACTAGTACGAGTAAGGGACAGGAACTCGTAGCTCAGAGGATGGTACGTTACTTCAGGAGACTTGGGAACGAAGCGTACCTAATTGCGAGCGTGTATCATGATGGAAAAGAAACAATCAGCGAAAGCTCAATTGGGGATAGGGAGTATATTCTTACAGAAGACGAAGAACTGGGCATTCCAATTATTCGTGTAGGCAGCTTTACTTCCAGATACCCTCCCCGTCGGGTGCTTTTCAAAGACTCAATTCATACTCTTGAAAGAATCGTGAACGACTTCAAACTCAACGTCCTGATTACCCACAGCACGCTTTGGAACGGGCCTGAGGATGCTGCAAAGTTCGTTGAGTGGAGGCGTAATATCAAGGCGTTTGGCGGATATCAGGATCCACTGATATTTTGTCATATGTCACATTTCCAGGAACCTTCTCCAAAGACGGTACTCATTGGTTGAACGTTCCTTCAGAATTGCATGGAACAAAGTTTCTCTCCAAACTATACTTCGCGTTGCCAATCTGATACTCGTCGTAACACCGTACGAGGAGAAGGAGAAAATGGAGATGGGTGCGTCTCGCCAAAAAATTGTATTATTTCCAGGCGGGATTGACGATTACACGTTCTTGAGTTTACGCGTCCACCAACCCTAGCCGACCTTATGCAGCAGTGGCATATTCCCCGCGATACGAAGATAGTTACGTACATTGGAACGATTGAGGAACGGAAAAACCCGAAAGGCATCCTTGATGTTGCCGAAAAATTGGCGGATAGAAAGGATATTCATTTTGTCCTAGCCGGAAGAGGAGACTCGAAGTATGCTTCGGAAGTAAAACAGAGAGCCGCAACGCTCTCGAACGTCACCTATCTTGGCGAAATCAGTGAGAAGGAGAAGGTGGAGCTTGTTGAGATATCATATCTCAACATTCTCCTCAGTCGAATGGAAGCTCTCGGCCTTACTCAACTCGAATTCATGTATCGAGGAGTACCCATCATCACCTCCGGAATAGGAGGACAATCCTGGATTGTTGAAAACGGTAAGGAAGGCATTCACGTTAATGGTGCTGATGACACCGAGGGAGCAGCACGCGCCATCGTTGAACTCGTAGACAATGCTTCCAAACACGACAAACTCTCGATCAACGCCAAGAAGAAAGCCGAACCATTCACTCTCACAGAACTAATTCAAAAATTGAACTCAAGCATTAGCAGAGAGATGGAGAAGGAAACAGGCCTAGCTGATTTACCATCGGAAGTACGGGATACGCTCGAAGAACCAGAAGTAATCCTACAAACGTATTCTCACGGGACACGAAAGGTCGCCGCCACAACCAAAAGAGTATTCATCCAAACAGGACGGCTGTCAAGAAACACCATCGAAATACCGTACTCAAAAATAACATCTATTCAACATCGTAATCAATACAACTGGAAAGTTCTCCTAATCGGAGCGACCTTTCGCTGCTCATGTTCACTCAGCATTACGTTTCACCGATCATCTCGAGAACGATAACATCAAAGATTACTTCAACTCTAACCAATCTATCGCCCCCAATACTAAACATGAACTGGCCATACATTCTCTCAACGATTTGGATACTGCCAATATTCGTGGCAGTCATCATATTCCTAACCACCGGTCGAAGCGGATACGGATTACAGGGAGCAACACAAAAGCCGGTCTACTTACCCCGACCCTTCAGAGACGCTATCACGTTTATTCGTGATATGCAAAAAGGAAACCAGCCTAACAACAAAGTGGACGCGATGCCTGATAGCGTAGAAGAACAAGCAGCCGAATAATAATCTCCAATCAGCACCGTTAAGATGACCGCCGATTTATTCTCACAGCTAAACTTCGGGTGATGAGCTACTCTACGGAGTTATCGCAAGCAACACACGCAATCATGCCATCTTCACACTCATCACACTGAACCTCTACTCTACCGCTCCCATTACAAACCCCACAATGTTTGCCAGATCCTTCACACGATTCACAAGTAACAATTCTCCTACCCTTACCTTCGCAGGCATCACACTCAATTTCACCTGCACCCTCACACTCGCCACAATCGCTTCCGAAGGTAACTGACAACTTATCCATAACTTGAAGGCCGTATGGAGTAGACTATGATTGTGTAACTCTGATGTTCACACATGAGTTACATGCGAATAATGGCGCTTGAAGAGTGGCCACTCAGGATGATCAGTTCGGAAAAGATGATCTGCTTCTCGTAAACAGGATCAATCGTGACTTCCTCGATAAACCAGTTTTCTACCAAATCGATATCACTTCTACCAAGTGGAAGTACGCTTAACAGCGCTCAACTGAACGAATATGCTGGAGCGTCGACAGAATGATTTCGAATCCGTTACGGTCGAAACGAAGCATGCTACCACTAATTGTGCTGCTTGTCTCAGTAGTCGCACTATCGCCTTCGGTTGGTTATGCGACAAGTGCATCTGCCCTCAGTTCACAGTGGATTAAGTATTCGGGGAATCCGGTGCTGAGTCCCACACCTGGTAGTTGGGATGCAAATTACGTGATGAGTCCAAGAGTCCTCAACGTTAGTTCAGGATACAGTATGTGGTATGATGGTGGTAGCGCTGGAATCGCAGCGATTGGTTACGCGAATTCGACGGACGGTATCAGTTGGGCAAAAGATCCCCAACCGGTACTGTCACCTGGTCCGCAGGGAGCATGGGATAGCGGGCAGGTCGCGCTGGGTTCGGTTCTCTGGAACGGTACGGCTTTTGATATGTGGTACGGCGGCAGTAACACTACAACCTACGGTACTGGAGAGGTTGGTTTTGCGACGTCGAAGGACGGAATCTCGTGGGTAAAATATTCAGGGAACCCAGTGCTCGGACGGACTCTATTCAGTTTAGATCAAAACTACATGGCTACTCCGTACGTCATCAAACTTCAGCTTTACTACTACATGTGGTACACTGGCAGGAATACGACCTACCCGCAACCCAATCCGACTGCTAGAATCCTAGGCGCAATGTCATATGATGGAATCCGTTGGACCAAGATGCCCACACCGGCAATGACGCCTTCCTCGAATCCGGAAGCTTGGGATTCAGGAGCCGTATACTCACCCGCAGCAAATTATGCCAATACGAACTTCGGTCTCTGGTACACTGGCACTAACCAGAGTTACATGATACCTCAGATTGGGTTCGCGAACTCCCCTGACGGTGAGAATTGGACACAGTTGTCCGATCGACCAATTCTCAGCCCCGGAGCGTCAGGTAGTTGGGATTCGGCAGGCGTTGAACAACCAGACGTGATAATGACCGGAAACGGATTGATGATGTACTATGATGGATTCAGTAACACAACCGCCGCCAGGATAGGGCTGGCTTTCGGATCACAAAATTTCGAAATTCTAGCCTTCCCACCTCCAAGCTTCGACACTGCAATCGGCCCATACGCACAGGCATCAGCCGATCCATCCACGCTCAAAAATGCCCCAAGAAATCTCGAAGATGAGGCTCACATCTGAGCCTCATCACAACAGAGCACCACTTCATTCACTTTTTATCAACTCGACCGCAGCTCTTCCCTGAGGCTAGAGAACAGAGACTTCGCGGCGAGAAACTCTACCAACGTGGGTTAGGAGCTGAAGTTAGCTGTCAGGAATAAGTGTCCGTGAGAAACTTCTCTTTCTGACCCTTTCATTATTGGTTGTGCTGACTTCATGGTACGTTCTTAGATCTTGGATCCTGACAACAGAACTCCTGAACCTAGACGAGGTCCACTTTATTGACGTCGTATTCGTGGCTGGAGCCGGCGTCGTCATCGTATTCTTTCTAACAAGATGGATCAGTCGCCCCCTTGCCTCATACGTTGGACCGACGGAGAGTAATGCGGTCAAATTATTATTCGAACTCGCAGGCTTGGCCGTAATTCTACTTCTCATCTTTTCAGTAACAGGCGTCAGCTTGGTCAATACTCTGTTGGGAATTGGATTCTTCGGTATCGTCTTTGGTTTAGCGGCTCAATCTGTGTTGGGGAATCTTTTTTCTGGGATAATGCTCCTAGTCTCTAGGCCGTTCCATATCGGCGATCGGGTAGCGTTGATTACGTGGCAGTACGGGAAATTCCCACCGTCCCTTCCTCACGGATGGCTTGAGCCGAGCTATACTGGAATAGTCAAGGGAATCGCGTTAACCTACACGAAGATGACTACAGATTCAAATGTCATGCTGAAGATCCCGAACGCGTTAGTCACGCAATCGCTCATTATGAACCTTAGTCACGGTCGGCAAGGGAACGTAGGAACTCAGTTCGAGGTCCCGATCCGAATTGATCCCGATCAACTGCACAAGAACATAAGCCGAACAGTATCAAAACTCACAGGTTTCCTAGGAGAAGAACAGAGCTTCGAGATTATTGACATGTCTTCAACGGGGTACCTTGTGGCCATCTCATACCGAACAGAAAAGGGCTGTGAAAGGAACATGAAGTCTCTGCTACTGAAGGGGATACGAGTGGCTCTCATAGACTCTAGCAAGAAGGAAAGGGCGCTGAGTATCCATGAATGATATCTATGAGGGTGAGTGTGCGTGAAGTATACTCCGGCCCTAGTAAATAATAAGTGGAGAGGACTCTATGTTTCTACTAGGAAGAAGACGTCTTTGGGACGACAATCGAGCTCCAAGAAAAAGAGACGCCTAAACTGTAGCGTTAAGATTAGCTCTGAAATGTATGAGCGGTTAGTTGGCCTGCAAGGGTTCCTGCAGTTAAAGGAAAGACGAAAGCGCAGCATGGATGAGTTGATCGAATTCATCCTATCATTTGTCCCAAGCCTTGAAATTGATTCGGACGAGAACTACTACGTTCTTCAAAATAAGACAGCAAAACGAACCTAGTGCTGCCCCCGCCCTAGCAAATGGCTGCTAGAGAAATTCCACAAAGTGCCATTTGAGAACTATTTTCCACATTTTCTACGCGCACTTAACACGTACATTTCGGTAGATAATGGTCGAGGCAGAAATAGTATTGGTGAGTGACGAGCTTACAACTGATGGAATGGATGTTTTCACTTGTGAGTTCTGCGGGTTTGGATACCGAGACCTCAAGACAGCTGAAGAATGCGAAGAATGTTGCGGGGCTTATGGATTCGGGTCCGCTGAGATCAGAAGAAAATCAGTCCGTTCGCCGAAGATCGAACTCGTCCCGATAATATAACCAACGAAGCAACGCTGAGTTGAAGAAAAAGATCAAATAGAAAAGTAGGCGCTCATGAAGTATATCGGGTATGGTAGTGTGTATGAAGCTTGAGGCTATTTTCTCAGACTATGACGGCACGCTCTGCCCCTTGGAACTCCGGCGTGAAGACGCGTTCATCGCCCCGAGGCTGATGAGGCTCATCACAAAAGCGAGCAAACGTATCCAAGTCGGAGTCGTAACCACCAAGGATCTTGATTTCATCAAAGACCGAGTACCATTCGCACAAGGAATTGCAGCAACATGCGGATTAGAGATTGTTGTGGGAGACACGATCATCATGGACGAACGGATCCAAGCATCAAATGGTAAGATTGAGAAAGCCTACAAGGAGATTCTGACGAAAATTCTTCAGAGCCGCGATAATGTAATGCTTGAAAGAAAAGAAACCGACGAGGGTCGGCTTATGGCGTTCTGTATTGATTGGAGACTTGCGCGAGATTGGACTCAAGCAAAGAAAAATGCGGCACCCCTGCTAAGCTTCTGCGGCGAACAGGGCTTGTATGTTGACGAATCGAACATTAGCCCATTCGCTAACGTCTATCCAATGAAGGTTGACAAAGGCGCAGCTTTAGCAACACTAAGATCCGAAATGAAAGTAACGGGTCCAATAATGTACCTGGGGGACTCGGAAGTCGACAACCCTGCGTTCCAACTTGCGGATGTATCTGTCGGGATCAAGCATCGGCGGATCATGCCACCTCTTCAATCTAAATACCGTTTAGAATTTCTTGGACTAGAAAACTTCCTTTCAACCCTAATAGACGCTGATTTTGATTTTCGGGAAGAAATGTTGGAGCAAAACGTACAGAACTAATCCTAAACCGCCCGATCAATTTTAGGAAATATTCGTAGCTTCATTTATTCTACTTTCTCTACCTGAGCGATTCGGGTGGAAAGGGTGGAGACATGTATTTGCCTTCTCAAAGCATAGAGAGAGATGAGGTGAAGTTGCATGATGAGAACAATGAACGTCCCAGTGTACCAATATCCAGCCGTCGCCTACCCAGCCTATCCATGGTATGCATACTACGCCTACAATCCATGGTACGGATACTATTACTATCCGTCCTGGTGGTAAAGCACACTGGAACTGAGGCGCTGAATCCTCCCTTTTCTCATTTTTGAACAGGGAATATTTACTCAAGCAGTGGGGTTACTTTTCTTCTGAGTTCACGTATGAGCTCAGGGTCTTCACGGAAGTATCTGTCAGGTATGTTCAGCACTTTTATTTTATCAGAATCACATTGGAAGTTTTCACGTATGTATTGGCTGTGGATTGGTTCCATGACGATGACGAATTCAGCCCAATCGATAAGCGCCTGACTCAACGCGGTTCCTCCAGATTCTGGCATGATGCCAGCAGACTTTGCCTCCCAGTTGCTTTTCCACCCATGGAAGAGTTTCTCTGCGGTTGGGCTACGTTGGAGGTTAGCAGTACAAACAAAGAGAACCCTGCGCAAAACGGTCACCAGTTCATACCCAATATAGACCTATGTTCCTGAACGTCTTCAATCATACGTTCGCCGTTCCTTCTTTCTCTGAAAGCGTATGTATGAGGAATCAAACTCAGACGCACGAATAAGTTTCCTTACCATCTTCTTCAGAGTACTAAAGTCATGTTGTGGAGGAAGTTGTGGAGGTTGAGTTGGTGACAGTTACCGTGACATTCGCCACGGTCGTGGTGGTAACGTTTGATTGGGTGATAGTCACGTTGGACTCAGAACCAGTAACTGTCTGTGTGATCGTGGAGTTTGCAACTGTTTGAGTTACGTAAACGGTGGTCGTCTGATTATATTGGGGTTGGGTCACTGTTACTGTGACAACTTGTGGTGCCGACGGAGCAGAGGATATAGATTGGTTGGCGGATTGACTAGTTGTGACGTTATTCAGAACCTGTATGGCGACGGTCGTTACGTTGTTAGCTGAGGTTGTTGTCGTGTTTTGAAGTTCCGTAGAGTTCTGGGTCATAATCGGATTTGTCGTGTTGGAAACGGACTCGTTAGAGTATTGGGGTATGGTTGTGTTGTTGTTCGGCATCTGTATGGCCATCGTTGTTACATTGTTATAGTTCACCGATGGCCCAATCGGATTCTGAAATGCTGTGGAGTTCTGAGTCAGCGTCGTATTTGCTATGGAGGATATGGTCGGGTTAGTGAATTGGACCATTGTCGTGTTGTTCAGGGTCTGCGTAGCGTTCGTCGCTTCGGTGGTATTGTTGACTGATGATGTGGTCATGTTTTCTAGTATCGTTGAGTTCTGAGTTAGAGTTGTATTTGCAAGTGGTGTGTATGATGCATTTGATCCATTCGGATTCATAGCCGCATTGCCAACCATATTGCTTCCTTGTTCGTCGTTCATTGAGATGTCGCCGTTGAGCGCCAGAAAGAATTGTGTAGTTAATCTGCTCATGGGCGCGGGAAAGGTCAATGAGTTCCCCTGGATGTTACCATTCAGAACAAGTTGATGATCATCAACATTCGAATTCGTGGTGGCGATGATCCAAACCGTGCCATCTTGGCTAGCGCTCCCTTGGCCGTTATACACTGTATAGCTTGTGGATCCGATTTGGAGGGAACCGGTTAGGTTTTGGATATTGAATTCGCTGTCTCCCGTTCGTTGAACTTGGCCAGCTAGATTGAGTGTGGCTGATGTTGGTGGGCCTGTACCGTTTCCAGTATCGAACGGAATTGCCTGCCCTGAGAGACTGATCGTTGTTGTTCCCGGTTGGCTTTGTTGATCTGCCAAAGTAACAGTTGGCATTAGGGAGAACAAGGAGGCAAAAAGGAGCAACAGTACGACCGCGTATTTCGCTTTCACAAACGGGCCCATGTCTTACACTCTTTGTGGATTTCCATCCGATTGTATGTGGCAGTATATCAACGTTCGCAGAGGCGAAACAGACATGTTCCAGTTGCCGTCTAGCGTCGGACGGAGCTGACGACGGCTCTATTCGATCGACTGGTCTTATGGTGGTTATAATTTTCTGGACAGATGTTGGTTTCCTAATTTCGATCGTATCACTCAAAGCGGAGAGGAAGCTGGTTGAGGTCTCTGTTTGGTTCGACCCCACAACCATGTGAACATCCAGACCAGCGGCGATCCCAGTATAACAACTAGAAGTAGTGGAGAGAGGTATTCGGATGCATGCGGAATGTGGCCGCCTACAAAATAACCGGCTAACGTTACACTCAGCACCCATAACATTCCTCCTGTGATGTTGGAAATTGTGAATCTCGAATAACGCATACCTGCTGCTCCAGCGACTACAGGTGCGAAGCTACGGACGACTGGCACGAAGCGTGCGAATATAATCGCTTTACCTCCGTGTCTTGAGTAGAATTTGCTTGCACGTTGCATGTTATCGTGCACAAATCGGTATCGACTAATGAGAACTTGGCCTGACTGACGCCCGATCGTATAACCCAGCTGATCTCCTGCTATAGCGGCTAAAATTGATAGCGTGATCAACAACGGCAAATCTACATGTCCGAAATATCCGAGAACTCCAATGGTCAGCAGGATTGAGTCCCCTGGAAGAAAGAATCCGAAGAAGAGTCCTGTCTCCACAAAAATAACGAGAGGTACAACCCATACGCTTCTACGTCCCAGGATTAGGGTAGGGTTCATAGTATCTTTCAATACTAGAACAAAATTGGATAACACATCTAGATTGTTCGATGAGGCCAATCCAAAAACGGGGTCAACCAGTAGTTTATGCACAACCAGTATTGCGGGAAAGAAACTAGCAACGAACAATACTGCCCCGCTCAACTGAGCAAGCTCCCTAAATGCTTTGGTCGATTCTATCCTCCATACTGTAAGTTATCCAAGACATCACGCAAAGACCAATCGAGGTGAGGGGAATGAGTGTCCAGACTAAGGGGTGGAAGATTGAGCCTACGAATCGACCTTCGGGTTCCGTGTCAGTGACTAGTGAGAGAAGAAAACCGCCTAGTCCACCTGACAGATACTGTGGTACTATATAGAGAATGGAGAGGAGGAAGAGCAGAGAGTATCCTACGCCGAAGATTAGAAGGAGATTGGTACGTTTCATCAAGACACTCGTTCCTAGCCCTTATGCAAAGAGATTGTTTCTACTCGAGATTGACAGATCGATTCTATAAAATAGGAACGGCAAGACTGTTCTATTAGAACTCGGTTCTCTTAACGCCTATTAATCATCAGAGCGACATCGTAACGCTCTCGAACGAATGTTCTCACCATATCGTAATGGCTTTCTTCAAAAATCGTTGATACGACCACCAGTCCCTACGCTAGGATGACCGGATGGTCGCCGAACGTGAGGTGGGATTGTTGGAGTAGTGTTTAGCTGTTCACGAACGTGACGGTGTTGAATATGGCGCTTGTTACTTCTCCAGTAAATCCTGGATCCATCAGGAAGCCGCTGACAATGTTCTTGTTCCAAACTACTGAACCTGCGCCTAACGCAAGCGTGGGACTTCCTATCCAGATGTACGGAGCGTCTTGGTAAACTTGTGCTTGGGCAGCGGTACACAGTGTCGTTATAGTGGTCTCGTCCGCGCCGTTGAACCATGAATCAACACATTTCTGGACGACTGGATTTCCGTAGTTCGCGTAGTTGCTCGAGGGGCTGTTGATGTTAACCCAGAATAACCAAGAGTCTGCGGGGGTTGGTGCGTTTGGCGCATAAGTTGGGAAGCCCATCCATGTGAAGTGAGATTCTTGTTGTGCGACTGGAATTGAGGATACAGTGGAAGAGTAGCCAGCTGTGTAGGGGATCGTCATTTCACTCGGAGGCAGGACATCTACAGTCACGGGTATGCCGAGCGAACCGGAGAGTTGAGCTTGAACTACTTGCGCCGTTGATATGCAGGGGGCACATCCTGATATGACCGTGAAACTTAGCGGCGCTAAGGTGGTCACATTAACTCCAGATTTTTGGAGGTATTGCTGCGCGAGGGTCACGTTGTAGGTGTAAGGAGCGAAATTGCCAAGATCGTAGTAGGCTTTTTGAGCCTTATACTCTGGACCAACCAGCGGCGTCAGTGTTCCGAAGAATACTTTGCTGTTAATATCTGTGAGGTTCAGAGCATGTTCGATAGCCAGCCTGAAGTCGGCATTGTTAGTTGGATATCGTAGGGTATTCATCCCGATGCCGTCGACGATCATGGAGTCACTTGGTTCTTTGAAATAGTCGTACTTGTCAGGGTTTGCTAGAACTAATGGCCAGTTTTGCGTGTAGATTGTGGCGATCTGGACTGCTCCCGTCGATAGATCCGTATACCGTGCGATATCGTCACTCTTCCCATACATAATCACTGTTGCAACGTGCCCTGGATCTACGTACGGGTTTGCCTGGATCTCTGCTGGGGTAAGGTTCTTCCCCCAATAAGTTGGATTCTGCGTAAATTTCTGATACACACCTATCTGCCAATCAGAGGTCACATACGGACCGGTCCCCGGAATCGGATGCGTGTTGAAGTAAGTGTTTACGCCGGTTGGAGTACCGAATCCTCCGTTCTGAAGGATATATTGAGCATCCAATCCCCCTCCCATTCCCACGTAGGTTGTTAGGACTTGAAGCATCCAGTGAAATGGGTGTCCCAGGTGAAGCACAATCTGGTTGGGCCCAGTTACGTAAATCGGCCACGCAGAATTCATCATAATATTCAACAGTTGAGGTGACGGGTTGATGAGTCCACTCTGAGTCATTAGAGCGACTGTACTGGGACCGAAGTCAACATTTGACATGTTGAATACGCTATATCCTGTAAAGAAGTTCGTAGCATTTCCGGACAAGTAGTAGAAGTCGTACCAATCTGCCCAAACTTGGTAGGCGTTGAATGGGTCTCCGTTCGAGAAGGTCACATTCTGTCTTAGGTTAAATGTGTAGGTCATTTGATCTGGTGAGATCGTCCAATTCGCGGCAAGCACTGGTTCTATCTGGGTGGTATCACCGTTTTGATACAGTGCAGTTCCGTTTAGTGTGACAAGTGGCTGGAATACGGTATACATCCACCACGAGCTACCAGTCACATAAAGGATGCATGGAATCGGATTCAGATCGTATATGGGCCAAAAGGTTTCATCGATTGAAAGCGTGCTTGGAGCTGCCGCAGCACTCGTGGTCATGCTGCTTGTGGATGGGGTTGTGGTTGAAGTACTAGCCAGGTAAACTCCAGCTCCGATCACCACGATAACAACAACAATTAGGACCGCCGCCTTTGAAGCGGAAATAGCTTTTCGATTTAACATATGGAAAACCGCGTCAAGTAGTCACATGTCTGCGCAAATAAGACTTTGCATACCGACAATTTATCTGGCAAAAGTAACCGAATGCAGTTTGAGGTTCATTATAATGAGGCTAGAGAATCGAGTTGCGATAATCACAGGGGCAGGCTCCGAATTGGTAGGGCCGACAGCTCAACTATTTGCGAAAGAAGGAGCTCGAATTGTTGTCGCAGATCTGGATCGTGACAGAGGCGAAGATACTGCTCAGAACATTCGAGCTAAAGGGGGTCAGTCCATTTTTGTCTATACAGATGTTACAAAGTCTTCGCTTGTGGAATCAGCGGTGTCTGAGGCAATCTCTGAATTTGGGAGGGTGGACATACTTTACAATTCAGCTGGCGTGGACATTTTCGTAATAAATCCCAAAGCTGATGGAACAGTTGTCGGCACACTTGAGGAAGATTGGGATAGGCTTCTGGCGATTAACCTGAAGGGAGCATTTCTGTTTGCGAAATACACGCTTCCACACATGATGAAACAACGACGTGGCGTTGTGATCAACATGGGTTCAGAGTATGGGGTAGTTGGTGGGCTGGCGTTTGCAGCATACTGTGCATCCAAAGGAGGTATAGTGCTGTTAACGAAACAGATGGCGCTTGACTATGCCTCTTACAACATTAGGGTGAATTGCATTTGTCCGTGCAACGTGGACACGCCGCTTATGGAGAAAGGCCTTGCAACATCTGAAGACCCGCAAGCGATGAGGAGAACCTGGGAGAAGATTATGCCGTTGGGCAGGTTCTCGAAGCCGGAGGAGATTGCGGCAGGCGCACTTTATCTCGCTTCTGATGATGCTTCATTCATTACGGGTACAGTACTATCGATTGATGGTGGGGTAACCGCTGGTGGAACACACACATACTGGCGCCAGCCCTGAATCTATCATGCTCCTCAAGCATGCTCGTTTGTAATTCGATTCTTTACTAGTTGATTAGGGTGAAGATTTCGGACGGACTAGGGGTTTGATTTCCTCGGGGAGACTTGGTTCGTAGAATACTCGAAGAACCCAGCGAGTGAGATCTTTCTCGGTTACTATGCCGATTAGTTTTCCGTCTTGAACAATCGGGAGGCGCCGGACGCCCAACTTGATCATGGTCTCGAAAGCCCGCCATATTTCAGTGTCTGGTGTAGCTGTTTGAATTGGTGTAGACATTAGTTTGGTCACGGGAAGTGATAGGAGTTTATCCCCACGTATTGCAAACCTCGTTACGTCTCGTTCAGTTATGACGCCAATTGGTGTATCCTCACGCGTTATAATTACGCTTCCGACATCTGACTTAACATCAGACGTAGCGCTTCCTCGACTTTCGCGTCAGCGTCAATCGTGATGACCTTAGGAGTCATGATTATTGAGAGGACATCCTTCTCCTGTCCCAAACCAATCGACAATAATTTCTTCGAAGAACTATTAGAGGCTTCACAATTAATTACTATTCTATGTGTTAGTTTCACTTTCGTCTCAGTTATTTTCGACCTAGCATTTGAAAATGTGATATGACTGTTCGTTCTGCCCATTCTTCGAGTTTCTGTCCGGCTTGGAAGGGTTGTTGACCAATAGACATGAGGTCTAGTTTTCATGTTGGCATTTAGCATTAATCTCAATAAATTATGGATTATGTCTGGTCAGCATTTACCTCGGATTTGGCCATAAATTCATCCAGTTTTCCGATATTTTTTTGTTTTTCAGATGTTGTTAGAAAGGATGCTTCGAAAGAGTTTCGTGCGAGAATGTAAAAGTCATTTCTATCCAAATGAAGAGCTTTCTGTACAGCCAAATAATTTGCATTGATGTAGCCTCCAAAATAAGCAGGGTCATCAGAATTTATTGTTACTGAAACTCCCTTCATCATTAGTTTTCTTAACGGATGGTTTTCCATTTTGTCTATCACTCTTAGTTTTAGATTAGACAGTGGACAAAGAGTAAGGGGGATTTTTTTGCTCACTAATTCTTGTATTATATCTTCGTCATCCAAGGAGTGATTTCCATGATCTATGCGAGAAACTTTTAACAGATCAACTGCTTCCCGAACATATTCTGCGTGGCCTTCTTCACCAGCGTGTGCAACAGTCAAAAACCCTTCTTGGCGAACAGCATCGAAAAGTTCCTTATATTTCGACAGACGATTACCGACTTCGGCGGAATCGAGTCCAACAGCTGTGATTAAGTCCTTGTATGGAAGTGCTTCTTCCAAAGTGTTAAACGCAGATTTTAGATCCGAGTCTCTTAGAAAACACATGATTAATTTAGTTGACAATCCGTATTTTTTCTTGGCATCTTCAAGTGCTCTGTGAAGTCCGTTAATAACCGTTTCAAATCTGACATTCCTGTCAGTGTGTGTTTGTGCATCGAAAAAAATTTCCGCATGCAAGACGTTTTCGTTCTGAGCCTTATCAAGATATGCCAATGTCAAATCGTAAAAGTCTTGTTCTTTTAGCAACACTTTCTATCCCTCATAGTAAATATTCAAAAAATCTTGTAGATTACCAAATCCGTAGGCGTTTCTGAGTCGTTAACGATTTGTATTTAGTCTGACAATCTCGTTTTCCGATTTCAAAATGCAGTTCTGGCTCTAGAGTACCCTCAATATGTAAGTGTAATTCGACTTGGAATACCTTCAATGAAAGATTCTGGATATCCGCCCATGATTGTAGTTTGATTAATTGATGTAAATGCTTCCGTGTGATTATCGCATCTCCGTTTCGTTAATTTCGCCGTTTGACAAACCTCAGAGCTTAACTCATCAACGCCTTACATGCCAAGCAGTACAACCTCTCTCTCGTTTTCACCCCATACTTTAAATTAATCAATGTTGATCTTCTATGTCTTTTGATCTATTTTGGTGTTCGAGTCGGATTTTTCAATTTGGATGACGTCGGGTTAAGTTGTGTTGTCTCGGTCTTCTGCTTGGTGGAGTCTTTCTCTATCCAACATGATTTCTTTCTCAGCATATTTTCTTCCGTACATTCTTTTTATGATGAGAAATCGTCTTGCTCTTTCCCGAAGCCCTTTTTCAAACACCTCTATGACGCCATCGAAGAGGTCGATTACGGCTTGAGCGTCAGCTCTCCAGACAATATTGGGGTTGAAGATTCCTAAGATTGTGAATCCGTCGGCCTTACGTTTGGCGATGAAATCATTAAGCCATTTTCTTGTTGTTAATCCCTTATGTTCGAGTAGTGCGTCCGAGATTAAGTCTAAGATCAGTAGTCGCTTTGATGTTTCTTTCAGTAAGGGTTCCATTGCTTTGCCGAGTGAAATGTTGAGGTCGCTGAGGTTTTCAACGCCTGAAATTTTGAATAAGTTGGTGGAAATTGACATTTTGTCGGCCATTGGGTTGAATGCGTAGAAATTGTTTGGATATCTGCCGATCAGATGTTGTGTTTTGATTACGTCACGGGATACGAAGAAGACGGAATAGCCTTGAGAGATGGTGGATTGAATTAATTTTCGCATGATCAAGTCCATTTCGTCGCATGGTTCAGATAAGATTAGGATTGAGTAGCCTTCTGGTAGTCCGCCTCCGAGGAGCGAGTCGAGTTCGTTGTAGCCTGTTAGAATGCTGGTTGTTGATGAGCCCTGTTCGTTTGGTTTCTGGTTACGTGTGATTGTTACTTGCTTGTCGCCCAGAAGGGTAGCTGCTTGTTTTCTGCGCTTTCCTAATACTACTGACGCGGCTAGGAGTATGATGACTATTCCTGCCAATCCGAGTTGAGTCGTCGGAAATGATGTGGATTGTGTTGTTGAGGTGGCTAGAAGCGATGTCTGTGCAGTTTGGCTGATCATTTGTAGCGTTGTGGTTGTACTGTTCACGCCGCTGGTGGTTGTAATCGTTCCGGGTTGAACTATTTGTATTTGAAAAGACTTGATTGATTCGGCGACGACGAGAGTGCTCGCGAAAACCCACGCGTGCGCGGTCAGATTCCAAGTTCCCGTTGATAGAGGGGCCTGCACGCTGTTAAGGAGGGAGATATTCCAGGTTCTCGGTGTCACGTCAGTTCCCAGCCCTAGGCTGCTCTCTGAAAGGGTACTGGTTGAGTTCATTTGCGATATGTCGACTCTTGCAAGGAGATATTGGGTAGTCCCGCCGCAAGCGATTGAGAGGTGCGTGCTGATGGGGGTATTCTGTCCTGGTTGCGCGGTTGCCGGTATGTCCATTCCTGAAATCTGAAGCGTACAGAGGTTGGGAGTGGCTTGGGCAGAGGGAACTGCAAATGGAAGCACCACGAAGATTGCAATAGATACAAGCCCTATTGCTATCATCTTGTGTGAGATTGTTTTCACTCTAAAGTACCTCTGCCAGGAAGGCGTATGTCAACAGATACGGTAAGTAAACTAACCGATTCAGACCGAAGGATGTATCTACCGGACGACTTATTCGATCGGCATTTGCTAAGGGTTGCCGATTCATTTGGCGCTTGAAGCTAATTCGTCGACTGGCTCAAGATTTAGATTAATCGCCATAGTTGCCGCCGTTTTCGTGATCGGGATCATCGTGGGAATTTCCGTGCACCCTCTAACGAACAGTCCATCCAACTTGCCGACTGCCACCTCAATCAGTAGTAGTGTACTTCAAGTTCAAAGTGTTACTTCTCAAACTGTGGCTTCGAATACGAATTCAATATACAGCGTTGAAATTTTGAGTGTAGCTTTTGATCAGGTTGATGCCCCAACAGGCTATTCGGATTACCTACTTACAGTAAATGCGTCCTACCTGGGGAGCGAGAGTTGGCAGTTAGATACGTCCAATTTTCACCTCACCACAAACGAACTGTCCGTCTATAATGCCACTACTGTCTCAGGGGAAAAGAATCCGCTAACTAACATCATGCTCATGAGCGGTCAGCATGTTACCGGACAAATTACGTTCGCGGTGTTAAACGGTCAGAAGCCTACGAAGCTACAATATTATACGGACCCTTCTGCGGTCGTCGCTGAGAAGGACAATATTCCTGAAACGTCCAGTTGGGTTTCGTTGGTTCCTGCTGCGATTGTTAATTATGATAATCCCACGACCTCCAACTTGACCGTAATGGCTTCGATTCTAAACAGTACACAGTACTTCTACTCGAGTGAGGTGATCATCGTTAAGATGACAATCGCCTACCAGCAACTAAGCAATGGACCAAGTTCAGTAGTGGTCAAATCGATTACTGAGCAGGATCCCGGATTCACCATGCTGAGTACGAATCCATCGGTTCCGATTGCGATTCTTGGCAACAATCAGCAAGTAACCATAACTCTAACCATTCTGCCCCCACACTCGAGCTATAGCGGCGGCATTCACATTGGGGTAGGAATTACTAACTAACTTGAGAAAATAATCTGTGATAAGTTTTGGTTAACTGATGAAGGTGCGATTGGAGAACTTAGTTCATTGGTCGACGTCAATTAGTTGGTAAGGAATCGCGGTGGGTAGAGGTATGAAGCTGTATGGCTTCAGTTTTCCGCTTCCTAATTCTGCTAGGTAGTGGATTGCGTATAGGTCAACGGTTGAGATGAACGATTTCTTGCTGAGATTTAATATGAAGTAGGCATCTCCATCCATTATGTCTTTTCCGTCAAAAATGTGTCCGAGACCCATAACGTGGCCAAACTCGTGAACCATTATCCTGTAAAGAACTTCGCTTGAAGTTTCGTTGTCTGGAACATTCGTTAGAGCCGAGAGGACTGAAATAGTGAATTTGTTTCCGTCAAAACCTGTTACTGCTAATTCGGATGACGCATGCTCGATTGCTGCTACTTGCTGAGAATGAACTGGGCTGAAGAGCACTGTGACCATTGGAGTTGCAGTGTTCTCATCCTCGTAGAACACGTAGCTGTTGGTCATACTGCTACTTGCCTCAACGCTTTGTATACAGCCAACGGTCGTGTTTGTGACACAACTGTTTGGTAAGCTGTAGGTTTCGTTAGGATAATATTTCTGAATAAACGCCTCCTGCTGAGTATTCCATTCATTCATCGCGCGAATAACCGCCGCATGTGCCCAGTCTGATCCGCCAACCATGCGAACACTAAGGTAGTCCTGTTGTGTATGCCACATTGTCGGCGCAGCACTCGTTACCTGCGACGCGTTCACGTAAGGCGTCACTAAGGTTCCGCTTGAACAACCGCTAAGAGCAAGACAAATGCGGTCAGAATTGCTCTCGGGCTCTTGGCGGTCATAAGACATCGAGAACATCGAATCCCCTGCGTCCGACATGGGACTCGTGTGACTGATCAAAACCATGTGGAGTGACAATTTGACCTCACTCTAACCTACGAATGCCAATTGGCATGCCTTGCCTGAACTTCGCAAACATTAGACCAGCCAGAAGTGGAGGTCTGGGTGTTGAAGTTGTCACCGATCTTCGATTTTTTGGGTGACATGATCGCATGAAAAGTTACACTCGTTACACTCTACTATCATGGTGATGTAGTGATGCGATCTCTGCGTATGAAACTCGTACGCAATTATCCGAGAGCGACTAAATCTCCCGTTATGCTTCCCCCAAACGCTGGCTTTACAACTCCTCGGGGAGGCATTCCGATCACCGTTTCGAGTTTCATTAGCATCCGTGTAGCCTGGTTTAGCTAAATCTCGGCATATTTCAGTGAATCTAAGCCTATTGTGAAGTTTGCTACACGTTTAAACGAATATTCATGCTTCTTTTTCGTGTTTTGAGCATGCAAAGCTTTTGTGCCTGAGGAGCCTGTTTTGGTCTTAAACCGCGTTAATTTGGATACGGAAGCTGTTTGTGAAGGTTATGTCAAGTCAGCAAGGATACTCTGCAGACCAAATTCAGGTCTTGGAGGGCTTGGAGGGTGTTCGAAAACGGCCGGCCATGTATATTGGTAGCACAGATGCTCGAGGTCTTCATCACCTCGTGTTCGAAGTTGTCGATAACTCAATTGATGAAGCCCTTGCAGGTTTCTGCAAGAACATCACGGTTACCCTGAACAAGGATGATACGGTCACGGTTGTGGATGATGGACGCGGGATTCCAGTGGAAGTCCATGTGCAGACGGGGAAATCTGCGCTTGAAGTCGTTATGACGATGCTTCACGCAGGTGGCAAGTTTGATCATAAGACATACAGCGTCTCGGGTGGGTTGCATGGAATCGGTGTTTCTGCAGTCAATGCTTTGAGCGAATGGCTGGAGGTTGAAGTTCGTGTTGAGAGCGGAACGTTCATGCAACGATATGAACTGCGGAGTGCCCGTTGCTCCCGTAAAACAGATTGGTCCTCCATCGGCGCACGGGACGACTGTAACCTTCAAACCCGATCCTCAGATTTTTGAGGAAACAAAGTTCGATTACAAGATAATAGTGGCTCGACTCCGGGAATTAGCCTTCCTAACCAACGACCTTTCGATTATGCTTACGGATGATCGGCTGACTCCGCCGAAATCACGTACCTTCAGGTATGACGGAGGGTTACGTGAGTTCGTAAAGTACCTGAATGAATCCAAGAATGCGCTTCACGAAGACGTCGTCTACGTGTCCGGATCAAAGGGCGACGTTCAGGTGGCATTCGCATTCCAGTATACAGGCGACTATTCTTGGAGTATTCACACGTTCGCCAACAACATCAACACGCGAGAAGGCGGTACGCATCTTGTCGGTTTGAAGACTGCGCTTACTCGAGCCATCAACGAATACGCGATTGGTCATGGCTTAATAGACGAAGAGAAACTGAAAATTCAGGGTGACGATGTACGCGAGGGATTAACCGCTGTTCTGAGTATCCGCTTGCCCAACCCCCAGTTCGAAGGACAAACGAAGACTAGACTAGGCAATAGTGAAATCCGCGGAACGGTTGAATCAATCCTCTACGACGGCCTCAAAACTTACTTCTCAGAAAATCCTACTGTTGCAAAAGTAATCGTTCAGCGAACATCCGAAGCGGCACAGGCTCGCTTGGCTGCGAGGGAGGCGAAGGAACTTGTGCGAAAGAAAGGCGCATTGGAAGGCGTAACGCTTCCTGGAAAGCTTGCCGACTGTCAAGCTCACGACCTCGAGGAAACCGAACTATTCATTGTTGAAGGCGATTCTGCGGGAGGAAGCGCAAAGCAGGCGAGGGATCGACGGACTCAAGCAATTCTGCCATTGAGAGGTAAAATATTGAATGTGGAGAAACACGGATTCACTAGGATTTTGGATAACAATGAGATCCGAGCCTTGGTGACAGCAATAGGAACAGGAATTGGGAACGATATCGATCTGAGTAGGTTGCGTTATGGTAAGATTATTCTCTTAACGGATGCTGATGTCGACGGCGCCCACATACGCACGTTGCTTCTCACATTCTTGTATAGACATATGCCACAACTAATCGAAACAGGCAGAATTTTCATCGCTCAACCACCACTCTACCGAATTCGGAAGGGCGATCGAATATTCAACGTTATGAGCGAAAAGGAACGCAAGAATATAGTGGAAGTGGAACTAAAAGGAAAACCGGACGTGGTTCAAAGGTTCAAGGGCCTCGGAGAGATGAACCCCCGAGAGTTATGGGATACCACCATGAACCCTCTAACCCGCTCGTTACTGAGCGTCGCTGTGGATGACGCTGCCGAGGCCGACAAGGTCTTCTCAACATTGATGGGCGACATAGTAGAACCACGTCGTCAGTTCATTCAGGAAAACGCTGACGAAGTAGACTGGTTAGACATTTAGAGGCCGCTCTTATTGGGAACCGCACCTACAGCCGAACGCATTAGACCGGTCGCTATTGAGACCGAAATGCGCAAATCGTACATCAAATACGCTATGAGTGTAATAGTCGGACGAGCGCTCCCAGACGTTCGTGATGGACTGAAACCAGTTCAACGCCGAATACTCTTCGCCATGCAAGGCCTTGGCCTCACATCTAAAACTCAGCACAGGAAATCTGCGAGAGTCGTAGGAGAGGTTTTAGGAAAATACCATCCCCACGGTGACATGTCCGTCTATGACGCCCTAGTAAGAATGGCTCAAGAATTCTCCATGCGATATCCTCTGATTGATGGACAGGGAAACTTTGGTAGCATCGACGGCGATGAACCAGCCGCAATGAGGTACACAGAGACCAGACTTGCAAAACTATCGGAAGAAATGTTAGGCGAGCTGGACGAGGAAACTGTGGACTGGATGCCGAATTTTGATGACTCACTTCAAGAACCAACCGTTCTTCCCTCACGTTTCCCAAACCTTCTCGTGAATGGGGCTTCAGGTATTGCAGTGGGAATGAGTTGCAGCATTCCACCTCACAACATGAGTGAAGTCATCGATGCGATAACATACTTGGTTGATCACTCGAATGCTCAAGTTGAAGATCTACTGAAATTCATTAAGGGACCAGACTTTCCTACCGGCGGAATAATTTACGACGCAACCTCATTACTACAAGCTTACAATCATGGTAGAGGTTCCATCCGTATACTCGCGCGCATTGAAGAAGAAATCCTGAAAGGCGACAGGAAAAGGCTGGTCGTAACTGAAGTTCCATTTCAAGTGAACAAGTCAAAAATAGTTGAAGATATTGCCAACCTGGTCCGGGAAGACAAACTCGACGGCATCTCTAATATCAAAGACGAATCAAGCCGAGAAGGCATCAGAGTCACCATCGACCTAAGACCTGGATACCAACCTGAAGTCGTTAAAGCCCAGCTCTACAAGATGACACAACTGCATTCCAGCTTCAGCTACATCAACCTAGTACTGTTGGATGGACGACCGCAAATCCTCAACCTGAAAGAAACACTTCAAGCATTCATCGATTACCGGATCAAAGTAATCGAAAGACGATCCAAGTTTCGACTCCAGAAAGCACAAGAACGCCTCAACGTTCTTGACGGATACACTATCGCACTGAAGAACATTGAAAAAGTGATTGAAATCATTCGAGCCTCCGACGGCCCTGAACAGGCAGCCGCAAACCTAACCACCCTCAACCTTAACGAAAAACAAGTCGAAGCAATACTGCAAATGCGACTCCAACAACTCACACGACTTGAATCGGGTAAGATCAAGAAAGAGTCCGATGAAAAACGATTAGAGATTCATGAATTGCAACAGATGCTGGGTGACCGCGCTAAACTTCTCAGCGTGCTCAAAGCAGAACTTGCTGAAATTCGTGAAACGTACGGCGACAAACGACGCACAGAAGTCCGCTTAGAATCAGTAGATTTCAACGTGGAACAGGTCGTACAAGACGAACAGGCGCTTGTGTTCCTCTCCAGAGAAGGCTACATCAAACGTGTATCCTCAAAATCCTTTACCGTCCTCGGTCGAGGGGCCAAAGGAATCCTTTCGATGGACTTGAAAGAACAGGATAAGATACTCAAGGTCCTCGCGACGAGAACAATTCATATCGTAATGTTTCTCACAGATCAAGGACGCGCATTCACAATGAAAACTCATGAGATCCCTGAAGCAGGTAGATCGGCAAGAGGGACACCACTCGTCAACCTCCTACAACTTGGTGAAGGCGAAAAAGTTACGGGAGCGGTCGCAGTGGACGAATTCACTCCAACCAAAAACCTAACCCTAGTGACTAAACAAGGAACGATAAAACGCACACCCTTAGACGCATTCTCAAATATTCGATCCAGCGGAATCATCGCTACACAATTTGACGACAACGACACGTTGGCAGAAGCGTTAATCACGTCAGGTGAAGAACAGATCATCATTGCAACTAATACCGGTCTGGCAATCAGATTCGAGGAGACCGACGTTTCCATAGTCGGACGCACAGCTAAGGGGGTGGTAGGCATACGACTTGAGAAGGAAAGCAAAGTCACTGACGCGTGCTCCGTTCCCACCAAACCGACAAACGAGGCGATTCTAATGATAACGCGGAACGGATTAGGTAAGAGAACTCAGATCGGAAAGTTTCGATTACAGAAACGAGGGGGCTACGGCGTGATTGCTCTCAAGGTTGGAAGCAAATCAGGGGATCTAGTCGGAATCGTTACCGTTCATGATTCAGATGACATCCTAGCAACCTCCGAAAACGGCCAAGCAATTCGCGTAGGAGTAGAATCGATACCGTTCCAAGGCAGATCATCAGGAGGCGTTAGAGTATCAAGACTCGACCAGGGAGACACAATATCGTCAATAGCCACATTTTCATCCGAAACCCAAGAACCAAAGAAACCGGACAGAAAATAAAAAGAAACTAGACCGATCATACCCGAATGTTGTGTAGTCAGTTGTAACTTAACATTCGGCATCTCAGTTACACCGCACCCATAGGTCCCTAACGCGCAATCTATGCTAAGTTGCGTGGTCGAAATGGCTGAGATTTCCTCAATGGAAATTGATTACGACTGTTCGTGCACATGCTCGGCATGTGATACCGGCGATCATGAGTCCTGTGAATACGGAATGTGCGGATCCGGAGGTAAGTGAAATGGGAAAAGATACTGAACATTGGGATACGGCGCGCTTTCTCATGTCCATAGGGATGACTGAGGAAGAAGCGAACGAATGGGTGAAGGCAAGAAAGAAAGGTCGACCATTCATGAACGACTCGACGGACGAACTAGGCAAGCACTTGGATCTAATCCTAGAAAGATACATGAAGAATCTTTACGTCGATAAAACAGCATGGGACGACGCGATAGTTCGATCTCACCTTGAAGCGTTGAAGCTTCGACTCATTTGAGCCGAGATAGCGCTTCTTAAGGTTGGATGTTGTATTCGGCGAACTGTCCATAGGTTGACGGTAATCCGGCGTTGTTGTATGTTACGAAGACGTACACAGTGGCCAAGTAAGTGTAGCCATGTTGAAATGGTCCGGTCCCATCTTTGGATGGCACGACGACGTTGAAGATTCCGAAACCTTCGTAGAAATAATCCAGATTCTCACTCCAATATACTCCTGGAGATTTGCTTAGGCTGACTGAAACATGAATCTGGTCAGGAAATTGGACTCCTTCAATTTGGAAAGTGAGCTGTATGGCATGGTTACCTGAAACGAACACGTAGTTTCCGAAGAAGTATATGCTTGGGTTTGCGAAGACTTGCTGACTCGCACAGAGGGAGAGCAAAAGAAACAGCACTGCAAGTCCGGTAACGCATTTCCTGGGTGCTGGCTTCCGTGACATGAATGGAATTCGCCATTAGTTGCGGATTTAAACGGCGAATTCTGTGTTTAATGTGTATAAATCACTTTCAGTGATTCTGACACTTGTTAGTTATGAAGCATGATTGCGATGTGGAATTGATAGTGAAATAGTTAGATCGCCGGGAATCCGATAACGACGAGGAACCTCGTTTTCTAAGAACTATTTGCAATCTGTCTTTTGATTAATCGAGCTAATAAAAAAATAACAAAATATGTTAAGGGTAGGGATTGACTTGAGGACGACTTCCTCATGTCACGGTAGCAATGAAGCTTAGGCGTACTCCTCTAGGTCCTCTGTGGTGACCTGTGGATGGTTGTTGGGTTGTTGTTATCTGTGCCATTGGGTTTGGATTGTAGCCAGTGACTCCGTTGAGTGAAGCGATTACGGTGCCCTTGTACATAGCTGCGATTCCTTCCAATGCCCATCTGTAAGTGTGGCCACTAGAATCTGTTACATTTCCACCCATCAGTATTCGATCTAGTTTACCGATTCCACCTTTGCCGCTAGTTATGGTTAGAGTAGTTCCGTTCTCGACGATTGAACCGCTTTGAATAGTCCACATTATGCCGCCGTTTGCAGTGTCATTTGTCACTTGAGCTGTTAACGTTAATGACGCGTTGAAAGATGGTGGACGTGTCTGATTCCAATTTCGCGTTTGGCTCCAATTTCCGTTTTGACCCCAGCTGTGGCTCTGATTACCGTTAGTCCAGTTACCTTGGTTATTTTGTCCCCAAGTGTGGCTTTGGTTTCCGTTTTGTCCCCAGGTATGGTTTTGGTTTCCGTTAGTCCAGTTACCCTTCATGCCACCCATCATGCCTGAGTTGAAGAACGGCATTCCCCCTCCTCCGAGACCGTACACTGACGTGACGGTTACTGTGGAACCAATCGGGAATTGCGTTTGCGGATTGAAGGAACCGTTAGTGCTCTGAGCCGATGCCAGTGGCGTAGTTGCTAGAAGCCCGCCTAAAGCTAAGAGCAGTATAATCCCTGTCGTAGTAGATTTCGTCATTTTTTGCACTAATTTCACCAGTTATTAACAACTACGCCAGGTAGTTGCGTCACATATAATCAGAATGGACGAATCATTCAGTCCAACGATGGTCGTTATCGTGTCTATGTAAAAAGTAGAATTCGTCTGAAATGCGATTTTGATTGGATCGAGTGACTGTTGAGAGTTGGTTCTGGAAATTGAGATTGGGGTTTCTGTTTTGGTTGAAAAAAAATGGTTTCCCTATTCTGGTCAGTATTAGTTACTTATCTGAAGATCTAATCAATCCTCAGTGGTTTCGCACGCGCCCAGCATTTTATTAGATGTCGGTGAGTTCAGGTTATGTGATTGTCATGAATTCTGATCGGGCAGTTGGTCAGGTACATCAAATCAACGTGAAACCTGAAACGGCCGGAGCTCACGGACTTCCAAAACACTCTGTTGATCGTGTTTCATTAAATCACATGGGTTTAGTTGGGGACTTCAATAGGGGGCGACATGAGGAGGCTAATGATGATCCTAGAATGGCCGTGCTTCTCATGCCCCTAGAAACAATTCGGGAACTCAACCGCGAGGGTTGGCCCATCCACCCGGGAGATATCGGAGAAAATTTCACGACAATTGGAATTCCATATAGTAGCTTCGCTCCAGGGAAACGTTACAAGATCGGGGGAGCGGTGGTTAAGATTACAAAGGCTTGTGATCCATGCAGCAACTTGTATCTTCTTCCGAATATTGGAAAAGACAAGGATATTGTGAAGGCCATGTATCAAAGAAGAGGCTGGTACGCTAGTGTCGAACAAGAAGGGCAAGCTGCAAGAGGAGACAGCATAGAAGAGCTATCGTCGGAATAGCACAAGATAACCGTAAATTCACCCAATCTCAGCAATCTATCCTGAATCATCCAACCCTCTGCAAAGGATTTATTATCGCTGCTCCGAACCTGGAGCCTATGTCGACTTTACTTAACAATCATCGACGCACGAATCTATTCGACATCACAAAGTCGCTGGTTGCAACGGCTCTTGGTAAAGAGAAAGCGGATCTTGTAATCAAGAACGGCAACTTGGTGAACGTGAACTCAGGTGAACTTCTCGAGGGGATGGACGTTGCTGTCAAGAAAGATAGAGTAGCGTTCGTCGGAAAAGCAGATCATACGATCGGACCTCAAACTGTCATTTTTGATGCGCGTGGAAAATATCTTGCCCCAGGATTTGTTGATGGCCATATCCACGTCGAGAGCAGCATGATAACCGTAACGCAGTTTGCGAATGCGGTTTTGCCTTTTGGAACCACTACCTGTTTCATCGACCCACATGAAATTGGAAACGTACTAGGATTGAAGGGAGTGAGGTTGATGCTCGAAGAAGGGAGAGGCCTTCCCCTGAAAGTTTTCGTCTCGATGCCATCATGTATACCTGCGGCTCACGGTTTCGAGAATGGAGGCGCAGTCTTCGGACCAGCTGAGGTAGAGGAAGCAATGCAGTGGGATGGCGTTGCGGCTCTCGGCGAAGTAATGAATTATCCAGGCGTGCTCGCTGGTGATGACACGATGCACGGAGAAATTGCCGCGACACTAAGAGCTAAGAAAGTGGTTGAAGGTCATGATACGGGTCTTCTGGGAACGGAACTCACAGCCTATGCTGCGGCTGGAATCACCTCTTCCCACGAATCGACCCGAAAGATCGATGCGATCGAAAGAATTCGCAATGGAATGTATGCTATGTTACGCGAAGGTTCAGCGTGGCTTGATGTGCGCGAAACGGTACGAAGCGTAACAGAGACAGGAATTGACACCAGACACGTCTGCGTGGTAACCGACGATAAAGAACCCGACTCGATAATTCGAGACGGACACGTGAATCATTCAATCAGAAGAGCCATACAAGAAGGAGTTGACCCAATCACCGCTATTCAGATGGGTTCCTTGAACCCGGCTGAGCACTTTGAGAAATCCAGAGAAATCGGAAGTATAGCACCTTCAAGACTGGCAGACATCGTCGTGTTAGATAGCCTCACTCAGATGAAAGTCCACACAGTCTTCGCTGACGGTATAATGGTAGCTAAAGAGGGCAAAATGGTCGTGCAATTTCCACGACCCGACTACCCCGAATACGCGCGAAAATCAATTCATCTCAGTAGAATGATCGAATCAAAAGACCTCCAGATCAAAGCCCCGATCGAGCAAGGAGCGATTCCAACGCGCATAATACAAGCAATCGAGGGAAGCGTACTCACTAAACAGGTAATAGAAGAACTCCCGGTGAAAAGAAATGAAGTGTTGGCAGCCCCCGAACGAACGATATTAAAGACGGCTGTTATCGAGAGGCACAAAGGTACTGGAAATATCGGATTAGGATTCACAAAGGGATTTGCCTTCAGAGAAGGCGCCGTAGCAACCACGGTCGCCCACGACAGTCACAACATACTCGTCGTCGGCAGCAACGACCAAGACATGGTACGAGCTGTCCAAGAACTTGAGAAAGTAGGCGGCGGAATTGTCACCGTAGTACGCGGGAACGTCACTTCCATGGTGAAACTACCCATAGCAGGTCTCATGTCAGATCAACCAGTCCAAGAAGTAGCGAAGGAAGTCAGCGTAATGTACGGTGATTGGAAGAGGCTTGGATGCACCTGGGTATCCCCCTTCATGACAATGTCACTTCTAGCCCTTTCAGTCCTACCGGAACTCCGCCTAACCGACTTAGGATTGTTGGACACCAACAATTTCAAGTTCGTTGAACTATTTCCAAAATGAATTCAACAGTGTACTGGAATTTCCGTCAGAAAAACCACTTGATTCATTGCTGTCGGGAAGCTATAAATACAAAATTATTATGATACGACGATCTCGTTCATGTCAACCACCAAACCTCCGGTCTTCGTGCGTGAGGCGACTGGCCTCACAAAAAACGTCTCACTTTTCGATGCTGTTGCACTGAACATTAGCGACATGTCGGCCGGAGCAGCTCTGGCCGTAGTCGGTTTCACTATGGTCTTGCTTCCAACAGTGTCTGGTGTAAACCTCGTTTATGGATCCATCATAGCTTTCGTGCTTTCTATTCCTCAGGTCATTGTGTATACGATGATGACGCAACGCATACCGCGAACGGGTGGCGATTATATCTGGCTGTCAAGAACTTTCGGAGGTTTCTGGGGCAGCTCTCTATCGTTCATGGGTCCTGCTCTTGAGACGATGGCGTACCTGGCCTTAATTACGCTATCAACAATCTTTGCGATCGGGTCGGTAGGTCTTTCCCTCGGATACACGAATTGTGGGATTGCGAGCTGCTTAGGACTTGCCCTGCCTGGCAACATACAAGGCGCTAATACTGTATCACAGTTTGTGCTGAGTATCATTATCTTTGGAGCAATCATCGGAGTGAATATCTGGAGGCCGAAATATGGGTACAAGCTTGTAGCCGTGCTTTCAATTATTGGAATCGCCAGCACAATTGTCGGCATCTTTACTCTTCTTGCGGCAGGCAGACAAGGTGTAATGAGTTACATGGACTTCCTCAACAGTATCGGTTCGAATACGACCTACGCCCAAGTTGCCGCATCGTATACGGGACCGACGTTTGACTTCAACGCCACAATTATGATGCTCCCCTTCTTCGCCATCTTCGTATACCCATGGGTCTTCGCCGGACCCGCCGTTGCGTCTGAGTTAAAGGGTGGAAACCGGACCTTGAAATGGAACGTTCCAATCGCATCATTCATCGTATTCCTTCTCGTTACAGGTTCGTTTGCAACAATGTATTACGTGGGTGGGTTCGAATTCATCACGGCCGCTCTCGCGAATCCGACATTAGTATTCAATTATTCTTTCAATTTCTGGACATTAGCGATGGGCGTTTCCGGCAACGCTGCTATCTCGTGGTTCATTGGATTGGGATGGATTTGTTGGGATTTCGCTATTCTTGCGTACGGCATAATTCTTGTTTCTCGATATCTTTTCGCTCAAGCATTCGACCGGTTCCTACCATCAAAGATAGCGTACGTAACAGCTAATTGGGGTTCTCCAGTGGTCGTCGCATTTGATTGATCTCGTTGTTGTCATCTTCTTAATTGGTGGTGCTTCCTTTCTTTACGGAACCCTAGTTTCACTATACGGCAGTGTAATAGCATCGATGATTTACTTCGCAGCGATCGGTGCATCTGGAGCAGTGTACGGAGCTAGGAATGAGAAGGGACAATCAAAATGGATTCTGATGTTCTGCGGAGCCTTTACAGCCGCAGTTTTCCTATACCTCCTATACCAGTTCCTTGCTTACCCAGCAGTTTGGGGCGGAAACCCGTTTGCCTACGGCTTTGTTGTGACATCATTTCTGGTTGGCGCAATCATATACCTAGGATCGAAACATTATAACAAGAAACGTGGAATCGACATTTCCTTAGCCTACAAAGAAATTCCGCCTGAATAGATAGCTCACCGTCTGACCGTGTTCACGACAGTTCCATCATTCTCACTTCAATCCATCGTCCGGTGCGCGGTATCGCATTGAAGATTCGAGGTAAGGCAATGAATTGATCTTACGCACTCGTTGTTATGCGACGCGAATAGACTTACTCGTCTTTCGTGGTCTCTTCTGATGCGTTTTCCTCATTTTCCTCGTCTACAACTTGAAGTTCTTTTCTCTTTCCCAATCGTTTCACCTCTCACCAGGTGTCTGGTCGCAGTAGGATAATAGATAATTTCACTGCAATGACCTGCTAGATGGTGATTCACATACATTCACGCATTTTGCGTCCCTGCGAGAGTTCGAAACACTAGTACCATGACGTATGCTCCTGGGTCAGCATGACCAAGAGTCTGTTCGCCCAAATACCTCGATCTGCCATGTTTAGCGACCAGGTTTTTCGTGGATTCACATCCAGTTTCCGCGGCTGTAGCCGCTTTCTCTAAAGCAGACACAATAGTTGATTCCGCTTTGGCTGATTCTTGCAAGGCTCGAACTGCTGGTTCGAGAGAGTCAATCATAGTCTTGTCGCCTACTTGAGCTTCTCCGCGAGTTTGAATTTTTTTCATCGATGCATCGAACATTATTGCTAAGTCAGAGAGAGCAACTTCGGTCTTGCCTTTTGCGTGTTTTCCAGCCTCGACAAAGAAAGTCCCAAACAGGGCTCCTGATGCTCCGCCGGCAGAAGATAAGATGGAATATCCTGCTGAGGTTAGAAGGGTTCCAATTTCATTGTGCGGCTCTTCGAGGGCCTTTCGCACGTTACTAAAGGCGATGTACATGCTTGTTCCGAAATCGCCATCACCACAGGCCGCGTCCATGCTGTTTAATCGGTCTTTCTCCTGAATGATCTGGTTTGCTAACTTTGAAAGAAAATTCAGAACCTGCATGTAACTAAGCTTGTCGTCCAATCGTTGATCCTTCATGGTTGAATGACTTCTCACATTTCACATAAGCAGGTGTAATTGCGGGAGCATCGTAGCATTCTTTGAGTTCATTATCTAGGCGCATGAGTGTTATTGAACAACCCGCCATCTCTTGAGTCGTGAGAAAGTTTCCGACTTCGGTACGGTGAATATTGATTCCTAGATCGTTGAGAATATTGTGAGTTTTGCGGTTTACGATAAAGAGCTCCATCAGAGTCGTCGATCCGTATCCGTTCACGATTAGGTTGACTTCGTCTCCGCTTCGGAAAGGCAGGTCTTGTACGACAGCTTCAACGAGTAGCTTAGCGGTCTCGTCTGCAGAAAGCATTTCGGTTTTTCTGATTCCCATCTCTCCGTGGGCTCCGATTCCGAAGTACATCTCATTTTCTCCAATCGTGAAAGTGGGTTTTCCGCTTGTTGGAACTGTTCCAGAAGAGAGAGCGACGGCATAAGTTCTACAATTGTCTCGCGCATTCTCTGCTGTCTTCTTGACTTCGGGGAGAGAGCTCCCGGTCTCAGCTTTTGCTCCCGCAATTTTTATCACAAACAAGTCTGCTGCTAGCCCGCGTCGATCAAGCCTTCTCTCTGGTAATGCGGATGCCACGTCATCACATACTCTGACAGTTTCCGTTTCTATGTTCTCCTCTTCTGCCATTTCTGAGGCTATGTCAAAATTCATGTTGTCTCCTGCATAGTTTCCGTACACATACAAGACACCACAGCCACCGTTCGCCGCTTTTGTCGCCTCGATGATTAGGGGGGGTGCTGGAGCGGCGAAGACTTCACCTAGCACAGCTGCATCGGCCATGCCATAGCCGACCCATCCGAGAAAGAGGGGTTCATGTCCGCTTCCGCCTCCTACCACGACCCCTACTTTGTCTTTGATCGGAGCGCTCTTCCTGGCCACCACGTGAGGGCTTACCTGTCTCAGAAGATGGGGGTATGCTTTTGCGTAGCCCTCGATGCTCTCAAGAGTTACCTTGAATGGATCGTTAATAAATTTCTTCATCGAACTTCCGCATTCGGAACATTGCGAGATCAGTGACTAATAGTTCTAGTCTCCATCAACGCTTATCCATGACCGTTTGGCTGCGGAACCTCAATCTTAACTAGTTTTGATCTGCATTTGTCATAAGTTCCTCTTGCGCGTTTTCAAACTGGAATCCGTTATTTTTCGGGAAGGGATTAACAGGATGAAGTCATCTGTTACTATGTCCATAAACTCATGCTGACGCCGAAGCGCGGTTAGTTCGCTCGAAACGGAACTGACGCGGATTTGATTCTTGGATGAATGAATCTAACAAGCAAGTAGAGAACAAACACGAAGGTGGTTATGAAGAAACTCACAGGATATGGCTCGTAAAAAGCCACGAACAGACCTGACCATGTCACCACTAGCGAGATGATTACAGATACTACTACCGCCCGCCACGGTCGTTTCTCGAGTTGTTGTGCAATCGCCGCAGGCGTCACCATTAGGGAGAAAATCAGAAGTACGCCCACTACCTGGACTGAGATCGATGTTGCTAACGCGACCAAAAGCATGAAGATTATGCCGAGCATATGCATGTGTAATCCCTTCGCTTCCGCCACGTCTTCGTCTAGGGAGGCAAACAATAGCGGCCGGTATACGAATGCGACGGCACACAGAATTGCTAACGCAGCAATCGCGGTTACTAGAACATCGATGCTGCTGATGCCAAGTATCTCTCCGAACAGAATCGAATATGCTTCAGTCTGCGTAACCCGTATACAAGCTAATGAATAGCACTCCGAGCCCAAGCATGAACGCGAGAACCGTACCGATTTGTACATCCCGATGGGAAGCACGCGGACCAAGCACAGTCATCCCGACGCCACCGACACTGGTAAATAATAACAGGCCAAGAATGGGACTGACTCCCACTAACACAGCGCCCGCGGCTCCAGCAAAACCAATGTGCGACAGGGCATGGGCCGCAAACGAGGAACGACGTAGCACAACAAAATAACCGACTATGCCCGCCACGATTGCTACTAACGTTCCGGCTTCAAAAGCATGCTGCATGAATTGGTATTGCAGCATCTGTTCGATGTCGATCAATAGGTTGGCGCTAAAGCTCATTGTCTTTCGTCACCGTGGTGGTCTTCTATTCCTATGATGGCAACGTTTCCTCTTGAATCACGAATGACTTCAACGTGGACATCGTAGAGAGCCGTTAGACGCTCCGACGTCAAGACGTCTTGCGGTTTCCCTGTCGCCACCTTGCCATTTGCGATGTAAGCCACCTTATCGAGGTATGGAAGTAGCGGGTTAATGTCATGTGCAACAAGCAACGCGGTCACGTTGCGTGACCGAACTACCCCATTGACTAGCTGCACTAATTCCTTAGCACGCCGGATATCGAGACTCGATAACGGTTCGTCCAGCAACAAGATGTCCGGATCACTTACCAGTGCTTCGGCCAAGAAAATTCTCTGCAATTCGCCGCCTGACAAAGCGTTGAGTGGTTGAGGTGCAAGCTCCGCTGCTCCAACTGCTTCCAACGCGATGAGGGCGGCCTTGCGTCCGGCCTTTGCAGATAAGTGAAAGCCCCATTTGTGACCGCAGTACGCCAAGTGGACTAATTCAAGGCATTCGACGTTCGTTTCGCTATCAATTACATGGCGTTGCGGTACATAGCCGATGCGAGAGTTGCCTCGCTTTGGGGTTTCGTTGAATATCTTGATTGCGCCGCTAACAGGTTGCTGCAAGCCAAGAAGCAGGCGGAATAATGTTGTCTTGCCTGCTCCGTTGGGACCAATGATTGCTACGAGCTCACCGCGGTCGAAGCTAAAACTGGCGTCTCGCCAAACAATCTTGCCGGGATAGCCGGCGACAACGTTTTCGCCTTTCACGATTTCAGGTTGGGCTGAAGTCGTGACGGCAATTGGATAGGTTGTTTTCATCTTTTGTCGTCATTGCCCAAGGGCTTGTGCGTTCAGAGCGTTCTGGAGAGAGATTAACTCCGCATTCATCCACACTTGGAATGAAACATCAGGCGGCTGTATGGTTTCTGTTACGCCAACAATCGGAACATTATGTTGAGCGGCCAGTGCCTTAATACTCTGCGTGAGCGGTGTTACGGTTTGCTCATTGTAAACCAACACACTCACGTTTCCACTCTGAATCTGCTGCTCAAACTGTACAACGCTCTGTGCGGGCGGATCGTTTCCTTCTGCAACAGCCTCCATAAATGCGGGAGGAGAAATGAGGTCAAGACCAGTAGCTTTTGCTAGATACTCAAAGATGCTCTCTGTAGACGCTACCTTCGTACCTGCGAATTGTTGCTTTATCTCGCCGATTCGTTCGTTATACACTCCAAGCGACGCATTCAAGAGCAACATACTGCTGCTGATAGTATGCGGCATTGGCAGGATCGATAGAGAGAAGGTCTGTATACATCGCATTCACGGTATCATTCACATAATAAGGGCTATACCAAAAGTGAGGATTAGCACCAATTGATTGTCCGATAAGTTCTTGCACATTCAAAACTTTTTGATTTGGATTATTGTCTGCCGCGATAAGTGATAAGGCCCAGGTGTCATATCCAGCGCCGTTAACAATTACAAAGCTTGCATCGGAAATTGCAATAGCATTTGCACTGTTGCTTTCGTATTCATGGGGATCAGCGTTGGGATCTGTAACAATACTAACCACATGGACGTGTGTTCCGCCAAGCTGAGATATCAAACTGCCCCAAAAATTCTCGGCGGCTACTATTTGCAACGTGGGAATTTTTGCCCTGCCGATGTTGTACCCTGATTGATTGTGGAACTCGTACTGGATGCTGGCTGGTTCAAGAAATACAATCCTGCGACTGTTCCGACTAGGATTACGACAACCAAAACCGCGGCGAGTAGATATGCATTTTTCTGCAATCAATATCAAGATGCTTCATACTATAGTACGCTAATAAGTATTCCGTGATAATTATTAACTTTCACACATCATAATGCCCATTGATTATTAATTCCGGTTATAGGATATTTATATCCATTATTAACGAGGTGATCATCGACTTCAGAGGTTCCATTTTACAATTGATTGCGCAACAGACTCAAAACGTGGTCGCCTTCTCTCGCAGAAAAGCGTATTTAGTAGATCAAAAATTCGCATTATGGAAGCAACGTGTTCAGCTCGAGGGCTTTCAAATCTTCACGTCTACCGATACAAACCGCTTTTCTCATTCTATTCATCTGCGTGTTTAGTGGCGTTCCTCGGCTCTCTTACGCTTCTGGCCCTGCCATTCACCCTACCGATGCGACGTTCGCTGTTCCAGTTAAGATCGAGACATTCGGTAAAGCATGGGATGGAGACCTGGCTTTTGGGCTATGGGAGTACAATACAACTGGTTCCCCGGTATGGGGGCCAATCTATCCCCCAACTCATAGCTACCTCGTCGTAATGAAGACCAATGGCGAACTACTTCGTCTCCGAGAAACAAACGTTGATCAGAGCTATTGGCCTGTAAAGTACATTCCCAATGACACTTTGATGTTCGAAGGAGAACCCGATACAACTACGCACTTTTGGAATCTGAAAACAAACGAGACAACTAATTTTCCGAATGTTTATGGCCACCACGATATGGTTTACAACCCGTTCACGGACACTTTTCTCACGTTAAGGAGCGATGTAAGAGACATTGATGGCAAATCAGTGCTGGTGGACCAGATTGTTGAACTCGACGTCAGCGGGAATATATTATGGAGTTGGGATGCTTACTTAGATGGCCATTTCGATCTTAGCGATGCGTGTCAGTGTAACGAAACAAGCGTAGTAAACGGCACGTCAGTCATAGACCTCACCCACGCAAATAGCGTTCAGTGGGACTTTGCCGATAACATCGTCTACTTTAACATGCGTCACCTGGACACGTTCTGCAAGATAGACAAAACCACCAGTAAGATGATCTGGTGCCTGGGGAAACACGGGAACCTAACGCTCCTAGGTTTGAATGGACAAAAGGTGCCAAGCCTATTCTTCCACTCACACGATGTCCAAGAAGTTCAACCAGATGTCTTCTCGATGTTCGACAATGATTATGACAACACAACTAACGCAACTAATCCCTGCCCTCCTACATATGAGGCAACAAATGGGCATAGTAGAATGATAGAGGTCAGCGTGAATGAACAGAATATGACGGCTTGGGTAAGTTGGAGTTGGACTGCCCCCAGACAGGATTGGACCCCATACTGGGGGTCCACAGATAGGCTACCAAATGGGGACAGAATAGGCGCATTCGGCTCACAGAGCCACTATCTTCCGGGCAGCAACATAACGTCCCCCTTGTCGGATAGCACCGGAGCAGTAATTGTTGAAGTGAACCAGACAGGGCAAGTAGTCCGAACCTACACCTTCCCATACGGCTGGGGAATCTACCGCGTCGAAGAAATACCGCTCGAAATCGGCGGCAGTTTTGCAACTCCGACAAGCGAGTTAACTCAATCGAACCTACCTCATTCCGTTTCAGGTTTCAACACGAACATAATCGCGGTTGCGACAGCAGTCATAACCGTAATAGCAGTATCGTATCTAATCATCGTAAGAAAACGAAAGAAATGAAGACGAACCGAAACACGCAAACCGCCAAATTTGCTTGCGCCCCAAGTCGAAACGCGACAAAATTAAATTCCATTCCGCGCGTCTTGCATTCTTTTGAGCACTCTTCTGTAGGCATTGATTTCTTGTCTTCGACTTAGCCTTTAGAAAGAGAAGCAGTTATTCCAAGCGAGAAACGGGCGACACACTCTTTAATCACACAAGTGACCGATCCGAGTCGGAATGGGTGTATGCCTTGAAGATTGTAATGTTCGGACCTCCGGGTTCAGGTAAAGGAACCTACGCATCCCGCCTCTCCGCAATACTCAACACCCCTCACATCTCAACTGGAGACCTTGTTAGAGACGAAATCAAAAATCAGACAGAAATGGGCAAACGCATCAACGATTACTCAGCGCGGGGCAAGTTAGTTCCGGATAGCACGATCTGCCAACTCCTACAGAAGAGAATCTCCCAGCCTGACTGCACAAAGGGATTCATCCTAGACGGTTTCCCACGCACAATTCCTCAAGCCCAAGAACTCGAAAAGATCTGCGCCACAGACCTCGTCATCAACCTAGACGTGCCGGACTCAGTCATAATCGAGAGACTTTCCAGTAGACTGACCTGCAGAAACTGCGGCGCTATATACAATGAACGATCCCTCAAACCGAGAACAGAAGGAAGATGCGACAAATGCGAAGGCCAATTGCACAAGCGAGAAGATGACCGCCCCAACATAATCCAGGAACGCCTTCAGGTATACAGAAACCAAACTCAACCCCTCCTAGAATACTACCACAAGAAAAACCAAGTCAGAAACATCACCAACAAGCAAGCCGACATACCACCCGAAAAAATAGTCGAAGAAATAATAAACCTCATTCAATCAGAGAGAAACTGAGAAACAGTATTCGGTCTCGTCGTTTTGTGTGGTGTGCATGCAAGCTAACCCACATACACTGAAAACCAAGGTTTTACGCGATGCGATTG
>CAWKES010000023.1:0-31509 GCA_963848755.1 Candidatus Bathyarchaeota archaeon | reverse complement strand
TGAATCCCCTGGCCGCTTTTTCGTAGGGCTTCTCCTAACGGTGTGTCTGGGTCTAAGGTTGAAGTAATTCTATTTCGTCATTGCCTACAGGAACAAATGCGACTTTCAGTTTTCCTTCCATGGCATCCTTGACTACGGCGGGCTTCAGCTGAAAGAGCTTATCAAACAGCTCCAAGGTCTCGTTAAGATCTCTGACAACAACGCCGACGTGATTAATACGATTGAACATTTCGCCTTCTCATCCTTGTGCGCAGTCATCCGTGCTGATTGTAGATGTGCATGCCAATTGCACTAAAATCAACTTTTCCGGTGCGATACTACCATCATCACTGTGAGGATGCGGACGCTGCGTTGCGTCATTTGTCCAGATGCGGTAGTGACTCTCTGATAGCCAGCGTCAGGTCTTCTATGTCTTTCTCTGTGTGGGAGTATGAGAACCCGTGATGGTATATGTGTCTGGGTAGAAAGCGGATGCCCTTGTCCTGCAATTGCTTTTGGAGCTTCAGGAATTTTTCTCCGTTTCCGTTGTCTGTGGAGATCGCTTCTCTGAAGTTGGTAATTTCGTGGTCGGTGAAGTAGAAGGTGAATTCTCCTCCGAGTCCGTCAACCCTCAAATTCAATTGCAGGTCGGTGGAGATTTCGTCAACCTGTTTCTTGAGCTTGTCAGTTAGTTTGTTTAGGTGGTTTGCTACTCTCCCGTCTTTTAGTTCAGCCATGGTTGCTTTGCATGCTGCTACGGCTAGGTGATGGGCATGAAATGTTCCTCCGTAAATGACGCTTCCAAATCCTCCGACGGAGCCTTTTTTCGTGTCAGGGCCAGATGTTTGTAGTATGTCTGCTTTCCCGACTACGGCGGCGATTGGATAACCGTTCGCGATCGCTTTTCCGAATGTTGAGAGGTCCGCTTCGATGTTGTAATATTGTTGTGCACCTCCAGGTGCACCGCGAAAGCCGGTAATCACCTCATCGAAAATTAGTAGGATGTCGTTGTCTTCCGTAATTTCTCGAACCGATTTAAGGTAGTCTTTCTTTGGCATTATTGCTCCGCAATTGTGAATGATAGGTTCAATGATTACGACTGCTAGTTCTTTCTTGTTCTTCTTAACCACGTCCTCCATTGCATCACTATCATTGAACGGCACAACCAGCGTGTTCTTGATGATGTCTTCGTGCACGAAGCCAGCTGACTCCGGAATTGTGTGAGGCGTCTTCTCTGGTCCTGCCTTATCTAAGGGAGGTCTGTAACTGGCGCAAACATAATCGTAGGTTCCGTGCCATGCTCCCTCCGTCTTGAGTATTTTCTTTCTTCCAGTATACCCTCTGGCCATTTGTATCGCTGACGCTACGGCGTCAGAACCTGATCCTGCGAATCTAGCCATCTCTGCATGAGGGACCATCTGCACCACATCTTCAGCCGTACTCACAGTTAGTTCAGACTCATATCCAGCCGCCAATCCCGACTGCATTTGCTTCCTTACTGCTTCGTCTACTTTCGGGTAGGCGTGACCGAGCACAATGGCTCCATGGTTAACGAAATAATCTACGTATTCGTTTCCATCGATGTCCCATATCCTCTTGCCTTCGGCCCTTGAGAAGAATAATGGATATGGTTTGATGTACCTGGCGTTACTGTGCACTCCTCCTGGTATCACTCTACTTGCTCTTCTGAACATCTGTTCAGATTTGTCCAACGACGGCATTCCGTTCGCCTTTACCTGAAAACGATGCGCGAATTTATTCTATCGCTATCGTTGTTATGGTGGATCGGACGCCTGGTAGTCGTCTTATCTTCCACGTGATAGCTTGTTTCAGTTCGTCCATTGAGTCCGCTTCAACTTTTGCGATCATGTCGTATACCCCGTAGAGTCGGTGGCATTCCTTCACGTATGGAAGCTTACGAATTTCTTCGAGTACCTTTTCTTCCGAGCCCAATTCCACGTTCATTAATACATAAGACACGGCCATGGTCAATCTGAGTCCCACAGATACGTTAGGCGTGAGTAAAACCTTGCTCTCGTATCCATCTTTGACGATAACGGCGCAGAATTATCACGATGATGTTGTGTCACACGCTTGTTTCTCTTACGTCCTTCCGCAGGCCATTGAAGACTGAATTAGAGGACTACTAAGAAATAGAATGCGACAACCAGAATGATCCGATATACGCCAAAGGCGATAAAATTATGGGTCTTAACATAGTTCAGAAATAGCTTGATTGCTAAGAGGGCAACCAGAAACGAGGTAACGAACCCAATCAATAAAATTCCTACCTGACCTGAAGTGAAAGATCCTGCAGATTCTATCAAATCGAATCCAGAAGCCGCGATCATCGTCGGGACAGCAAGTAAGAACGAGAACATCACTATCGTCTGTCGTTTCAATCCTAGAGCAAGTCCACCCATGATCGTAGGCGCAGATCTCGATACGCCCGGAATGATCGAGATTGCCTGAAACAAGCCGATTAGCAAACAGTGCCTATACGGAATCTTAGAAATATCGTCTATTTCTGATCGTTCGCGATAAAATATTTCGAAAACTATGAGAAATATTCCGCCGAGTAACAGCGACCAGAGAACTATTTGCTCATTGCCAAAGAGAATTTGTTTGAACACTTTGTACAGCAATAATCCGATTACTCCGGTAGGTATGAACGCGACGATTAATCGCTTTAAAACTGCAAGATCCAGCAACAAGCGCCAGTAAAGAACGATGACGGAGAGAATTGAACCAAATTCCAAAGCAATTTCAAAACTCTTCACAAACGGAGTCTGAGCAACATTAAGGATTGTAGCGACCAAAATAGTATGACCAGTCGAGGATACGGGCAAGAATTCAGTTAGCCCTTCCACGATCGCTAGAATAATCGCAGTTAATACATCCATTCCGCATCTCAGCGGCCCATTCCAGCCGCCCTCCTATAAGACCAGCGAAACGGTACTGGATGTTCGCGAATCCGGTTGTTCGAAAGGCTTTTGAGCCCACACTCCCCTATGTAGCCAAGATGGCCGGTCCTCCTTGTCAGAAGATTTTGGAGAAGAGTTAGAAGACTTCGAAGAAGAGGAAGTCTGCGAAGATGATGGCTCCGAAGCTGAATACGTGCTCGTAATGCCTGTCGCTGACTCCGGTTGCTATCTGTACGTGTGTGCCGAATGTGGATGTAACCTTACTGAAATTCCGTACTATAATCGCTTCTACTGCGAAAATTGCGGCTTACATTACTGAATACTGACAGGTTCTCTTTTATTTAGCATAGTTTCGGTCACTTGTTCGGTCTACGATGCTCTCAGCTCATTCAATTCGAATCGCTGCTTGCTCGATAATCCTGGCCGGTCTCCTCTTCAATTCTCTCTCAATAGCATATGCGACAATAACCTCAAACAGCATTCCACAGTATATTGACGAATTCACTGTACCAACCTTACGTGCAGCTCCGTTGGCAATTACAGTCGACAAAAATGGGATCGTTTGGTTTACAGAATCGAATATGAGCAAGCTGGGAAGATTTGATCCCTCCAATCAATCGTTCATCGAATACCGCGTCCCCGGCGTCGGCGACATGTGGGGTGTCACATCGGACCACGAAGGACGGATCTGGATAACCCAATACGCCGGACACGGATCGGTCAACCCTGGCGGCGCAATAGTTGCCGGAGGAAACGGACGAATATTGGCTTTCGATCCCTCATCGAAACAATTTAGCGTAATAAATATTCCAACGAACAGTTCATTTCCAATGCGGATCACTGTAGATTCAGACAACCGCGTTTGGTTCACCGAATTCCTAGGAAACAAAATCGGCATGTACGATCAAACATCCAAACATCTCTCAGAGTATGTTGTGCCAACCAACGAGTCAGGACCAGCAGACTTGACATTCGACAAGTACGGGACATTATGGTTCACTGAGGCTTACGCAGAGAAAATTGGCGAATTCTACCCGGGGAACCACAGTTTTATGGAATATCAGTTGGGTTCGGAGACTCCATCCCTTATCGTTTCCTCACCCGTAGGTATAGCCGTCGCTTCTGACGGGACTATCTGGGTGGCTGACCATGGAGGTAATTGGATCGTCAACTTCAATCCCATCAATGACCTGCTGACCCATTACCCTACACATACTCCACCAGCAAGCGTCTACCCAATTTCAATCCCCAATGGATTGCTTATCGATGGTCGGGGGCGAGTCTGGTTTTGTGAACACGGAGGGAATAGCATAGCCTACTATGATCCCGCAGAAAGAAGTATGGTCGAATTTCCAATTCCCTCTGGGCCCATCGCTACGACACTCTGGATTGCCTTGGCACCAACTGGCGATGTTTGGTTCACCGAATGGACTACAGACAAAATAGGTGTCGTCCACACAAATCTTCCTATCCCATTCACCGTTCATTTAGGTGTTGACAGTCTTGCGTTGCAGGAAGGACAGGGTACGTCGCTGGCTGCTACCGCGGATGTTCTTCAACCCACAGAAGGCAATGGCACTTGGAAGGCGTCTTGGTCATCCTATAACCCAACCGATATCTCAGCCTCTTTCTCCCCACAATATCCATCACTCAACAGTTCCAGTGTTATGACCGCCCAGATATCGATCTCAAGCTCAACGCCACCGGGAAACTATACCTTGTCTATAGGACTCGATGCATCTCGAGTTAGAGTCTGGGCATTTTCCACCGTTGAGGTGTCACCGACCACAAGCGCTAACGAAACCTACAGCCAATACGCTCCTACTGGCGAAATTATCGTCCTCACTATAGCGCTGATTGCAGTTGTACTTTTGCGAAGAAAGAGACTACGGCAGCTCGATCGTTAAGCCGATCATAAAGGCAATAAGATAGATTTTGGACAGGACATCTATGGCTAGTTCCAGCAGGCTCGGAGACATCACCGAATCAGTTATTCGTGAAATGACACGGCTGAGTGAAAGATACGGCGCGATCAACCTATCACAGGGCATGCCTGATTTCGATCCTCCCAAGGAACTGATTGAGGCTGGAATCAATGCCATTAAGGATGGACACAATCAATATCCGCTTACATGGGGACAAAAAAGTCTCAGGGATGCAATCGCACGCAAGGTAAAAGATTACAATAAGATCGAAGCGGACCCAGATAAGAATGTCACCGTGACCTGTGGTGCTAGTGAAGCAGTTACTGCCTCCATCCTCGCCATCACGAATCCCGGAGATACAGTTGTCGTAACTGACCCATTCTACGAAAACTATGTGCCTGACGCGATATTGGCTGGCGCGAAACTTATCTACATTCCCTTCAAAGGTCAAAACTTGCACTTAGATTTTGAACAACTGAAAGCCGCTCTTGAGGAAAAACCCAAACTGATCATGCTCAACACGCCAAACAATCCGACTGGGAAAATTCTTGACGCAGGATCTTTGAAGCTTATCGCGGATTTATGTGAAGAGTCCGGCACTATCGCCGTAGTCGATGAAATTTACGAACATATAATTTACGATGGAAAAGAACACGTCAGTCTAGCGTCAATCGGAAACATGCATGATCAAACTGTCACGGTAAGCGGTGCCTCCAAAACCTACAGTGTAACCGGCTGGCGAGTTGGCTGGGCAGTAGCTGAGGAGAACTTATCTAACTCCATCAGAAAAGTTCATGATTACCTCACAATCGGTGCTCCCACACCGTTACAGGAAGCGCTCGTTACCGCATTGAACTTCCCTACACGCTACTATGATCAGCTCGCAAAAATGTATGAAGAAAAGAGAAATCAAATGCTGAAAATTTTGGATGAAGCAGAAATCAAATATCACCGTCCGGAAGGCGCATACTACATATTGGCGGAAGCGCCAACTGAATTTAATGACGGTCTCGAGTACGCTAACTATCTGATCAAGAACGTAGGCGTAGCCGTACTTCCGGCCAGCGCCTTATATCATGACAAGGAGCTAGGCAAACGCAAGATTCGCTTAGCCTACTGCAAGAAGGACGAGACCTTACGGGAAGTCGGAAAACGGATAAAGAAACTGAAACCTCACCAGTACTGAACGCTCTCTTGGGATGAGTTGCAAGACCAAAACCCGACGAAACAAGGAGCGTTGGTTGCGACGCTAACGCCTATAGAGTCCCACCACGTCAATCTTACTGCATGAAGCTAAATCCTCGATCAGAGTAAGCAGAAGACGAGGAGAAAATGGATAAGCAGAACCGAATTTCTTTCTTACATGAAGTAGACGCATTCTGCTGCGAACTTCGCCCGACCGAAGAAATATGTTATGTCGAGCACAGATTCAACGATCAGCTCATTCCACTCTGCCAGAAATATCATCTCTTAGGCATACCGATAAAGGAAGAATACGGAGGTAGAGGCGCTGACTCGCTTACCTACACTCGATCATTGGAACGTATCGGTATGGAAGGTACAGGGGTCCGCACTTTCTTTTCAGGACACACGTCCATAGGACAGATCCCGATCCAAATGTGGGGATCTGACAATCAAAAAGAGAGATATCTTCCACCCTCAACGAGAGGCGAGAAGATCCTGGCGTTCGGTCTAACTGAACCTGACGCTGGAAGCAATCCGTTAGAGATGAAGATGAACTACGAATTCAAAAATAACCACTACGTTCTCAATGGTGTCAAGTATCTTATCTCCAACGCGGGAATAGCACATGCAATCATCGCATTCGCGTATCCGAAAAATGGGGTGGGGAGAATCAGTTCGTTCATAGTTGACACGGACAAGGAAGGATTTCTGAAACAAGATCTAACGACTAAGCTGGGAATGCCGACTTCGAACACTGCATTATTCGAGCTACATGACTATCCAGTTCCCAAAGAAAATTTGCTTGGAAACGAAGGTGATGGTTTCAAAATAGCAATGTCAACATTGATGAGTGGACGCTTAAGTGTCGCTGCCGGTTGCCTAGGCGTTATCGCTGACTGCTTGAATGAAGCTGTTAGATACGCGAAGGAACGAAACCAACATGGAAAGCCAATAGCTAAACATCAACTCGTCCAAGAGCACATAGCGATGATGAGAACCGAGCTTGACGCCGCCCGTTGTCTGGTATACAAAGCGGCATATCTCAAAAGCAAATATGACGTTGATCCAGATAATTCGAAAATTCGATCGGTTACTGATCGAATGATTGCAGAAGCGAAATTCTTCGCGGCCAACGCGGCCTGGGATGCTGCAGATCGGGCAGTGCAGGTCTTCGGTGGAAGAGGTTACTCGTATCTCTTCAGACCTGGTCGTCATCTTCAGGATGTTAGGGTCTGTCGCATATATGAGGGAACAGATGAGATAATGAAACTGAAGATTGCCTCAGCTGTTCTCGGGAAGGAGTATGAGGCCTTCCACTAACGTCTAAGATTCAACTTTCCGTTTCAGGCAATCGAAGAATTCTTTAGTGAATTTGTCGGTGCTATTCTGAATTAGGCTAGGCGAAAGCTCCGCTAATAATCCTCCCAATTCAGCCTCCGCCTTCCAATTTAATTGCGTAGCATTATTGCCTAAATCGACAAGCTGCATTGAAGTGTTCAATCTCACTGAAACTCCGGCTCCTTTCCCGATCGCTTCGAATCGTGAATGTGAAGGTGGAGTTTGATCCAGTAGCTTGAAAGAGAACTTGAAGCTACCACGTACGAACGATATGCCCACCTTCACGGTTACGATGAAATTTTCAGGATCCTTGACCTCCAAATGCTCCAGTCCAGGCAAGCAATTGCCTATCTTTTCAGGATCAGAAGCGAAATCCCATACCTTCTCCACTGGAGCATCCAAATGATAACTCCCCTCAATATGCATTGAAGTCACCTTGCGTTAGAGCCAAGCTTCTGTTTGTCGTTAGATCACGCCTTTCTCTTTCAGCTCACGCAAACGTGCATCATCGTATCCTAGTAAAGTCCGTAAAACTTCAGCAGTATGTTCTCCCAGCACTGGTGGTGAAGATTTGATTTCAGGTTCAGTTTCGGAGAACTTCATCGGGATCCCAATCTGTTTCAACTTACCAAGCCGAGCATGCTCAACCTCAACTAACATCTCTCTATCTTTCACCTGGGGGTCATTGAACAATTCACTCATAGAATACACTGGACCGGTCGGCACATCGGTTTCGATCAAGATTCGGATCCAATCGTCACGTGTCTTCGTTAAAAAAATCTCTTCTATTATCGATACTAACTCCTGTCGATGAATAATTCTCTGGGGATTGTTCGTAAATCTCGGATCGGCTGCAAGTTCCTCCTTCCCCAACGCCTTACAGAGGTTTCGAAACAACTTATCGTTACCTGCTGCGATCGTAAGATAATTTTCGTCTAACGTTCGGAAGCACTGATACGGAACAATCGTGGGATGTGCCGAACCTGATCGTGATGGATCTTTGCCTGTCGCGAAGTAATATCCTGCCATGTACGTCATCCAGGAAACTGTACTGTCGAACAGAGCAACATCAACAGACTGGCCTCGTCCTGATCTCTCACGAGCTAGAAGCGCTGAGAGAATCGCCGTAGCCGCATACATTCCAGCGCCTATATCTGACATTGCGACTCCAACTCGAACCGGAGGCCTATCCGATTCGCCCGTCACCCCCATGAGACCTCCCATTCCCTGCAAGACAATATCATAACCAGCACGCTCGCGGTATCTCCCGGTCTGACCGAAGCCCGTAATCGAGCAGTAGATCAAACGAGCATTCTTCATCGCAATGGTCGAGTAATCGATTCCTAATCTCTCCGCAACGCCGGGTCTGAAGTTCTCAAGTAGTACGTCACTCTTCTCGGCTAGAGCATAGAAGATCTCCTTTCCTTTCTGGGTCTCCAAGTCTATAGTGACGCTCTTCTTGTTGCGGTTAACCGAAAGGAAGTAAGCGCTCTCATTAGCGATGAACGGTGGTCCCCATTGTCTAGTATCGTCTCCTGAAACGGGGCGTTCGATTTTGATAATTTCAGCGCCCAGATCCCCTAGAATCATCGAACAGAATGGACCCGTGAGAATTCTCGAAGCGTCTAAGACACGAATGCCGTGAAGTGGACCGACCAAGGCGTGATCACCTACGCCGCTAAGCCCGATGTAGTTAGAAGCTAATCCGTGAGGTCAATGGCTCTTGCTCGGTACGTTAGGATTTGCCATTGTCCTTTTTGCAATCAGATACCCCACGTATCCAACCATTACCGCTAAGGTTTGCTCTAAGAAAGCTGATTCTGCGGCGTAAGATGTTGAAACGTTCGAGATTTGTGGGAGTAGGAAAGTAATCCACGCTGAAGTTAACAAAATGTACAGGATGCAGCCTCCCAATGTACTAGTTTTTCTAAGATAGTAAATTATGACAAGCCCGACGAATGAGATGGCCGGTGAGAGCATTGCTACCGGGGCTACTTCAAAACCCAGATTCGCAATGAATTGTCCAAGAGTCAGGCCGAAGACCGCTGGCATGCAGAAAATTGCTACAAAAGGCGCGGCCATTTCTCCTACAGTGAGCTGGTAAGCCAGCAGATGAAGTTTTGGCAGGCCTAACGATCCGGCAGCGTAGACGGCTGTGAAGATTACGAACGTTCCGAAATCTTCGAGTTTCAAATCAGTAGTCTACTCCCTTGCCACATCAGTGCGAAGAGGAAGAGCCAGATAATATGAACGAAATGCCAGTAGGTCGATGTGGCTTCCACAAATCCGTGATTCTTAGGCGAATATTGCCCCATAAACGCCCGTATGTCGGTATAAGTGAATGCGAGCACCCCAACAACTACGTGAACCCCATGGATTCCGGTCAGTAGGAAGAACATCGACCCGAAGAGGTTTGTCGACGGGGTGAGAATGTTCTCCAAAAGAAGGTGAGGCCATTCAAAGCCGAATTGTAAAATAGGAAACATTGCTCCCAGGATGGTTGTCCCAATCAGGCCTGCTCTGAAAGCCTTCTGATTACCTTGCTTCAACTTATAAATTGCCCACTCCACAAGGATACTACTTGAGATCAAAACCAGTGTCTGAACTCGAGCAATCGTATCGCTAAGGATCGGAGTTCCTAGAGGTGGCCAGAAACCCATTCGTAATCGTAACGCGAAGTACATGGCGAAGGCTCCGCCGAATAGAAGTACTTCTGTCATAATGATGATCTGCATCGTAAGGGTGATGTCGACTGGGAAGCCTCCAATAACGGTGTCTCTAGGAATTCGTCCTAACTTTGAAAGAGCCGCAGACCAGTTCCTAGTGTCGCTATAAAGAAATATCAATACGACAGCGACGAAGGACAGTGTCATCAAAATGCCCGCATAGAGAACGAGACCCTTCAGCAGGAGGAAAATTCCAGTCATCGCCACGCCGGTAGCGGCAGCGATTAAGACTGGCCAAAAACTATGTTCGTAATATTCCGGAATTTCGTGAGAAGGCTCAGCGGCGGTTCCCAAGTTCAGCCCTTCGCCCAGCGTCTCTGCAATAGATATAAGTTTTCGCTAAAGCTCGCCGCTTCTTCGTCGCGTAATGAAATCGCATTTTTATTAGCAACTGGCCACTTTCGGGTGACGAAGAGCATTGGTCACGCGGAAGCTATACGCTATCCTTGGAATAGTCTGCGGCTTCATTCTGATCGATTACGGATTTAATTTCCTCGCAGTCGGGTTTCCAGGCGCTGAGGCGTTGACATCCCAATTCGTGGGAGGGAGCCTTGCTCTTGGTGGGTCAGCAGCCGTATTCGTAGCGCTCTACTCGCTCCTCTCACCAATGCCTGTACCGCCGGCTAATGTGACACAGGAACCCGTTGGACCCGCTCCAGATATTTCTGCGGAAATCATAGTTGAAGAACAAACAGGATCTCAATATGCGTTCTATAAGCACATCGAGTACATTGGATATTTCTTCACCGCGATAGGTCTCTTTTCAGGAGCAGATCTCATTCTGCAAGTCTTCATTCACCAGCTATACAACGAAACAAGATGGTGGATTGAGGTACTCCTGGTGACCTTCGGAGTGTTATCGTTTGCGATTTTTGGTTCCATAGGTAGAATAGGTGCACAAGAAGAGCGTGAGATGGCCTTACGCATACCGCAAACAACTCAAACCGCTCCTTTAGAACCCGTAAGCTCATCAGGATCGTCCGACGTGCCTCAGATTCCCACTACGATTGAAGTTCGCCTCGCGGATTTTGTGAAGTCGCCGAGCGGTGACTTCGAGCATCGTCTTTCAGAGAGGGTCTACGATATGATCCGAGTCCAACCTGATATGATTTCAATTTGGAGGGAAGAGCGCCAGGAGATCCGCGCGGTCTATCTTGCTGGTCCGTATGAGTTAACGCGAGAGTATCTAGAAGAGCAACTAAAGCGAGGAGAAGAATTAAAGGTTGGAATCATTTCGCTGCCTCTCGATGTCATTCAAGATTTGCTTAAGCCGCAGTCTGCGACTGTTTCTGCTTAGTCCGGATTGATCGCAGATTAGCTTCTTGTCAAGACCGCTCGCAATATGACTGCGATCACCGCGATCGTGGTCAGCGTGAAGGTTACTACTACAACCTGTTCTTTAGTCAAGTAGCCTACTTCCATGGATCGCCGATTACCTTGGTTCCGTACAGCCAGCTGTAAACTAGATTCACGATCATGATCACAACTCCGGCGCCGATCAAATATCCACCAATGCTGGCAAACAAGTTAGGTGTCGCATATTGTACAGGATAGGTATACCAGCGTCTGGGCATTCCTTCTAAGCCTAGAAGTAGCATCATTGAGAACAGTAGGTAAATTCCTACTTCAGTAATTATGAATTGGATATTGCCCCACTTCTCGCTATACATCTTACCTGTCATGTATGGGAAGTAGAAGTACATTGCCGCGAAAATCGCTTGTGTAGACGCTCCCAGCAACATCAAGTGGAGATGGCCGACTACCCAGTAGGTGTCGTGGAGAAGATAATCAACTGGGATTGATGCGTTGAAGATACCAGTGGCTCCAGCGAAGAAGAACGTCGAAATGAACGCAATAGCATACTTCATTGGCACCTTCAAGCTTATTCGACCTCCAATCATCGTGCCAATCCAGTTGAACACTTTGATGCCGGAAGGCACAGCGATCGCCATCGTCATAGCCATGAAGGGAAGCCTTGCTTCTATCGACAAGCCGGACGTAAACATGTGATGGGCCCAGACGCCGAAACCGAAAACTCCGATCATTATGCCTGACCCAGCAATCATACCATATCCGAAGATAGGTTTGTGCGAGAGGGCGGGAATTATTTCTGAGATCAATCCGAACGCAGGAATTATCATGATGTAAACTTCGGGGTGTCCGAAGAACCAGAACATATGTTGCCACATCAACGGATCACCACCATACTTAGGCAAGAAGAAGCCCGTACCTGCGTTTCGGTCCAAAAGTAACATTACAAGGGCAGCGGAGAGAACCGGTGTTGCTCCAATAATGAGGAATGAGTTGACCAGAACCATCCAGACGAACAATGACATATTCCTGAACATGACGCCTGGTCCGCGGAGTTTGTAGATAGTTACTACGAAGTTTACTGCGCCTAAAATCGAGGACGTACCTAAGACTAGAAGTCCAAGTAACCAAAGATCAACTCCGTATCCAGGGGAATACACCGAAAGCGGAGCATATCCGCTCCAACCAGCATCAGGCAATCCCGCCCAAATCAAAGCGCCTCCAATCGGGAACAACCAGTAACTTAACGCGTTCAATCGCGGAAAGTACATGTCTTTGGCTCCGATCAGTTTCGGAACGAAATAGTTCCCGAAACCAACCAGGCATGGGATAACCCATAGGAAAATCATTGTTGTGCCATGAGTTGTGAACAAGCTGTCGTACATTTCAGGAGTAACAACCGCGTTGCCTGGCTCCGCGAGTTGCGTTCGAATTAAAAGTGCAGCCACTCCGCCCAAAAGAAAGAAGAAGAATGACGTAGCGATGTAAAGAATCCCAATGTCAGTATGATGAGTTGTTGATAGTATCCCCCTTAGGCTAGAATAGAATGCTGGTTTTTGCTTCTCTTTAACCGTTACCTGCAAGTTTCGCTCACCCACTCATTCACGATGTCACGACGAGTTGTCCGACCATCGTGTAGTGTCCGGTTCCACAAAACTGAGTGCATTCAATCCTGTACGTTCCAGGTGAATCAACCTCAAGCCAAAAACGGTTGATGTGACCCGGTATCGCATCAATGTGAATCCCGAGTTGATAAATGAAAAAGCTGTGCGCTACATCCAATGATATCACCTGCAATTGAATCGCCTGTCCAGCTTTAACGTATAGGTAATTTTCGCTGCTATAGCCGTTCGGATAGGTAATGGTGGTCCCGTTAGGCCAAGTAATACTTGTCCCATTTGGGTACACGAACGTCCAGTAAAATTGCCGAGCAATGACCGTAACTGTTGGAGTGTTCGGAGGCGGAGTATCAACAGCGACGAGTTGAATGGCTGAAATTACTCCAATGTAACCTAAAACTACTGAGGTAATTATAACCGCGAGGATCTCGATCGCATGTGCCTTAGAAGTCATGGGTTCTTCTCTACTCTCTTCTCAGGTTTTTCTCTGTAACGAATCACAGCGTAAAACAGCAGACCAAACACGACTATGCCAACTGCGATTCCGATTATCAAGATCTGGTTGAATAACCCCCATTCACGTTCTACCTGAGACTGGGCGTGAGCGAGAGGTAACATTGTGGAAGATAGTGACGCTAATATTGCCAATGTACAAGACACACGCAGGCGTGGTCGCATTCGGATCAACACGTTAAATTTGACCTGCAACTCTGAAGCTCTAATATTTAGGTTTGGATGACGATTTTACGAAAGTAAATAACCCATTAGTGAATTGTGCAGTTGTTCTTCGTAGGATTCGGCAAACCTAAATGTTGCATGGGAGCGTATCGTCGTTTAAGCCACAGGCGAACTGCGCTAACATCATGAGAGAATTGGTGGAGATTTGAGTAACTCCGGAAATCGCATCGGCGATTACTTCACCGTTATGAAGCCTGCGATCGCTTTTCTCAACGTATTCGTGGGAATCGCTGCTATTCTCCTCGCTGTCGGCCTTTCGGCTCCTCTTTGGGCAATAATTTTCACTTCAGCAGCAGGTTTTCTTTCGGCAGCAGGAGCCGGAGCAATAAACTGTTACATCGATCGTGGGCTGGATAAACAGATGACTCGAACACGTTGGCGACCTATTCCGGCTGGAAGAATTCCTGGCCAACCAGATCTTGAGTTTGGGTCTTATTCTTTCATCTGCAGGAGTAGCCCTAGCGGCGGTTTACCTGAACCTTCTTACGGCCTTCTTCATTGGTTTGGGGGTCTTCTGGTACATTTTTGTTTACACTTTGTGGTTGAAACCTCGTACGAAGTGGAATATTGTAATAGGCGGCGCAGCCGGTTGTTTCTCCGCGTTGGCGGGTTGGTCAGCCGTAACTGGGGGAGTAGGATTGGTCGGAGTTTTAGTTGCCTCTCTTGTTTTTCTGTGGACGCCCGGACATTTTTGGGGATTGGCAATAGCAAAGTCCAAGGATTATGAAAATGGTGAGGTTCCGATGCTGCCTGTTGTTGACGGTCAGACTAAGGCGAGTCACTACACGGCTATTTCGAACATGCTGCTATTCCCATTCACGATAGTGCTCTATCTGCTAACGGTCAGTTGGAGTAATCTCTATGGAGCCATCATAGTAGGAGTCGGAATTGTGCTTCTCAATTTTAGATTTCTTCAAGCTAACCTTGAATTGTCAAGAACGGCAGACACGTCGAGCGCTTGGAAGGTCTTCAAACTTTCAGTGAGTTACCTATTCCTTATACTATTGCTCACAGTGATAGGGCACATACTCTAGTCGGATCTGGCGGTAAGCTTAGAAATGCGAGCTGAACCGTCATCGGATGATCCATCTTGGCCTACGAGTTTGTCGAAGCGTTCTCTTCGGTAATGCCACGAATTAGAATCACTCAGATTTTGGCAATCCTCGGCATCTTGCTCGACATTGTAGTTAGGATAGCTACTCAGAATTTCTTCGGTCCAAGTTATGTTGACATTCCCGCAGCGTTAATTGTCGGATACTACTTCGGGAAGCGACCAAGAATCTCACGATCTCAGCAGGAGAAGTCTAAGTGGGTTAGATTGTCCTAGCCGTATTCATGTAAGCCGTCCTCTCACCCATTTCGTTAAATCGCCGATAGTTTCGTCAATAATTTGATGCCCCATAGAGTATTCTCTATAGAGCACGTCCGCTCGCGCTTGAGTCAATATTTTCGCTGCCTCGCGGCCGTATCGTACTGGAATCAATTCGTCATCGGTTCCGTGAGAAATGAACACTGCCAATCCGGATAGGTCCTTTAGTTCAAGCGATAATCCTGATCTGGTTGGAATGTATCCGCTGAGAGCCACAATTCCTCTGAACGCCTTATGCTCCTGTAATCCGGCCGCGTACGCCATGATCGCCCCCTGGCTGAAACCGAGCAGGAAGACCCTCCTATCGTCGACCGGATAGATTTCCATGATTTCTTTCAGAAATTTACGAAGGCGATTCAAACTTGGGATGAAAGATTCTGAACTAGGAATACTTTCGTCCTGCAATCCATACCAGGCGAAACCACCGTTCATAAAGTTGAATGGTGCTCGCGGAGCGATCACCAGAAGCCCAGGGATATTCAACGCTTCGATGAGAGGCGGGAGATCGGAATAGTCCGCTCCACGACCGTGAAGAGCAACAATTGTAGGATAACTCGTTCTTGATTCCGACGGGTAGAAGACTAAATGTTGAAGCGACGCCGACTCAGAGCTATCCTTCTTCAATCCGATCAAAGTGAGATTCACATGTTGAGGAATTTAATTTATCCGTACCAAAACAACACGCGGTCTAAGTGCAAGAACTTGTGGAGAGGGTTTGCGACTGGCGGGCATACGCTGAGCTAGCAAAACTCGTATCGAACAGTGATCAAGTGACCGAAAGGTTTCAATTATACGACCAGAGTCCGTCCAAGTAGAGAAGTATAACTGATGAGTGAAAAGATAACACATGTCAAACTCAGATGCTTGGAGTGTAAAGCCAAGTTCGACAGTAAGTACGATGCCTTTGACACATCCGCAATCACGGAAGTAGGACAAAACCTCCAGAATTTCATCTTCTGTCAAAGATGTGGAAAGCGTGTCTCGGTAGTTGTGTTCGATATACGCAAACAAGCATAACACAACCTAACTCCAACTACGATACGATTCAACATCAACCAATGACTCTGATGAGAATGGGCTATGCAGTTTACAGGATCGCTCAAATTCACTCCATGCTCCTGACGAAGTCTGGAAACGAGCTTCAGACGTGGAAGCGATTCCGCATTTTTGGCACGGAACAAAGTCAATACAAATAGTTGAGAAGAAACCTTCGGGATCACTTGAGGTCGCTGTGCGTTTTGCGTTCGGAGGAGCCGGCAAGGCCGATGTCGCAATCGATAACGCAAACCGCGTGATGACGATAGCGTACTATTCAGGGCCGTTTATAGGAACCCAGAAAATCACTGTAAAGGACCAACAAATAACTGCAAGCTGGGATGTCAAATTCACTGGGCTCTTCAAGTTAGTTTCCGGATGGAATGAACGACACTTCCGAAGCGGTACCGTTCATGCTCTAGAGAGACTTGGTAGTGGGAAAACCGAATAGTACACCGCATCAGAGCCTTAGTTCGCGAAATCCTCTCGCGAGACGCAAATGATGCGATGGTCCAATCTGAACCACATCGCCCGGCTCAAGCTTTGATCTAGCAATTTTGCTTTTGAACGGGATTCCGAATGGGGTAGGTTCCAAATCAAACTTGAATGCGATTAAGTCTGGAGTTATGGGTGTCTTGAACTCCGCTTCCCAAACAAGCTCATACATGTTATTCAACATCCAACCTTCAAAAGGATGGTCTGCAAGTTCGGATGTCTCCGGGTTCTTCGTCTTCCTAAGAAAGTAAACTCTCACCTTCAACGACGCGATCCTCAGTACGAAAGGTAGAGGAAACTTGTCCCGATCTCAATGCCATGAGTCGCAACAAAACCTGCGTTAACCTCCAAGACATACATCGATACAGATGTTGGAATGTATATTGGGCAACTGTTAGGAGTGCACGGCTGGAGATTCGTTTCGATGAACACTACACTTCGGCTTGCGTTAAACCAAATTATGTCTAAAGGGAATTTCATATCCGTCATCCAGAACCCCCAGTAGTCTTCGTGATCGAATACGAATAACATTCCATGATCAGGTGCGAGATAGTTGCGGTCGGATAGCCCCTTCACTTGTTCGGACACTGTTTCGGCTAATTCAACCGACAAGATGACGCCCCTGATCATAATACGGGCAGTTCGCATAGGTTGCAAGAAGTAATAGTAGCCCCCAACACCTGTGACTACCAGGACAACTAATACGATCCCGCTGCAGATTTTCTTGTCGAACTTTCTCAGTCTAGATCCCAGAATACTTACCGCTAAGCCCTATTGATATTTCTGGCTGCGTTGATCGTATCGCTTGTTAACCTTTTTTGGCACCAATGTAGAATCCCAAGCCAAAGCTTCCGCCGATCGGAAATATTTGGCCTAAAAATGCCATTGAACTAACCACGGCTGCCATAGCTCCGGCAAAAGAGCTTCCCGCGGTTGACGTGATTGTATTATAGTTAACGGTAACAATGCCGATCGATGCTAACCATGTTAAAGCGAGCATAAACAAGGCTGAGACCAGGGCTACAATTTTGAATACGACTGTAGCGATTTTCTTTAATCCATAGCCTAACAGGAAACCGAAGGTTCCACCAAAACCAATTTGAGTGGCTAGGATTGACGCCAACCAGCCATTATCCAAGACTTACCCTTCTAAATTATGCCCAATAGACGACGCCATTAAATGTTCGAAACGGTTGCGAGCATAAACCGTACGTTACTCGTCAGGAATTGAACATATGCGTGCAAATGCACCGTGAGCGTTCTCTAAGCACATGGTTGAGTGTATAGTAGCGTTATCTGCGGATATTCGAAGCGTTCAATTGAGAGCCCGTATGCTCGTAACTCATGCTCCCCATTTTGAATGACCGAAAAGTCAGTCCTGATGAACTAACTCAAGGTCTCCTTCAGTTAGGGCTGAAAGAGGGTGATTCAGTCATGATGCATGCTTCGCTTGAAAAGATCGGGACGGTTGACGGAGGAGCGGCAATGGTAATTCACCGCCTACTTCGCATCATCGGAGACAATGGAACATTACTGATGCCAACATTCACTTCAATATCTCGTCACGGCCAGAGTCACGACGATTTCACTGCTCCCAATTGTTGGTGCGAAGGCAAAGAAGAGCGACATGTGCCATTCATACCTGAATTACAGCCTGACAAACAGCTAGGAGCAATCGGCCATCGACTATGCAGTTGGCCGTAGTTCAAGACGGAGCAAACATCCAGGATACTCATTTGTTGCTGTGGGTAAACATGCGGACGAAGTAGTCAGCGAGCTAAGACTCGAAGACCCGCTACTGCCGATCAAGAAACTATTGAAGTACAACCCAAATATTATTCTCATCGGACTTGACCTAACGGCTATTACTGCAATTCATCTAGCTAGGACCAGCAAGTCTTCGATGGAGGGTCTCGACGAGCGGGCTCTGACGATATCTTCGAAGGGACTGAACTGGGTAAACATCAAAGGGCTCGGATGCAGTAATGGTTACCCGAAATTAGCAAACCACTTAACGAAGCCTGAGTCAAAAATGATCGGGACAGCTAGTGCCGAAGTGTATTCGATGAAGGAACTAGTTGAAACTGGACGATCGGTCTTGAAAAAAGATCATGCCGTACTTAACTGCGATAATCCAATCTTGTCTGAACTGCGCTGTTCGCTAAGCAATTGAATAGCTGATTCACGGTTGCTGAGACCGATCGCTGGAAGATCTCCTAATATGACGAGTATGGAGTTACCGCTGGACTTACTCTGGGGGTATCTCATTGAAGATGTATTTCAGATCTATTCCTTGACTTTTTCTAATTGCTGCGATGACGTAGTATGCGATGAAACTTCCAATCATGATTCCTACGATTGCACCTTCCGCGATTGCTGGTACTGGAGCCGCTGTAGTGATGTATGCATAGGTAGCCCATGCCTGTGTTATCGCCACGAATAATCCCAGCCATGTGACGATCGGTAATCCAATGTTCCTCTTGAACGAGGCGGGCATCGTTCGATCGTACAAGCCCTTGTTCAGCCATGGGAAGAATGCGAAGACCAACGCTGCTACGGTCCAGGCAGCTGGGGCTACTCCTGAGACGCTGAAGAAGACCGTAGCAAAAGAGAGAAGGTTAGGGTTCCATAGTAGCCCGTACACGTACTGTGAGAACCAGACAATTACCAGAACCACCGTCAAAATTAGAGCCTTAAGCGGGACTCTAACTTTCTCTGTTACATCCGCGAAGGCTTTTGGAAGAACTCTATCAAATGACATGGAAAAGATCAGTCGGCTGAATGCAATGTAAGGAACAACAAACCATGTGAAGGTTCCTGCAATTAATCCCGCGTTAATCAGGAAGACAAGAATCGGGTTGTTTTTGAACATGATGGATAGGAATAACGTGAATGTTGGAGGAACCGAGAAAGGTAGCGAGCCTGCGGTACTTGCAGTGCCTGCTGCATCACTCATCGCACCAAGCCAGTTTGCTCCCATCAAGTTGAACAGCGCTGCAATCAGAAACACGAACAATAGTAGAGCAACCATTATCGCCACGACGTATGGTCTCCAAACCTGGTCGGCTTTCTTAATTTCTCCTGATGCCCACACAGGGTACTGGAAATTTGAGAAGAGAGCGAAGTAGCCTAACGAAAATCCAACCTCCAGTGTTGTGAACCAGTTGAATGAAAAACCGCTGAAGCCTGCTCGGCTGCCCAAGCTTAGCACATTTGCGTACTGACCGTTACCGAATTGGCTGTCGAATGCTTGTTGGAAAGCGCTCGGGCCAGCTGAGAATCCTAGGATGATCCAAAGGAATGTAACGATCAGGCTGAAGAAGAATAGGTAGTTAATTATTTTAGTACCTGACCGTGCGCCCAAGGCCACAGTAACTAAGGCCATAGCGATGAGAATTATGCCGACTATGAACAGTCCGTTGCCAGCAACCATCCAGTTACCTAGCCCTGTGAGAGAGGAACTGTTGTAGATCAGCCCGAGACCTGCAAAGGTCGGAGAGAGGACGCCATTGGTGAAGAGCCACACCTGGAAGCCCATATTAAATGCGATTGCGAATCCGATGACCATATGTCACCGCGTACATGAAACCCAGGGCGGGAACCTTGGATGTGATTCTGGATATCCAAACATAGTCTCCTCCGCTTCTTGGCATTGCAGCAGAAAGTATCGACCATAATGTCGCGAAGGCTATTCCAACTAGGCCGCTGATCAATATGACTGCGTAGAGATTTGTGCCAGGATAGAAGGTACCGACAGATTCGAGGAGGAAAATTGTACTGATGCCAATCTGCATAATTGAGACCGCTTGAACGAAGAGGTCGACGTGGCTGAAGCTTCGAACTAAGCCTGTTGCTTCCCTAACAAACTTCGGAGTAGTAGATGCCGACGTTCCCAAGAAAATCGGATCGTTAGCTTCTGAGTGTAGGAACTTAACCTTATTGTATTATTATTAGTCTTGAGATTTACCGTAGGTCGTCAAGAAACGTTCTTGCCTGCTGGAGCGTTGGTTGCCCCGCGAAAACTTGCGATCCGGTTCTACAGTAAATCCAAGCCGAACCGAGCGCTACCGAAAGCAGTCTCCCTGGAATTGAGTAGGCTCCGAAGTTCATGAGATCGAATGGAATCCGAGCGGAGTTCTTCACTTTGGAGATCGTTCTGAGGAAATTTAGTAAGTCGTCCAAGTTGAACGTGTGTGTGACCACTTTCGCCAGGTCTGCTCCTCGCAGCTCCATGGTTTGGACAATTCGCAAAATCTCGTACTGTCTGATCCTGGTCTGGGTGTGGCAGGAGATGAGAACCTCACCCCCTCTCGACTTAATGAGCTGTGAAAGTCTTCTTTGTCTGAGTGCTGTTTGGGAATCAGTGGAATATTGGGTAGGTTTTGATTCGGATTTGAGGGCATATTTCGTCTCGGCTCGACTTCCGAAAGGTAGTGATTCATGTCTGATGGTGAACGTGTCAAGTTCGAAATCAATAGCTTCAGCGCCACTTTCTAGCGTTCGTAGCAATTTTTCAACACGCGTCTCTTCGTTTGTCTCGGCCAGGTTTTTGTAGCCGTATAGTTTCATGAAGTCTGATCTTCGGTTTGAGGCAATGCATGGATTCTTAGTTGAAATGAAAATTTTGCGTAATTCCTTCTCTTTTAATTGGGCGATGTTGATTTCAAACGCATCTGCGCCATTTTCTTCAGCGGACCTAAGCTGTCTTAGACATTTAGGCACAGTTGATTCTGCGATGACGGCGACTATGAACGGTTTTCGGACCGAAGTTAGCTTCAAGGTCACTTCTTTTCGTAAAGATATTTCGTAACGGCATCTTCGTTCAACGTGACTCCTAAGCCTGGTGTCTCGGGCAATTCGATGGTGCCGTCAGGGAGTACTTTGAAGTCCTCGTGGGTCAATTCTTTCTTGAGCGGTGAGTTGGATTGTGGGAATTCTGTATAAGGAGAGTTGGATGCCGCTGCGGAGAGATGTAGCGTAGCAGCTAGTCCTATGTTTGTCTTGTAGCAATGCGGTATGCATAGTATACCCCTGTCTGCTGCTAAATCTGCGATGCGTTTGCATTCCGTTAATCCGCCTGCACGCGTGACGTCTGGTTGCACGATGTCCACTTTCCCTCTATCCATGAGATCTATGAACATGAATCGGGAAGTCTGTTCTTCTCCGGCCGCTATGCGGACTGTTGTTGATGCTGATAGTTTCGCGTAGCCGTCAAGGTTGTCGGGATGTAGTGCTGCTTCGAGAAAGTAGATATTGTATTGTTCGAGTTGGCGTGCGAATTTGATCGCTCCTTTAGTGTCATAGCACATGCACGCGTCAAGCATGATGTCGATTTTTTCTCCCAATTCGTCGCGGGCTAGTTTGATGAACTCCAAGGCCTTTCTGTCATCAACACCGATCGGTTCACATTGGAATTTTGTGGCTTTGAAGTGTTGATCTTTCACTAGTTTGCGACATTTTTCTATGACTTCATTTGCGGTTTGCGCGAACGGATGGATGCTTGAGTAGGGTGTAACATGGTTGTTCGGTCTGCCTCCGAGTAATCGATATGTGGGTGTCTTGTAGTGTTTGCCTGCTATATCCCATAAAGCGATGTCAATTCCGCTGAGGGTGTTCAACGTCAAACCTCGTCTGCCATACAATATTGAACCTTGGTAGAGTTTTTCCCAGAGATATCCGATGTTCAACGGGTTTTCGCCGAGGAGCAGCTGTTCCAATCCTTTAGCCCATGAGTGCGAAAGCGGGGCCTCCATCATCGCTTTGACTACTGTGGGAGGAGCGTCCACTTCGCCAATGCCGACTATGCCTTCGTCGGTTTCAATTCTTATCACTATGTCATCTTGCGTTCCATCAATAATGTCACGAACGTTCGGCAATCGAAGGACTAACGATTCTACCTTTGTGATCTTCATGAAGTTCGGCCAATAGGTTACTCAAAAGGATAAATCAGTTTTGATCTGTTCACAAAAAATTCAAATGTAATGCATGTGATCAGATAGTTGAGATTATGACACGCCATAACATTCACCAGGTTGAAGTGATTAGGTCAGGACTAGATCATCCTGAAGGCATCAATTTTGGGTCGGACGGTCGACTATATGCTGGAGGCTTCGCTGGACAAGTTTACGTAATGACTCCACCAGATTTCGAACTTAAACAATTGGCTAAGACTGAGGGCTTCATAGGAGGGGTAGCTTCTGACGCTGATCATAACCTCTACCTGTGCAATGGGACACAGCGCAACGTACTCAGAGTTTCTCAGAAAGGTGAATTTTCAATTTACTGCAACAAAGCCCAGGATGGACCTACAATATGCCCAAACTACGGCTCATTCGATAATCAAGGGAACTACTACTTTTCAGATTCAGGTGATTATTGGAAACCTAACGGGAGGTTAATCCGAATCAAACGAAACGGTGTTGCCGAATCACTCATAGGAGGAAACTGGCATTTTCCAAACGGGACCGCCATATCCCCAATTGACGGAGCGATATACATGATCGAATCTACCGCCGCAGACATACTGAAGATCCCTATCAACCGCGACGGGTCGGTAGGAGCACCTGAGATCTTTGCGCAGCTGCAAGGCAACGTTATGGACGGATTAGCTTTTGCAAAGAACGGTAACCTGTACGTGTCCTGCTATACCCCGAATCGCATCTACGTAGTGACACCCGATCAGAACTTCGAATTGCTAATCGAGGACACAACAGGCGAAATTCTGAATCAACCCACGAATATTGCCTTCGAACCGAGTGGGACAAGGTTATTCATAGCTAGCCTCGGAGGACAACACGTGGGTGCATTGGATGTTGGAGAGCGTGGTGCATCACTTTACTATCCGAAAATGTGAGTTTCGTCAGGACTCCTAGTTCTGTGTTTTTCATTATTCGTGAGACTGCACTGAGTGTTGGAAGTAGTTAACGAGCTTCCAACGCCGATTTTGCTTCAGTTTGAAAATCTTGTAAGATAGATTCCTAGGAAAATCATCGCACCACCAAGAAGTTGTCTGGTTAGTAGCTGTTCTCCTAGAATTTGCCAGGCGATAACTACTGCGATCAATGGAACCAAGTTTTGGTAAATAGCCGTTCGTGCGGTTCCGATTCTTTGGACGCTCGAATACCAAATGGTGTAAGCTACGCCGATCGAAAGTAGTGCTGAGTAGCTTATAATGCCCCAGTTTTCCCAACTTACGGTACGCAAATCCAGACTAAGAAGAGATGGCAGAGAGGCAAAGATCACAATCGGGCTTCCTAAAATGACAGTATACGTGACGAACTGGAGAGGGCTTACTGAGGAGAGTATGGGCTTGGACAATGCGATGTAGCTTGCCCAGCAGACGGTTCCAGCTACAATGAGAAGGTCTCCAATGAGGGCTGAATTCCCTACAGAGCCTAGCGATTCGATATGAATCATTAACATGATGCCGATAAATGAAAAAATCACGCCAATCCATTCCCGATAACCTATCTTCTCGACGTGCAAAATTGAGTCGATGATCATTACGAAAATTGGAGTTGCCGCTAATATGAGTGCCGTCACTCCAGCTGCTGTTCTGTAAATCCCAAGAATGAAGAGTTCTTGGTAGATCCCATTTCCAATCAAACCGATAGCGAATAGTTGAAGAAAGATGCTCCTACTTGGGCGACTACTCTTTTTGAAACAACTCAGAATGATAAGGAACACACTTGCGACAATGACCCTGAAACAATTGAATACGAGAGGATTTATTTCCAAAAGCGCTATTTTTACTATCGTAAAGTTGACGCCCCAGATAACGACCACTAAAACTAGAAGCAAGTCGATTAATGATAGAGAACCGATTCCGGTCTTCATTCCTGAACCCGCCTCGTCCTTAGAAAGATACTGTGGTTCGAATGATCATGTGCCTCTTGACAAGAAGACTTGGTAAGTCTTCTGTATACCATCCTCCATGGAGTAACGCGGTTCGAATCCGATCTCGTTCTTCAACGACGTCGTATCGTACCTCCATGGAATTCCAAATTTACCTCCTTCAACTTCGAGTTTTGAATTCGAAATCTTACGCAGAAAATTAACTCCGTCAATCACCGGTCTAACATCTCCTTGGGTGTTGAAGACGCGGGACCTCGTTTTTTTCTTCAAGTCGCAAGACATGACAACGAGTCTCGAAACATCTTCTACGTATTCCCAGTCAACAATATCATCTCCATACGGCACTGTGTACGCCTCACGTCGAGCAGCCATTTCGATCATCTTGGTAGTGAAGGAGCTCTTTCCGCGAAGTCTCCCCACTCCGTAGACTGCAGTAAATCTGAGGCCGATGCTGTCCACCCCGTACTTGTCGAAGTAATGTTTGGCCATGTATTCGTTAAGCGATTTACATGCTCCGTAGACACTTACCGGATGATGTGGTGCATCATTTTGTACAGGTTCATTACCGTACAGCTCTGGAGGTCCAAACACAGCGATTGAGCTAGCCCACAATAAGCGGCGAAGATCGTAAAGTCTGCATGCTTCAAGAATGTTCAGTGTGCCTTGACAGTTGATTTTCAAAGCCATAGAAGGATTAGCGTCTGAGGCTGGGATCTGTAGTGACGCAAAATGTGCGATCACATCAATCTTGTGCGTCCTGATTGTGTCAAGCAGTAAGGGAAGATCAAGGATATCCCCGGAAACTCGAACTAGCTTCTTCAATCCCTCAGAGTCGAGGGCGTCCCTTAGGATTTGATCGTCGGTGGAAGCGTCGAAGCTAACTACGCTGTCATTTCGGGATAAAGATCTCTTATGGTATACGCACCGATGAATCCTGTTCCGCCCGTGACGAGGTAGTTCATTAGTCTCGCCTCACCAGTTGGAAGTTGGCCATACTTGAAGTTTCGAAAGCTCGGCGCGATTACTCGCAGTTCAATCAAGTCAGCACATTATGTGAAAGGCAGTTTGATCTAAATGAAGGCAGTAGTAAAAGACAAACCGCAGCCTGGAATTACCGTTAAGGAAGTGCCGGACCCAGTATTCGGAGCAAATGATGTACTGCTGAAAGTTAGTAGAGCGTCAATCTGTGGGAGCGATCTTGGTCTCTATGATTATACTCAGGCCTACGCAGGATTCGCCAAACTACCACTCATACCCGGACATGAATTTGCCGGCGAAATAGCTGACGTGGGCACCAACGTGACCGAGTTCGTCAAGGGAGAAAGAGTGGTTGCAGAATCTGTGATCGGATGTGGGCAATGTAAGTTCTGCCGTGAGGGCCAGACGAATCTCTGCGTGAAGTTTTCAATTATGGGGATTCACAGAAACGGAGGGTTCTCAGAATTGACCGTCGTTCCAAGTAGGCACTTGCATCGTTTAAGAGGAAAAATAGACTTCACGGAGGCAGCCCTCATTGAACCTCTCTCTGTCCTTTGTCACGCCATATTTGACATCTGCAGAATTGAACCGGCTGACTTCGTTAGTATCATAGGACCAGGGCCGATCGGATTACTGGCAGCAGAAGTTGCTCGCACGTCAGGATCAAATAGGATTCTAATCAGCGGCATTGAGATTGACAAAGAACGCCTCGAACTAGCTCGTAAACTCGGGTTCACAACGATCCCTTCACCTCCAACCGACTCGGTCAAGGAAACATTGAACTCCACAAACGGATCAGGCGCTGATATTGCAATCGTCGCGGCTGGATCAGGTCAAGCCTTGGTTAACGCATGCGATATGGTTAGGCAAGGAGGAAAAGTTCTCAGCATCGGAATCTTCGCGAAACCAGTTGAACTTAACATTACCAATCTGGTGAGACGACAAATTTCATTGTACGGAACGTTCGCTTCAAACTGGAAGAATTACGAAGAGGCAATGAATCTGGTCGAGCACGGGAAAATAGACTTGAAGTCACTCGTCACGCATCATTTTCCAATAAACGACGCAACTTCAGCTTTCGAAGTCGCCAAAAGCAAAGAGGGATGCAAAGTCCAGATCACTATGTGATCCTATTATTTCACTCTGTATTTCTGAATCGCTGCCTCGTCAAGATCTATGCCCAATCCAGGTTTCTGAGGTAAATCGATTTCCCCTTGGACCATCTTAAGTTCATCTTTGACAAGTTCTTTCCGGATTGCTGACTTGATAATTCTCCAGGCAAGTATTCAATAAATGGACAATTGGATGAAGCCGCGGCAAGCTGTGCTGAAGCAGCAATGCCTATGCCGGTCTTCCAGCAATGCGGGGTCATCAATCTGCCTCGAATCGCTGCGTACTCTGTTACTCTTTTGGCTTCCGTGATTCCCCCGACACGCCCAATATCAGGTTGTGCAACGTCGATGTGTCCTCGATCTATCAAGTCTTGAAATTCGAAACGGGTCTGCAGCCATTCCCCAGCAGCAATCCTGATCGGACTTCTCCGTGACAGTTTAGCGTAACCATCCAAGTCATCTGACGCCACAGGTGTTTCAACAAAGTAAATGTCGTATGGTTCAAGCGTCTCGATAACCTGCAGCGCGGTTCGCCAATCATTCCAAGCATACGCCACATCAACCATCAAAACCATATTCGGACCCACAGCTTCCCTACAAGAAGCAACTATCCTTGTGACCTCAGAATCAGCCTCCTGGAGCCCACCATGAGAATACGGGCCGTTCACGCAAACTTCCAGCTTTGCTGCTGTAAATCCATATTTTTTGGCTTGCAACAACTTCTCTTGAAGATTCGAAGCATAATCCTCTAACGTATTCCCGTTTGGCAGGAGACTAGCGTAGGGACGTATACTTGTTTGTCTTGCTCCACCAAGCAGTGCCCAGACTGGTTTCTTGAGTGCCTTTCCCTTTATGTCCCACAGCGCCATATCCAAAGCACCGATCGCGCAGATACCAAGACCCCTCCTTCCAGACATCGCCGTTGAAGCGTACATACGATCCCAGAGCGCTTCAGTCTGCAACGGATCTTGACCCATCAGTAACTCTCGAAGCCCCAACGCCATGATGTGAGTTCCTGGCGATTCAATGTATGCTTTCGTAGCCCACGGATTAGTATCCGTCTCCCCTATTCCGACGATCCCTTCATCCGTCAGAATCCTAACCACAATATCGTCCTGCGCTGAACTACAAGCCTGACTATCATAATCAGGGACTAGCAAAACATAAGACTCAATATTCGTAATCTTCAAAGCAGGTCGACTGACCGAGCATTACACGAGACCGTAAAAAAGTCTATGCGAGGAATCTGCATTTCAATTCCGTACATAGAATTATCAATCAGTAGATCCCTCTCTCCGTCGGGAGATACACGTCATGAAGTTCACAATCGGTTATGCCTCACAACCCGACCTATATCATCCAAGGATTTTGTTAGGACATGCCACTCTAGCTGAACGAGCCGGATTCGAGACGCTTTGGGTAAGCGACCACTTTCATCCCTGGTCGCATACAGGAGCGCAGGAAAGCCACACATGGGTCTTCATCGGCGCAGCTGCAGCAAGAACGAGCAAGATCAGTTTCGGTACAGCCGTTACGTGCCCGCTATTCAGATACAATCCAGCAATCGTTGCGCAAGCATTCGCCAGCCTACGTGCAATGTTTCCCAATCGAATATTCCTAGGGGTTGGATTAGGAGAAGCGATGAACGAAATTCCAGTCGGATACGAATGGCCCTCACTAAAAGAAAGGATAGAACGACTGGAAGAAGCGATTCGGGTCATGAAGATGCTCTGGTCTAACGACTTTGTAACGTTCAACGGCAAGTATTACAAGCTGCGCAAGGCGAAGCTTTACACCAAGCCTGAAACAGAAGTCCATTATCGTAGTAGGATTCGGACCGAAAGTCGCGAAAATAGCCGGCAAGTACGGACGGATTCTTGACAACCCTCGTAGACCCTGACAAACTGAAAAACGTCCTTCTCAAAGCCCTGGCCGAAGGAGCCAAAGAAACCGGACGCGATTCGAAAAAATCGAGCGAGCAGTCGAATTAGGCGTCTCATACGACCAAGACTTCGATAGAGCGATTAAGAAAGTACGATTCTGGAGAGGTAACCTATTTCCATTCATGTTCAGGCTACCAATATACGACCCAAGAGAGATCGAAGAAATGGGACAGATGGTATCTGATGAAGCCCTAGCAAAGGCATTCTTCATCGGAACCAAATCTGAAGACATCCTCAAACCCATAGATCGAGCTGTAAAGATGGGATTCAACCACATCTACCTACAAAGCACAAGTCCAGACGAAGAAAGATTCCTTAAAATGGCAGCGAAAGAAAATTTACCATATGTGAAATCCACTTACGGAACAAGTAAAAAGGTAACGACGCAAAGACGAAGAAAATCTTGAAAATCACCCTCGCCCGACCGTTACTGTGAAAGCATGAAGTTCCTGATCCTCGGCGCAGGATCTCTGGCTCGATATACGGCGGAATGCTGATATCGCGGGCCATGACGTAACCCTCGTTGCTCACGGAAAAAACTACCAAGCCCTAAAGAATAAGGGCCTCACGATTAGGACTCCGGAAAGCGAAATAAATCGACACCTAAACGTAGTTTCTACACCTAGTAGTGTAGAATCAGCTGACGTAGCGTTTTTGACTGTCAAGTCACGTGACACAGAGAGCATTCTTAGGACTTCAAAACATCTTTTCGGCAAAACATTGTTCATTTCCTTTCAAAACGCCGCCGAGAAGGATGAGTTGCTTTCGAGGTACGCTGGTTCGACTCACGTCATCGGAGGTGTATCCACAGTTGGAGCGACCCTAGCTGAACCTGGAATTGTCGACTACACCGCAGTCGGATACACTTGGTTAGGTGAGATACCTGAAGGAAGCAGCGAGCGAGTAAAAGCGATCGTTGAAATCTTGATCAATCGCGCATACCTACGACCACGTGGGTAACATAACCGAGATCAAATGGGCAAAATTGATAGTCTATTGCGCGAACGCCGGCCTAGCATCGCTAACAAGGCTAAGCACGAATCAGTCGCTCCAAGACCTCGCTCTTGCAGATGTCTTCCTAAAAATAGTCAGAGAAGGAGGGAATGTCATGAAAGCAGTCGGATTAACTCCGGATAATCCGCCTGATTTACTCCCAATCAAAAGAATTCTCGAATCACAAGAGAGAAATAATTCAGGAATTTACGCAGATCGGGCCCGCAAGAGTCCCGACTCTGAAGAAGAACCAGTGGTTGTCTCGATGCTCCAGGATGTCATGAATGGTAAGGAGATGGAAGTTGAAGAGACCTTTGGATACATAATAAAAATTGCTCAATCGAAGAGTTTTAGATTCCCACTCTCCGGGTTATCCATGCTCTCTGCATGGACTTAACCGTCATATTCCAAGCATCTTCCATAACAACGATTCGTAATCGAACCACAACGTTTTTTCGAGACCCGGAATGGAAGCCCGACGGGAGATGGTTACTACGACGAAAAAGTCTTCAATTCCAAAGTGCTCAAATTGTCATGGAAACTTGACGTACATCGTCGAGTTTCAACGTTGGTATTTTAATTTCTGCCAACGTTACGAATTTTAATTTGAATCTTCAATTTTCTGAGGATAATAGCAGTGCAAAAATCATTTCAGCATCACATGTTGCGAGAAATCTACGAACAACCAGACGCATTAACTAAGACTCTGTGAAGAGTGGACCGAAGCAAAACGAATCGCTGAAACTCTTAACGTTAAAGACCTAAAACTGATCTATCTTACCGGAAGTGGAACAAGTTACCACGCCTGCTTAGCCGTCAACTACGCTATCTTAACCACCACCTCCATTCTGTCGAGCACCCTCCCTGCCTCAGAATTCGCATCCTGGACCACACAGGCTCATACGACCCTGCTCCATAGCGATCTCGCAATCAGGTGATATGACGTTTAATGCAGCAAATTCCGCGATTCAATCAGGAATGCGTACGATAGCCGTGACAAATACCCGCAGGGTTCACTCCTGCCAATCTGCGCACTCCAGTTATTCTACGTGCGGGCCCCGAAAAAGCGGGCACGGGTACGAAAAAAGTTCACCCTCATCATTTTAACGGCGGAACCACCCAAAACCGTTAAACTGGCGAAGTTAATAGAACCGCTTCCAAAATATGATGCTCTCACGTCTATGATAAGCCAAATCCCTCAACTCGTTGAACGATCGATACAGCTCTCCGAGGAAGATACGCGAATAATTGCTGAAACATACAAGGATAAAGAATTCTTCTTTCTACTAGGCAGTGGCCCAAACTATGCGACTGCGCTCGAGGGAGCATTGAAACTGAAAGAGAGCTGTAACGTCTACGCTGAGGGGTTCGCAACCCGAGAATTCCTGCATGGACCAATGCAACTAGTTGACAGAAGAACACCTATCTTGATCTTGGAGAATCCTGGCAGGAGTGATGAAGTCATGAAATTAGCCGAAAGCTTCGAACGTTTCGATGCGCCTGTGGTCATAATTAATTCGAAACATAATTCAATAGAGCGACAACACATCAAAACAGTAGGAGGCGTCGATGAAATATTCCTCCCACTGGTCGATGTGATACCACTACAGCTTTACTCGTATTATTCATCGGTGGCAAGAGGTCTAAACCCTGATAATCCACCCAAATTGAAGAAAGTGGTAAGATGACAGACGTGAAAGCGATAATCTTCGCAATCGACGACGTACTCTATGACGCCTTCCTTCAGAAATCCAACGTGCGATTAAGCGCAGTCAAAGCTATGATTGAAGCAGGCTTACCTGTTGACGTCGAGACAGGTTACCGAAAATTGGAAGAAATCGTAAAGGAACTTGGACCGAACAACAACAGGCACTTTGACAGCCTCTTGGAGAAACTTGGTCTAAAATGGGATCCGGCCGTAGTAGCCGCGGGAGTAGTCGCCTACCGCAATACGAACCCGGTATTTCTCAAACCATATTCGGACA
>CAWKES010000022.1:0-46284 GCA_963848755.1 Candidatus Bathyarchaeota archaeon | reverse complement strand
TGTCGGCTCGCCTTTTCTGCAAGCAACACACTTCATCTGATTCAGTGACAAGAATAACTCACCTACCATGTCATCATTTGCATTTGATGTTATCGAACCCATGCGATAACACGGGACAGCATCCCGTCGAACCCGGGAATTCAGTTATATGTACTAGTAAATTGGGGCTGAAATCCCACGCTCCATCCCTGAGGTTGAAGAATGGAGTGATCTTTTGTGGTACTGATCGTAGTTAGCTTCGGATTGAGTGAAGCTGCTCCAAACATGATTAACTCAGCTAATTGCCTTTTGTAATGGTCTCTGGTTCTATTGCGCTCGCAAACATCTTCACTTAATCAGCAGTGTTCTTGATGCGTTTGGATAGGCTTGGAACTGCCCGGGCATGTCTGGGAGAAAACGTCTGTTAAGGGCATAATATGCTGTTACCATGAAGATTCCAACGAACCCCAGCAACACACCGACGACCGCTAGCACTGTGATCCATGGAATTTGAACGTAAACATTCATGAACTCCGAAGGTCCTAACCCAGAGTTCCCCAACAGTACCAAGTTCGGGTATCTCCCTCCATCATTCATGAATTCGCCAATCGTTGCAATCATAATCGCGAGAGGGCCTAAAGCAACCGTATATCTCGGCAAGAAGCCACTGCCTCGTTTAATGCTCTTCCAGACCTTAATGGAGAGTACAACCAAGAACGCAATTAGGGAGAGCTTCAAAATGAAAAGAGGAGCCACATCGAATGTTGATCCTGATAAGCCAAGAATGTTCGAGTACAATATTGGCGCCCTAATGCTCAGGTTCACCAAATAGATCGGCCCAAGTGCACCCTGAACGCAGAGGAACAGCACGCCATGCCAGAGACCTATCCACGCAAACTTCGAGTTCACGTTCCCCTTAATCGCGAAGAAGGACGCCACGATAAAGCCGCCTATGGACAAAGCGCCAAACCATGTGTGCAACAGCAGCCACGGATAGAGAGGATTGAAGAATACAGCCGTACGAGCGACGTCCACCAACCCGTTCATTGCCATCGATAATGCGTATGGGTAGGTTATCTCAGCGAAGATATACCTGAACGCCGAATGGGACACCGAAACCGGAAATCGCCATCACAAAGCCAAGCGCAGTATGCAAACCAGGCCGAATCTTACCCCAAGTATACCAGAATAACGCGATTGATGGAATTCGAATCAGTATGGAGGAGAGGGCTATGAGTATCGGTAGGAAGAGTATGTCTGTTGCAGTAGCCATCAGCGTGGGAAAGAGACCGGCCAGTATCACCGTTATAATAGTGCCCCAAACCCCGCTGAACAATTCGTGAATGATTAGAATCTTGAACACTCGTCTCGACATAATTTCCAACTCCGGTCTATGCTTAGACCAGGCGAGATACCTCGCCATTGCAGAAATCCATCCGGTCCCGAGAGTGATGTTCACGATTATGATGTGAACGATCACGGCTATACCGAGAATCATGAAACCTAGAAGGGCCGTGTTCTCCAACTCACTCCACTCCTGCTCCCTTCTTCAGGAGTTCAACGAACTTCAACCCCCTCGTCGATACCACGTAAATCCCATAGATTCCAATCGCCGCGACAGCAACGAAGAGTAACGTGAAGAGTATGAAGACTGGTCCGATGGGAACGGAGGTCATCAGTTCCTCGGGATAGAGCAAACCGTAGACAGTCCAAGGCTTACGCCCATCCTCACGTATGAACCAACCAAGACCACTCGCGAAGATCGACGAGGCCACGACGACGAACGAAAGGAGAAAAACTTGTTTCCGCTCAACAAGACGACTGAGCACGCGCCTCGTAATCCTTGACAAAAGGCCAAGGTTAAAGTTCAATGCAACCAGCCCGAACACGCCGACCAAGTCTACGATCCCGAAAGCGATTTTCATGTAGTAGAGCGCATTGATTAGCGGGCAGTCGAGATTCAGACTTTGATAAGTCAGATAGGCAGATGGATTTTAGACTCACTCCGGAGAGTGAGCCTAAAGTTACATTCGGAGCAAGGGCGGATAGTTTTCCGAGGGTTGTATTTCCTAGCGAATTACATTGATTCCTTAGCGTGTCGAATCCTATTATTGGATGTCTTGGATCTCCGTACGCTAAGAAGTCCACCAGGGGATTCTGTGTTGTGCTGGACGCGCCCTCTATCAACGCGAACTTCGTAGGTTGCTGACTAGCAACAGCCTTACCCATGAAATCACCCAACAATGTTGGTTGAAGAACCAGCAAAATTAGAAGGAGTGGAAGGAACGCTTTGAGAATTCTCACGTACTTGACCTCCCCCGTCTTCAGAAATTTGTATGCATATCCTATCAACGCGAACGATATGCCCACAATTATTCCTGCGTTCACATTATGAAGCGCACTGGCCCATGCGTAAGGCGACGCAAACGCGATGTAGGGATCAGTAAGAGTTAGGCCAATCGTCTTCGCTAGGTTAGGATTTTGCAAGATCTGAGATCCAGTTCCAGTGGTTAAGACATTTTTAACAAGCTCAAGCTTCAGACTAACAAGGGCAGACGGATTAACCGAGTTTGGGCCGTACTGTGGAAGAAACGGATAGAGATTTGACGCGAGACTGCCAGTTCCCCATGGGACATTCAACCAACTGTTCACTGTGGTAATCAGGACACCGGAAAGTGCGGCCATCACGGCATAAGCTACAATGATACCTAGACTCCCAAACGGTTGGATTTTGCCCAACGTAACAATGAACATGATCAGCAGCACAATTTCTCCGATGAAGGCTACAAGCTCTAGGATTAGTGGTATCAGGCCGAACGTTGCGATTGCGAAAATTGAACCAGGCCAAGCCTGAACGAGACCAAACTCAACAAGTGTACCCGTTATGGCACCGAGAGCAAAGTTGAGACCAAGAACACCAGTAACATTCCGTGCAGCTTCATAGTATTCCTTCTCTTTAGTCCTCCACCACTTGTAAAGTAACGCGCCGATCACCCAGGGAAAACCAAGGGAAATTGTCAGGAAGAAAGCATGAATGAAAATGCCGAGAGCACTGATCTGGAGCAGCAGTGAAGTTGCCGCCATGAAACAAACCTCGCCAACGGAGGTAGACGGAAACTGAATTGTTGATGACCGTTTTTCCTTGATGGGAACGATACTCTCACTCTAAATATGCGAATTTGTTTCGCAAATATCGCTTTGAGCCTTGCGACTTGACAGGTACGGTAAAGTGTTTAAACTAAACCAAAAGGAACTGTAACTATTCCGAATCGCTCGTCATCGCTAGTGATCGTTAGACTATAGATGACACAACAGAAATGACGCCCAGAATCACCACGAAAATTAAGCTGAGCCAGTAGGCTATCTTCCAGACTCCTTTTGAGGCATGAGGGCCCATTATCTTTGGGTTCGACGCTATCAAACCCATCATCACTGCTGGCGCTATCAACACGAACACAAACGCCACCATCAGATTCAGTATGCTTGACAACAAATTACCTGAAAGCATTAACGTCACTATAACGGCTGGGATTGATTCTAGAAAATAGATCACAAAAGCTCTATTTCTGCGCCAACCAATCGCCTCAACCACACCCCAAGCGCTTCCCAACGATATCACAACCAACGCCAAGAAAGACGCCGCAAACAACCCAACCCCGAACAGTAAGGGTGCGTACTGCCCAGCGATATTCATGAGTCCCGATGAGAGTTGTTGTTCAGTGAAGAAGTCTAACTCATGATCAAGTCCCGAGCTGACCTCAACGTGCGTACGTATAGAAGCGCCCCTCAGGGTCGTTCTCGTTCTCTTTGCGTCCAGGGACGTCGATGCGGACTGGTTTCGTGCCTGACTGAATCTGTTTCACAATCTGTTCGGAGTTGTGAGTGTTCACGTAAATTAGACGCGCAGTTGTCGAGAAATGCTTGCCACTTGAAGAGCAGGATGCTGCGGTATCGTAGGGTGGCGGCGTGGATAGATTCTATGACGTTTTCGACTGTGAGTTTTGCTTGGACTGGTGGTCTGTCGCCGCGGATGCGGAAGGCTGGGTCGTGTGGGAGTGGGGTTCGGTTGTGAGCGAAGAAGGATCTGATGGTTGAGTAGGATTTCTTCTTGGAATCTTTTCGCAGAATCAGAGTGCTGATGTAGTTTTGAAGTAGATCTAGAACTACGTAGTCATCTTCTGCATCGAGATGTCGGACGAGTAATTCACGTGGAGTTACAGTCTCCCAACCTTTCTGTCGATGCAGCCAATTCATCCATCGATTAAATTGTGATCGATTGCCCTTCTGAGTATCAAGATCCAACCGGCTGAGCCAGAAGATTAGGGGGTCTTCGGGTACACGTTCCGAGGAACGTCGGATGAGCCTCGTCGAGGACATGTTGGTTGCCTAGAGGAGACTCTAACAGCTGAGGTATTAACAATGGTTGTTGGTAGCCCGGGGGAGATTCGAATTCGGGTTTGTGTTTGTTCTCCCGTCGGCAGGTCTCTCCTCGGTGAGGGGATCCAGAGCCGTCTATTGGCTGATTTCTGGCGCCAATGCTATGCTTAGTCCCACTGAAGGGTTTGACCACTACACCACCGGGCTACGCGAGCAAGCCTCAGAAGCTGACGTATCTTAACGTTTCGTTGCGTCAGCGAATTAATGTCGATTACCGAACTAAAGCTAGAATAGTGACGCAATTCTTCAGAGGATTCATGAAACGGAACGATCCTCCGGCTTCACTAAAACTAATCACTACCGCAATCAACGCAGCATTGTACGCCGGATTGGGAGCGTTGTGGGTGTTCTTTCCGATAACGGTTTTTGGGGTAAGACTTTGGCCACAGGTCTTCGTTCCAGCCGTATTCGCTGTTCTCTTCGGGCCGTGGACAGGGGGGGTAGGAGCTGCAATTGGGATATTCATCGGTGACGTCTTGTATGGCCATCATGACGCAGTCCTAAGTTTGCTGGTGGGTGTTCCGTCGAATTTCATTGGCTTCTTCGTGCTCGGCTCACTGATGCGCAAACGTCAGTCGGTTTGGGTGGAACGAATTCTCTTCGCGGTTAGCCTCGTCATCCCGATCGGCTTGGCGGCTTACGGAGTATTCATTGTAGCGGGCGTTAGCAGTTCGGGATTCGTTATTGGTTTGATCGGTTTGCTCGTGGTTGTGACAATAGTGGGTATGCGAGTGTTAAACCGTAAGTGGGCGAATTTTGAGGTCGCTGCGTCAATCGGTTTGGGACTCGGTAGTGTGATTATTGGACTAGGGATCGTTGGGTATAGCTCGCTTTTTGCTCTCCCTGCTGTGTTGGGATTAGGGACCAAGGCCTTGCCGACCACTTTCATATACGCGGCAACCACTTTCACTTACCTTTCAGAGATACCGTTCCTAATTTTGCTCACTCCGCCGATCGTTTCGGCTTGTCGATCTGCGTTTCCAAGCTTACGTTTCAGTCAAGAGTAAGGTGAAGATTTTGCGCAGGGCCGAAGCATTTTGTCCTGCAGGGATTTCGAGTTTCTTTGAAATTTGCGACACCGACGCTACGGGCAGAAAATTGACGGATTATGAACGGATTGGTTCGCGTGGTGGAGGCTTCCGGATTGGTCGTGGGGTGCGCGCGAGGGTCTCAGCGTCGGTTTCTAACAAATCTCGAATCGATGTGCGCATCAACTCACGAAGATCTGACGCTAATACTACTCGTTCAGCACTCACGCAGCTCCTCAAGCGTTCCGGCTCTAAGTATGACGTGCGAGTCGAGGTTACGGCTCGAGTGCCGATTGCTGCGGGCTTTGGGACTAGTGCAGCGGGTACGCTTGCGTCATGCCTTGCGTTAGCTGACTTGGCTAAGATACCGGTAACCTTCAGCGAGTTGGGAAGGATCACTCATGTCGCGGAGGTTCTCAACAGAACAGGGTTAGGTACTACTTCAGCTCTGCTTCACGGCGGGTTCGGTTTGGTTGTGGAGCCTGGAGCGCCTGGAATCGGGCGTGTTGACCGACTATTGTTTCCGAAGGATCATTCGATAATCTGTGTTTACTTTGCACCGATTCTAACTAGCGACGCTTTACGGCGGGGGAGTGTAGCTGATCGCGTAAATCCGCCTGGACGGAAAGCGTTAGCTGCAATTCAGGAACGACCCGAGCTTTCGACATTCTTGTCTGCGGCTAGACGATTCAGTCAGGCTGCTGGGTTTAGCACTTCGGAGACAAGGGAGGCTATTGAGGTGCTCCTCGCGAATGGGGCGGTTGGGGCTGCACAGAATATGATCGGTGAGGCTGTGCATGGAGTGATTGAAACATCACGTTCGTTACGAACGGTGAAGGCGATTAGGCGCAGATTTCGGTCTGCAAGGTATTCGTGACTAATCTCGACTACATAGGGTTACATCTGGTGTGAACACAAAAGACTAATTCGTTATCTGTATCCCTGTTCGCACAGCCGGTGGATTGGGAGTGTCGAAGCGAAAGTCTGATCCAGTTAGATTCAGGACGGTCGCGTTGGGAGGGACATTTGATGTACTCCACAAAGGGCATCGACGATTGCTTCGACAGGCATTTAAGATCGGCAGGCGCGTGACGATCGGAATATCCAGCGATGAGTTCGCGCGCACCTTGCATAAGCCTCACAAAGTCGATTCTTTCTTGGTGAGAAAGAAAGAGCTTCAGAAGCTCCTGTCTCGATGGCGTGTTCTGGAGCGGGCTAGAATTGTCGAGTTGAACAACCGTTATGGTCCTACGGTGACTACCTCAAAAGTGCAAGCCCTGGTCGTAAGTCGGAGAACGATTCGCACCGCGTATGAGATAAATTCGAAGAGACGGTCGAAGGGGATTAAGCCGCTGGAGATAGTTCCTATTGATTTGATTTTGGCTGAGGATAGACGGCCAATCTCGTCTACTAGGATTAGACGTGGGCGGATTGATAGGGAGGGACGAATTTGTTGAGTTGTTGCTACCGCCGCAAAAGGTTACCTGAGAACTTCATTAATACTGCACTTGATGGGCAGAAAGTCGTTTAGACGTAGGCCCAGAGCTTGTATGCTGCAGATTGCCGGCAGGTCTGCGAGCAGGTGCACGGCGGTTTGGGTGCAAATTCTGCTGGTACCCACGGTTCTATAGAGAATAGTGGTTCTTGAAGGCCGCATTTCAAGCAGAAGACCCCTTCCAAGGTCCATGCGAAGTTGTCGCTGCCGCATATGCAGATTGGATCGGCGAATTCGAAGTCTATGCTTGAGAGTCGTCTGGTGCGAGCTACGAGTTGCAGGTTGGCGTATCTACGCCGTTTCCATTCTAAATAGCAGGATTTGTTGCCGCATAGTTTTCTTGGTCGGCCGAAGAGATATTGGAGCACTTGTCCGCAGATTAGGCAGCGGCTTGTTTGCTCCAATAGTTGTTCTCCGGTCGTCTTTTGGGATTATCCCTGAGTTAGAATGTAGCTTTTAACCCCTTTTTCGTCGACGTTTATGACCGCACCGCGGAGTATTCCTTCGCCATATTCGCTGCCTGGGTTGATACAGAGAGTTCGTCCGATTTTGACGAAGCCCCTTGATTCATGGATATGCCCATGCAGGCCTAGTAGGGGTTTGTATTTCTCAATTACCTGTCGGGTAGCGGTACTTCCTACATGAATCATGCTTACCCCTCCGCCTCCTCTTACCACCGGTTTCAGGGTGGGATCGAGTTCTGGAGCTAAGTCGAGTGGAGTATCTTTGGGTGGTACGTGCAGATTGAAGATTGCGTTCTCCATGTTCTTGACTTTCGAGCACATGGCCTCAAATTTCTTGAGGAGCTCTTCTTCATTCACTTCACGTGGGCTGTTCCAAGGTGTTGGGTTCGCCCAGCCACTCGTGATCATTTCGTGATTGTCGTCTATCGATATCACTTGATCTTCAGGGTAAATATTTGAATTGGTTGTTTTCAGAACCTCATCGATGTCGAACCTGTCATCGTTTCCGGGACTGATGTAGACTTTGACGTCGGTTCCCTTCAAGCGTTCTTCCGCTATGCCAACCCACCTTTTGACTCCATCAGCCATTACTTTCGAGAATAATTGGTCAACGAGTTGTTTGTCTGCTTGAAGTTTCTCTACTTCAGCGGCGGTGCTTGGATATGGGTAGTATCCGCTATTTCGGATGTTCTTCTCTAATGCTGCCTTTTCTTCCGGTGTCTTTAGTATCTGTTGGGTTCCGAGGAAGTCCGCTGCGTAGGTTCCGTTCCCTTGATCGACTATTGGTACGATCATCTTTCCGGTGATGTCTCCTCCAAGGATTAGCACGTTGGCCTGGTAGAACTTCGCTGAGTTCAGAAATTTCATGAAGCAGACGTCTGATCCGTGGACGTCAGAAGTAAAGAATATTCGAGTTTTTGCCATTGCTAGTACGACTCACTGGTCCTTTAAGGCCCCCGACTCTTACTTTTAACATATTTTGTTTCCGCAATTCCAACTTCTTTCGAGCCATCTTGGCATTTAGTGAGCTCTTCCTCACGACTCTATGGCTAACTCTCACCCTGGATTCCCCGCAGATCCCGATTTCTTGAAATTTCTCGTTTTTTCGTCCTGGCTTCGATTTTTCAAATACCTGATATTTGATTCCAGGAACCCTTTTTTCGTCATTATGTTTTCCGTCAGAAAATACGACGGCATGTGAACCGGAATTTCAATTCCGTCATGGATTCAGTCACATTTTGAACCCGAACGCATATGATTCGCATTTTCATCGAAGACTCGACACTCCAATTAAATGGAGCTACACATCATAACGGTAGGATTGTCTCAAACGACGGACTGACGTCTCAACGTGATCCAGAAACTTCGGCTCCGGTCCGATCGCGAGGCGTTCGAATTGTGTCAATCGGGTGGACGAACAGATGCTTGGGCCCTCGGTCGTCTAGTGATAAAAATAGCCGAATAGTGCGAAAACTAGCTCATTAAGCCGAGTCAATTAATGACGTGGATTTTGGAGTAGCCGACCTCACGTGTCCTGTTGCTTCTTCATCGGTTTGATTCCAATGCAGTAGCTTCCGCTGGAGAGGCACGAGGACTAGTTTTCTGGCGTGTTTGTCCTGGGAAAAAGCGTTCGAATGCCCAGGGTTTCGGCCTAGAAAAGCCAGCGTAGCGATCGTTCGATGCATCAGGCTGAATTCTTATGTAGATTAGAATTCAGCTCTTCGTTGAAGCCTCGCATGCGTAGTCTAGATGATTTACCGCATCGAAGGACAGATTCTGATACCGATAAGAGATTGTTGGTGACTGTGAAAAACCAGCCTCTCCCAAACCGTATCAGAATTGCTTTGTTTGAGCAAATCGGATAAAGACAACCGCATGAATCTGGTGGGCTTCGTGCCCTGAATCGATTTCACTCCGATTCTTAATCGATCCAAGGAATAGAAATGGCGACTAAGCAAAACCAAGCAAAGCAAGTTACTGTTTTCATGCGTCCGAAAATCGGGCGAATACCTAGGGAGGATTACTATGCTGAACGCCAGAAACGTTGGGTTTGGGTCTTCCCGAAAATAGATCGACACTCTTCTTTGAGCCAAATAGTTGATCTGGACATTTTCTGCTCAATACTATTCCCGCATAGCATAAAGAAGCAGGGAGTAGCAAAGGCAATCATTCAGATCCTCGTTGAAGAAAAACGCCCGATGTATCTGAGGGATCTTCACTTCAGGGTCATCGAGAGGATCAAAGTAAGCGCTCAAACTCTCAGCGATACCTACAAGGCTATGCTCCGTAGCGGGCTACTAGAGAAGAAATACCGGAATGATCCGACTAGGTTGAGCGTGCAGTTTGCAAACCGTCTGAGAGATTTGGCTAGTTACTGGGACAATTACCTATCCGCTAAACAAATGTCTTAGCTCTCCAATTTATTGGAGAGTTAAGGATCTCTCCAATTTATTGGACCTCAAGCGGTGTAGCGTGTGTCAACTGGTTTGCTAGGGGTAGCCGTTTGTGGTTGAGATTGGGGTATAGGTGGCAAGGGTGGAGGGATATTGAGGCTTCTAGAGATCAATATGGCGTCGGCAATAGCAGAGTTCGATACTGCTTGAACTAGCTGCGCGGGAGGGGGCTTCTGTGCCTTGTGATCCTCATAAATCTTCGTTGTCTCGGCAATGTCGCCCGTAATTTTCGCCTTCCCTTTTATGCTAATCTGTGCGATCGGCGGAGAGAAAGCTATGGTGAAAACAAATGGGGCCTCTAGCGACTTGTCGGGTCGCTGATCTATGGACAGCATATTGATGTTGACCGCGATTTGAACCTGTGACGGAAGTGCACGATCAACTTCCCAGAGCCGTTCTGCAGAAACATTGGTCATTGAAATGTTAACCTGTATCATGAAAGCCAACCCCTTGCCTAAGCGTACACCTTTAAACATTCGTTTCATCACGCCACTCTGCTTCATTTTCGTTGGAAAGCATTTCCGTCAGAAATTCGCACCGAATGTGGGCCGGAAATTGACCCTGAACTGTGATAGCAGATAAATTGGCGAATTTCGAAAAATTTTGGGAAAACAATTTCTTTGAAAAATCGCATAAGTCCAAAATAGGCAGAAAATGGGCTTGAAAGCGCCGCCACGGTTCCTCGACAATTGGTGGGGTGAGAGTTGGCCGCTCCGGCACAAGTATGCCGTGTCCGTTATCCGCCAAATGGCATAGGATGTCGGCCTGAGTAGAAGCCATCGCTTAGAATTATGTCAGTTTCCTTGCAGATTCACGCTCGATTATGTAGCCCCAGGTCTCCTTCTACAACAAGGCAAGGGAGCGCCGCCAAGCACTCTGCTTTTTAATATATGATAGCGATTAGGTCGCAGGCTGACTTACCGTGAACTTGAAACAAGTAATTGCAGCAATTGGAGTGATCGCCTTGCTCGTTATCGTTGTCTATCCTGCATTGGCAACCGGAACGATCGCAGTTTCGATCAAAGCAGGAAAGATATCGTTGGCAGACCATGTCTACGTAACGCTTACCGACGTCTCGGGGCACCGCGCTGGACAAAGCGGAGATCAGGGGTGGGAACTCATCGCAAATCAATCGCGAACTATTGATCTAGTTACGATGGGAAACTCGCCAAGTATTCTCGGCACCGGCCAGATCCCAGCTTCGAGTTACGATATGATACGGATAGATATCGCGAACGTGACCTGGGTTTACGGAAAGAACAGTACTGGTCTACAGTTGCAATCATCGCTAGTCTCGGTTAACCTCAACTTCACTGTCCAGGCTGAGAAGAGCGTTGGAGTTGAGATGACGCTTTCAGGGCAATCCTTGAATGTGGTAGGGACAGAATATTTCTCTCCTACTCTTACGGCTACGGTATCCGATGAGTGAAAGCTAATTCAAAAATAGTTGCTGAGCGTTCATATGATGGGTTTGAAATGGGCATAAGTGGACGAGATATACTTAGCAAACTGATTCAGTCGTACAAATGCGTCTATCCCTTCGATTATGCGCTTCTGGATGGGGACGGTTATGTTCTGACGGTGCGCGATGAAACTACACTTCACTATCTAGAACACCGAAATGTCGTTTCTTACGAGGTTGTTTTTACGCCCCCTCATTTTGTTGCACACCTGACCGCGAAGAGCAAATATGGTCGAATGGGGCTATCGTTTCTTAACGCGGCTAAGGTTCACAGCGGATTCGTGGGACGGCTTGCGCTTGAACTCGTAAACCTAAGCAACAACCGACAACCAATAACAATCAAACGTGGAGACCCACTCATGCATATAGAGTATATCACAAGAGATGGAGAACCTTCGCCCTATGTAGGAGACTACATGTTCCAATATATGACGGAGGATGAGGTTTCAATGTACAAGGCGATTCTGAAGGAGCAATTCAAGAACCTATTCGACCATACATGGCTTGATAAGATCAGCAGCGAAAGGGTACGAGGTTAACCGACGCTTAGCGTCGTCCCAGTATTACTTTGCGCTTCCTTGATCGGAAGAGTATCTGAACACCAACTGCTAGAGCGATGAAGAAGATTACTGCGGCAATCATGACTTCCTCTGTGTGACCTGAGCCGACGTCAACTTGCAATGTGTTGCCTGATCCCTGTGCCACACCAGGAAGTACTATTTCGGCGTCGTAGCCGTAATTCGCGAAGATTTGGAATGTATTGTTCAGCCCACGAGTTCCGCTGACTGAAACCGCCAATGCTTGAGGTGGCGTGTAACGCCAGTTCGTTGTATCATTCTGTATGTTGTAGGTTCTATTCCATTGCTCGAGCGGTACATTCAGAGGTGAGAAATCGAAAAGTGTGAAGTTTCCGACTTGATCGGCAAGCCGATACCCTGGCACTGATGTTTCATTCGAAAAGAACGTGACGGCAGTAATAGTAGCGTTTGGTTTCAGCTCATAATTGCTTGCATTCACATAATAATCAACAATAGGTCGAAGGTAAACGCTACCAACCGAATTATAACTCAAATTTTGGGTACTCAAGTCAGTTGCCACATTGAAGGATTTCCATGTGCTGTTGAAGGTGGCTACATCCCCAGCCAAAGTACTCACACCGCTAACCCCCATCGTCGCGGTTACGTTAAGCCAGTTGCCCGTTGAAGTGATCTGTAGCGTTAGGCTTGAAAGTTGAGCTGATGGATCTGCTTGCTGCAACGCATTCGCGAAGGCGGAGTGCAAGGAACTGTCCTGAGACGCGTCGAGTGAGAGAGTTGTTGCGGGTAACGTAGTCATGTTCTGGTTTAGTGAAAGGACCATCTTCATTTGGAATTGGCCGTTTTGTACGGATATGGTGACTCCCGAAGCATGCACGGGGATAACGAATAGAGAAGTGATCGTCACCAGGAAGATTATGTAAGCCTTAACACGCATTATTTGACACGACTCGTCGCATTTTATTGACGGTAGCGAACCAAACTGACGTTCGGTATTTAAAGTTCAAAGTATTGGCCGTTGCTTGCCTTTGGTTGCGTTCGAACCAATTGCCTGGCTTCTGTTGTGGTTTTCCTTCCGATTTTCACACATAGCCGTTGTCCGTCTCAAACATCACAACCAATAACCTCATTGATCGCCCATGATTGTCATACGTGACTAGGTTTTGAGTGCTTCAATCAATTGTTCGGCGAGTTGAGTGCTTTCGAGCCTTTGGCATTCAGAAGTCTGTGCGCCGATATGTGCGGTGCATACGACATTTGGTAGTCGCGTTAATTCTTTCTCCCATTCATCGGAGGGGGGTTCTTTGTGGAACACATCTAATCCAGCTCCTGAAAGCTTACCCGACTTAATCGCTTCGAGCAATGCCTGCCCGTCAACTATATCGCCACGCGACGGGTTGATCAAGATTGATCCTTTTTTCATCTCTCCGATGGCTTTAGCGTTGATAAGATGATGTGTGGAGGGCAGGTAGGGAACATGAATGGATACTATGTCAGAGCGGTTGAGCAACTGTCCGAGGTCCTTGATGGGAGTGAATCCTACTTGCTGCGCTTTCTCTGTGAAGTCTATCACGTCGTATCCAACAACCGTTGCACCGAATCCCTGCACTGCGATTCGCGCGACTTCTAATCCTATACGACCAGCTGCTCCAACTATTCCGACTGTTTTGGATTTCAATTCAGAACCCATGAGTTCGCTCTTTATCCATCGGCCATCTTTGATTGCTTTGTCCGCGTAGGAGATTTTCCTGATTATAGCGAGGACGAGCCCGATTGTAAGTTCCGCTACGCTTGTTGTGGGCGCCGCGGGTGTGGCTATCACTTTAACCCCCTTTTTTCTCGCAGATCCGAGATCAATATTGTCCAATCCGACTCCGGATCTAGCAATTATTCGCAGACGTTTTCCGTTTTGGATAACCTCGGCCGTAATTTTAGTGCGGCCTCGCACAATTACAGCGTCATATGCTGCTATTTCCTGCTCAAGTTCGGTGGCGGTTATCGTTGGTTTTTCCGTCACCTCGAATCCTTCAGAATTCTTCAGAAGAGTTATTCCATCTTGATGTATAGGATCGCAAACGAGTATTTTTACAGCCACCTCAATCGCCTTACTGCCGTCTCTGAGGTCACAAGGATGAATTAATCTGTAGCGAACCAGAGTCTAAGTTGGTTATCCACCGCGGTGACGTCTTTCCTGGTTAACTATGATGGTTCAGTTCGACAGGGAATCAAATTCTGTTACGAGATCTGAATTTCCCACATACGTTGGAACTCTCTGAGCCAGATCTGTTGGTTCGATATCTAGAATTCTGCCTGAACCTGTGCTGGCTTTTCCTCCTGCTCTCTCGGTTATGAAAGCGATTGGGTTGGCTTCGAAGTTCAATCGATATTTCCCTAGAGGGGCATCGACCAATTCGGGATACGCGAAGAATCCGCCTTTCGTCAGGACCTGTGTAAAGTCTCCTACTAGTGACCCTCCGTAGCGCAAGGTGAGTCTACGCTTTTCGATCAACTCAGCGAAACTGCGCACTCTAGGCGTCCATTTGTCTCTCACTCCGCCTATTCCATAGACCGTAGGTTCCTTGGGGAAGTGGTGTGGCTCTCCATTAGTAATGAATTTCTCATAACCTTCAGCTCGTCTTCCAGCTGCGACGAGCACATTCACCCCTTTCTGGCGACCGAGAACGAGTTCAAGATATGGCCCATAGAGGAAGTACATTGAGGCAAGTAGATCCTTGCCTGGTGCAGGCAGAGGTTTGTCGTGGTAAATTCCTACAATCGTCCCCATGAGGTTATTTGTTGTGATGTTTGAGGAACCGTCTAGTGGATCGATCACTACGGTATATTCGCCACGTTTGCTGCTTAACGGTTCTTCCAGTTCCTCTGATGCGAGTTGCTTCACCAAGCCGCTCCCAAGCAATTTGTGAACGAGGAGCTCGTTCGACCAGACATCAAGCGCTAACTGCTTATCGCCGTAGGTGTTTACGTTATTAGTCGCTTCTAGTCTACGCGGGATTTCTCGCGCAATTCTTAAACCAAGGTCGGCCAGTAGAAAGATTAGTTTTTGTAGATCACGATCTTCGCTGGCCAGAGTCTCTTTTAGCGTGAGACCTCTCAAGAGTTTTGCCTAGCGCTTGAAGTTAATCCGTGGATTTCTTGAAGATTATTTCCTTTAATGCCGCAGCGATTCTCATAGGATCCTCATGTTGCCACACATTTCTCCCAACGGCGAGCCCTGTAGCTCCCGCGTCCATGACTCCTCTTACTTGTGCTAGGAAGTCTTCGTCGCTAGGTGCCTTCGGGCCACCTGACATGAAGACTTTCGCCTTCCCAGCTGACTTGACGGCCCACGAGAAGCTTTCTCTGTCGCCGGTGTATTTGATTTTAACAGCATCGGCTCCAGCTTCTAGTCCAGCTCTCGCTGCGTAGGCGACGATCTCTTTAGAGGTGTCATCTTTTACGGCTGCGCCTCTTGGGTAGACCCAGGCTATTGTTGGAATACCATGTTTATGTGCTTGTTCTTGAATCTGGCCGAATTCCTGCAGCATTAAGTGTTCATGAGCGCTACCTAGATAGATGGTGTAACCAACACCCTTCGCCCCTAATTCTATGGCTTGTTCTACGCTACAGATTGCAGTGGCGAGAGGTTCGCCTTGCGGTAGACTGGTTTTGCCATTCAGCTTGAGTATCAGCGGAACTTTTCCGTCATAATACTTTTCAGCGGTTCCTTTTTGGAGAACTAGACCAGTGAATCCTCCTCTTGCAGCGATGTCGATTATGTACGCTGGATCGACGTTCTTGTCGTTGAAGTCTTTAGATGGACCATGCTCCAAACCCTGGTCATAGGCCAAAAAAATGCCCTTCCCGTTTTTCAGAAACGCATTCATTCCAACTTCGCGCCGGCGTCTAGATTTTGCCACTAACAAGTGCACCTTTCCACGAGAACTAAACCTGCCTGCCTTAAATTCTGCTCGATCAATGCGACATCACAGTTGACCAACTTACGCTCGCGGATGGAAGAACGATATTTAAGACGTGGAGTAGTATTACGTTCTGACTTGTTGTTTAGGCGGATTGTGAGATCGTTCCGGAACGCCTGCAGCAGAAATTGGACAAGTGAGTGAACATATGGCATTAGTTACGCCTGATCCATTGATTCTTATCAATTACAAGACATACCTGGAAGCCACGGGGAAGAAATCCGTCGAATTATCTCGTACCATTGAAAAAATCGGGCGAGATATCGGAGTGAACGTCGCTGTTGCCCCGCAGTTCTGCGATATTGCGCACGTGGCTGCGCAAGTGGAAATTCCAATATTCGCGCAACATGTCGATCCTATCCTGCCCGGAGCCTCTACCGGACATGTGCTCGTGGATTCTGTGAAAGCAGCTGGCGCCTCCGGCACTTTATTGAACCATTCCGAGAGGTTACTTCGTCTGGCCGATCTTGAAAAAGCAGTTAGCCTCGTACGCGAAATAGGGCTCACCAGCGTCGTTTGCGCAGGCAATGCTCACTCAGCATCGGCTGTTTCTGTGCTCCGTCCCGATATGGTTGCGATCGAGCCGCCCGAATTAATCGGAAGTGGACGTGCCGTTTCGAAAGAGCAGCCTGAAGTTGTTACGCAATCGGTCAAAGAGATCAGGCGAGTTAACTCTGATGTGAAGATACTTTGCGGGGCAGGAGTGAGTAGTGGAGATGATGTGTACGCTTCCTTGAAACTTGGAGCCCAAGGAGTTCTCGTCGCCAGTGCACTGGTGAAATCGAACCATCCGGACGTGGTAATTGCAGACTTCTGTAACGCGGTACGCCGATTCGAGGAAGACCAACGTTGAGTTTTGATTATCATTTATAATAGGATTCAATTATTCAGTTTCGAAGGCAAACGTGGCGCTTAATGAAATCAGACTTCCATGCACTGCTAGACGAGAAACGTGCGTCAATAAACAGTCGCATTGATGAACTTCTCTCAACCGGGTTTGAGCAAAGCGAGGCAAACGAACTTGTGAAATACACGTTTCGAACCGGTGGGAAGCGCCTTCGACCCATCCTAGTACTTTTTGCATGCGAAAGTGTTGGCGGAGATTCTAAGCATGCTCTGGATGGAGCGGTAGCAATGGAGTTCGTGCACGCGGCGTCGCTTATCTTCGACGATTTAATCGACAGACATCGTGTAAGACGAAATCTCCCCACAACACAACGTGCATTCGCAGACGATAAGGCGATAAGCGCTGGCTTATTCTTAGCATCAAAGGGCGTCCAAATATTATCTGAATACAAAGACCCGCGAATCACTCGCCTCGTCGGATGGGGATTAGTGGATCTGAGCAAGGGCGAGATACTGGATGTTACAACAGAACTTGCAATTGATGTAGAACAATACTTAACGATCGCGGACTTGAAAACGGGTTCATTGTTCAGCGCAGCTTCAGGGATCGGAGGTGTGCTAGGTGGAGCTAACCCTGACGAAGTCAACTGCCTCTACAACTACGGACGCGCTGTGGGCATAGCCTTCCAAATAAAAGACGACATACTCGATCAAGCTCCGCGTGATGCGGAGAGACAGGAGCGAGTGAATCTTGTGGTAATGCATTACCTTGACGAAGCGACTAAAAAGGAGCGCATAAGCAATCTGATTGAAGGCAGCAAGGGAGCTGTCGATATCTCGACGCTGTATGAGAAAGCATTGGAGTTCGCCATCAGGAAATCTAAGGAACATGTAGAGCGAGCGAAACAAGAGTTGACGTTACTGCGCAATAGCAAGCGCAGTAAGTTGCTTGACGATTTCGCAGATTACGCGCTTGAAAGATCCTTCTGATTAAGCTTCAGTTTCATACGCAGTTGCGCAGGTACCGCATTTCCACTTCCAGAGCACTTTGCCGCTCTTGAAAATGAGCTCTGCCTCAGAGGCAACCTGTTTCTTGCATTTTGCGCACCAGAAGTGCGTTGTTCCTGCGGAGCGCCACATAATACTCTGCCCGTTATCATCGATCCTAACGAAACTGGCTGCCTAATCGTTTCGCGTTACTTAAGCGAATAGCTATGACAGAGAAGGCACGCAGAATCCTTCGACTCAGTTTTCAAGTGCAGTATGATTTATATCCCGTAGGTTTTAGACTCAGGCAAATCGTCTGAGTGACACGTTGGGTCTGGTCATGAACCCTTGGTTGGCAATCGTCATTTGGGGAGTTATCATAGTGCTCTTGACCGGTCCAATGATCACGTTGCCAATTTTCTGGTCGAGAAGGAAGCCTGATCCGTTCCGCGACATGCCCTTTGAATCCGGACAAGTGCCTCAGGGTGAGGCAAGACACAGGCTCGTGATGCAATATTACCCATACTTACTCATGTTCGTGGTCTTCGATGTTGTCGCGATGTTCCTGTTTGCATGGGGAATCAGCTTCACCACTATGCCCCTGGACTCTTCTTTTCCAGTAATACTCTTCCTAATCTTGCTCGCCGCTCCGCTCGGCTACGCGTTGCATCTAGCGGTACGCAAGGAGAATTGGTAAGTTGGTGGTTTTTCCACCCACTACACCTCAAGAAGTCATCGCGCTAATTTTGTACATAATCACTTCTCACACCTTCATAACCATCATAATCTTTCCAGGGTTCATCCATCTAACCTTGGTAGTCATGTTTCTAACATGGTACGAGAGAAAACTCCTCGCACGAATCCAGCTTAGAATCGGGCCACTCTACGCCGGCGGGCCAGGCGGTATCCTGCAACCCATCGCTGACGGTGTCAAACTGATTTTCAAAGAAGTCATGATTCCATACAAGGCGGATAAGCCGCTATTTCTCGCAATGCCATTAATGCTGGTTCTTTTTGCGGCACTTCCATTCGCGGTTATCCCATTCGGTCAACATTGGGTGATTGCCAATCTTGAAGTAGGGTTAGTGTTCCTTTTCGCGATGACATCACTCTTTCCAAGCATGATTCTGATTTTCGCATGGGCCAGCAACAGTAAGTTCCCCTTCTTGGGTGGCCTCCGCTCATTGTTCCAGCAGGTGGCCTATGAAATACCCATGTGGGTTGCTGCCTTAAGTGTCGTCATGCTTGCCGGTTCGCTGAATTTGACCAACATTGTTGAAGCGCAATCCAAAATGTGGTTCATCGTTCCAGCCTTCCTCTCGTTCATAGTTTTCTTCATCGCCATAATGGCGGAGCTTGAACGACTACCATTCGATCTGCCTGAAGCAGAACCAGAATTAGTTGCTGGATGGTTCACTGAATCAAGCGGAGCGGTCTTCATGGTGATCTTCCTAGGTCTCTACATGAAAGTCTACTTGATGTCTTCACTCGTGACAGTATTGTTCCTCGGCGGCTGGTGGGGTCCAGCGTTTCTGCCTCAACCCGTGTGGTTCATAATCAAAACGCTGATCGTGGCGACCTTCATGATAATTCCGAGGGGAGTGTATCCTAGATTGCGGGTAGACATGCTCATCAAGACGGGATGGACTCGTTTGTTAATAATTGCGCTCGCCAATGTTTTCTTGACAATACTCCTGATTCATTCGGGCATTCTATCCGCTTGGGGGATCTGACCATGGCACTGATTGACATCCCACCCGACCTGACATTTGTCGCGCTAGCGGCTGTTACGATCATCGGCGCAATCTTAGCACTGCAAGCTAGGGAGTTAATCTACGGAGCGGTAGCGCTTGCAATTAGTTTCATCGGAGTTGCAGGTTTCTTCGTGTCTCTCGACGCACCTTACCTTGCGATGCTGCAGATCGCGATTTATGTTGGAGCAATCGTTGTCCTCATTCTCTTCACAATAATGCTAGTTCGACGTGAAGTGGGCGAGGAAGCTAAAGACAGTCCTCAGAGTGGCGAGGGGTCTGTTGGTTTATGGTTGGCTGGATTACTATCGCTCGCGATATCAGGAGTCGCTGCACTTGCAGGCCCTAACATGCCTTCAACCCTGCCGTCAGGGAGCTTGCCCGTATCTGAGTTAGGCCCAACACTCGCCACTCAATACCCGATACCACTGATCATCCTCGCATTACTCATGTCAGCGACGCTAATTGGCGCGTTAGTTTTGGCTAAGGTGGAGAGATAGGTTTGGTCACTTTAGTTAGCTACATAATCGTCTCAGCAGCCCTCCTCGGAATAGGCGTTTACGGGCTCAGCGTGAAACGAAACGCCATGCGAATCCTGTTCGCGATTGAAATAATAGTGAACGCTGCCAACCTAAACTTCGCCGCATTCACACGTTATCTTAATCCCCCACAGGTCTCAGGGCAAGTTATCGTATTCTACTCGATCGCCGCAGCCGCCATGGAAGCCGCAGTCGGCTTAGCACTGATCCTGGTCGCTTTCAGGCTCAATAACACTATCGACGTTCGGAAACTGAACAAACTGAAAGGATAGAAACAAATGTTCATGCAGTTACTACAAATCTTGCTAGTCCCGCTTGTATTCGTTTTCATAACCTACTACGCTGGAACGAGATGGGGTAGCAAGGCCGGTTGGCTTGCCTTCATTGCACTCGCATATTCAACCGTTCTTACACTGCTAGCGGGTGCTCAAGGCGGCGTTAGTGAATATTACTCTTGGAAACCAATTGGACTCTTCGGATTCAACGCAGACGGGTTAAGTATACCAATTCTCTTCACGATCGCTTTGCTTTGCACGTTACTATCGATCTACTCAAGCGTATACATGAGGCATACGATCGAGGACAAAAAACAATTTGGAATGTTCTACGCACTCTACCTACTTTACTCAATCGGAATGATGGGAGCAGTTCTGGCAACAAACCTGATTGAATTCTACTTATTTTTTGAACTTATGCTGATTCCGTCCTATTTTCTCATAGCAAAATGGGGTTCAGGAGACCGAGACCGAATCTCATTCATGTATTTCATGTGGACGCATATCGGCGCACTTGCATTCCTCGCAGGCATATTGTCAATAGGCTACTTGACGGGCTCATTCGATCTCGGTTCGATCATAACCGGAGCGATCCCAGAGAATCTCAGACTATGGATCGTAGTGCTAATGGTAACTGGGCTGCTTGTCAAGATGGCTGCGTTCGGATTACATATCTGGTTACCACATGCTCACGCTGAGGCGCCCACTCCGATTAGCGCTCTCTTGTCTCCGGCAATGATCGGGATAGGAGGTTATGCCATTGTGCGAATCGTAATGTCGATCCTCCCGTCCGCATTCCTTGAAGTTTCCACCGCTCTCACGGTCTGGGCTGTCGTGACAATGTTCTACGGCGGCGCGATGGCGCTTGTACAAGATGATATCAAGCGACTCTTGGCTTACTCTAGCATAAGCCAGATGGGCTACATTTTACTCGGAATCTCTTCAGTCCAAGTCTTAGGCGTCTCAGGCGCCATGTTCCAGTACGTGACACACGGATTGGGGAAGGGGATCCTCTTCATGGTGGCTGGCGCAATAATGCTGCAAGCGGATGGACTGCGAAGCATACGACGAATGGGCGGGCTTGCCGCCAGGATGCCTCTGACGGCTACTGCGGCACTATTAGGCTTCTTCACAATCATGGGATTACCGCCGACTACAGGCTTCGTTTCAGAATTCCTAATTTTCGCTGGAAGCTTTAATGAAGCATTCACGTTAGGTTCAACATTCAGATTGGCGCTTGCATTTCTTGGAGTCGTATCTACCGCACTAACGGCAGGATACTCACTCTGGGCAATCAAACGAATATTCTTCGGTCAACTTCCTTCAGAATTAAGTAACGTGAAGGAAGCGCCCCTCACCATTACGGTACCGATTCTTGTCCTTGCTGCGATCTCGATAGTGCTTGGAATATTTCCTGACATAATTGAACACTTACTGCTTCCAGTCGTCAAGATGATCGTAGGAGGGTGAAAAATGAACGAAATATTTGGATGGCTAACGTGGGGTTTCCCATTCATCGGCGCAGTTCTAACACCACTCTTCGCCAGAGCGAATTCGAAGCTCCGAGATTACGTATCTGTGACGTTCGCCTTCCTAGGAGCAGCTTCGGCAGGTCTCCTTCTACCCAAACCTATTCGCCGGCACAGCTCAGGACGTGCAGGTAGCATGGATCTCAAGCCTCAACATCAATGCAGGTGTCCTTCTGGATCCCTTGAGCATCATCATGGCCAACGTGGTCGCATGGATCAGCCTTCTAATCATGATCTACAGTCTAGGCTACATGCATGGTGAGGAAGGCCTCACCAGATATTGGTTCTTCATGAACTTCTTCATCGGAAGTATGCTCCTGCTCGTAATGTCCGATAATCTGCTCCAACTATTCTTCGGCTGGGAAGGAGTTGGAATGTGCTCCTACGCTCTAATCGGGCACTGGTACAAGGACCCAATTGACAAATGGGTTGGTACCGTCGGCGACACATCCCTAGGCGTTCCCATGGCCTATCCTCCAAGCCACGCTGGAATGAAAGCCCTCGTCGTTACACGAATCGGCGACATTGGATTACTTATCGCAATATTCATGATCTACAGTTTCTCCGGAACATTGAATTTCGTTCAGCTCTCACAAAACGTGTCATGGGCACTACCTCTAACCAAATACGGCTTACTGGCTCCCGTTGCATTGCTTTTCTTGTGGGGATTACTCGGTAAATCAGCCCAATTCCCGCTCCACGAATGGCTTCCGGACGCGATGGCAGGCCCAACGTCCGTCTCAGCTCTTATCCATGCAGCAACAATGGTCACTGCCGGCGTCTACTTAGCCGGCAGAGCCGGACCCATGTTCTATAATGCATTCGTCCAGTACGGCCAATCAAGCTACATTTTCGATCTGATCGCCTGGATCGGAGCGTTCACAACCTTCATGGCAGCTACACAAGCATTAGTGTCGAAAGAGCTGAAGAAACTTCTCGCCTACTCCACAATTTCACAGATCGGATACATGATGCTTGGAATCGGAGCAGGCGGATTAGCTTCAGATTTTGTCACAGGACTTTCTGCAGGACTATTCCACCTCATGACTCACGCCATCTTCAAAGCCGCCGCCTTCCTGGCCGCCGGTGCGATTCTGCACACAGTGGATTCACGTTTCATGGGCGACATGGGCGGTCTACGCAAACCAATGAAGATCACATTCGCAGCGATGGTAATTTCGCTCCTAGCCCTTTCAGGTGTCCCTCCACTCAGCGGGTTCTGGAGCAAAGATGCTGTCATAGCCACAGCCGTCTTAACCGGCCAACCCGGACTGATGATACTGGCATGGGCAACGGTCGCGTTGACGTTCATGTACAGCCTCAAACTGATCGGCATGGTCTTCCTAGGACCGAAGAGTGAACACCTAAAGAAACGTGAGGAAGAAGGCCATCACTTGCATGAAGCCCCTCCAGTAATGCTGATTCCGTATCTGATACTTGCAGTAGCGACTATCATATTCGGGCTCACAGGACCATACATTGAAGAGTTCATCAAACAATCGTTAACAGTAAACGCGACACCACTTATTGGAAGCATACCGACAACCGCTGCTGCCGAAAGCCGCGCCGTCCTAATTGGCAGCCTCGGGTCACTCGCAATGCTAGCGGTCGGCGGAACTATTGGCTATCTAGTATACATCTCAGGCAAGGTGAAACCCACATCAATCGTTAGGGAAACGGGTGCTACACGTTCCGTCTACAATTTTCTCTGGAACCGTTGGTACATTAACCCAGTATACTATCGAGTCTTCGTCTACGGAACCATCTCAGCAGCCACTGACTTGTGGCGATCAGTCGAGCTATCTTTCTTCGATCGAATAAGCGGAGCAGTCGCCTCGCTCTCACTTGGAATCTCTAGAGACGGTCAAGGAGTGGACCTCAACGCGATCGATTCAACCATCAACGGAATAGCATCATACGGTCGGAAGATCTCATTAACCCTTAAGAAAATTCAGACGGGAATACCACAAGACTACGTCACCGTCTTCGTGATCGGATTATTCGCACTCATAGTCGCCATATTATTTTTCCTAATTTGAGGCTGAGAAAATGATGTTACTATCTCTACTGATCTTCACGCCAGTAATCGGATCATTCGTTGTCTACCTCGCCGGTATCAAGAGCGAGAAACTTTGCAAAACACTAACCGTTCTCATTTCGGCGTTCACCGTTGCCGTGACGCTTTTCATTTTCGTAACTTTCAACTGGTCGATCCCAGGGTTTCAGCTGGTGGAGATATATGATTGGGCGAAAATTTTCGGGCTGACATACTACGTAGGCATAGATGGAATCAGCCTACCACTCCTGCTCATCTCAACCTTTCTAACAACACTCTCTGCTGCTGGTTCAATTGAACAAATTAAAACGAGAGTGAAAGAGTACAGTGCTCTCCTCCTTATCTTTGAAGGCGCTATCCTCGGCGTGTTTACGTCTCTAAACCTAATCGCGTTTTACGTCTTCTGGGAGCTGGTGCTTATCCCGATGTTCTTCTTCATCGGGGTTTGGGGCGGACCACGCAAGAAGTATGCTGCTATGAAATTTCTAATAATGACTCACGTCGGAAGCATTCTGATTTTGCTGAGTTTCATTTCACTCTACGTCCTCTCATCACCACACACGTTCAATTTTACTGACCTGGTCAACTTGCATCTTCCCCTTCCGCTTCAAATCATGATTTCAATCGGTTTCTTCATCGGCTTCGGCGTCAAATTACCGATAGTACCTTTTCACACTTGGCTACCTGACGCTCACGTAGAAGCCCCAGCACCCATCAGCGTGCTGCTTGCGGGGGTTCTGCTGAAAATGGGAGGATACGGTTTCATTCGTATGAACTTGTTTCTAATGCCTGAAGCGTCAAAGTATCTCGCCCCTATATTCATTGGATTCGGCTTACTGACAATGTTCTACGGAGCCATAGTAGCAGTCACGCAACAAGACCTCAAACGAATGATCGCACTAACAAGCGTCAGCCACATGGGATACGTTCTCCTCGGCGCCTTCACGCTTACCACGGTTGGAGTAAGCGGCGCAGTATTCCAAATGTTCAATCATGCCTGTGCAATAGGCTGCCTATTCCTTATGTCAGGAGTGATACACGAACATATGGGTACCAGGACCATTCGAGAATTACCTGGCCTCTCAAACCAAATGCCGAAAACAAGCTTCCTGCTTGTACTAGCGTCGCTCGGAGCCATGGGCTTTCCTGGGTTCAGTAACTTCATCAGTGAATATACCATAATTCTTGCCGGTATGTCAGTGAATCCGTTCTATGCCATCGCAGTCTTAGTTCCAGGTATAACTGCGGGTTACTTCGTCTGGACACTGCGCAGAGTACTTCTTTCGCCAGTAGCTAAAGCAATGACATCGCGAGAAGCACCATATTACACATTACTCACTCTAGCAGCCTTCCTCGTCCCCTTACTGATACTAGGCTTCGAACCCGGACTGATGCTCGGAGTCATAATGCCCGCTGTCCGAGCAATCCCATTGATACATTAGCATCAAACCTCGTCCAAGATCACGAGCAGGCGATCTAGGCTAACTTTCTTAACCGTTGAACCGTGAACCTCCAAACCATCCAATTCTCTCTGAACCTCCACAATTTCACCCGGCCATCTTTCACCATACCCGAAAATTGTCAAGGAGGTAACTGATGCTGCATAGAGAAGTTCGTGAATCGGCGGATTGGGTAGGTCCGATATTGCTTCGCCAGTGAAGTCTACATAGAATATGAGCCCTTCGTCGGATCGTTCAAGGCTTTGATAGGGAAGTCTGAGCGTACCTTGAAACTGTAGAAGGTAGCGGTCGTCCTCTTCCTGAGCCTTGAGCTGCTTTATCTCAGTGTACGGTGGCTTAAGTTGAAAGGCGAGTAGCTCGGCTATTTCGCCTAGAGTTTTGGTTAACTGGTTTAGGGATTTGGTTTGGATTGCGTTCCTGAATTTTGCGCTTCTACTCATCGCTTGCGTGGAGATTCTGCGGTTAGAGTCTGGAGTAGATGATGAAGAACATTGCTAAGCCGTAGATGGCGATAGCTTCAATCAGTACGACGAACAGCAGAGTTCGGCCTAACATTTCCGGTTTTTCTGCGATAGCGCCGATTGCGGCTGCACTAGCGGTTCCCAGACCGATGCCGGCACCGCATGACGCTAGACCTGCAGCGATACCTGCGCCGATAATTAAGAGCCCAGAGTTCGCCGCCCCAGAAGCAGCCTGAGTCGGACCTGTGGAGAAAGCAACAACGACCATTGATGAAATTGTAACGACACCGATACCCATCAGCAAGAAGCTAAGCAGGAGCCGTTTCGACTTCACTTCATACACCTGTTTCGAGCGCTTACAACTAGAATCGGGTTATAATGCTTTCTCACGCTTGGCAGTTACAATAAAATCAACGAATCAGTGATACGATCGTTGGGTACGCTGTTCGCTTTGGCATTTATGATGCTGAAGAGATCGCGTAACTCGTAGGTTTTGAGGAAGAGTAGCGATAGTGCCAGGCCGACATTGAAGGGTGATCCGGCGAACGCGTCGAAGCAGTTCTTGGCATGATTGCGCAGCAGAGCCAGTTCCACTATTCCAACATCGCCTTCGACCGGCGACTGTCCTTGGAACGCACGAACGTATGGAGTTTTTTCAATGATTCTCATCAGACTGGCGACGTTTGTCGCTTCTGCAAGCTCTGTTAAAGCGTGACCTAGTGCGTAATTTACAGGAATCAGCAGGTCTGCGGTGGACCTGGAATCCAAGCCGATCAGGCGTGCTCGGAAGGCAAGGAGGATATTCAGGTGATCAATTAATTGCCCAACGAGTCCTCTGGCGGACTGCGCATCTAGTGGATCGGGAAGATTTGAGGTTGACCATAGTTTCGTGTAGTAGTACTGATCAATGGTAAGTACTGCTCCCAGTCCGCTTTTATCTCCGCTGAGTTTGGAAGTGATTGTTTTCTTCATCCCCTCATCATCAAGTTCATCTACAACTCTTCCCGGATTTCTTGACTCGATCAGTTCCTTGCATCGTTCGAACGTGAATTTGCCCGCTGGAGCAAGATGCCTTAGAGCGTCTTCTGGTGCTTCTTGGCCCGCAATAGCTCTCAAGACTTGCTTCACACATCCGTATTCGTATTGCTTGGCAATGTGTTTGATGAGCTGGCGGGAGTCATGCGGTGCATATTGGGAGAGCGCGTGAGCTACCTCAATCACTCGTTCGATAAGGTAGGATTCCACCGTTCCGATTTCTGAACCTTCACTGAAAGTTAGTTTGCCATCGGTTAGAAGGCTAACCGTTTCGGAGAGCGACCCTGCCTCGACCAGCCGTTCTATCTGATCCTTTTGGATAAGTTCTGCCTTGAAGGATCGTGTAGCTGCCGCTAATTCCGCGTATTTTCCTGCGCTTGTCATTAGCGGACTTAACTCACTCTGTTTATTCGTTGAACAGGAGTTTTCCTGCCTCGATAAGTAATCGTGCTTCTAGGGCTTCATATCTCTGCTCAAACGTGTTCACGATTCTTATTGTATCGTCGTCGTTTGAAATTATGACGCCTCCAGCAGCATCGATTGGCTCCCGGGCGAACTCGACTTTTCCTGGATTTTGCATTTGTCTGCTGATCTCTCGATTAAGTTTCTCGCCGAAACGTTTCAAATCATTGGCGTTCAAGTGGAGGACTACGTTCTCTAACCCAATCTCCTGAATCCCGTCGACTGAGAGTTTGGTTAGGTATTGCAGGTATCGGTTCTCGTCGGCAGTTATTTCCGCAGCACGCTTCCTGGTCTGGTCGAGAACTTCTGTGAGAATTTTGTTCTTTTCTTCTTGCTCGCGGAGTTTGAGGGTGTGTCTAGCTTCGCTGACTTGTCGTCGTCTTATGGCCTCGGCCTCAGTCTCAGCAGTTTTTACTACTTCAGAAGCTTCTCTCAGAAAGTTTGATTTGGCTTCGTTCAGAATACGGTCCGCATCTTCTTGGGCTTTTGAGATGATTGATTGAGCTTTTTCTCGTGCGATCGATAAGATATCTTCAGTGAACCTCGCGGTTTCAGACATTTCAACTCAACACCAATTCTACAAGCTTCTTGACCGCAGACTCCTTTTTACTCGAAGATTTAGTGACAAGTTCACGAAGCTTCCCGGATGATTCAAGTTCGAATTTCTCAGCCTCAGATTTGCCTTCATTCTCAGCACGCTCTGTAATCTCCGACGCCTTCTGTTTCGCGGATTGGAGTGCTTCCGATCGCCGATTTTCAATGGTGACATCGATTTGTTTCCTTATTTCCGTAGCCTTCCGTTGTGCTTCTTCCAGCATCCGAGACGCTTCTTTCTCCGCGTCTACGATGATTTTGATCGTTTCCAAGCCGGACATAAGATGCTCACAGTTTCAGGTAAGTCGCAGAGAATCGTTAGGTCGCTAAGAAAAACGTTTGCTATCGCCTCCCGAAATGTTATTTACGTGAACAATTTCCCTAGACGCTTGCCTGAAAGGCGAAGTCCATTGGACCTCACAACTTCCATTCTTCTCTTCACGTTGCCAATCTTCGCCATCCTTGTGCCCCTCATTCAGGGACTTGGAAACCGCATCCACAAGCGTTTGTTTGTCGCGTACTGGTCGATTCTAGGTCTCGTCGTCGCCTTCGGCGGTGTAATGCTTCTAATCTCAGAGGGTGTTCCTCAACCTCATCTTATCTACGGCGTTTTATCTGTTGATAGTTTTTCAGTCTATTTCACGGCCGTCTTCGTCCTCATTACTCTGTTGGTCAGTGTAGCCTCGCTTTCGTATATGCGTGACAGCAAGAACCTGGATACGTACTTTGGGTTACTGTTATTCGCTACGTTTGGAATGATGCTTATCGCGTTCTCAGTGGATTTAATCACTCTATTCCTAGCATGGGAATTGATGAACATCCCGACCTACGTCCTTACTGGATTTCGAAAGAATGATTCAATTTCGAATGAAGCAGCACTGAAATTCTTCATCATGAGCGCGCTCTCATCCGCGCTCATAATTTACGGAATCTCCCTGACCTTCGGAATAACCGGCTCAACAAACCTGTATGCGGTGGCAAGCGGCTTGGGAATGGCGTTACCGAAACTTGATCCACTCGCGCTGTTAGCTATGGTGCTCTTTATCGCGGGGTTCGGAATGAAAGTGGCCGCTGTGCCATTTCATATGTGGATCCCCGATGCGTATGAGGGCGCTCCAATTACTGTTGGAGCATTCCTTGCTGCCGGAACAAAGAACGGCGGCTTCGCTGCGCTTCTCAGAGTTTTCGTCATTGCAATGATAGCCCTCAAACTGGACTGGGCAGCGGCTTTTGCGGTAATCGCTATCCTCACTATGACTCTAGGAAATATTGCGGCGCTGATGCAGAAGAGCTTCACAAGAATGCTCGCATATTCAAGTATCGCTCAAGCAGGCTACATACTAATCGGCTTTGCCGCACCGAATCCTCTGGGACTCGTAGGAGCCTTATTCCACATCCTCAACCATGGAGTAATGAAAACCGCGGCGTTCATTGCTGCAGCAGCCGTATACAGCAAACTATCAACAACTAACCTCGACTCGTACTCTGGATTAGCGAAACGAATGCCAATAACCGCATTTACACTAACAATCGCACTATTCGCATTAGCAGGAGTACCTCCGCTGAGCGGATTCATGAGCAAACTAGTGCTCTTCACAGCTGCGGTTGACGGACAATTATGGTGGCTCGCACTAGCCGGCGTCTTAAACAGCGCATTCTCGATGGCTTACTACGGGTGGGTAGTCAAGAGAATGTACTTCGATGAGCCTTCCGTTACAACCAGATTAAAGGAACCCGTGCCGTTGGTCGCAGTGCTCCTTGTCTCTACAGCCCTAATAATCGTGATCGGCCTATACCCGGGACCAATCCTCAACTATCTCTACCAAGTCGCCGCCTACCTCACACCAGGCATTACCGGCCTAGCAGGTTAACTGCAGAACCATTTTATTCAGCCATTCGATCGTCTCACTTGTCACGTTCCGTAAGGGGACAACAAATGTCGAAATCGGTAGATATCGTCGTAGTTGGCGCTGGTCCTGGCGGTCTCTACGCGGCAATTGAAGCACTCAAGGGAGGATGTTCGGTTCACGTATTCGACAAGAAAGCCGTGATCGGCGTTCCAGTCAAGTGCGGCGAATACTTCCCAGTGCGAAAGGAAATGGAGTACCTTCTACCGAATGCAGGCGCGTACATGAACGTTTTCGATGTCCCTCAAGAGACCATTGACAACGAATGCAAATCAATTCGAGTAATTTCACCAAAGGGACGTGCTTTCGAGTTCCCCTTTCAAGCATACGTTCTCGATCGAACTACACTTGAGCAGGGCCTAGCAAGACAAGTCGAACAATTAGGCGGAACAATCGAATTGAACTCACCCGTCACCCTGATACCGAACGAAAAATTATTGGTAGGCAAAAACGTGGAACATGCGGTCGAAACGAAGGTAGTGATCGCAGCAGACGGTTTTCCATCTAAAATTTCACGTGCGGTAGGCATCCAGACTGAAGAAAACATGACCGCAAACAATGTCGCGATTAACTACGAATATTTGATGAGTGATCTCAATGTCGACCAGAAAGTAACAGAGATGTACCTCGGAACAGAATTTGCACCAGGCGGGTACGGATGGATCATACCGAAAGGTGAACGAACCGCTAACGTCGGCATAGGCATACGTACATCTTACTCAAAACGAAATGATGGGAAAGGCTACCTGGACTTCTTCTTACACGACTGCCCGCTTACAAAAACGAAGCTCGAAGGCGGAAGACCGGGTCCGATGATCGCAGATGTTCTACCGGTTGATGGTCCGTTCAAGAAAACCTATTCCGAGAACGTGATTGCTGTCGGTGACGCGGCAGGAATGGTGATGCCTACGAATGGCGGCGGAATCGCAACGGCGATGATCACAGGAACTATCGCAGGGCAAGTAGCCGCGGATCATCTCTGCAACAATGTTCCGCTCTCCGAATATGAAAGACGATGGAAGGAAGCCATGGGTGTCCCGATGGCTGTTTCAACAAACCTGCGAAGGATAGCAGATCATTTCATGGGCAACGATCTACTATTCCACCTTCTCCTCAGATTCCTCAAAACGCAAGGAATCAAAGACGTGATAACGTGTCGGCCCCCGAAAGGCCTCGGGCCGTTCGTATCTTGAATGGCTAGATCAAATGCACAAAACTGTCGATAATTAACGCCAAGAACAATGTGAAGAGATACGGACTTGAAACCTTGAACGCCCTATAGGCTAAGTCATCGTTCGGATGAAGAAACAACTTGAAGTTCACATAAAGGACCCAAATTCCGAACAGAACGGCAGTGACCAGATACACCAAACCGAACTTTCCCTCGAAGAAAATCCATAATGAAAAAGGAATCATCAACACAACCGTACAAACAATACATCGTAAAGCAGTACTGAGCTTCGTCACCACGGGCAGCATGGGAACATGTGCGCGTTGATAGTCGTTTCTAGTGAATATCGCCAGGCTCCAAATATGTCCGGGTATCCATAGCACGACGAGACCAGCTAGCAAAATCGGCAGTAACGCGTAGCTGTTAGTAACAGCACTCCACCCAAACATAACCGGGAGCCCCCCACTTACGCCTCCTAAAATAATATTCAATCGGCTTCGCCGTTTCAGGAGAAGACTGTAAATGATCACATTGTCGAAGACGCCTAACGCGATCCAGACGAATGACAAAGCGTTGATCCAGTAAGCCAAAGCCATACCCGTGAGAGCTAGAAATAGCCCCCAAACCAGTGCTCTGTGTGCCTTAATCCTCCCGCTTGGAATCGGACGCTTCTTAGTCCTATCCATAATGGCGTCAATATCACGATCTATGTATGAAGTGAGAACGTCGCAACCTGCACTGGCAGCTGTAATTGCTACCAACGCAACAGCGACCACTACCCAACTCAACGGCACCAGAGTCTCTCTCCAAGCCACGATCATCGTGGCCAACGACGTGAAGACAAGAAGAGAAACGATCGGAGGCTTAGTTACTTCTACGTAGTTCCGCACGGTCTTGCGCATAGTTTCCGTTACGGTTACCTGCAATCCACAAGCCTCCAAATTGAGAAGTTAGCTTAAGGAAGAACATCCAGTAAGCCCATCATGTTCGGATGTCCCACGCCGCAATAAACGGTGCATATGATCGTATATTCTCCGGGTTCAGTTGGAACGATACTATAGATTACGTCGTGGCCCTTCGGAATAACGATGGGCACCTGCATTATACCTTCGATGAAGAACCCGTGCTCAGAATAACTAGGGTCTTGTTGCCATATGCCATGCAGATGGAACGTCACATTATCTCCAACATGCACAACAATAGGGGTCGTGTGAGTATCAATGGTCCCGTTAACCATGAAGGCCCACTGCTGGGCCACTATGTTGATCGTAATGTTCTGAGGTACGTGTGGTGGACCAATCTGAGCAGGCAATACGTCAAACTGGTAGTAGAACATGCCCGTTCCAACCAATAAAACCAGCAGAATCGCAGTAGCTCCGACCCAAGGCCCACGGACTACTTTCGGTTGCTGTGTCATCGTGAATAACTCTTCTCTCTACTCCGCCCCTATTCGATATAGGTGAGCAAGAATTCCAAAAGCGATCAAACCGATTCCAATCTGCAGCAAAACAACGTTCTTGAACCCTGAGAAGAATGCCTGGACCGAGTAGATGTCGAAGAGCACCTGGAAGCCCAAGAGAGAAATCACTATCGCTCTCCATTCGTTCGCCGTTAACTTGTAAATCGGAAACTGTTTCCGTCCATGTGTAGGTCGCGCGCCTGGAGGAGGAGCAGTGGATTTGAAGTACACATAAGTTCCTCCGTATGCGGCTGCGCCAATGAAAACCACTGATCCGAAGAATATGTACGGATTAATCTCAAGCTGCGGAATCGAATTTAGAGCCATGAAAATATCGTTAGCTCGGAAACCCCACACGGTAGTGAGAGCCAGCTGGCCCAGCCCGGCTAACCCCATGGCCGTATAGAATGGCCTATCCCTTATGGTCAACTTCCTACTCGTATCCAAGAAAGGCACCACAAGGAACACTATCACGAAGATCAGAGGAATCACGGCGCCCGCCAGGAATTTGTCTATACCCGTACGGATTATGGCGTACATCCCCGTCAGATACCATTCCGGCATCGTAATCCCCGCTTGAGCTGTTGGGATGAATTTAGCTCCCAACTCGACTGGGAACAAGCCTCCTGTAACCAAAATCACTCCAGAGACCATCGAAACGACCGGGATATCGAGAACCAAGTAGCGAGGAAAGTGAACCATCATTATCAGAATCATAAGCATTGGAAAGATGAACACGTGAACAGAGTAAAATCGGAGAATCAAATCTGACAAACCGGTTCCAGCCATCAAACGGAAAGCCATCGGACCCATGAAGGGCGTGCTACGCGCTAGAGCTCTGCCAATGTTGATCGCAAGCATTCCTCGCACGTTCAGGACCAAATCATACCCTGTGTAGGCTTCGATGATCGTCAAGATTCCAATTATTATCCCAGTAACCCACAGCACTTCGTACCTTAGCTTGTAGCGCCCAGAAAAATACTGATAGAACATGTGGGCGGTAGCCAGGAGAACCATAGCGTTCGAAGCATGATAGTGAATGTTTCGCAAGACCGAGCCGAACGGATATACATTGTTGATCAACTGAACGCTATCGTAAGGTGACTGAACGGCTCCGGTGACCGTGTTGAAGAACACGTATGGGCTGTAGTAAAGCATGAGGAGTGCGCCGGATATTCCGAGAATTGCGAAAGTCGAGAACGTTAGGAAACCAAGGAACCCTAAGGGGCTGACGAACTTCTTTGGTAACGTGAACTTAAGCCCAAGGAAGATCGTACGCTCTAATCGCTGATTAAGCCAGTCGATTAAGAGTTGGACCGGGCTTTTTGATTCAGTCTGGGATCGTTGAGTAGCCATATCCAAAATCATCCAGGAAAATATCTACCAATCTGGTGGAGTTGTATTCCCATAGCCGATGTCGTCCAAGTTCACGTTTACAGCGTAAATGTTACCGTCATCTATCTTCAAAGTCACGTTAGGCAGATAACGTCCGATTTCAGCGGCAGGACCGCCGATCGGCCATCCATCCGTGGGTCGATATATGCTCCCATGACACGGGCAGCCAATAATTTCTGCTCCTGGAAGATAGGAGGTTAGACATTGAAGATGGATGCAAGTTCGATTATACGCAACAAATTCGCTTCCAGCCTCTTTAGCCAAATCAGGCGGCAGATGAATGAGCATATTCGTATATGTTGGGTCAGTTGTGAATGGGAACCAGAAGAACATAGAATCATTTACCGCGATATCGCTTGTTTTGGCAACGAGTTGCTGCTGGAAAGTTTTCGGAACCTGCGGTATCAAGTACTGTCCTGCGACTGCGAAGGGAGCAGCGGCCAGAACAGCTGAGACGCCGCCCATAATCTTGAGAAAGTCTCGACGTGACAACCCAACCTTCTTTTTTGTTGGAGAGGCGCCATCAAATTCGGTTGACGTTGAACTTCCACAACAATTCAGAAAATCTTTGCAACTCAAACAGGAACTGGTGAACTTCTTGCTACGATACGAGATAGTGTTCATCGATTGACCTAACTCGTAGCTGACCATCGTGTCACCATTTCACTGGTTCAGACTCTAGAATCGAATCGTCTAGCATAAGATGATATGATTTAAAGTTCACGCTGAAGGCCAATGTGCCCATTACCTTGCGACGAGACGGAAGCCCTCCAAAACTAAAGCCCAGGCTTTCAATGATTTTTAGGTCTAGAATCGACCGCCGGTCAGTTGGAAAGGTATAATTAAGAGGTGGGGCAATCGCTATCGAAATCTTAGCGAGAGTCTGGTTCTGTTTGAGACGCACCATAGCCGCCTACGCAATTCTAGTAGGCTTGGTCTCACTCATGGTCGGATTATATTTTAACGAATACAACACTCTCTCATACATTATTCATTCCTACGTGATCCCGTACCTTTGAGGGGTAAGCCTTGACAGAGAAACCTGAAGACACAAGGCTGTTCAAGTACAAATGGACCTTTCCCCGTTTAATCGTTCAATTATTGTCACTACTTGCGGTTAACGCGCTTGCCTTTACGCAAATCTACCCATACCTGCAGGTCCAATCAATCCCGTTCGGGTTGCCGATCCTTGCCAGCATCAACTCACATTTTACAGCCGTCTACAGTTCTCTCGACTTGATCCAAGTTGAACTGGCGCAACCAGAATTTCCATGGATCGTCGTCGGAACTCTTTTTCTGATCGGCGCCGTTGTCGGTCGAGCATTTTGTGGCTGGGTCTGCCCAATCGGATTCATACAGGACATAATCACGACTCTGAAAGGTCGCTTAGATTTTGTTTCACCCCGAACTCACCAGAGCGGAACGAAATTCAAATATTTGGTTCTGTTCCTGACGCTGCTGATCAGCGGAAGTCTTGGCCTAGCACTATCTTTAGGCGCTGGAACCGACTTCAAGAACGCCCTTGGAGTATTCGCTACAGGACCGTTCATCGCGCTCTCACCCGACGGTACACTCTTCGGCACCCTTCCAGCTCTCCTTACTCTTGCTCGCGAGAATTTCATGTCAATTATAACAAAACCCCCAACAATTCAGCAAGTATGGGCTGACCTGACCCTGCTTCCCCCACTCTTGGCGATCCGGCTGTTGATATTGCTTGGCTTCTTCGTCTCAGCTTGGAAGGTACCAAGATTCTTCTGCCGATACATCTGCCCCACAGGTGCTCTGATGGCATTATTCCAGAAACACAGCCTCGTAGGAATCAAACGTGATCCCGTAAAATGCACCAAGTGCCCCCATTGTGAAGTGAAATGCCCGATGCAAATCAAAATTCTTGATCTGCCATGGGAGAAATTCAACAACCCAGAATGCATCATGTGCATGGAATGCATAGACGCGTGCCCACACGGCTCAATGAACATCAAATTCCCATAACTAAGCGTTCTCGTAGTCGGTTGTCGCGTAGAGAAAAATAAAAATCAGCTTTCACATATTTCCCATCGGTCACCTACATGTCCTCATACGACTTAATCGTCGTAGGCGCCGGTCCTGCTGGATCAGGGGCTGCGAGGACCGCTGCCAAAAACGGACTCAAAACACTACTCCTAGAAAAAGACCGGTTTCCAAGAAACAAACTGTGCGGTGGAGGCGTTACACCAAAAGTCCTCAAACTGCTTGATTTCAAACTCCCAGATGAGCTGATCGAAAGAAAAGTCAACTCCGTCCGAATACATACCACGGAATATGAGTATCATTTCGAAAAAACCGGGACGATCGCCTACATGACGTCACGTTCAAAATTTGATCACTTCTTAGCTCAGAAGGCCACTGAGGCGGGAGCGGAACTATCTGACGCAAACCCAGTCTACAGAATCGACACATTGGATTCGGGAGTTGAAGTCAAGACACGAAACGGTATCTTCAAAGCAAAAATGTTGATTGGAGCAGACGGAATGATGCGCGTGCACTCTTCTATAATTTTGTGAAAAAAATCACGAAACTTGCAGGAGTGGAAATACCTAAACCCCAAGCGCATCTCGTTCTGATCGGAGGAGCGGCAATTGTACCGCTCGTTCGAGATCGAATTCTGCTCGCCGGTGACTCAGGAGGATTCGTGGAACCACTCTTAGGTGAAGGAATCTACTTCTCAATTCTCGGCGGCCAAATAGCAGCCAAAGTTTGCGCTGAAGCTTGCTCGAGCAACAGGATCGACTCACAATTCCTAACTAAATATGCAGACACTCTGCCAGGAAGCATTCCTGAACGACTTCGGCACCGCATATTTGTTAGCGCGGACGACCTACCTGGAACAAGACAATATGGATTCGTTCTCAAGATTCTTCCTAGGAGACAAACGCGTACAAGAATGCGTCATTGGATTACTTGAAGGATCGGTCACTTACCGCGAAGCTCAACTGAAACTCAGTTGGCCCTACTTTAAATATCGATTAGCTAGACTCGGCATGCCGTTCTACTCCAACCGGAGTTTAGACGCAGAGCCGAGCAGAGGACTAAACGAGTGACAACCCCAACAGAATTTCAAGCCTCAGATTTCTACAGTCGCCAGATCGCTTTACATGAACTGGGCCATGAAGGCCAGGACCGACTGCGACACTCCAAAGCAACGATAGTCGGACTCGGAGGATTAGGAAGCGTCTCATGCCTATTCCTCGCAATGGCAGGCGTAGGCAGACTGACATTAGTAGATCAAGACACAGTTGAAGTAAACAACCTCCATAGACAAGCTCTCTACTCTCTTGCCGACATCCGATATCCGAAAGTTGAAGCCGCATCACGCCGATTAGCCACAGTAAACCCTGAAGTCAAATTCGAAACCGTTCCTGAAAATTTGAATGAAGACAACATCCGCAACGTCATCGGCGACTCAGATTGCGTCGTTGACGGCCTAGACAACATGAACACACGATACCTGATCAGCAGATACTGCGTCGAGAAGAAGATCCCCTACGTGTTCGGTGGAGCAATCGGTTTCGAAGGAAATGTCGCCATCTTCAAAACCCCTGAAACACCCTGCCTCGAATGCGTACTCCCAGGACTCGAAGATTCAGAATTACCAACATGTGACACACGCGGTGTCATGGGTGCCACCACAGGAATCATTGGCTCAGTACAAGCCATGGAGACCATCAAACTCCTCGGCGGAATCACAAAACAACTCGAAAGCAAAATGCTCGTATTCGATTTCATCCAATCCGAATTTCGCACCATCAACCTTGCCATCCGCCCCGACTGCTCTTGCCAAAACAATACCCCACGCAAACAGTTACGACAACGAAAACTAGCCTGGCTCTGCGGTTCAGATACAGTGAACGTAAATCCACAAACACCCCAAAATCTAAACCTAGAACAAATCGGTACCACCATAAACGCCCACGGAAAAGTGCTTCTGAAAACTCCGCTCGTAATCGTATTCGACTACAAGGGTCACGAAATCAGCCTCTTCAGAAAAGGTAGAATGCTAATCAAGAACGTGAAGAACGAAGAGGAAGGCGAAGAGATCTTCAAATCCGTAGACAAAATGATCGGAGTGAGCTGACACGACCGTTCAAGAAACCAAACCCATTACCGCGAATCCCCCGCTACGACTCAAAGGAAGAGCAGTATTCCTGATCTCTGGAGGAATCGACTCACCCGTAGCCGCATGGCTTTTAGTCAGAAAAGGAGTCGAGCCAACCTTCGCATATTTCGACAACTACCCCTTATGCGACCAAGCCGCCGAAGGAATCGCCCTCGACACCGTCAGAAAACTATGCGAAGTCACGAAAATCGAAAACACAAAAACCTATCTGATCTCCCATTCGCCCGACTTACAAGACATCGTAACAAAATGCCCCGTCAAGTTCGCATGCATTCTCTCGAGACGATTGATGTTCAGAATCTCCGAACAGATCGCCATAAAAGAAGGATGCAATGCAATCGTCACCGGAGACGCAATAGGACAAAAAGCAAGTCAAACCCTTGAGAACATAGTGGCAACTGACTGCGTGCTTGAAAAACTCGCAGGTCCTGAGACCGCTGGTTGGCATGAATAAACTACAAATAGAGAAATTCGCACGCCAGATCGGAACATATGAGATCTCCATTCGCCCCGGAGTCTCAACCTGTGGAGTGCCAACAAGCAACCCAAGCACTAATGCTCGACGCGTCCGACTTGAGGAAATCGAGAAAGCGTTAGACCTCGAGTTAATGATCAAACGAGCCGTCGAGAACGCACGCATAGTCACTATTTAGTAGCGTCCAGCAGCCCAAAAAGTCTCATGGCTTCTAATCGAGCCTTTTCATCAGACACCGCTTTACGAATAATCATCCGACCGTCTCTCCTGAGCGTAATCTCCTCAACACCACTAATAATCCCCAACACAACGAAGTATGGGGTCCACATCAACACCCGATAATTGCTCTCCAAACTCTGTTTGATCCCATTAAAATCAATCCGTAACCGTCTCTTCGGGATGGCTTCTACCGACAGATGATCAGAACATAACCTGAAGAACAGTTGATCTTCATGTCGATCACCCATATACCGTCATACTCGTTACCTACGCTTACAACTAAACCATTATAATGTATCGAAGAGCCATGGCGCAAGTTAGACTGATGTTCATGCCGTCAGAAAAAAAGTGCGTCATCTGTGGGTGTAAGGACCACAAGCTCATTGGCTGTTCCAATCACCGTGCAAAAGAATGTAGCTGCTTCAAACCTACCAACTAAGCGGCTGCCATAACCCAAGAACTTGCCGTCCAGCAAATCCTAATTTGAGGCACGACGACGGTGGGCTGGGTTGGGAAGTGGCGAAACCGGACACGAGTACCGCGACTGATCGAGGAAGATCACAAGAACGGCACGCGCATATTCGAGCAAGGAATCTCATAGCGGATTCCGCGCTTGGACTATCTGATGGATTGATCACTAACCTCTCCTTTCTGACCGGTTTTTCCGGAGCAATCTCAAACATTTTTCTAATCAGACTGGCAGGAACGGCGGCGATGCTTGCCGGTTCAGTCTCAATGTTTTTTGGTGGAATTCTAGCTGCCCGATCTGAAAAAGACCTGTATTTCGCAGACGCGAAACGAGAAGCGTATGAAATAGAACATGAACCCGAGGAGGAAAGAAGAGAACTCAAAACCTTCTATCACAATAAAGGACTAAGCAACGCCGAAGCAGAAATGGTCGTCAACAAAGTCACAGCGACCCCGGAAGGATGGCTTGAAGATCTCCTGATTCACGAGCTTCATATTCACAAGGGAGAGCTCAGCAACCAATACAAGAAGGGCGGAACAATCGGCGCCTCTTTCCTAATCGGTGCCCTCGTACCTCTCTTACCATACTACCTATTCACCGCTAAACATGAATCGCTGCTGACATCCTTGCTCACGTCCCTCTCCTTTCTCTTCGTGGTCGGCGCCTGGAAGGGAAACATCGTCAAGAAGAATATCTGGAGGAGCGGAATCGAGATGCTCCTTGTTGGAATTGCGGGATCGCTCACCCTCTACCTCATAGGAACATTCTTGGGTTTCATATAGCCGGCCCGGTTCGGTTGTTGGATTGTCCTCTCAATAGAGATGGAACAATCGCCAGAAGCACCAACACCGCGGATATGTGCAGCGCGTAACGGAGAGCAATCAGGAATGCCGTGGTCTCCGAGATCGTCGTAACCGTACCCTGAGCAATTTGAGTCAATACATGATAAGGTATAGCGAGACTCATGAAGACCAAACACAACGGTACACTGATGACTATCGCAGTGAAAACCAGAGTCAACCGAACCCCATTTGCCACCCCTCTACTCTCAGCCGGAATCTTACTCATAATCGAACTCGCGTTAGGAGAAGCAAACAATCCTCTCCCCACCCCGAAAAACGCCAATGCAAGAATAAGCTCCGAATAACTGGAACTTTGATGCAGCGTACTAATCCAAAATATTGCGGCCGCATTGCATACAAGCCCGAGACTACTCAACCCCCTTGCACCATGCCGATCAGACAATCTCCCGCTAATCGGCCCGACAAATAACACCACAGCTTCCATCGGAATAAACATCAAACCAGTCACCAATGGATTCAGATGCAGCACCAGCTGAAGATAGAAGGTCACAATGAAAGGAACAGAATTGTATGCTAATGAATTCAAAAAGCTCGCGATGTTCCCGGCGCTAAACAACCTGATCTTGAATAACTCCAAATCAAGTGCCGGATGAGCTATCCGCTTCTCCACAGCTTACGAATATTAGAAAAGCGATTATACCAACGAAAAGGAGAGTTAGAATTAACGAAAGACTAGATCCCTCAAGAGTCAAAGCTACTAAAATTAGCGTTAATCCACTTGAATACAAAATCGTCCCAATATAATCAAACTTCTCGGAGACTGCTTTACGTGTCTCCTTCAATCGCGCATGAGCCCACAAGGTTCCAAAAGCTCCAATCGGGATGTTTACGAAGAAGATGAACCTCCATCCGAGAAGCTGAACAATGAATCCTCCCAAAGTGTAGCCTGCTATCGCACCAACGTTCCATGCCATGAAATTTAGACCCAACGCCGTTCCCAACTCATACGATGGAAACGCATCTGCCACCAGAACAACACTATTCACCAGCAACAATGCGGCCCCGATCCCTTGAATCAACCTAAAGAAAACCAGTTGACTTCCTGTTTGTGAAAGACCGCACAACGCCGAGGCAACCGTAAACGTCGCAAACCCAAGAATATACAACTTAACTTTTCCAAACAAGTCGCTCACCCTACCGAAGGCAACAAGAAGAATTGTTGTCGACAGAGCGTACCCTGCGATCACCCAAACACCCTCAACCAATGACGCATGCAATTCATGAAGAACGGAGGGTAGTCCAACGAACACTATGTTCTCGTCAACCGCCGCCATGAAAGCGCCCACAGTAGTTACCGTCAAAACTAGCCATTTGTACTCCGTTGCGATCACCTGGCCGACTCAGATCCATAAGGAAGAATCGCTTACCGATACCTCACAGCGATAGACATTATGCAACCATCCCGCCCTCACGATTACCTGCTAATAACAATTTCGTACGACCTTTCTCTTTTCGAGTTTAGATTGTATGCTGAGCCTTTCGGAAAAGTAGATTAGTCTATTCCTCTCATGGGAGCGGCACTGGTACATCTTGTTTGAGTTTGCGTCGATCTTCCTATTGTTAGCGGGCGTCTACGTATCAGCCGAAGGATTCCTGAACACTCTCTACTGGCGCACGTCCAAGCAACCCCGACTCTTCCAGGCGGGGAGATTGCTGCGCGGCTTTATCGGTGTTTCACTGATCGTCGTCGTTCTTATACACTAAGCTCAAAGGTTCACTTAGTGAGCGACATCGAGCCCCCACCGGGCGGCTCTGTAAGGCGAAACAGTTCATACGACGTGTTTCTGCGGATCGTAAGATTCCATGAATACGGACCATACTACTTGATTTCTGCTCTGGCCTGTGGCTTCGTTGCGAAATTCCCCGTCAACAGTAGCATCATACCTGTGCTCATTTTCGTTGCGGCCTCATCGATTTTCGGTTTCGTGATTAACGATATTGCTGATGGAGGACTTGACAGAAAAGCTGGGAAGCTAAGAAACCCTATCGCGTCAGACGACTTGTCTGTCTCCGCAGCCTGGAAACTCGTGCTAATTTTCTTAGGAGTTGCGATTCTATCACTCTACCCACTCGATCTCCTCGGCAAGTTACTCGGGATCATAATAATCACATTGTTCAGTGGCTATTCTTTCGGTCTGAGAGCAAAGGTCAGACCTGGAGTTGATGTTGTATGCCACGCTTCATGGAACGCGTTATACGGCGTAATGGCTTACTCGGTCTACCGTCCTCTCGACCTCATAGGAGTCCAGCTAAGCTGCCTACTCTTCCTCTCCTCTATGTTGATGGAACTTCTCAACGAAATCAGAGATCATGATTCCGAAAAAGACATCATAAGAACAACCGCGACGGCGATCGGCAAGAGAGGAGCACTCAAACTTTGCATCCTAATCCTTCTCCTAATCCTATCACTATTCGTCAGCCTTACCGTTACCGGTGGACTGCCTTGGATTCTTCTCATCTTTTCACCTTCTATAATATTCCTCGTCAAACCCATCATCAACGCTCTGCGATCCAAACAAAACGAACAAAATCTACTCCCTACATTAGTCTCGAGAGGCGCCACCATCGTGATCCTCATCTTCATCGCTTACCTCACCATCAAAGTTCTCAGATTCGGATAAACGATCATCAAACTACGAAAAATTGACGGTTCAAATTTGGTCTCCCGCACCATGAGACCGGGGATATAACATAGAGTTCGTTTTTGGGTGTCCACGTGGATGGGTTGGAGGGACGTGGAAGTCCACGTGTAAAGGTTACTTGTTACTAGAGAATAGCATGGTTTGATCTATTCCTGCAACGGTTTTCTTCGAAACCTGCAGAGATGCTAGGTTCTTGCCGATGGTCTTGGACCTTTCTCCTGTTTTTCTGGGCCTCAGTTGCTTTTCGCTGTCAAAAATGTTTCTGCCTTTCCCCATGCCAGCAACGAAGGCTTTTCCAGACGCCAGTTCCTCGTCGTGCTTCACCGCAAGATCAGAGAAGCTATTTGCGAAAGGAAGACGTGATTGCACAAGTAGTCTTTGAGGAAATCCTTGTGTACTACATGACTGCATATAATTCACGTTTACTCTCCCAATCGAGTGTCTCATCCGCTTCATGCCTTATCACCCTCACCCATGGTAAGAACTCAAGCTTCACGGTTTTGTCCAGATAACGTGACGCCAACCATGGGTGCATCCAGCACCCCGACACCGATTGCCACATGACAATCAAAATACCTTGCTGTACTGGGCGGTGTCTCGATTATGTGGAAGTGCTGCATGGATTTTAAGAGTGGTCGGATGAGCCTGTTAAATGGTGCACTTCCTGAAAGCTTCATCTCGTTACCAGCGCGCACGCACTTGGAAAAGGTCGTGCAAATACTCAGGTTCACAGTTGACAGGAAAAGGATGCGAAGCCAGTCCGAGTGGCTGGATCTTGACACTCCAAATCGATGGGTCGTCATCACTCGTGATTTCCAACTCTTGATGGAATATGCCGGAGATAAGCGGGAAGCGACTAGCGGTCGGTTTCGTCTGCGATAGGAAGAACACGTACGGCAAAGGCGATTGTTTGCATTCAACCATTAGATTGAGGGAGGGACAGACGAATTATGCGCCACTTCTCAAAATCGCATAGTGGTTTCTCGGCTAGCATGTCAAGAGACCTAAGTTTCTGCGTATCCTTATCTACATAACTCCGCCTGTTCTTTGAACGAAGGAATATCCTCTTTCTCTTGGAGTTTGCTGGTATGAGATTCGCCACAACCGTCTGGAGGTTGCCCTTCGATTTCGAGACTGCGTTTGAAACATAGGCTCCGCGCAAATTCCTGGACCGAGTTTATTTGTTGGTCATTGACCTCATTGCTTTGTATTTGGTATCCGCTCGATCGATGGATGGCTGGATCGATCGCTGGACCATCTTACCTCTTGCTCTTTAAGATAGCGCCATCATGGTCATCCGAGCCATGGAAGATCTGCATTATCTTCAATTTTGTTGATGCTATCTAGAACTTCTTTAGACGCTTCTATATCTGCGTTTTGTGCCTATTTTTTCGAAGAATACGCTTTCCTCTTCACAGAGTCTCTCGCCGGTCTCAAGGTACACTTCCGCCAACAAACCCAGCTGGTGTAAGTGTCTTTTTCAGCTATCCCTCGAGCAGATTTCCACACATACGACTGATCGCTAAACTTTGCATGTAGTCCTCGCCTAGCTTCACCATAGTTACCTTGCTTCTGTTCTAATGTTCCAGTCGGTATAGCGCGCTGGCTATAGCAGACGAGTCTCCGAGTTTTCGTTGGATACCTAGACTTTCATTGTAAAGTATTCTAGCTTCATCGTCGTGTTCCATGCTTGCCTACTAATATTACCAATTCGTGTAGTGTGTTTGCTACTCCTAATTGGTCACCAAGTTTCGTTGGAATATCCGTTCATTGTAAAGTCTTCTAGCTCCGTCTTTGTTATCGTCTATCAGCTCCAACATTCCTAATTCGTGTCCATGACATTGCTATTCCTCATTCGTTTCCAAGTTTTCGTTGGATGTCTAGACTTTCATTGTCAAGTTTCTTTTGCTTCTGGATAATTGCCTCTAGAATTCTATGATGCCCAGTTGGTGAAGTGTTATGGCTATGCTCAACTCGTTTCCGAGTTTTGTGCAATCATCAACGAAGTCTTGCTGTCTCCTTTGCTCTATCATACTCTCCGGTCCTAAAATACAGTTACCTCAGCTGGATCGTACATAGAGTAGAGTCATGTCATCGTTCTTCTTCTTGGCTGATTCTCCCGCCAAGCTCGTACAACCTGATCGCCTCCGACCAGAACTCAGCTTCGAAAAGCGAAGGGAGCGATCTCAGTTGCAGGCTTTGATCTGGATATCATCTCTACGATCGCCAAGTTTTCTTGTATGCATGCTCTTTTCTTCAGCAGCGGATGAAGACTATAGAATTGAACCTGGTCGAACTCGATCATATTCTTGTTTACGATCTCTGATTGTGTCTTCGCTTCCGCTGTCATTTATTGCGATCAGAGCCCCCATGGGCACTTCTCCGGCAAATATGGAGACGTTTTTCAAGAAATCGCTGCTCGTTCGAGTTCAGCTTCGAATAACTCCATTCTAGAATCCTGTTGTTTGGTTATCAACAGAGTAACTCTCGCCGGCAGATCGGCCAGTATCTGATTCGAAGGATATAGCGGGATAAAGTGGTTCTTGCTATGATAATCGAGTGAGGGTATCACACCCAAGTTTCTCATATATTCGCAGGATGATCGGACTCCTGGGCATGACAGGATTTGCGGAATGTCTTGACCGATTAGATGAGAGAGCGCAATCGCATACTTGGGTTCCAAGGCACCCAGACATACATTTCCTCGCTGTGAATCAATCAAAGAAGTCCGGATTCGACACGAAACAAGACTTTGGCATTGCTGAAGTAACCTGCGCGAGTGCTGACTTCCTTAGTGACAGCATCGTCCAGCATTTCATCGATATTATCCAAAACGAGCAAAAATATGGCTTTCTCGATCCACTCACCGAACATTATTCCATTCTTACCGTACTTGAGTTCAAGCAACGAGAGAGGTCTTTAAATCAAGTACTGGAAGGGCCGCTGATTCAGAAAGCATAGGTAGGTTTTGTAAATAACTTCTGCAAATGCTTCTGACACCCCGGCAATAAAATGAAGCATGCTATTTCGGAGAGCATCCGATGCTAAGGAATAGTATTTCTGGACGAGATGGATTTAACATATCCCCAATAAGCCATGAACTAGAATTATGCGTGAGGCAGAGAAGCAGTTTCTCAGTAAGTTCATCAAGCTCAGCTCCACGACCACAAATCTCGCCGGGCATTTCTATGCCCCAAATCTGCTTGGCGCTTTGTTCCAACTGGAACGGATTCGAAAGTAGCTTCTCATATTCAGTACGGGTATTGCCCGATCGATTGATTCTTGACCTGTGAGATCAAGTAACACAATTCTCGCTTCAGTGGCAGCTTTACAGATTGGCACACCTCTCAGCAGTGATGATAGAATGTTTCCGACCAGGGCAAGCGCTCGGCACGATTGGTTGTCTGCACGGCGGGGCGCCGGTTCCATATAGCGACGCACCGGCCCGAGGCGTACCTGCCCGAATCGCCAGAATCCCGCAGGTTGGGTTCGGCGACGACATCGTCGCCGACCTCTCCCGCCGGGACTTCACCATCGACCGCGATGACGCTCACGCTCCCAGCCCTTGAGCTCGTCGACCCGTACGACGGCCTCGGGGGCACCCGCGGCCCGCACCCTGCGCACCCCGCTCGACCCGACGGTGTCGTTTGCTCGGACGACCCGTTGCGCATGCTGCGCACCACCGTTCTCGAGCGATACGAG